>JANPLQ010000158.1:0-21299 GCA_031422395.1 Ilumatobacteraceae bacterium | reverse complement strand
GCAGACGGTCAACTCGGGTTCTGGGCGGATTGCGGCTGCGGCGGGTGACAGCATTGTTGGGGCGGGTGCGTCTGGGACGGCGACGGCGGTTTCTGATGTCGCAGCGACGAAAGGCATCGCCTTCTCGATCGTCGTCGGCCCAGCCTGAACGGATCGTCGGACGTCACGTTTGACGGTGTTGGTCGCGACGCGCTCAATCGAACCGATCTATTGACCGGCGGGTGGGCGGGCCTGAACGTTGAGTTGCTGGAGGGCCATCAGGTCTTGGATTTGCTTTTGCATGCCGTCGGGGGAGCCGTCGAGGAACATCACGTTGCCCCTACCATTCTCGGCCATGTGGCGGATTGATTCGGTCCACATCGAGAACAGGATCAATGACGAATCGACGTTGTTGTTCTCCATCTCCTTGGCGGCTTGGGCGAGGCCCCTGGCGACCTCCTCGCGGAACAGGGCAACGCCCTGACCGCGCAGCTGAGCGGCGGTCTTCTCGGCTTCTGCTGCAATCCGGATTGCGGTGCCTTCGGCCTCGGCTTCCTTGGTTCGTCGGATCAGCAGAGCGTCGCCTTCGTTGGTCGCCGCAGCTTTCAAGTTGTTCGAGGCCACAACCTGCGCCATCGAGGTGGTGATCGCCTGATCGAACGTGATGTCGTTGAGCTGCAGGTCGATCAGGTGATAACCCCACGTTTCGATCGTGACGTCGAGATTCTCTTTGACCTCGTTGACGATCTCACCACGCAGCCCAAGAATCTCAGCCTGCTTCATCGTGGCGACATACCCGCGCGTCGAACCTTCGACACTGCGCACCAGGGCCGTCAGAAAATCCTTCTCGCTGAAGAACTTGAAGGCCACGTTCTTGATCGTGTCTTCGCCCTCGTTGATTACCGAATACACCATCATGGCCGTGAAGTACACGTTGGCCTGATCCTGCGTGATTGCTTGAAACTGCAATTCGACGGCCCGGTTCTGGACGCTGATCCTGCGAGCGATCTTCTCGAAGAAGGGGATCAGAAAATTGAGACCAGGGTGCTTGATCCCCCTGTACTTGCCGAACACCGTGGTGACAGCGACGTTGCCCTGATCGACCGTTTTGATCGATGTTGCCAATGCGATCAACAGAAAGACGATGATGACGATGATGACGATGTTCTGAGCGCTCATGGCGACAACCTATGCGGTCGTGCCTCGCCTGAACAGCGGATTCTCGAGATCGGTCGCCGGTAGCCTCATCTGGCCGTGTTTGACCGTCTTGCCACCTTCGCCGATGAGTTCCGTGAACTCGAGGCGCGACTCTCCGACCCGGCGACGATGTCGGACCCGACGCTGCTGCGCACGGTGTCGCGTCGTTACCGAGAGCTCGAACCAATCGTCGCCGCCTACCACGCTTACAGCGGTCGCAGCGACGACGTTGCAGCTGCGCGCGAGTTGATCGAGTCGGCGACCGAAGCCGAACGACCGCAGCTCCAAGACGAGATCGACGGGGCACTGGCCGACATCGAACGGATCGAATCTGAAGTACGAGAACTGCTACTCCCTCGTGACCCGAATGCGGGGCGCGCCGTGATCATCGAGATTCGCGGAGCCGAGGGTGGTGAGGAAGCCAACCTGTTCGCCGGAGACCTACACGACATGTACGAGGCGTACGCGATCAAGCGCGGCTGGAAGGTCGAAACGCTGTCGCACGACCCGAGCGATCTGGGTGGCATCAATCAAATTACGTTCGTGATCCGTGGTGACGATGCGTGGCAACGGATGAAGTTCGAAGGCGGTCCGCACCGTGTGCAACGTGTCCCGGTGACCGAAAGCCAAGGCCGCGTGCACACGTCGTCGGCCACGGTCGCTGTGCTCCCCGAAGCCGACGAGGTCGACGTAACCATCGAGGATCGCGACTTGCAAGTCGACGTGTATCGCGCCAGCGGCGCCGGCGGACAGCATGTCAACACGACAGACTCCGCTGTTCGGATCACCCACCTGCCGACTGGCCTCGTGGTGACGATGCAAGACGAGCGCAGCCAGCTACAAAACCGCAACAGGGCGATGACGGTGCTGCGTGCCCGCCTGTACGAACTCGCTGAGCGCGAACGCGATGCAGAGATGTCGGCCGAACGACGTTCTCAGGTCGGTGGCGGCGGGCGCAGCGAGAAGATCCGAACGTACAACTACAAGGACAACCGGGTCACCGACCATCGCATCGGGTTCACGGTGTATCGGTTGACCGACGTGCTCGGTGGCGATCTTGACCTCGTGATCGACGCGCTCCTACAGGACGAACGAACCCGCCAACTCGCCGAAACGAATGTCTGACCGCCTGACTGTTGGCGACCTGTGGTCGCAGACGACTGAAGCGATCGGATCGCGCCACCAAGCACGCTGGCTCGTCGAAGTCGCCGTCTCGTTGGACGGTGACGAGATGACGGCGGCGCTCGATGAACCGGTGACGCAGCGGATGGTCAGCCACCTCGACGCGATGGTCGCTCGCCTTCGGGTGGGGGAGCCGCTGCAATATGTGCTGGGTCGATGGGGCTTCCGGCGACTCGATCTTGCCGTCGATCGCCGTGTCTTGATCCCTCGCCCTGAGACCGAGTTGGTCGCAGAAGTAGCGATCGCGCTCGCAAATTCATTTCCAGCTAAGCGCCTCGTCGCCGACCTTGGCACCGGTTCAGGGGCGATCGGATTGTCGCTCGCCTACGAGCTACCGATCGAGGGCACCACCGTCTGGATCACCGATGCCAGCAGCGATGCCCTTGCTGTGGCCTCGGCCAACCTGGCTGGGCTCGGGCGGGCAGGCCGAAACGTTCGCGTCGCACTCGGGTCGTGGTATCAAGCGCTGCCAGCCGAAGAGCGGTTCCACGTGATTGTCTCCAACCCGCCCTATGTCGCGATTGGGTCGCCCGAGTTGGAATCGATCGTCGGTGACTGGGAACCGTCGAGCGCACTCTTCGCCGGTGACGATGGTCTCGACGGGATTCGCGTCCTGATCGACGGCGCGCACGAGCATCTCGTGGAGGGTGGCTGGCTCGTGTTGGAGATCGGCGCCGACCAGGGTGCTGGCGTGCGCGCGCTGATGGCCGCGTCGGGCTTCACAGACATCGAAATCCGCCAAGACCTCGCTCACCACGATCGCATCGCAATTGCCCGAACGCTCGGCTAGTGCCGTGTCAGCACATGTTTGCGTGTTTCCGCCGACCAGCTTCGCCCCCTGCTGCGTTGCGGACTCCTTACATTGGGGCAGGGCCAGTGCATCGTCGCCGCGCCTTGCATCGAACGAACCTGGCTCGGCGTTTACCCACCAACGTCTACTGACACGGCACTAGTAGAGCTTGGCGGGCGCGCTCTCGGTCGAGGGCGCCGTGTTGTTGGCTGCTGCCAACTCGCTGGCGTAGCCGGCTCGCATCGCCAACGCGTCGCTCGTCACCGTGATCATCCGGAAACCCTCGTCGCGACGGCGTTGCACCTGGGGGCCGGTGGCATGGATGCCCGGAACGACACCGTGCCGCCGACACCCAGCGACGATCGTGGCGAGCGCCTCGTCGAAAATCGGGTTGCCGTCGTTGCCGTACGGGCCGAGGCCCAAACTGATCGACAGATCGGCAGGACCGACGTAGATCGCATCGATCCCCGACACGCTCAGGATCTCGTCGAGGTTCGAGATCGCCTCGACGGTTTCGATCATCGGAATCACGGCAACGTGGTCCGCCGCCCAAGCTCGGTTGTCGTCGTGACGCATGCCTGCCATCACCGGGCCCCAACTGCGCGATCCGTCTGGTGCGTAGCGGGCCGAATGGACGACCGATTCAGCCTGTTCACGCGTATTCACCATCGGCACCACGATCCCATGCGCCCCGGCGTCGAGTGTCTTGCCGATAATCCCCGGCTCGTTCCACGGAACGCGCACGATCGGGGTGCCACCGACGAGATCGATCGCCTGAATCATCCCAACCGACGCTTGGTAGTCGATCGCCCCGTGTTGCGTGTCGACGCAGACGTAGGCGACCGGCTGGCGAGCCGTGATCTCGGCCACCACAATGCTCGGGATCGACAGCCAAAACCCAAGTGTTTCTTCGCCAGCCGACCATCGTGTGCGCAGAGATGTCATAGCGCTGATTGTGTCAGGCCGAAGGCCAGGGAACGACGCTGGCGGGGCGACCTTCGAGAACTGCGAGCGCATTCTCGATCGAATGCTCGTAGAGCCGGCGGCGACCCGCAACCGTGGCGGAGGCGATATGCGGCGTGACGACGACGTTGATTCGATCCAATAGGGGATGGCCCGCCGGCAGTGGTTCGGGATCAGTGACGTCGAGCCCTGCTCCACCGAGGTGCCCAGAATCGATCGCCGCTAACAGCGCCTCGTGGTCGACCAGCACGCCGCGAGCACAGTTGATCAGGTAGGTGCCTGGTTTCATGCGCGCAAGTGCGGCGGCATCGATCATTCGAACCGTTTCGGGCATTGCCGGGGCGTGTAACGAGATCACGTCGGCCACACCGAGCAATGCCTCGAGTGCGACGAGCTCGACACCGGCAACAGGCGATTCCGTCACGAACGGGTCGGCTGCGACCACACGCATGCCGAGTGCTTGGGCGGCGACCGCAACCCGCGAAGCGATTCGTCCGAATCCGACCAGTCCGAGCACGGAACCGTCGAGTTCCAATGCCAAACCGATCGGTTCACCCTTCAATCCGGCCTTGGCGCGATCAATCTGATGCGGCAACACCTTGGTGACGGCGAACAACAGCGCCATCGTGTGTTCTGCGGTCGACACCATCGGTGCCAACGGGGCGTTGCAGACGATCACGCCCGCCGCCGCAGCATCGGAGACATTGACATTGTCGTAGCCAACTCCCACTCTCGATATGACGGTCAGATGCGGGGCGAGGGCGAACGCTTCCGCATCCCAGGTCCGCGTCGCTCCGGCGATCACGGCATCGGCGACGTCGAGTCGATCGTCGGTCCCGAGTCCGCACAGTTCAGCGCGCCCATCAACCAGATCCCGATACAGATCCGGAAACAGGTGATCGACAAACAACAGAGGAGACATGCACCCGAAAGTACCCGTTCAAGTCGCGATGGACACGGCATACGGGGGTTGAGCGCGACATGAACGGTGAGTTGGGGAGGATATCGTCGCGGCCATCATGTCCGATGAACAGCTCGCCCGGTTTCGATCCAGTATCGACAACATCGACGCGGCGCTGATCCATTTGTTGGCGGAACGATTCAAGGTCACGCAGGATGTCGGCCGTTACAAGGCGTCGGTCGGCCTTCCTGCTGCCGACATGGAACGTGAAGCCGAGCAGGTCGCCCGATTGCGGGCACTCGCCGAGGAGTCGGGCCTCGACCCGGTCTTCTCCGAGAAGTTCCTACGTTTCATCGTGGCTGAAGTCATTCATCATCATCAGAGGATCGCCGAGCAGGACCCGCCCGCGCCAGATTGAATCTGAGGCGTGAGTGAGCGCTTCGACATCGCCGTGATTGGTGGCGGCCCTGCCGGGGCGGCGGCGGCGATCCGTGCCGCCCGCGGTGGTGCCCGCGTCGTTGTTGTGGAAAGGGGTGCTCACGGTCGCGACAAAGTCTGCGGTGATGGCCTCACGCCGCGTGCCGTTGCGGCCCTCAACGAACTCGAAATTCCGCTCGACGGTGCCCATCACATCGACGGTCTCCGGATGATCGCCGGCAAGCAAGTTCGCCAGTTGCCATGGCCGAGCGGTGGCCGCTTCCCGAATCACGGTGCCGTATGGCCGCGCCGCAGGCTCGACGCGGCCCTGATCGATGCAGCTATCTCCGCAGGTGCCGACGTGCGATTCGAGACGGCCGGTGAACCGATGATCGACGACGATGGGCGAGTCGCCGGCATCTCGACTGCAACCGGTGCGATCGTCGCCGACCTGGTGATCGCCGCCACCGGCGCGCCTGGGTCAGTTGCCCGCGCGCTCGGTGCTGTACGGGTCGCCGACGAGCCGTATGGACTGGCGATTCGTGCGTATGTGGAGAGCCCGCGCCATGCGGACCGTCACCTCGAAGCATGCCTCACGATCATCGATGCGCACGGCATGCAGGTGCCTGGCTACGGCTGGATGTTCCCGTGCGGCGACGGCACGGTCAACATCGGCGTCGGGGCGCTGTCGACGATGAAGGGCTTCAAGAAACTCAACCTGAATCACCTGCTCGACAGTTACCGCGCGCTCGTGCAGGACACGTGGCAGATCGGACCAAACCTTGAACGCGCACGGGCCTGGCGACTCCCAATGAGCGCAGTCAAGCGACATGGCCCCGGTTGGGTGGCGATCGGAGACGCCGCCGGCCTGATCAACCCGATGAACGGCGAAGGCATCGACTATGGACTCGAATCCGGCATGCTTGCCGCCGACCTGTTTCTGGCCGATCCGGCAACCGCGCCGACGAAGTACGACCAGCAAGTTGGTGAACGTTTCGATGAGTTCTTGCGAACCGGGCGACGATTTGCGTTCGTGATCGGACACCCTCTGTTGCTCCGTTCTGGCCTGCGCGTCGCCGTTGGCACCCAGAGGATCGCCGATATCACGCTCCAAGTGATGGGCAATCTGGTCGACGGTTCTACACCGGGAGCCGCTGGTCGTGTGATGCGAGTCGCCGACAAGGCATTGGCGTTTGCCGACCCGGTGCTCCGCAAAACCCGTGCCCGCGCCTAGCACTGGCCGGTGATCAGAAGGCGGCGAGGCGGGCTGCGAGTTCAGCCCGATACGCCTTCGCTCGTCGCAGCTTGATCTGCTCGTAGCCGCGAACTTGATCGGGAAGGCTGGCGATCTCGATCGCTTGGCCGAGGTTCTCGGGTGTGAGGCGTGACAGCACCGTTGCAATCGCCTGCTCGTACTCGGGGATCATTGCCCGCTCGACCCTGCGGACTGGTGCCCACCGGAACGGGTCGGCAATCGTGCCGCGGACGCCTTTCATCGATCGAAGCGCGACAAACGCCGGGGTACCTGTGCGCCGGAACTTGAGCTTTCGATGAAGCCCCATCGACCGCATCATCGGCGGGTGCAGGTGATACGTGACTTTCGTGGTGGCACCTCCAACAGCCGCATAGCGGCGTTGCGATTCGTCGAGCAGGGCAAGTCGGGCGACTTCGTACTCGTCCTTGTAGGCCATCAGCTTGTGAAGATTGCGGGCCACCGCATCGATCAACATCGCCGACTCGGTCGTGCGAACCTTGGCGATCGTTGCGAGATACCGACGCGAGTATGCGTTGTTCTGAAAATCGGCCAGATCAGCGGTAAGCCGGTCGATCACCTCGTCGAGTGTCTCGATGTGCGCGGCGACCAGGCCCGCCGCAGCTTCGACTCCTGTTGGGTCGATTGCCCATCCGCGACCGAAACGGAAAGCGGTCACGTTCTGTTGGACTGCAACCCCGTTCAATTCGATCGCCCGTTCAATCGTCGATGGCTGGATCGGAACTGCGCCGACCTGAACTGCGACGCCCATCGTCAAGATGTTCGCCGCAGTCGAACCACCAAACAGGCCACGACAGATCGCCGCCGCGTCGAGGTAGCGATTCGCGTCCGGGCGAGACACACCATCGAGTCGACCGCGAAGGACGTCGCGTTCGGGATACAGCATCGTCCCCGGGTTCGTGATCATGGCGCCGGTCGGCACCACATCGACCGAGCCGATCACGACGGTTCGCCCTGCGGATGCTCCGGCCCGATGCGAGTCGCTGGCTGCCGCCAACATGTCGAACGCCATGAGACAATCGATTCCCGCTGCATTGGCATGATTCGATGCTTCCGGCGCGTCGCGGCTGATGCGGACATCACTTGACACCGGCCCAGCCTTCTGCGAGAGCCCGGTCTGATCGAGGCCACGGACGTGGAAACCGTCCAGCATCGCCGCCGTGCCGATCACCTGACTGACCGTCACGACGCCGGTTCCGCCGATACCTGACAGTCGCACTGTGAATCGGTCTGGATCGACAATAGGGATCGGATCGAGCAGCGTTGACAACTCTGGTGCGGACACCTGCTTGGGCTTCTTCGAACCCGCGTTCGGATCGACCGAGACCGTCGCAAACGCGGGGCAATCACCCTTCATGCACGAGAAATCGAAGTTACAGCTGTTCTGGTGAATCGCTGTCTTGCGTCCGTAGGGCGTGTCGATCGGTTGTACCGACAGACAGTTGCTCTGGTCGCCGCAGTCGCCGCAGCCCTCGCAGATCCGTTCGTTGATCACTACTCGAAACTTCGGTGTGGCGAGCGTGCCACGGCTCCTCGATCGTCGATTCTCGGCTGCACAGGCCTGGTCGTGAATCATCACGGTGGTCCCGGGGACCTCAGCGAGCACGCGCTGCGCTTCGGCGACGCGACTTCGGTCCCAGACATCGACGCCGACCGGCATCGCGACGCCGTTGAATCGGTCAGGGTCGTCGGCGGTGATGATGATCCGCTTGACGCCTTCGGCGATCAGCATGGTGGCGATCTCCGGCACGTCGGAGGCCCCTTGCGGGTCTTGGCCGCCTGTCATCGCGACCGTGCCGTTATGGAGCAGCTTGTACGTGATGTTGACGCCGGCCGCGACTGCCGCCCTGATCGCCAACGAGCCGGAATGGAAGAACGTGCCGTCGCCGAGATTCTGGACGAGATGCCGGCGCTCGACGAACGGTGCCATACCGATCCACTGGGCGCCCTCGTTGCCCATGCACGTGAGTCCGACCAACTCGCCGACCCGTTCGGGCTCCATGAACGCAACCATCGAATGGCAGCCAATCCCGCCGCCGACGAGTGTGCCTGGAGCGACCCGCGTACTGGTGTTATGTGGACACCCCGAGCAGAAATAGGGCGCCCGATTGACCGAGAGCGGAATCAGATGCTTGTTCAGCTCCGGGCGCTCGGGCGCGAGCCGATCAGCGAGTCGTTTGGACAGATGATGTCGAATCGCCGGTAGCAGTCGATCGGCTTCGAGTAGCCCATCGAACGGGACGATCGCACGGCCCTCTTCGTCGCGTTTGCCCCACACGCGTGGTCGCTCGGCGATGTCGTAGAGGGCATCGCGAACGAGCACTTCGAGCGTGGCGTTCTTCTCCTCGATCACTAGGACGTCGCTGAGGCCTGTGGCGAACTGGCGCACGTCGTGCCGGTCGAGCGGAACTGGCATCAACAGTTGGAATAGCCGGATCCCGGCGGACCGCAACGCGTCGTCGTCAGCGAATCCGAGCAGTTGCAGCGCCTCGCGAACCTCGTGGTACGTGTGCCCGCAGGCCGCAATCCCGATCCAGTCGTCAGCACTTCGAACGGTTACCCGATTGAGAGCGTTGAGCGCCCCGTACTGGCGGGCAAGCTCGAGCCGAACCTCGTGGAACTCGCGCTCCATGTCGACCGTGTACGGCGTGATCAATCGGCCATTCGGTTTCGGCCGAAACACTTTGCCGTCGAAAACGACAGTCGGGATCACGGGCTGAACCCGGTCCGGGTGAACGTCGACGGTGCCGGTTCCGTCGGCCACCGGTGTCGTGAGTTTGATGCCGGCCCACAGCCCGCACGTCCGTGACAGCGCGACAGCATGTCGGGGTAGGTCGAGTGCTTCTTGCGGATCGCCGGGAAACAGCAACGGCATGTGCAGGTCGACCATCGTGGCGTCGCTCGACGACGGGAGGGTCGACGACTTGGCGGCCGGATCGTCGCCAACTACCGCCACCACCCCGCCGAGCGGTGCGGTGCTGGCAAACACGGCATGTCGAATGGCGTCGCCTGCCCGGTCGATTCCTGGCCCCTTGCCGTACCAGATCCCCAGGATTCCATCGAACCTGCAATCGTCGAGCGTGACCGCCAGTTGACTCCCCATCACCGCCGTGGCGGCGAGTTCCTCGTTGACGCCAGGATGGTTGACGATCGGCAGGTCCGGCACCGTGGAGTGGGCACGGGCGACTTCCTCGGAGAACATGCCGACTGGAGAACCTTGATATCCGCTGATGAACGCTGCCGTGTTGAGACCGTTTCGGCGGTCTAGCCGGATCTGGTCAACCGGTAGGCGCGCCACTGCCTGCAAACCGGAAAGGAAGACTCGCCCCTGCTCCTGCCGAAATCGGTCGGCCAGCTCGTATTGGGGTCCCGCCTCACGGGCCGTATTGGTCACAACGCCAGTCTGCCCCATGACGATGCCGACCGCGAACGCGGTCGAGATTTGCGATCCGCCGATTCGCGTCTGTGAGAATGTCGCCGTGATTGTCGTCGTCGGAGAAGCGCTCGTTGACCTTGTGATCGATCTGGACGGCACGGTGACTGCCAAGCTCGGTGGGGCACCGTTCAATACGGCGCGAGCCTGCGGTCGGCTGGGCGCGCCGGTGGCATTTGTTGGGGCGATCTCCGACGACCGGTTCGGAACGATGCTGGCCGCGCAACTCGAAGCCGACAAGGTGTCGATCGAGTTCGTACCACGGGTCACGATGCCGACCACGCTGGCCGCCGCCGAACTCGACGACCGTGGAACCGCCAACTACCGGTTCTACATCAACGGAACATCGTCGCCGGCGTTGAGCGAGGTCCCCGTGGTGTCGCCGACGGTGCTGTTTACAGGTGGCCTCGGATTGGTGCTGCAACCGATGGCTGACACGGTCGAACTGCTGGTCGCCGAAGCCGCTGATGACTGCGTCGTGATGATCGACGTCAACTGTCGCCCTCTGGTCATTGCGGATCGCGATGCCTATGTGGCCTGCGTGCATCGCGTGTTGTCCGGGGCTGATCTCGTGAAGGTCAGTGACGAAGACCTTGCGTATCTCGCCCCGGGGGTCGAGCACCTGGCTGCGGCACGAGCACTGCTCGACTTTGGTCCGCGAGCGATTCTCCTTACGGCCGGAGGCGACGCGGTCCACGTGTTGACCGCCGATGGCGATGCATCTGTGCCGGTGCAACGGGTCGAAGTGGTTGACACGATCGGTGCCGGTGACTCGTTCGGTGCCGGTTTCTTGTGCTGGTGGATGGAGTCCGGCAACTCGGTTGACGATCTTGGATCGCTCGAACAGCTCGTGCCGGCTATCCGCGCCGCCGCCGCCGTGGCAGGCATCGTGTGCGGCCGTCGGGGTGCGGATCCTCCCTGGCGGAACGAACTCCCCTCCGCCTGGTCGCCGTAAGCCTCCGCTCCTTACGACGTGACGGTCAGGCGGATTGTGCCTGGTGGCCGACTGGGATGAACAAGTCGGTGCGACCTCTGGCGTGCTCAACGACGAGACACCCCAGTTGCTCGCCGACGCGGCGTGCTGCGCGACTACGGCGGGTAGATCGCAGCACGATCCGGCCGTAGTGCAGGTCGGCGGCGCGTTCGGTGGCTGCCCGGCCGAGCATCGTGCCGATCCCGATACCTCTCCGATTCTCCGACACAGCGATCAAGAGTTCGCCTGCGCCGTCGACACGCGCCAAGCCGAGGATTCGATCACACTCGACCGCTGCTACGCGGAACCCACCGCGCCCTTCGAGCCCGGCGATCAGCGACGGGAACGGTTTCGGATTTGTGGATGCTGACGGTCCGAAGAATCGGCGCTCGGCGCGGAGTTCGGCCAGAAACTGCGCAATGTGTCGGTCGAACGTCGGATGGTCGGCGGCAACGATGCGGATCTCCGATGTCAGGTTCATCGACGTCAGGTTCATACGGTTATCGTGCCCGATCAAGATGACAGCCAGGGATACGCCAGATGACGAGCTGGTTTCCAATCCGGTCGGGACTTCACACCAGGTAATGGCGGACGGCGAGTCGTTCGGCGCTGTCGTCGCCGGGGACAGGGAGCTGGCAGGCGACGCGCAGGCCTGGCCATTCGACGGGGGCAAGTTGTTGATATTCGAATGTGAGCGTGCCGGCTGCCGGATGTCGGAATCGCCGCAGGCGGGTTTCAAAATGCGAGACGTCATGTTCAGGCCACCACCGGGCGAACTCGTCGCTCTCGGCCGCCAGCTTGCCGATCAGCTCGGCCAACTCGGCATCACCACGTAGTGCCGTCGTGGCTGCCCTGAATTCGGCAAGCGTCTGGCGGGCATGGATATCCCAGTCGACGATCAGTTGGCGTGTGAACGGATCGGCGAACAGCACCCACAACAGGTTGCGTTCGATTCCTTCCAGTTCAACGATCCGCGGATACAGGCGAGCCTGGGCGCTGTTCCACGCAAGGAACTCCCACCTTGGACCGAGGACATACGCCGGGGCAGGCTCCATCGAGTTGATCAGCCGCACGAGGGCACTCGGTGCCTCCTGAGGGGCGGCAACAGGCGACGTCGTCGGTTGGGCGAGCGCCAGGAGATGGTCGATCCCCGCCTCGTCGAGCTTGAGTGCCCGACCGATCGCTGAGAGCACGTCGTCGGAGGCGTTGATCCGGCGGCCCTGCTCGAGCCACGTGTACCAGGTGATAGACACACCGGCAAGCATCGCAACCTCCTCGCGTCGCAAGCCAGGTGTCCGTCGTCGACCTACACCGGGCGGCAACCCGACGTGTTCGGGCATGACCGCGTCGCGGCGAGCACGCAGGAATTCGGCGAGCTCGGCGCGGTAGTCCATCGTGACCAGTGGAGCACAATTCACGTCGGGGAACCAGGTGGGATCGCCACCTGCGTTCAACTCCACCAACTGCGGGCCTGCGTCACGGGCCTGTGTATGGCCGGCAGGGCTGACCGTGTTCCACGGCCGCCGCCGATGAGGGTCAGTGTCGAGCGGTCACGGGCCTGTGTACGGGCGGCAGGGCTGACCTCGGAGCGCCCCGCATTCGGGATAGACGCCAGGGACCGGTACGCCATCCACGACAGGCAGCACGAGTTGTGAGGGTGACAGGTCGGTGTGGGCGATCGTGACCTGCTCGCCACCGGCAATCGTCTCGAATTCCCACACGGCCCGGTTCCCGCCTGGGGCATCGATGATCAGGCGGATCCGTGATCCCGCCCGAAATGCATGAGCGAAGGGGAACAGTTCGACCCTGACCAGCTCGGGCGCGCCATTCCGCAACGGTGCCGCGTCAGACTCGGTGTGGGTGTGAACCGGCCTGGTCGACGTCGACGCGCCATCGTCGAGCGCCCGCTGGGATGCCCTCAGCCAACCACTCTGGACGTACATCTCTTGACCGTCGGGGCGTACTTCGGTGAGCGTCACTTCAAGGTCGGTGTCGCCGAGATTCGAGGTGATCCACAAGTCGACTGACCCTGAACCGACGACGACAGTGTCGCTGGTCAGTGGAGCTGTAGCGAAAGCTGCATATGTGCCAGGCCCGCCCTCCTGCCAGTCGTAGTTGACGCCGACCGTCCAGATCTCGGACGATGATCCTTCAAAGAAGGTGGGTGGAATCGCATCTGGCAGCGCCAGGTACGCCGTTTCTCCACCTGCTCGCGGGGGCTCGTCGTTGAGGGCTCCGCCGACGCCGAGAAACCATGTCGTCGGTCGCGCCTCCGGAACGGGCCAAGCCTCGAATTCGGCCTGCCAGCGCGGCATCGGGGCCCGCGCCGGGAATCCGTCGGCGGCGCCCTCCTCGAACAACACCCGAATAGGTGCGTCGTTCTCGAACTCTGCCAACGCTTCGGCATGGGTCATGCCGACGAATCGATCTTGATCGGGCAGGGCGATATCGGACGTGCCGTACAGGGCCCGGCTGAGCTGGGTCGCGACCGTACGAGCGGCAGCCAGCGACGGCGTCCGCTTGGCAACGTACAGATCGAGGAACTCGACGAACCGAGGGAACACAGCCGGACCGAGCGACTCGGTGTGGAGTCCATTCATCAACGTCGCGTAGAGATGTTCGGTGCCTGTGAACTTGTCGAGCATCGTCGGAAAATGCCCGCCGGTCTGCTCGTCCTGCCACGCACCGGCGACGAACGTTGGAACGGTGATCTGGTCGACGAAGAGCCGCGGCGCGATTTCGGAGCCTGGCTCGTCGGACCAGAACGGGTTGGCCCGGACCTCCGCTAACAGATCTGGGTTCTGCAGACGAAGGTCCTGATTGGCATCGCACGTCTCGTCACCGCGGGCGATCGTATTCGCCGCCCATTCCTGACCCTCCGGCCGTGCCTCGGCGGCACGCTCTTCGGTCCACCTCATGGCGAAACCGGTGTTCAGCAGACCTCCCGGATACAGGGTCGCCTGGTAGCTGTCGTCGAGCACGCTGAATGGTGTGATCGCCACGAGATTCGGCGGCCGAGTCTGAGCAACGAACAACTGGCTGATCCCTGAGTACGAGACGCCAACCATCCCGACCTCGTTGTCGAGCACCCAGGGTTGGGCGGCGATCGCCTCGACGGCGTCGTAGCCATCGAGGCTTTGGGCGTACTCGAAGTATCGGAACGAGCCGCCGCTGCAGCCGGTGCCGCGGATGTTGACGCCGACGTAGGCGTATCCGAGCTCCATGAAGATGTCGGGGAACCCTTCGGAGTCCGGGTTGCTCGGCGAGTAACCGGAGTACTCGACAACGGTCGGATATGGCCCGTCCTCAACCGGTCCGGGGAGCCACACGCTGGCAGACAGCGTCGTGCCGTCGCGGGTCGTGATGTATCCAAGCCGATCCGTGGGCAACCGTTGTTCGTCGTAGAAACTCTGGTCTGGGTGGGTGTTGCGGTCGAGTGTGGTGATCGCTTCCGAAACGAACGATCCATCGCCGACCGTGAGTGTGGCTCCACCCGGCAACCGCCGAAAGACGAGAGCACCCTTTGCATCGGTCGTTCCGCGAGCGAGTTCGGTGTCGGTTTGATCGTAGACAGCGAGCGTGAGATTCGGTTCGGCCTCAGCGACGGTCAACTGTTCGGTCCCAGGCGTAACGACGAACGGTGGCTTCGGCCCCAACGTAGTTGTGGTCGTAGTTGTGGTCGTAGTTGTGGTCATCGTTGTGGTCGTCGGGTTTGGTGTCGTGGCATCAACCGGCTCTGTAGCGGTCGTCGTGGATGCAACGGTCACGTTCGGTGAGACGTCATCGCCATCCCCCGAGCATCCGGCCAGCACGAGTACGAGACAGACACCACTGGCAACCCCGGGACGACGCATGGCGTCATTGTGTCGCCCGAGTACGGTGAGTGGGTGGCTGGACTCCAAACGCTGCTCGCCGATCTCGAAATATTGGTCAATATCGAGTCGCCGTCTCGTGACGTCGATGCGCTGACCCGCTCCGGTGAGACGTTGGCAGCGTTGATCGGAAAACGCACGGGACGCCCTGCGCAGTTGGTCGAGGGGGCCAATGGGCCGCATGTGCATTGGTCGGGCGGCGGTGAGCCGAAAGTGCTGATCCTCGGTCATCACGACACCGTGTTTCCGATCGGCTCGCTGGCGGAGCGCCCGTTTCGGGTTGTTGATGGCCGGGCGTCAGGGCCAGGTGTGTTCGACATGAAGGCCGGCATCGTGCAAGCAATCCACGCCGTCGTCGCCCTCGAAGATCGATCAGGCGTCGAGATGTTGTTCACCGCCGACGAAGAGGTCGGTGCCGACACTTCACGGGAACTGCTCGAGGCGCGGGCGCTCGCCTGTGGTGCCGTGCTCGTGCTCGAGCCGAGCTTTGATGGTGGGGCGCTGAAGATCGGGCGGAAAGGCACGGGCACGTTCGAAGTCATCGTGCACGGGCGCGCTGCACACGCCGGCCTTGAACCCGAGAAAGGGATCAATGCGCTGGTCGAGGCCGCACATCAGGTGCTGAGGATCAGTGAGTTCGGCGATCCGTCCGTCGGGACGACGGTAACGCCAACCGTCGCTCGTGTTGGCACGGCCGACAACGTCGTACCCGCCGAGGCGCGGGTAATTATCGACGTCAGAGTGACGAACGCCGACGAGAAGGCACGGATCGAAGGGTTGATGTACGGGCTGACACCTGCGATCAAGGGCACCGTGATTGAGGTGCGCGGTTCGATCAGCAGACCACCGATGCCCGAATCAGCGTCAGCGACCTTATTCCCGCTCGCTCAGCATGTTGACCCGACGATCAGCGGGGTCGCTGTCGGCGGGGGCAGCGACGGCAACTTCACGGCCGCCCTCGGCGTGCCGACGCTCGACGGACTCGGGGCCGTTGGTGGTGGCGCGCACGCCGATCATGAGTTCGTGTTGATCGACACGATGCCCACCAGGGTTGCCCTGCTCACCGGAATTCTGGCCGGAATCCTGTCCAGGCTGATGTGAACAGGACTCGCCGGCAGAACGCTCAGGAATCGGGATGACTCTCGCGATTCGTGACGACTTGGCCGAGGCGCATCGGCTGGCCTGGGCGCATCTCGCTTCGCCGGGCAGTTGGTGGACTGGGGCCGAGCGGATCGAACTGGCCGCGACCGCCGTGGCGGCGATTGCTGATCCCGATCCGTTACCCCCGTGGGTCGGTGTTTCAGGCACCGATCGGGGCCGGCGTGACCACCTGGCATCGAACGTGGCTCACGATCTCGCCTATCGCCTCGCTCGCCACGCCGGAACCATGACCGAGAACGTCTATCGGGCAGCGACTGCCGAGATCGGTGAGCTCCCGTATGTCGAGTTATGCGCGATCGTGTCGACAGTCGCTGCGATTGCCCACTTCAGCCGAAACATCGGCGTCGATGTTCCACCGCTGCCGCATCCGATCTCCGGCAGCCCGACGTCGGAGCGTCCCGACGAGCTGGTGACACCGACGCTGAACTGGGTACCAGTCGCCGCACCGGCTGACGAAGTCGCCGCCGTCGTGCAGGCCTATACGGCGGTGCCTGGCGAGCAGCGCAACACGTGGCGGATGGCTGATGCGCAGTACATGCCGGACGCGCAGATGATCCATCCAGACTGGACTCGTCGACTCCACGGGTTGACACGAGCGCAGATGGAGCTCGTCGCCGCACGTGTGTCGCAGTTGCGCGATTGTTTCTATTGAACGGTTGCCCACGCCAGCATGCTCAGTTGGAGCTGCACCAGCACCGGAGCAACGATCGATCTGGCATTGGTGGCTGGAGGGCGTGACGGAGTCGGTCTACCGTTCGGTGATGAGTTGCTTCGGTTCGCAAGCGCCGCTGGTGGCACAGACGACGACGAACTCGCGGCCGCCAGAACGGTTCTCGTCATGGCGACAGACGAAGCGTTCATGGTCGACGCCGCGGCCGTTGCTGCCAACTTTGAGATGATGACTCGCCTCGCCGACAGCACAGGAGCGTCAATGCCGGCAGCACGGCTCGACCAATCGGCAGCAGCGATCGAAATCATGCACGTCGCCACGCTCCCTAGCCGCCGCTGACGAGGTCTGCGCGGGCGCGGTCACTCGCTGGTCGGGTCGAGTTGGAGCATGCCGCCACTTCCGGGACCGAGCGTGCCGACGCTTCGGTAGACGGCGAGTTTGGCTCGGCTGTCGTCGATGTCGAGGTTACGCATCGTGAGCTGGCCGATTCGGTCGAGCGGTCCGAAGGCGGCGTCGTCGACGCGTTCCATCGACAACCGGTCTGGCTCGTACGTGAGGTTCGGGCCAGTCGTATCGAGGATCGAGTAGTCGTCGCCGCGTCGCAGCCTCAATTTGACCTCGCCGGTCACAGCCGAACCGACCCAGCGCATCAATGGCTCGCGCAACATCAGGCTCTGTGGGTCGAACCATCGGCCCTCATACAGCAACCGACCGAGCCGGCGGCCCATTGTCATGTAGTTCTCGATCGTGTTCTCGTTGTGGATACCCGTCAGCAGCCGTTCGTAGGCGACGTGCAGCAACGCCAGCGCCGGGCCCTCGTAAATCCCACGCGACTTGGCCTCGATGATCCGGTTCTCGATCTGATCGCTCATCCCGAGACCGTGTCGGCCGCCGATCGCGTTGGCCTCGGTCACGAGGTCGACCTGCGACTCGAACGTGTGACCGTTGATCGCGACCGGCCATCCCTCGTCGAACCGAATCGTCACGTCTTCGGTGTCGATCGCGACTGTCGGGTCCCAATGGGCGACACCCATGATCGGCGTCACGATCTCGATCCCGTTCGAGAGTTGCTCGAGCAGCTTGGCTTCGTGCGTCGCTCCCCAGATGTTGGCGTCGGTCGAATACGCCTTCTCGACGGAGTCCCGATACGGCAGGCCTCGCGCCTCGAGGAACTGACTCATTCCTGTACGCCCGCCCAGTTGATCGACGAATGCGGGATCGAGCCAGGGCTTGTAGATCCGCAGCGCGGGATTGACCATCAGGCCGTAGCGGTAGAAGCGCTCGATGTCGTTCCCCTTGTAGGTCGAGCCGTCACCCCAAATATCAACACCGTCGGCCTTCATCGCTCGCACCAGCAGCGTGCCGGTGACGGCACGTCCGAGCGGCGTCGTGTTGAAGTAGGTCTTTCCAGCGGTGCGAATGTGAAATGCGCCGCATTGGAGAGCCATCAGGCCTTCTCGAACGAGTTCCGCCCGGCAATCGATCAGACGAGCTTGTTCGGCACCGTAGAGCTTGGCAGCGTCCAGTACAGCGGCGAGATCCGGTTCGTCCGGCTGTCCGAGGTCGGCCGTGTACGTGTACGGAATTGCGCCGCGTTCGCGCATCCATGCCACCGCCGCCGACGTATCGAGCCCGCCGGAGAACGCAATTCCAACCCGTTCGCCTGCGGGCAAAGACATCAACACCTTCGACATGGGTGTCGAACCTATCCGGTGATCTCGTTTCGGCGGTAGGTGCCGGTCAACGAGGCGACCGAAACGGCCGCCGCGGCGACGCCGACAGCGATCTCCAACGCACCGAGACGCGCCACGTACCGAAGGTCGACGACACCGATCGTGGCTACTGCAGCAGACCCCGCCAATCCAAGCCAACCCAACCACTTTGCGTTGTTGATCGTGGCTAACACGATGAGTACAGGAACCGCGAATGGGCTGAGTTGGACCAACCGAGGTTGCGGTTGGCCGCGAGGGCCGAGCCACCACGTCATCAGTCCGAGTTGCTCGCTGGCGTTCCACACGGCGGCAAGGGCGAGGATCACGCCGACCCACGTGAATCCGGTCGCGATTCGCCAACCAGTGGTCAGTTCGCCAGCCTCTGGCGGGCGCGCCGGCGCGGCTTCGGGTGACTGGATTGCTGGTGCCGCGATCGCTTCGAACGGTGGGGGTGGCGGGTCCGACACAGGCATGACTCTACGTCCGCCGTCCGCCGAGTCGGACCCTCGGCTACCCTCGGATTCGATGGCGGCCCTCAAGCGTTCCACAGAGACATTCGAGAAACTCTCCGTCTTCTATCCGATGTGGAACGAAGAGGACTACATCGAGCGGGCGTTGGCGTTCGGTGGTCGCGCCTGCGAAGACTTGATTGCGTCTGGCGACATCAAGGATTACGAGTTGATCGTCGTCGATGACAAGTCGACCGATCGCACCGGTGAGATCGCCGATCGGCTAGCCGCCGCCGACCAACACATTCGTGTGATCCATCACGACAGGAACCGCAAGCTTGGTGGTTCGATGAAGACCGGATTTGCTGCAGCAACCGGTGACCTCGTGCTCTACACCGATGCCGACCTCCCCTTCGACATGGCTGAGTTACCTCGAGCAGTTCGTCTGCTCCGTGAATACGAGGTCGACATCATCAGCGCCTACCGGTTCGACCGAACCGGCGAAGGCACGCTGCGAGCGATGTACACCTGGGTCTACAACGGACTGATCAAGTCGCTCTTCGGGGTCAAGGTGCGTGACATCAACTTCGCCTTCAAGCTCTGTCGTCGACGGATCTTCGAACATGTCGAACTCAAGAGTGAGGGGTCGTTCATCGATGCCGAGTTGGTAATTCGGGCGACCCGACTTGGCTACGAGATCATGCAGATGGGTGTCGACTACTTCCCGCGCACCAGAGGTGAGTCGACGCTCAGTTCGCCCGGCGTGATCATGACGATCGTGAAAGAGATGCTCTCATTGCGCTCCGATCTCGAAGGGATCGAAAAAGTCCGTTGACTTTTCGGTCGATAACGGCGATTTTCACCCGATTCCATTGGCAGATTCGTCACAGTTGAGCCAACCCGCGATGATGCCGGCCGGTTCCGCTTGTAACGTGCAAGCCACCCTTGTGCACCCCGCCGTGAACCCCGCCGTAAACCCTGCTGCCACCCCGTGAACACTCGAAACCGCTCCCAAAATAACGCTGCGCGCTGGCTGCCCGTCGGTGCCGCAGGTGGCTTGCTGCTGGCCGTGATCGTGGCTGGCGTGATCAGTGGCAGCAACGGTGGCGACGATCCCAAAGCCGGGAGCGAGCCAACTGGCTCAAGCGGCGCCGGCCTCGTCAACACCGGTCCGGTCACCACAGCGACGTACGACGGGGTCGAGACCGTCCCGACAACCGCTCCGATCGTCAAGGTTCCGCTCGAGCGCACGTTGAGCGAAGGAATGGCTGGTGACGCTGTTCTCCGGGTGCAGCGACGACTCAAGGAACTTGCGTTTGACCCGGGTCCGATCGACGGCATTTTCGGATTGATGACGAAACAGTCCGTGTGGGCATTCGAGACATTGGTGATGGGCGTTACGCAGGCCGAATCAAACGGTCAGGTGACGCCGGCGATGTGGGATCGGATGCAAGACCCGATCCAGGTCAAGCCTCGTCGACCGACCAATGGCACCGCCAATCACACCGAGGTGTACTTGCCTGAGCAGGCGCTGGTCGTGTTCCACGCCGACGTGCCGGTGTTGGTGACCCACATCTCGTCGGGTCAGTTGGATGAGAACGGGGAGCCGAGACGCTACTTCGAGGACGCCACGTACGACACCGACGGGCAGGGCAACGAACTTGCGGAACCGATCACGAAAGCGATCACGGCACTCGCCAAGACACCCGGCGGCATTTTCACGATCGATCGGATGGTCACGGGCAAGCGGACAAGTCCGCTCGGGGGCATGTACGACCCGGTGTATTTCAACTACGGCATCGCGATTCACGGGGCGCTCGGCGTACCGAACTATCCCGACTCGCATGGTTGCGTCAGAATTCCGCTCCACATTTCCTCGTACTTCCAGACCCTCGTGAAGGTCAATGAGCGAATCTTCGTGTGGAACGGCCTGAAAGAGCCGGAGGATCAGACGAAGAGCGATCGTCTGCCATCGTTCGATGCGCCCGACCCGAACGCGACGACAACCACGACGACAACCACGACGACCACGACCACGATTGCTCCTGTCGTCACTCAAGCTCCGACGACGACAACGCCGGTCACGACGACGGTGTCAGGGACCACCACGGTGCCGGTCACGACAACCACCACTTCGACGACTGTCGTTCCGGTCGACGAACTCTGATCGGGTGACCTAGTGCCGCGTCAGTGAACGTTGGTGGGTAGACGTCGAGCCAGGTTCGTTCGATGCAAGGCGCGGCGACGATGCACTGGCCCTGCCCCAATGTGAGGAGTCCGCAACGCAGCAGCGGGCGAACCTGGCCGGCGGAACACGCAAACGTTTG
>JANPLQ010000157.1:0-26647 GCA_031422395.1 Ilumatobacteraceae bacterium | reverse complement strand
GCAGACACGTCGGTCACGAGTGCCGCCAGCGCTCGCTGGGCTTCGCGTTTCGTGCCATGCACGGTACGGCTGAGCTGTCGGGCGGTGATCGCACTGTCGTCGCGCGGTAACTGGACGATCAACTCCCACACGCCGGTTCGGCGCTCCCGCATCGATCCCTTCACATCTGGGATGCTACACCGAAATCTTGGATGGATCTTGGATCACCCCTCGATCGAGACTGGCTTTCGATCCAAAACTATCGATCTATCTGGTGTTTTGTGGAGCCCAGGAGGGGAGTCGAACCCCTGACCTACGCATTACGAGTGCGTTGCTCTACCGACTGAGCTACCTGGGCGGCGGACGAAAGGTTAGCGGGGCCGAGCGCTCGACGACACGGCGGTAACCGGTGTTCGGGTTAGCTACTTACAGGACCGGCAGTGACCACAGTAGAGACTGCAGCAGTAACGCCTCGTTCGGGTTTCGTTCGAAGGCTTCCATCGCTTCGTGGATTTCACTGACAGCGGCCGCCAATGACTCGGGATGAGTGACGCCGCCAGCGATCAACACATCGCGGTAACTGCCGGCGATCGTGGTGAGACCCGCCAGCAGCTCGTCGGTGCGATGCCGGCGAAGTTCGCGCTTGTGGCGTTCGTCCAATGTCTTCTTGCCGCTGCCGCGTTCGCCGTAGCGGGCGACCCGTTCGTCGAGTTCGGCGATCTCGACGACGTGACGTTCGGCGAGTGGAGCGGCGGCGGATTCGATTCGCGCCATCAGATCATCAACCAGCTTCATCACGGTCGCACCGTTGCCGTCGAGCAGGTGCGGCACGGCGGCGAAGGCGTCACGCCGGGCGACGAGTTCAGGGTCGCCGGCCAACACTCGAGCACGATCGAGATTTCCCGCCGCCGATGTGGCAGCCTCGGTCGCCGCCAGCGGGTCGACGCCCTCGTCGATCAATCGATCAATGATGTGATGGTCGTCGATCATCCGGAAGTTGATCCGGGCGCATCGCGACGAGATCGTGATCAGGTCGTTCGGCACGAAGTCAGCGAGGATCACAAAGATTGTCGACGGTGGAGGTTCCTCGATCGTCTTCAACAGCAGTGCCGCACCCTCTGGCCGAAGTAGGTGGAACTCGTCGAGGATCATGACCTTGCGGTCGCTTTCGGACGGGGCGAGCGATGCGGTTCGCACGATGTCACGGGCCTGATCGAACGTGATCGACGCACCCGCTCGCACGACCTCCTTCACGTCAGGGTGTTCGCCACGCAACGCAAGATCGGCATCGCGGGAAGCTGGGTCGTCGATACCGCCGATCAGTAGTGCGGCGAAGGCGCGGGCGGCCTGCCGTTTGGTCGAACCTGCAGGGCCGACGAACAGGTAGGCGTGAACCGGCGCGGCGACGGCGCGCACAAGGTGTCCGACTGCAACCTCTTGACCGACGACGTCGTCCCACACTGAAGCGGTCATCGAGTTACACCCCGAGCCGTTGCCGCACGCTGGAGCGGATCAGTTGAGCGACTGCGTCCCGCGGGCCCGAGGCATCGACGACCATCCAACGTTGCGGATCTGCCGCCGCCATGTCGGCAAACCCGGTGTCGACTCGACGATGGAAATCGTCGCCGGCTTGCTCGAAGCGATCGAGTTCACGTTTGCGCATTCGTTCAGTCGTCACCTGATCCGGCACCGTGAGCAGCACCACAAGATCTGGCCATGTGTCGCCGATCGCCCACTCGTTGATTCGTCGCACCTCGTCGATCGGTAAACCACGACCGTACCCCTGGTAGGCCAGGGTCGAGTAGACAGATCGATCACTGACCACGTGTCGTCCGGACGCCAGGGCGGGCCTCACGATCTCAGCCAGATGTTGCGCCCGATCAGCTGCGACGATCAAGGTCTCGGCGTGATCGTTCAGGTCGGTAACCGACGTGTCGTGCAGGATCTCGCGCAGCCGCTTTCCGATCGCCGTACCGCCGGTCTCACGAGTAATCACCGCGTCGAGTGCTTCACCCAGACGGCGAGCTTGGGTACTTTTCCCGCACCCCTCGGCTCCCTCGAATGCGATATAGAACGCGGTGCCCATCGGCCCGCACGCTAACGAGCGCGAGTTGTATCTGACGCAACGTGCAGCGGCTGACCGACCGGTTGGACTATTCGGGAGTGATGGGGTGGCCGGTGAGTTCGAGTTTGGTGGCGAACACGGCGGCTTCGGTGCGACGTTCCATGCCGAGTTTTGTGAGCATGTTCGACACGTAGTTCTTGATCGTCTTCTCGGCGAGATGTAACTCGTTGGCAATCTGGCGATTGGTCATGCCGTCGGCTATCAGCGACAAGATCCGCCGCTCCTGTGGTGTGAGACGCGACAGCCGCTCGTCCTCGGCGGAAGGGGAACGCAGACGTTCGAGCACTCGCCCAGTGATTGCCGGGTCGAGCAACGATTCGCCGGCAGCGACGCGTTTGACCGCACTCAGTAACTCGTTGCCTCGGATCTGCTTCAAGACATAGCCGGAAGCGCCCGCCATGATCGCCTCGAACAGTGCTTCGTCGTCACTGTAGGACGTCAGCATCAGGCACTTGGTGCCGAGTTGGCTTCGAACCTCCCGACACACTTCGATTCCGTTGCCATCCGGAACCCGCACGTCGAGGATCGCCACATCTGGTCGGCAAGCAGGTATCCGGGCCAGCGCCTCAGCCGCTGTCGACGCCTCGCCCACGACTGTGATTTCCCCGGACGCCTCGAGCAGCGCCCGCACGCCCTGACGGACAACCTCGTGATCATCCAACAGGAACACGCTAATCGTCGCCACAACACCAAGTCGATCACGAGAACTGCACGATCACAAGGGACCTTGGTCACTTGCGTGATCAGGGTGGCTCGATCTGTACGGTGGCAACGTGACGTCGAAGCCTGACACACCGCTGCTCGTCCAGGCGGTCGAGCTTGCACCTGACGGTGTGGTGATCGTCGATCGTCACGGTGTCATCATCTACGCCAACCACTCGATGCATGAGCTGGCGGCGTCCGACGACCTGGTCGGCACACAGGTGGATGACCTGGTGCCGGATGCCGTACGAAGTCGGCACGCTGCGCTGCGCGAGGGATACTCGGTGACACCTACGCAGCGTCCGATGGGTGCCGGTCTTCAGTTGACGCTGAAGCGGACAGACGGCATCACGGTCCCCGTCGAAATATCGTTGAGTCCGTTCGAGCACGGCGACCAATACGTGATCGCAGCCGTGCGTGACATCAACGAACGGCTCGAAGCCGGGCAACGTCTCAACGCCGCACATGAGCAACTTTCACTGGTCGCCGAGCGTGAGCGAATCGGACGCGATTTGCACGACGTCGTACTGCAACACCTCTACGGGATGGGCCTCACGGCACAGGCGATCGCCGCCAGCGCAGACTCCATCACCGGCGCCAAACTCGAGGCTGTCGTCGACGATATCGATCGGATCATTTCAGAGGTTCGCACGATCGTGTTCACGTTGGGCACCGCCGGGCATGCAGGGTCGCTCGGACAGGAACTCGCCGATGTCGTCGCCCAGGCAAGTCGCGTCCTCCGGTTCACTCCGGTGTTGCGGTTGGAAGGGCCGGTTGAGTCGGCGCTGACTGACGAAGTGCGCACTGAAATGATCGCCTCGATGCGAGAGGCGCTCGGCAACGTCGCCCGTCACGCCAACGCCTCGCAAGCACACGTCGTGATTCGAGTCCAAGGGGAGATGGTCGTGATGACCGTGACCGACAACGGTGTCGGCCCGTCGGTCGAGGCGGCGATGCGTGGTGGAAATGGGCTTCTCAACATGCAGGCGCGGGCCGCCACGTTCGGAGGTGAATGCACGCTAACCCACCGCGACGTCGGTAGTGGTGCGGTGCTTCGTTGGTCCGCCCCTTACTGACGCTCGCACGGAGCATGGCGGAAGGACTTTCGGCCCACCCTGACGTTGCCTCAGGCCCTACGTGACCGATGACAAGTCCCACAGACTCGAGGGATGACGTCAGACGATCGATCATTTCTGAACTGGATGTCCGTCGCGCTCGCTGTGGCAGCGCTGTTCCTCGGATTCTTCGCGCTCGGTCGCACGGGTGGGACGGAGCTGGCGGTCGGTGCGGGCGGTGGCGCTCCACAGTTGCTCGAACTCGAACTCAGCACGATGAAGCTCGTGCCGGACAGCCTGGTTGCGTCGGAGGGTGAGGTGACGATCCGAGTTCACAACGGTGATTCTCTCGTGCACAACCTGTCGGTCGCCGGGGAGAAGTCGCCAGACGTGCAACCTGGTGAATCGTTCGATCTGGAACTCGGAGATCTGGCCGCCGGTGAGTATCCGATGATGTGTGAGATCGCGGGTCACAACGAGGCGGGCATGCACGGCGCGCTCGTCGTGGGATCTGGCACGTCCGGGTCGTCCGCCGCATCCGTCGATGTGGCTGACGGGATGCCGATGGCGGGCACCGATCACCTGCATGGCTACAACTCGGCCGAAGAGATGCAAACCGCGATGGACGATCGGGCGATGCGATTCTTGACAGAACCGAAGAGTGCGTTCGGTGGAGGGTTGCTGGCACCAGAGATTCTGGCCGATGGCACGAAGCGTTTCGTCGTGACGGCGGCGATCACCGACTGGGAGGTCGAGCCGGGCAAGATTGTCCAGGCCTACACCTACAACGGGACCGTACCCGCCCCTGAGATTCATGTTGAGGTCGGTGACAAGGTGCAGGTGCTACTCAAGAACGAATTGCCGGCTGGCACCGTGATTCATTGGCACGGCATCCGCGTTCCCAACGCAATGGACGGCGTCCCGCCGTTCACGCAGCCAGCAGTGATGCCCGGCGAGGAGTTCCTGTACGAGTTCGTGGCGCTCGAACCGGCGGTCGGGATCTACCACTCGCACAACGGTGCCAATCAGGTGCTCGACGGCCTGTTCGGGGCGTTCACGGTGGGCCAGATGCAGACGCCGCCCGAACTGATCGAGATGGGTTTCGCCGCCGAGCCCGATCAAGGGATCAACATGGTGCTCAACGACGCCGGGGTGATCGGGTTGTCACTAAACGGCAAGAGTTTCCCGGCGACCCAGCCGTATACCGCCAAGGTCGGCGACACGGTGTTGGTGCACTACTTCAACGAGGGGCTGATGGCGCACCCGATGCACCTTCATCAGCCACTTGGTTGGATCATCGCTAAGGACGGCAAGGAACTGCTGCAGCCGATCCCTGGCGACACGTTCAACATTGCGCCAGGCGAGCGCTACACCGTGCTCTATAAGATGGTCGACGCCGGTGTGTGGGCCTGGCACTGTCACATTCTCACCCACGCAGAAGGCGACAACGGCATGTTCGGCATGGTCACCGCCTTCGTCGTCGAAGAAGCCTGATGTCACGCAACGTGCAGTTGTCAGGTCCGCTTCTTGGGGGCGGCCCGCTTGGCGGGAGCCTTCTTTGCGGCGGATTTCTTGGTTGCTTTGGCGACCTTGGCTGCCGGGCCGCCTTTGGCGATCACGGCTTCGCGGCGGATGGCGAGCAACTCGAATGCTCGCTCGGGGGCGATCTCTTCGATTCGGTCACCTTTGCCGATTGATGCGTTGGTTTCGCCGTCGGTGACGTAGACCCCGAATTTGCCGTCCTTGGCGGTCACCGCCCTACCGCTGACGGGATCGTTGCCGAACTCGCGCAGCGGTCCTTTGGCTGCCATGTTCTTGGCTCCGCCGCGTTTGAACACTTTCGGCAGCGCGAAGATCCTGACCGCGTCGTCGAGCGTGATCGTGAGCAACTGATCCTCATTGTCGATGTTGCGGAAGTCCTTGTCTTTGACGATGAATGGGCCGTAGCGACCGTTGTTGGCGCTGACCTCTTTCCCGTCGGTCGGGTCGACACCGAGCGTGCGCGGTAACTGCAGCAACTTCTCGGCGTCATCGACAGTGATTCGCTCCAACGTCATCGTCTGGAACAGGCTTGCCATCTTCGGCTTGTCGAGTCCTGGTGGCAGGTTGTCGGGCGCGCCCCACTGCACGTATGGGCCATAGCGTCCGCTCTTGGCGAACACCGGGTAGCCGTCGAGCTCGCCGATCGGCTCGTCGCTCTTGGGGAGCGCGAGGAGTTCGAGCGCTTTCGCCACAGTCAGCTCGTCAGGGCACAAATCGTCGGGAACGCTGGCCGTGTCGTCGCCACGTTTGACGTACGGACCGTACTTTCCGGGTTTGACGACGATCAGTTCACCATCGGCGTCGACTCCGAGCGGGAACGTGTTGATCGCCGCCGCGTCGATCAGGTCGAGGTTCTCGTCGACGAGCCGCTTGAGGCCAGGAAGACTGGTCTCGTCGCCGAAGTAGAAGCGGTGCAGCCATTGATCTTTTTGATGCCGACCAGCGGCGATTTCGTCAAGGTCCTCTTCGATCCTGGCTGTTGTGGCGTAGTCGACAAGATCGCCGAAGTGCTGCTCGAGCAGGCCGACGACTGCGAACGCAGTCCACGAGGGAACCAGCGCCTGACCTTTCTTCCACACGTATCCGCGATCTTGGATCGTCTGGATGATCGACGCCCAAGTTGACGGTCGGCCGATTTCGAGTTCCTCCAACCGCTTGACGAGTGATGCCTCGGTGTAACGCGCTGGTGGTGTCGTGGTGTGGCCGTTGGGTGTCAACGCCGACACCGGCACGATCTCGCCCTGGGCGAGCGAGGGAAGCAACGCTTCGGACGTTCCGTCACCCTCGTCGTCGGCAGCTACATAGACGGCGCGATAGCCAGGGAACGTGATCGTGGTTCCCGAGGCGTTGAACTCGCAGTCAGTGGCCTCGTGGGCAGATGTGGCGCCGAGCCTCACGCTGACTGTGGTGCCGACCGCGTCGGCCATTTGCGACGCCAGTGTGCGTTGCCAAATCAGGCGGTACATAGCCAGATCCTGGCTGTTGAGTTCGCCGGCGACCTGGGTTGGCGATCGGAATGGAGTCGTCGGACGGATCGCCTCGTGAGCCTCCTGAGCGTTCTTCGATTTCGACGAGTAGTGCTTCGGCGCTGGGGATAGATATCGGGCGCCGTGTTCCTTAGTGATCGCCGCCCGCGTCGCCGCCAACGCTTCGTCGCCGAGTGCGACATTGTCAGTACGCATGTAGGTGATGAAACCCCGTTCGTACAGGCCCTGGGCGACACGCATGACCTGCGATGACGACATTCGCAGTTTGCGGCCACCCTCCTGCTGAAGCGTCGAGGTCATGAACGGGGGCTTGGGAGAGGACCGGTAAGGTTTTTCCTCGACGCTACGAACCGCGAAGGTGGAAGCCTGCAACCCATCGCTGAGTGCCCTCGCCCGAGTTTCGCTGACGGCGATCGCCTTGGCGCTGACCGCACCATTCGAGTCGAAGTCTTTGCCTGTCGCCACCTTCGTGCCGTCGAGTGCGACAAGCGTCGCCGTGAATGGAGGCGACGTTGCCGTCTCGAGTTCGATGTCCCAGTAACCGGCGGTCACGAAGGCGATTCGTTCGCGCTCGCGCTCGACGATCAACCGGATTGAAGGGCTTTGGACACGACCAGCGGAGAGACCGCGATTGACTCGCCGCCACAGCACAGGCGAGACCTCATATCCATACAGCCGGTCGAGTATCCGGCGTGTCTCTGCGGCGTCAACGAGGCCATAGTCGATACTGCGTGGGTTATCGACGGCGTGATCGATCGCCGACTGGGTGATCTCGTGAAAGACCATTCGCTTGACGGGCACCTTGGGCTTCAGATATTCGAGCAGATGCCACGAAATCGCCTCCCCCTCGCGGTCTTCGTCGGTTGCCAGGTACAACTCGGAAGCATCTTTGAGCGCCACTTTGAGGTCTTTGATGACTTGCTTGCCACGCTCGGTCAGCTCGTACGTGGGCTTGAACCCGTTGTCGACATCGATGTTCAAACCCTTGCTCGGAAGGTCGGCGACGTGGCCCACCGAGGCGCGCACATCGAATGCACCACCGAGGAATTTCGAGATCGTTTTTGCCTTCGCGGGAGATTCCACGATGACGAGTGGTTTAGCCATTGGGTTCAGTGGCTAGGCGATGACCAGGGTGTTTGTCAAGCCGCGAATGCCAAAAGGTCTAAATCAGTCGCCGGCCGTTGGCGTTGGAAGGACGGGAACGTCGAGGTGCTTGCCTTCGATTTCGATGTTCGGGAGGATCCTGTCGAGCCACTTTGGAATCCACCAGTTGCGATCACCGAGCAGCTCCATCGTGGCCGGCACGAGCAGCATTCGCACGATCGTGGCGTCGATGAAGACCGCCAACGCAAGACCCATGCCGAACAGTTTCAGGTTGCGATCGTCACCCAACACGAACGACAAGAACACGCAGACCATGATGATCGCGGCGGCCGTAATCACTCGGGCGGTGGCGGCAAGACCGTCGGCAACAGCGAGCTCGTTGTTGCCGGTGCGGTCGTAATGCTCCTTGATCCGTGACAGCAGAAACACCTCGTAGTCCATCGACAAACCGAACACGATCGCAAACAGCATCATCGGTGCCCAGGCTTCGATCGGACCCGCCTTGTCGACACCGATCAATCGCATACCCCAACCCCACTGGAAGATGGCGACGAGCGCGCCGTAGGCGGCACCAATCGACAGCAGGTTGAGGATCACGGCCTTGAGCGGGACCAAAACGGACCGGAAGACGGCCATCAACAGGAGGAACGACAGGATCAGGACGGCACCGATCAGGATCGGCAACCGGCCTCCTACGTACTCGGCAAAGTCGATTCCCCCAACTTGGAATCCGCCGACCTTGGCATCGACTCCGGACGCCGGAATCACATCGTCGCGTAGCAGTCGGACGAGGTCGTTGAACTCCGGCTCCTGCGGCGAGCCGACCGGATACGCCGTGACGAGCGCCAGGTCAGGAGTCAACGGTGTCGGCGGCGCGACAAACTGGACACCCTCAGTCGCGGAAAGCGTCGCCGCGAACGCATCCAGCGCTGCCGGATCACTGGCTGTCGCACCCTCGACCGTGATGACCATTGGTGCGCCGATGCCCTCACCGAAGCCGTCGGCCAACAGGTCATACGCGCGTCGGGCGGTTTGACGTTCCGGCAGGTTGCCGGTATCGCTGAACCCGAGCCGGATCGAGAACAGGGGAATCGTCAGGAGGACCAAGATCCCAGCCGTCAGCGCAAAGATCGGCCACGGTCGTCGCTGCACGAACCGGCTCCAGCGATACCAGAAGGTCTGATCGACCGGCTTCGGCGCACGGTGCTTGATCCTCTTGTGGAATGGCTTGACGAAGAAACTGCTCGCATACACGACAATCGCCAGTGCCAGCGCTCCGAGGAAGGTCGGCAGACTCTCGGTGATCACGGCAACGACGGCTCCGACGATCGCGATTGCAACCGCGGCGAGCGCAGCGCGAGTTGTTTCTTCGATTCTGTGACCGAAGATCGCCAGCAGTGAGGGAAGCAACGTGACCGATGCGACCATCATCAACAAGACGCCAGAGATTGCACCGATCGCCAGCCCGTTCATGAACGCCAGCCCCATCAGGAACAGACCGAACAGGGAGATCAGTACGGTCATCCCGGCGAACAGCACGGCCCGTCCGCTCGTATCCACCGCTTCGACGATGGCGTGCTCGACACTCATTCCGGCGTTGAGTCCTTCGCGGTATCGGGTCACAATGAAGAGGGCGTAGTCGATGCCGACGCCGAGTCCGATCATGGCGACCATCTGCGTCGTGAAATCGGGCATCGAGTACAGGTGCGACCCGAGAGTCACGATCGCCGTACCAATACCGAGTCCGAACAGTGCGGTGACGATCGGGAGACCCATCGCCAATACCGAACCGAAAGCGAGAATCAGGATGATGACGGCCGCGATCAATCCCAGCACATCGGATGCAGGCAGTTCGAACTCCGCGAAAATCTCACCGCCGTATTCCAAGGTCAGTCCGGGAATCGCGCCGCTGCCCTCCACGAGATCGTCATCCAGGGCCTGGACTTGCTTGGCGAACTCGAGGAACTCCTCCTGGCCGCGGTCGGTGATGTTGAGCTGTGCGAAACCGATCGTGCCGTTCTCGTTGACCTGCCCTGGTGCCACATAAGGGCTGATCACCTCGACGCCATCGAGTTCGTCGATCTCGATGAGGAGACCCTCGACACCGGTCTGAACGGCTGGGTCGGTGACGCCCTGATCGGCCTTGATCACGACCTGTCCGTTGAACCCGGCCCGCTCCTGACTGATCGGCTCGAGCAACTCGAACACCTCAGCCGATTCCGAATCGGGGAACTTGAAGTCCGTCGTGAACGCCGGCCCTGCGCTGCTGGCAATCACGTTTACCAGGACGAGCATGGGCAGCCAGATCGCGAACACCACGAGCCACTTCCGACGGACGCACCAACGAGCAAGACGGGCAAGCATGAGAGCGATGCTATGTCGCCATGCGATCTGCTCAGCGAGACATAAGGGCAATCGGCGACGTGTCGTTTGTCACGCCCCTGTACCGTCCAGGGTGATGGTGCCCGATCGAGCGCTCGGATGGAACGACGTACTGGAGGCGTCGTGGCAGTCGGTTGGCGCGCCCGGTCGACCGGGCCGGGTCTCGCGGATCGACCGTGGTTGGAGCACGGTGATGCGCTCGGCGACCGATGCCGAGCCCTACCGAATTCGCAATCTTTTCGAGCGCGTGGCGATTGGTGACTGGATCGTGCCTTCTGATGACGGAGAACGCGTCGATCAGGTAATCGAGCGCAAGTCGGCGTTCGTCAGGCGCGCCTCGTTCGAAGGCGATCGGTTCGAGGCTGATGCGTTGGCGGCCAACATCGACGTCGTGTTCCTCGTGCACTCGCTTGGCTCGCCGCCCAACCAGCGACGGCTGGAACGCGAACTCGTACTCGCCTTCGACTCCGGTGCCGTGCCCGTGGTGCTCGTCACCAAGGTCGACACAGTCGATGATCCTGAACCGGCCCGGGCTGAACTGTCGCAGGTCGCGCTCGGTGTACCGGTTTTGCTGGCGAGCGGAATCACCGGTGTCGGCATCGAAGCGATCCGTGAGTTCGCCATCGGCAATCGCACGCTGGCCTTCCTCGGTGCATCAGGGGTTGGCAAGTCGACTCTCGTCAACGCCCTCTTGGGTGGCACGGTGATGGACACCGCTGCTGTTCGCCAGCACGACGACCGAGGCCGCCACACGACCGTTGCCGCTCAGTTGCTCCAGCTCCCCGGAGAGGGTTGGTTGATCGACACGCCTGGGGTGCGGGCGGTCAGCCTGTGGCTATCCGGAAAGGGAATCGAGCTGGCATTTCAGGATGTGTTCAACCTGATGGACGACTGTCGATTTCGTGATTGTAAACATGAGACCGAGCCCGGTTGCGCTGTGCAGTTGGCGATCGCCGACGGTCGTCTTGATGCAGCGCGCGTTGCCAGCCTGGGCCGACTCGTCGCCGAGGAGGCGGCGCTCGAGGAGGAGCAGCGTCGCTTCGAACGGCTCGATGATCGCCGCCGCAAGGCGCGTCCGACCGACTGACCGGATGCGACGATAACGGGAGTCCGTTACTAAGTTCGGTTGTATGGCTGCGCTTGAAACAACCGTCGATATGTTCGATCTCCGGATGTCCGAGAAGGCCCGGCCGCTCTACGAGGCGGTCAAGCGTTTCATCGCCGAGGAGGTCGAGCCGAAGACCGAACAGTTCGATCGCCTCGGCGAGGGACGGTCCGAACGTTGGGGGCACGGCGAAGGGCAGCTCGAGTTGCTCGACGGCATCAAGCAGAAGGCCAAGCAGCAAGGGCTGTGGAACTTCTTCCTCCCGGACGCCGGCACCGGTGAGGGGCTCTCGAATCTCGACTACGCCTATATCGCCATGGAACTGGGCAAGAACCCGATCGCCGCGGAATGCCTGAACTGTTCGGCACCTGACACCGGAAATATGGAGGTCCTCGAACGGGTCGGCACACCTGAACAGAAGGAACGCTGGCTGAAACCTCTGCTGGCTGGTGAAATCCGCTCGGCGTACGCCATGACTGAGCCCGATACGCCTTCATCCGACGCCAAAAATGTTGCCTGTCGAGCCGTCAAAGATGGCAATGAATGGGTGATCAACGGCGAGAAGTTCTACATCTCCGGTGCCGGTGACCCGCGATGCAAAGTGCTGATCGTGATGGTCCAGACCAGCCCAGACGGCCCGCCGCACAAGCGTCAGTCGCAGATCCTGGTTCCAATGGATCACCCTGGCGTCGAGATCGTCGGCCCGATGCACGTATTCGGTGAGGATCACGCCCCACACGGCCACATGCACCTGCGATTCACCGACGTGCGCGTGCCCGATACCAACATGTTGCTTGGCGAAGGGCGCGGCTTCGAGATCTCGCAGGTTCGGCTCGGACCAGGCCGGATCCACCACTGCATGCGATCCGTTGGGGCCGCCGATAAGGCGCTCGAACTGATGGCCAAGCGAGGTCTCAACCGCGAGGCGTTCGGCAAGCGGATTTCGAATCTCGGCAGGAACGTCGAGACGATCGCCAAGGCCCGGATCGAAATCGAGGCAATGCGTCGAATGGTGCTCACGGCCGCCAAGGCGATGGACGAACTGGGCAACGCGGAAGCACGAGTATGGGTCAGTGCGGTCAAGGCGATGGTGCCGATTCGGACCTGCCAGATCGTCGACGAAGCAATCCAGATCCACGGTGCAGCGGGTGTCTCGCAGTGGACTCCGCTGGCAGGTATGTATACCTGGCAGCGCTCGTTGCGATTGGCCGACGGACCCGATGAGGTGCATTGGCACGTCGTCGGACGGGCCGAGTTGGCACAGTGGGAAGAGTCGGCCGCCGACTACGACCCGAAGATCCAGTACTACGCCGAGTAACTCACAGGTTGGCTGGCAGTTCCCAACCATCGTCGCGGCGTTCCCATCGAGTCGTCTGTGTCACGGCGCGAGTGGGAATCGCTCCATAGATATGAGGGAACAGTTCCGTCATTCCGGGCGCGGGTGGTTCGAGTTTCACCGCGCCAACGATCCGCGTTTGGTCGAGGTGTAACAGAACGACATAGTCGACATCGGCATAGAACCGGTTGGCTACGTCGAGTAACTGATGCCGTCGCGAGCAGTGGATGAAACCCTCCTGCTCGAGCGTGACGCGCCGGGTGCTGATTCGGTATTCGCCGACTGTTTGTGCGGCGGCCCAGTCATCGGGGAGCGCGATGTGGAAGATCTTCTCGTGCACCAGAACATCGTGCACCTGAATATCGGCGGTGATCGCTGACCGGACCGTGACGAGTTGGTCGAGTCTCGTCATCGCCAGTCGACGACGCAGCCGATCGTTCGTGCACACGATCACCAACTCGCCTCCGGCCTGCCGTGCCGTTGCGGCGGCCCCGAGGAACAATCCGAGCGCTGTGTCGTCAAGTGCCAACAGTCCGTCGACGTCAATCACGAGTGTGTTGCCGGGATGATCGGAGACCGACCGTTTGATCCGGTCCTGCAACGCCGGGATCGTTGACAAATCGGCGATACCGCTCAACGATAGAACAATCTCCCGACCAACCCGAGTCGTCGTAATCGTGAGATCCATCCCGCCGCAGGGTAACCGCCCAAATGGTGACGTCACGGTGGTTCGCGTTGCATCGTGACGGTCGCGTTCAAGTCGATGCCGGCGATCAATGGGCCGATCAGGGGTACGTCGGTATCACTGTGGTAACTCACCGTGACGGTGACCTTTCTGCTGGAAGTGGCGACGGCCACAGCGATCGGGCGCAACGAGATCGCCTCGTTCGCTGCTCGACTAGCGGCAGCCGACGGTGATGCTGCGACCGCCGCTGCTCGGGCAGCTTCCCGAGCGGCGAGTTCGACAGCAATCTGGTCGCGGGCGACGACAACCACCTGCACGATGCCGAGCACGAGGATCACCACAATCGGTAGCGCGATCGCGAACTCAACCGCAGCCTGACCGCGATCGCGCCGGTTCACCGATTGATTTGAGCCGTGATTCACACTCGGTCGACCACTGAGTTGATCACGCGGTTGAAGAGATTGCCAATCGCTGCCGCTCCACCGCCGGAGGTTGCCCAGCCGATCACGAGCAGGCCAACGAGTGCGGCGGCGAGCAGCACGAGGGCGTATTCGGTCGTGGCTTGACCGCGATCGCTGCGCCACTCGGGCCGCGTCGCGATGATTCGGATGATGTTGTGCATGTCTGTCTCCATTCAGAACGAGTTCGGTCAGATTCAGTTCAGTGGGACGCATCACGGGGCGGTTCCCCGAAGCGTCGAGAGGGCCCCCAATACGGCGGGGACGATCGCAAGCAGCACGAACGACGGCAATGTGCACACCACGAGCGGAAATGACAATCGGACCGGCAAGGTGCGGGCATGGCGCTCGGCGAGCCGACGGCGATCGTTGCGCACGTCGACCGCCAAACGGTCGAGGACGGGCTCGAGCGGCAATCCGTAGCGATCTGCGGTCGCCAGTGAATCCGCGAACGATGCCGCAGCAGGACCGAGTAGCTCGGGAAGTGCCTGGAGCGCATCAGCGACCCGTTGCCCGCGCTGCAACCGGTGTTGCACCTCGTCGAATGCCGACCCAAGCGGCATCGGTGCATGCTCAGCTGCGACGGTCAGCGCTTGTGTCGGCGACAGACCGGATCGGATCCCGAGAATCACCAGGTCGATCAGGTTAGGGAGCGCTCGGCTGACAAGTTCGCGTTGTCGTCGCGCGTGTCGCCGCTGTCGAACCGAAGGGCTCATGACCAGGGTCCGCCGATCAGATGCCGCATCCATCGCCACCCGATCAGATTCAGCGCACCTCCGAGTGTGACAGTGACAATCCCGATCGGGCTGTACAAGATTGTTCGAACGGACGAGGAGGTGACGGCAAGGACAACCAGGAAGGCGCTCGGAAGGACCGTCATCACAATCGCCGAGAGACGCGCTTGGGCGCTCTGCGTGAGCCGGTCGGCCTCGTCGGCATCGCGGGCGCGCAAGGTGGCCGCCGCTCGATCGATCGGCTCCGCAGATGACCCGCCGTTGAGTGCGCATGCCCTGATCACGATCAACGCCAACTCGATATCGGGTGACGACGCGGACGATGCCAACGCTGCGTGCAACGCCGCTCCGCGATCCAAGGCGAGCACAAGTCGACTGTGCTCCTGCTCGCCGCCTGGAGGCGGTGCAACCTCGCGGATCGCGCTCGTCAGCGTCGAGCCGCTTCGGATCGCGCCAGCCAGCCGATCACACCACGCCGCCGCGTCGCAGGCAGCTACGGCTCGGACTCTTGACGTACGCAACCGTGCGAATCGTCGCGGCCGCCGTCGTGGCACCTTGCGAGCGATCAGCGGTCGTCGGCAGGGGGCGGTCGGCTGTAGGCGGAACCCAAGCAACATGACCAACACCGCTGCAAGCGCGGCGGCGTTCATCGGCGGACCCGCGCCACGTCGCCAACCACGCTGCCGCCAATCGCAACAAGTCGAACCGAAGGTTCGTCGCCTGATTCGACGACCTCAGCGACTTCGACCACACGACGGGCTCCGCTGGTATCGCGCTCGACGTGAACGACCACGTCAATCGACCGACTTACCTGTCGTCGGATCGCGGTCAGCGGCCAACTTGGCGCGGCTTGCATGACCAGTGTCTCGACACGGCGCAGCCCATCGACAGCGCTGTTGGCGTGGCAGGTCGACAACGAACCGTCGTGGCCGGTGTTCAACGCTTGAATCACGGCGAGCACTTCCGCGCCCCGAAACTCGCCGACGATCAGCCGGTCGGGGCGCAAGCGCAACGCGGTTCGGACCAACTCGACCTGTTCGATCGGTTGCACGCCGTCTCCTGTTCCACGTCGGGCTTCGAGCCGAACGGCATGTCGACCGTCGAATGTCAGTTCAGTCGTGTCTTCGATCACGACCAGCCGATCAGCAGGATTGGCGAGTTCCATCAAGCCGGCGAGCAGCGTTGTCTTGCCGGACGACGTGGCTCCAGTCACCAGAATGTTCGAGCGCCCTTCGATCACCCGAGCGAGCAGTGCGCTCACATCTGGGTCGGCAAACCGTTGAACTGGAATTTGTCGGTGGCGATGTCGGCGGATCGAGACGGTCGTGCCATCCACCGCCACAGGGGCTACCACGGCGCATAGCCGCGCACCGTCGGGCAGCCGGGCATCAATGATCGGTGACGTTCGATCGAGTCGCTTGCCGATCGGCGCCAGCACGCGTTCCAGCACGACCTCGATTGCGCCGTCGGGCAGGTCGGCGACGTGTTCGATCACGCCGGCGCGGTCGATCCAGATCTCCCGACCACGATTGACCATTACCTCATCGACCGTCGGGTCTGCGAGGAACTCTGCGAGCGCGTCAAGACCGTCGAGTCGAGCGACGGCGCGGGCGATCACCAAAGACCTTTCGGTCGTGGTCGCGAGTGGTGCCAGCCGGTCGACCTGAGCGGCGACAACTGCATGAACGTCACCCCGGACTTCGGTTGCCTGGTGACAAACCCGTTCGATGAGGTCGTCGATCGCGGCAGACATTACGCCGCCTTCCGAAGCTGTCGTGCGAACGCCGTGGGTACATGGGAGACCAGCAATCCCGCATCGACGGCGCGCCAGATTGCGGGGTCGAGTAGCACTGTCGCGACGACCGGCGCACCGATCGACGCTTCGACATCAGAGACCTGCAACGACCTCCCGCGCTCCTCTACGAACACGACACCGTTGGGCCGGATTTGCTGTTTGACGGCGGCGCGCAGCGAAAGATAACAGGCCCGTGTCACGAGCCATTTGTGATCGGCCGCGTGGTGCAGCGCCGCGGGAGGGCCGCCGGAGCCAGCGTCGATGATCACACGTCGGTGGTCTCGCCGAAGATGCTCGGCGAGGGTCTGCCAACGGTCGGCAGCGTGCTCGTCAGAGGTCGGTCGTCCGTAGGGCAATAGGGCAATGTTGGGGTGAACAGCGATTTCGAGCCCCGTCAGTCGGGATGCGGCGGCGTTCGAGTGCAACCAGTCGAACACGCCGGGCGACTCGGGTTCTGGAACCCCGAGCGCGGCGGGCAGATCTCCTCCGAGATCGATCAGGAGCACAGGCTCCCTTGTAACGAGGGCGAGCGAGGCAGCTACAACGGTGGTCCCGCTTCCGCCCTTGGCCGCCCAACAGAGCGTCATCATGGAGTTCCTCCGCACGTGTACGTGACATGGAGGGGAAGCCGGAATGGCGAACGTATCGCCAGAATCGGCTCAGACCAACCAAGAAGAAAATACAAGGATTCCTCAAGGCCTTGTATGGGCGAACCGATAAACGCGCATGACCCGCATGAGAAGTCGCGTTTGGCGTCGAGCCGCAGGAGTCCTCACGGTCGGGCTCGCAGGCATTGCCCCCTCCGCTCCATCGTTCGCCGACGAGTCGTCGTTCGGCTCGCTGGAACAAGTAGCCCAGCAGGTTGGCGCCGACGAACTGTGGGCCAGCGGCGTCACCGGTTCTGGAGTCAATGTCGCAATCATCGACACCGGCGTTGCCCCAGTCGGACCCTTCGCCAGTTCAGGATCGCTGGTTGCCGCGGTTGACGTCAGTGCGGAGCAAGTCGATCCCACCACCGCGTTCGTCGACACCAACGGGCACGGAACGCACCTTGCGGGCATCATCAACGGGGTTGCCCCTGGAGCGGGAATCGTGTCAGTCAAGGTTGCCGGCCGCGACGGCGATGTGACCCTCGCAAGCCTCGTGACCGGTATCGACTGGGTGATCGCCCATTCCGACGAATTGAACATTCGAGTACTCAACCTGGCGTTCAACAGCGACGCCAACCGGCCGTATCACGCCGATCCTCTCGCCGTCGCAGTCGAACGAGCCTGGGCTGCGGGCATCGTTGTGGTCACCGCCGCTGGTAACGAGGGTGCTGACGCAAACGGTATCAGCGCGCCGGCGAACGATCCATACGTCATTGCTGTGGCGGGGGTCGAGGCGACAGCGGATGGCTTCGTGGTGCCGGACTGGGCGAGTAGCGGTGATGGCCAACGCGACCCAGACTTCGCTGCGCCGGGTGCCCACATCGAAAGCCTGCGTGCCCCGGGCAGCAACGCCGACCTGAATCATCCGGAGGGGTACGTCGATGAAGAGACCTTCCGCGGCAGCGGATCGTCACAGTCAGCCGCTGTCGTTTCTGGCGTCGCCGCGCTGCTCCTCGACGCTCGCCCAGAACTGACACCTGACCAAGCGAAGTCAGCGTTGGCCTCGTCTACCAGCTTTATCGTCGGTGCCTCACCGCAGATCATTGGCAGCGGTGTGGTCCGGGCCGATGCGGCTGTTGCAGCCGCGGTCGGGGACGTCCACCAAGTTTGGCGAAGCGCACAAAGTGGCCCGCGTAGTGGCCGGATGAGTGGCGTCAGCATTCTGTCGACGGGTACGAGCTGGACTGGCACGTCGTGGACTGGCACGTCGTGGACTGGCACGTCGTGGACTGGCACGTCGTGGACTGGCACGTCGTGGACCGGCACGAGTTGGACTGGCACGTCCTGGACAGGTACGAGTTGGACCGGTACGTCGTGGACCGGCACGAGTTGGACTGGCACGAGTTGGACTGGCACGAGTTGGACTGGCACGAGTTGGACTGGCACGTCGTGGACCGGTACGAGTTGGACCGGTACGAGTTGGACTGGCACGTCGTGGACCGGTACGAGTTGGACCGGTACGAGTTGGACCTGAACCCCGTTCTGGTGACACACCCACCCTGATCGGATACGTTGGGGTCAGCATCTCACCAAGGAGTCCGCTGTTACCGACGCCGGTCCCGATGGGACCCTGAACCAACCGACGGGCGACGTTCCGTTCAACGCCGTCAGCGTCGATTCGTCGCGGCATCCGGAACGGGATTCCTTCATCCTCTCCGCGATCCTTGTCGCGTCGGCAATCGTGCTCCTGCTGTTCACTCGCGACGTGACCGAATCGGTCCGGGCGAGTTCGTGGTGGGTCGTGATCGGGCTGGCGGTGTTGTTCGGCGTTGCAGAGGTCACCGTGTTTCACCTCGTGTTTCGCCGTGAGGCGATTTCGTTCTCGCTGTCGGAAGTGCCCACCGCGTTTGCCCTCGTTTTCCTTGCCCCGATCCCTGCGTTGGGTGCCCGTTTGGTTGGGGCAATGGTGGTGTTTGTCACCGTTCGTCGCCTGAAGAGTTACAAGTTGGCGTTCAACGTGGCGTTGTTCATGTGGGAGCTTGTGTTTGCCGTGTTCTTGATGCGAACGTTTCTTGGGGGCGAAATCACGACCCGATCCACGGTGATTGCCACGATCTGTGCGATCGCGATCACGACAGCGATCGGTTCGGTGTTCGTTTCGATCGCGATCTCGCGATTCGAAGGTCATGCGATTCGTCGAATCGTCGATGAGTTCAAGTCAGCCTGGTGGCTGTATGTCACGAGTGCAGCGTTGGCTGGAATGACCTTGACATTGTCGCTCGTGGAACCGTGGCTCGCTCTCATAGCGGTTCCCCCGTTGATAGGGGTCTGGTATGTAATTCGCGGATTCGGTGATATTGGCCAACGGTTGCGGGATCTCGACGCGATTCACGGATTCGCCGGCCGAGTCGGCCAGTCTCTGCAGCTTCAGGAAATTGGCGACGCCGCTGTGGCTGAAGCGGCGTCGCTGCTGCGTTCCGACTCGGCCGCTCTCGTGCGATTCAATCCCGATGGAGTAACGGTGGCGATTCACTCAATTGGTGAGCTCGGGGTGCAGTTGCCCGCTCGAGTTGACTCGCCCGGTTGGTCCGATCTGATCGATGCTCCTCGGGCGACGCTGCTGAGTGCCGGACAGCTGGTCGACGTCGCCGCGGCTGCCACATCTGGAACCCCTGGGTTGATCGCGGCACCGGTTCGCGATGAGACCGGCCCCGTCGCGCTCCTGCTGATCTCAGACCGAAAAGGTGCTGCGTATCCGTTTGACGATACGCACGTGGCGCGTGTTCAGAACCTCACGGAGCAACTGGCCGCCAGTTTGCGAAAGGGGATGTTGCACGAACGGCTCGAGTTCGAGGCCCGCCATGATGCGCTCACCGAACTCCCCGCTCGGACCCTGTTCGAACGCGAAGTTGCGGCCGTTGTCGAGCGGCCACCGGCGGGGCGGGTTTCGTTCGTGCTGATGTTCGATCTCGACCGCTTCAAGGAAGTCAACGACACACTTGGTCATCACGCCGGAGATGACTTATTGATTCAGTTCGCGGGTCGCATGAAAACGTTGTTGCAACCGGGTGACGTGCTCGCCCGCCTGGCGGGTGACGAGTTTGCGATGTTGTGTCATCGCCGCACCGGCGAGGAGATGGTCGACTTCGCGGCTGCTTGTGTGGCCGAGGGCGGCCAGCCGGTGACGCTTGACGGACTCGAAATTGTCGTCACAGTGAGTCTCGGTGTCTCCCAAATCTCATCTGAGGACGACGATCCATTGCAGCCTATGCGGCGGGCCGATATCGCGATGTACAACGCCAAATGGCAGCGGACAGGGGTCGAGTTCTACCGGGACGAAATCGACCGGCGCACGCCTGCGCGTCTCTCGATGCTCGGCGATCTACGGGCTGCGATCGAAGCAAAGGATCTTGACGTCGTCTACCAGCCGAAACTCGATCTGTTGACGGGTCGGATCATCGGGGTCGAGGCTCTGGTGCGTTGGGAGCATGCTGGTCGCGGCGTCGTGGCACCGTCAGAGTTCGTTCGCGTCGCCGAGGACACCGGACTGATCAAGTCGCTGACCGACCTCGTTCTTGCGCGTGGCATCGAGACCTTGCGAACGGTGCAGGAGCATGGAATCAGTATCGGCTTGGCGGTCAACTTGTCGACTCATGACCTGTTCGACGCCCGCCTGCCGGATCGAGTTCGCGCCTATCTCGACGCCAACGGGGTGTCACCTGAATTGCTCACGCTCGAGATCACCGAATCTTCCTTGTTCGTCGATGCGCCACGAACCCGCGCCACGATTGACGATCTACACAGTGCCGGCCTAAAGATGGCGATCGACGATTTCGGCACCGGTTACTCGTCGCTGAGCTACTTGCGGCGCCTCCCGGTGAATGAGCTGAAGGTCGATCAGAGCTTCGTCGCTCGCATGCTGACTGACACGCAGGATGAGGTAATCGTGCGATCGACGATCGACCTAGGGCACAACCTTGGTTTGCACGTTGTGGCCGAAGGCGTCGAGAGCCTCGCCGTGATGGATCGTTTGCGCGAGTTCGGGTGTGACGCAGCGCAGGGGTACTGCATTGCGCAACCGATGGCTGCCAACGAGTTGATTGTCTGGCTGCGCAACGCCGAATCGGCTCGGTCCGATGAAGCCCCGACTGCATGGGTGGGCTCGGGTTGATCGGGTCAGCCTGATAGCTCGTCGGTCGTGACGTTGAGCAAGGGCTGGCCAACGGTTCGCCGACGAAAGTTTTCGATGAAGAGTTCGATGATTCGTCGATCAGTTCGTTCGGTGTTGCCTGAGTTGTGCGGTGTGATAATCACGTTCGACATCAACCACAGGTCGCTCTCGGCGGGTAGCGGCTCGACGGCAAACACATCGAGCCCTGCGCCGCCGAGGTGACCGTCAAGCAATGATTCGGTCAGCGCTTGCTCATCGATTATCTCTCCGCGGCCGACGTTGATCAACCATGAGCCCGGACGCATCGTCGCCAACGCATCGGCGTCGAACAAACCGCGGGTGTCGTTGGTGAGTGGTGCCGTGACAGCGATCGCGTCGGCCCACCTCAGGAGGTCATGGAACCGCGATGTCTCCCACGTTTCACACGGCTCATCGCCTCGCACGGTGCGCCGCATCCCGATCACCTCCATCCCGAACGGTGAGGCGAGTCGAGCTACTTCTGTCCCGATCGCGCCGAGACCGACGATCCCTAGTCGCATGCCAGCGAGATCTCGAATGTTGGTCGGTGTCCAGCGACGCGCCGCTTGGGAGGTGGCGAGTTTGGGTAGTTGACGACTCAGTGCGAGCAGATAGGTCATCACGGATTGCGCGATCGACGGGGCTGTGGCGCCAGACGCACTGGTGACGACGGCACCATGGCTTCGGAGTTTCGTGTACACGGAGTGGTCGGTGCCGGCCGACATGGACTGCAGCCACTCCAGCTTCGGTGCCCGAACGCACGTCCCCATGAAGTTGGTTGTCCGATCCGGCCACGCATCCGGTGAGAAGAACGCGATCGTGATTCGCTCGAGGTCGCTTGGCGTAACGTGCTCGCGGCCGACGAGCCGAACGACCTCGACGGTCGGGTCGATCGACACGATCTCGTCGCCGCGCTGATCCCACAACGTGTCGGTGCAGAACAACACTGGGCTGGCGATCACCATCCCTGTGAATGCCCGATCGAGTCACCACACGGGGCTCCTGGCCGGGCGCGCCACCACGAATCCATGAAACGCCGCACCGCTTGTTCGTCGTCCATCGGCTGCCCACGACCGAAGCGCTGTTTACGCACTCGATCGCCAATCTCGGTGAGTTCGAGGGCAAGCCGAAGTCCCGTCGCAGGCTGCGAACTCATCGGCACATTCTACTTCGGACCGGTGTGCCAGGTGCTTTCGACCGGATCGGACGCTGGTTCAGGTCAGTGACTCGCTACGGTTGCTGACGGAGGTGTCCGGGTACCTGGTGGGCTCCGCCGCCTTCAAAGCGGTTGTCGCAGGCGATCCCTGCGAGGCGGGTTCGATTCCCGTCCACCTCCGCCAACAAACCCCAGATCAGAGCCTATTTTGTTCGATGAAATCCGCCGATTGGTCACAGAATGGTCACGGCGGGGAACTTGACAGGGGAACTTGACAGGGAACTTGACAGGGAAACTTGGCTGGAATTTGGCTGGGCATGAGAAAGGCCCCGACAAGGCGGCAATCGAGAGCGCGGCGTGTAATCGAACGTCGTCTCGCTGCGGGAAGGCGGCGCGCTGGTACTGTTCACGGAGTGAGGGCTGAGCTCGTTGAACGCTTCCGGGGCCGTTGGGTGGCACTGGACGACGCCGGGAACGTGGTCGCGGACTCCGAGGAGCTCGGTGCGCTGCTCGAGCGCCTGGAGGCGGCCGGTATGCATGCCAACACCGTGCAGCGTGTTCCGGGTGCAGACGATCCGTTGTTCGTCGGGCTGGGCTGACCGACCATCATCGATGGGTGATACGTGGGTGTACCACCACCAGGATCTTGGGGAGCCGGTCCACGTCGATGGCTCACCGATCTTGCGGCCAGTGGTGCCGTTGATTGTTGCTGCAGAGCTTCCGGCGGTGCTTGGCGTGTTGGATTCGGGTTCGCCGATCTCGGTGGCGAGCGCCGACCTGTTCGCCTTTCTCGGCGTCGATATCGAGGCCGACGACCCGCTGTATGAGATCCCCCTGAGCGTGGGTGGAGGATTCGAGCGGACACTGGTCTTTCGTGTTCGCCTACGACTCGGCTCGCCGGGCGACCACACCCATGGTGTGTCGTGGAGTCTCGATCTTGGAGCGCGCAGCCGATGGCGTTTGCCGTTCGCTGTGCTGCTGGGCCAACGGGGCTGGTTTGACTCCTTCCCGACCCGGATCGACGCGACGACGTCGATTGTCGAACTCCCTGTCGGTTCTACGGGTGACGTCGAACATTGAGCACTTCTGTCGGCTGTCGGCCGCTCGACTCGTCGGCCTCGGTCAGCGAGAATACCAATGATCCGACCGTCCGACGTCAGGTCGCCAGCAGGGAGTCGGCTCGCAATGCGGCGTCCTCGTCGTCGCCGGGCAGGACGTGCGCATAGACCTTCAGGGTGACGCCGACGTCGGCGTGGCCGATTCGCTGCGACACGACCTTGACAGGGACGCCGCTGGCGAGCGCCGCTGTTGCGTAGCTGTGACGCAGATCGTGCAGTCGGATCTGCGTCAGTCCGGCACGCCTGGCGAGATCGACGAAGAGGTTGGAGAAGGCCTCCGGATTCGGCGGCGAGCCGTTGAAGTTCGTCACGACGAGCCCGCTTCTATCGGCCCACGACGCGCCAGCGAGGAGATGATCGGCGCTCTGTTGGCGCTTCCACGCACGCAGCGCCGCAGCGGTCGCGGGGCCGATCGCGATGGTGCGGTTGCCACGGGCTGTCTTTGGTGTCGAGGTCGTGATCGTCGTCCCGTAGCGAACTCGGGTGGAGCGAATCGTGACTGTGCCAGCGTCGAGGTCGACGTCTGACCATCGCAGACCGAGCACCTCGCCACGACGCATTCCTGTTGTGGCCAGCAGCGACCACACGCCGGCCCAGCGATGGGATGCGACAGATGACGAGAACGCCCGCAACTCGTCGGCGGACCACACCTTCATTTCGGGACTGGCGCCCTTTGGCGGATCGGCGGCATCGCAAGGGTTTCGCTGCAGGTGCCCCCACCGGACACCATCTCGAAATGCTCGGGAGAGGACGCCATGAAGGTTTCGGACCGTCTTGACCGACAGTCCAGATCCAGTGTTCTGACGCGTCGCGGTTCGGCCGTTCGTGAGCAGTTCGGAATAGAGCCGGTTCAAGGCCGAACCATCGACGGCTTGCAGCCGTACGCCGCCGATCGTCGGCAGTACGTAGTTGCGTATCAGTTGCTCGTAGCTCGCCGCAGTTGACGGGCGCAGCGCGACTCCTCGCGCTGGGAGCCACTCATCGAGCAGGAACTGACCAAGCGTCGCCCGCATGGGGGCAACAAACACGCCGCGCTGCTTATCGGCCTGCAGTTCAGTGAGAGCAACCTGCGCCGCCCTCTTGGTGTCGAATCCTCGGCGCTTCAGTTGCTTGCGCCCGCCGTCTGGTGCGGCGATGTCGATGACGAAGAACCATGCACCGGAATCATCCCTGCGAATCGAACCCTGCGTGCTCATGGTGTCGCCCTCCGGTGGTTGGTGACGGTTGGTGTCAGTTGGTGCGCCTCGGGGGCTGAGCACGAGGGGCGGCTTTCGGCCACCCGATCATCGACTGTTTCGTCGAGCGTCCAGGTGGCAGCGGGCTTTGTAGCCGGCGCCATGCAATGAGTGTACGCCCCTGCGCAAGAGCTTAATTCTCGGGGTTTGTTGCTGCGCTTTGGCCAGAACGTGCTCTGCATCCGTCGAGGAAGATTCCCCGTTTCGTTGTGTCGGTTCCCGTTTGTACGGGGTGGGGTTGTCACGAAACCGCGTTTCGAGAGGCATGTGTTGGTGAGGTGTTATGACGAACAAGCCTGAGAGTCATCGGACGAGCCGGCCCGACTTCCTCACCGTCGAGGAAGCGGCAGCCGTCCTGCGCATCGGACGCACGTCTGCGTACCGGCAGGCTCGCATGTATCTCGCCACCAACGGTGCAGAGGGGTTGTGCGCCGACCGATTCGGCAAGCAGATCCGTATCCCACGCTGTCATCTCGAGCAGCGACTCGGCGGACCAATCAGCTGGCCGATCTTCAGCGACGAGATACCAGTCGCGTCTCTGGTCGCGTCGATCACGCCCGCACCGTCACGGAAGAGCGCTACCCGTCGCGCTACCCGGCCGCCCGATCAAGACACCCTGCCGTTCTCTGCGTGACCGCCATGACCGAACTCCACCTCTCCCAACCTCACGACTTTTCAATGACAGACGAGTGCACAGACTCCCGAGGGTGTTCCCGATGGGGTGGTCGGGAATGACCGTGCGGGTGACCACGCTGAAGGGTGCCGAGGCCGGGGCGTACTACGTCGAGCAGCTCCCGAACTACTACCTCGACTCAGGTGAACCTCGTGGATTGTGGTTCGGCGATGGTGCCCAACAGCTCGGCCTCGCGGGCGAGGTCGGCGATGACGACTTCCTGGCGTTGATGTCAGGCATGGATCCGCGGCGTCCCGACCGGCATCTCGGCCGTGGCTACGACGACAAATCGGTGCGTGGTTTTGACGTGACCGCGTCGGCACCGAAGTCTGTGTCGGTGTTGTGGGCATTGGGCGATGAGCACATCCGGCGCGCCGTCCTCGACGCTCACGACACGGCGGTGCGGGAACTGGCCGGCTGGATCGAGGCACACGCACATACCCGTTACCGGATCGGTGGTGAGGTCGCTGTCGTCGACGCCGAGGGGATTGCCGCGGCGGCGTTCCGGCAGCACACGAGCCGGGCGCTGGACCCGCAGTTGCACACGCATCTGGTGATCGCGAATCGGGTCAAGTCGCCCGACGGTCGTTGGTTGGCGCTCGATGCGCGTCTGATCAAACGCGATCAGCAGACGCTGTCGGCGTTGTATCACGTGTCGTTGCGTGCGGAGCTAACGGCACGGCTCGGCGTCCGCTGGCATCAGCCCGAGCATGGGATTGCCGAGATCGCCGATGTGCCCGAGGCGTTGTTGGCCGAGTTCTCGACCCGCACCGCAGCGGTGGCCCGCCGGATCGATGACAAGCTCGACCGGTTCATCGAAGCGATGAGCCGCGAGCCGACCCCCCGTGAGCGGTGGCGGTTGGAACGCGAAGCCGCCACCGACAGCCGGCCAGCCAAGGCGCACGCCGCCGACGCACAGAGCCTCCACGAGGGATGGGCCGAACAAACCCGGGAGCTCGGACTCGAACCGACCGCCGTCGTTGAGCACGCGATCGATCAGGTCGCTGGTCGGGATGCAGTGGATCGAGCGGCGACGATGTCGATGATCGACACGGCGATGGCGACGATCTCCGAGAAGCAGTCGAGCTGGCGGCCGACCGAGCTGCTGCGCGAGCTGGCAGCACTTGTCCCGACGGACACGATCCTGCCGACGCCGCGTCTCGTCGCATGGTTGAACAAGCTCACCGATCACGTCGT
>JANPLQ010000156.1:0-33434 GCA_031422395.1 Ilumatobacteraceae bacterium | reverse complement strand
ATCTGGCACACCAAATCGACGATCAACCGGCAACCCAGCCGGCAACCCAGCCGAAGAAACGAACCAGTCGAACAACACCAACCAACACTCTGCTAACGACGCCATCAACGACAGCGACCACCCCGCAATCGCGGGCGCTTTGGCGCGCCCCGAGCCCGACTTGCGACGAACATCCCTCTTCACCTATCCATCTACGGCTTGAAGAACTGCCTGCGCCTAGCCGTCAGCGAGCTGATCTGGCACAGACAGGTGGGTTTCACGTCGGCCGACTGACATCCTGGTTGACCGTGGATCCAACAACAATTCGCCTGCCCAACTCGATACTTCCGGCTGACGGTCGCTTCGGTTGTGGACCGTCCAAGGTTCGTTCAGAGCAAATCGACGCAATTGTCGCAGGCGGTCGCACGATCATGGGCACGTCACACCGCAAGCCGCCGATCAAGAATCTGGTCGGCTCGATTCGATCCGGCCTGACGGAGTTGTTTGCCCTTCCGGACGGGTGGGAGATCGTGCTCGGCAACGGCGGCAGCACGGCGTTTTGGGACGCCGCCACATTCGGTTTGGTCGAGCATCGCAGCCAGCATCTCGTATTCGGTGAGTTCTCGTCGAAGTTCGCCGAGGCGTGTTCGACAGCACCTCACCTCGGCCAGCCGACGGTCATCGAGGGTGCAACCGGTGGCCATCCAGCTGCGAAGGCTGAACCCGGAATCGATCTCTATGCGCTCACCCACAACGAGACGTCAACCGGTGTTGCGATGCAGCTCATCAGGCCTTCTGGAATCGACACCGGTGCGATCGTGGCGGTCGATGCCACGTCGGCCGCCGGTGGTCTGCGCTGGAGCCCGACCGAAGTCGACGTCTACTACTTTGCGCCCCAGAAGTGTTTCGCCGCCGATGGCGGGCTATGGCTAGCCGCTTGTTCGCCTGAGGGCGTTGAGCGGATCGAGCGGATTGCCGCCAGCAACCGCTGGCGGCCGGCCTCGCTCGACCTTGGGATTGCGCTCACCAACAGCCGCTCCAATCAGACCTACAACACCCCGGCCGTCGCCACGCTCCTGATGCTCGACGCACAACTTCAATGGATGAACGCGAACGGAGGCCTCGAGTTCTGCGCCGGTCGCTCCGACGCGTCGGCGGCGATCATGTACGGCTGGGCCGAATCGCGTGACTGGGCGACGCCATTCGTGAGCGACCCATCGAAGCGTTCGTCGGTTGTGGCGACAATCGACCTCGATCTCGCCATTTCGGCCGACGCCGTGTGCACTGCCTTACGAGCCAACGGAATCGTCGACACAGACAGCTACCGAAAGCTGGGACGCAACCAACTTCGTGTCGGCATGTTCCCGGCGATCGACCCGTCCGACGTCGAGGCTTTGACGCTGTGCATCGACGCCGTGGTCGAGACGTTGGGGGAAGCGCCCACCAGCTGACACACTGCACCCGGTGGAGGTCGGTGACGTACTGGCGCTAGAGACCGACGAGCTCGGTCCGTTGCGATCGCCCGTGATGCTGATCGCCCTCACCGGCCTGTTCGATATCAGCGGTGTGGCGACGACGGCGCTCGACCAGTTCGCTCCGGCGGACACGGCTGTGACCGTCGCGGAGATCGACCCAGATCCGTTCTACGACTTTACACAGGAACGCCCGACCGTCGAATTCGAAGAGGGTGAGATCCGGGTCGTCAACTGGCCGGAGAACCGGTTCGATATCGTGCGTGGTGTCGGTTCGCGCGACCTCGTTGTGCTCGTTGGCGTCGAGCCGCACCTGTACTGGCGTACGTACTCAGGATGCATTGTGGCCGTCGCCAAGGCGCTCGGCTGCGAGGCAGTGGTAACCGTCGGTTCGGCAGCCGAAGCCGTCCCGCACACGCGAACCCCGTTGGTGACCGGAAGTACGACCGACGCCGATCTGGCGAAACGGCTGGGAATCGGCCAACCCACATACCAGGGAATGACCGGGGTGGTTGGCGTGATCCAAGCCGATCTCGCCAACTGCGCGATTCCCTCCGTGTCCCTGCGGGTCGGTATCCCGCACTACCTGATCAACGCTGAGCATCCCCAGGCGGTTGCCGCGCTACGGACTCACCTCGCCCACGTGCTGAACATCACCGCACCGACCGACAGCGGCGAACTCACAGACGAGATCGACCGATGGCGGTCATTGCACGACGAGGTGCTCGACAACGACGTGCAACTCATGATGTATGTACGAATGCTCGAGCAGGAGTACGACCGTCGCTCCGAGGCAGCGATTCCGAGTGCCGATGATCTCGGTGCCCAGTTCGAACAATTTCTCCGCGCAGGCGACGATCAGGACGACGACCAATCAGCTTGATTAGCCTGCTGCGGCGGCAAAGCCTTGATCAAGGTCGGCGATGATGTCGTCGATCGATTCGAGACCGACACTCAGTCGCACTTGACCCGGAGTCACCCCTGTGGCAGCTTGCTCGTCGGCGGAGAGCTGACTGTGCGTGGTCGTGGCCGGTTGAATCACGAGGCTGCGCACGTCGCCAATGTTGGCTACATGACTGTGCAACGAGAGGCCTTCGACGAAGCGTTTGCCGGCGTCGACTCCTCCAGCGATCTCGAAGGCGATGATCGAACCAAAACCCTTGCCGTTGCCATAGACACGCGTGCGGTCATGCCACGGGCTCGACTCAAGTCCGGCGTAAGAAACACTCGTGACCTGCTGATGAGCGGCCAAGTATTCGCCGACCTTCTGGGCGTTTTCCCAGTGACGATCCATCCGCAGGCTGAGCGTTTCGAGACCCTGGAGGATCAGGAACGCATTGAATGGTGAGATCGCCATTCCGAAATCACGCAGCATCTGCACGCGAGCTTTGAGGATGAACGCGCCGTGGCCGAGGGCCGTCCAGTAGGCAAGACCGTGGTAGCTCGGGTCGGGGTCGGTGAAGTTTGAAAATCGGCCGGAGGCCCCATAGTCGAACGAGCCGCCATCGGTGATCGAACCGCCAATCGACGTTCCGTGCCCGCCGCAGAACTTGGTGAGCGAGTGCACGACGATGTCTGCACCCCACTCGATCGGCCGCACGAGGTACGGGGTCGGCACGGTGTTGTCGACGATGAACGGGATGCCGTGATCGTGGGCCACCGCAGCGATGCCTTCGATGTCGAGGAAGTTGTTTCGCGGGTTGGCGAGCACTTCGCCGTAGAACGCTTTGGTGTTGTCTTGGATCGCCGACTTCCAGGCTTCGAGATCGTCGGGGTCATCGATGAAGGTGACTGCGATCCCCATCTTCGGGAGTGTGTAGTGCAGCAGGTTGTAGGTGCCCCCGTACAGCGATGCCGAGGCGACGACGTGGTCACCCGACTCACACAACGTGAGCAGAGTCAACGTTTCCGAGGCCTGACCCGACGCCACGGCGAGCGTCCCGGGAATCCCGATCGCCGTGATGCAGCCACCTTCGAGTGCGTTGAGGCGAGCTTCCAGCGCTCCCTGTGTCGGATTCATGATCCGCGTGTAGATGTTGCCGACCTCTGCCAGACCGAACAGGTTGGCAGCATGCGTCGTGTCGCGGAACTCGTACGACGTTGTCTGGTAGATCGGCACCGCACGGGCACCCGTCGTCGGATCAGGGTCTCCCCCGACGTGGATCTGCTTGGTCTCGAAGCCCCAGGTGTCGCTCATGGGCTGCGACACTAGATGATCGAATCCCGGCTCTACTCAGTGGTCGGGACTGGCCTTACTCAGTGGTCGGGACTGGCCTCCGCTTCGCTTCGGCTGCTCCCTCCGTCCGACTCGTCGCTGGCGCTTCCCTCGTCGGCTGCAGGCTCGTCTGGTTCGGAGATTGAAATCTTCTGGCCTCCGCTTCGCTTCGGCTGCTCCCTCCGTGACGAAACTAGATCAGGCCGAGTTCGGCGACGGCGGCTCGTTCGTCGACGAGTTCTGCTGCGCTGGCATCGATCCTGGCTCGGCTGAAGTCGTCGAATTCAAGACCGTGCACGATCTCATATTGACCGTCCTTGCAGACACACGGGAAGCTCGAAATGATCCCCTCCGGGACGCCGTAGCTGCCGTCGGACGGGATACCCATCGACACCCAATCACCCTCCGGCGTGCCGAGCGACCATGAGCGAATGTGGTCGACCGCAGCGTTCGCCGCCGAGGCTGCCGACGAGGCACCACGAGCTTCGATGATCGCTGCTCCCCGCTTGGCGACGGTCGGGATGAAGGTGTCGGCGACCCATTCGTGATCGCCGACGGCCTCGTAGGCGTTGCGACCGCCGACCTCGCAATGGAACAGGTCTGGGTACTGTGTTGTCGAGTGGTTGCCCCAGATCGTCATCCGCTTCACGTCGTTGACTGACGCCCCGAGCTTCTGTGCAATTTGCGTAACCGCACGGTTGTGATCGAGTCGGGTCATCGCCGTGAAGCGGCCCGGGTCGAGATCTTTGGCGTTCTGTTGGGCGATCAAAGCGTTGGTGTTGGCCGGGTTACCGACGATCAGGATCTTGATGTCGCGCTTGGCGGACCGCGAAAGTGCCTCGCCCTGCGGCTTGAAGATCCCGCCATTGGCTGACAGCAGATCGGCGCGTTCCATCCCTGCCTTGCGCGGCATCGCGCCCACCAGTAGGGCAACGTCGGCGTCACCGAAGGCGACGTCGGCATCGTCGGTACAAACCACGTTGGTGAGCAGCGGGAAGGCGCAGTCGTCGAGCTCCATCCGTACGCCGTTGAGGGCACCGAGTGCCGGCGTGATCTCCAAGAGGTGGAGCTCGATCGGGGTATCAGGGCCAAGCATCGAACCAGAAGCGATACGAAACAGAAGGGAGTAGCCGATCTGACCGGCGGCACCGGTGACCGCAACACGAACAGGGGATGTCATGACGAGAAGCGTACGTGCTGGCCCAGAACGACGGCCAAACGCGGCGACCGCCACAAACCCAGCTGCGTCTCTCGTTAGTCGTCGGTGACTTCGACGATTGCTTCGATCTCGACGCAGATGTCGAATGGGAGTTCGGCCATCCCCACCGCTGATCGCGCAGAGCGACCTGCTTCGCCGAAAACCTCGATCAAGAGTTCCGAACATCCGTCGATGACGCGTGGAGTGTTGTTGAACCCTGAAGCGCAGTTCACCATCCCGAGCAACTTGACGACTCGAACCACGCCATCGAGCGACCCGAGTTCGGCCCGCAAGCTGGCGAGCAGTTGCAAGCCGGTCAGCCGGGCCGCGTAGCGCGCCTCGTCGATGTCGACCGAGCCGCCAACCTTGCCAGTGACGTAGGTCCCATCGGGTCGAGCAGGTCCGGCACCGGACAGATACACGTGTGCTCCGCTTCTGACGCACGCGCGGTAGAGCCCCGCTGGAGGACTCACCTCCGGTAGCACGATCCCGAGTTCGGTCAGTCGTTGTTCAGCGTCCATGCGGACAGTCTCGACCAGGAACGACCGCCGAGTCCACCGCCGCACCCGTTTCGGGTCAGACTGGTCGCATGCTGGAGGTGGTGTTACTCGGTACAGGAACACCCGTGCCGGATCCTGCTCGCTGTGGTTCTGGCGTCGCCGTGGTCCACGAAGGTCGATGGGTATTGATCGATTGCGGTCGAGGCGTGGCCCAACGAGTGATCGAGGCCAGACTCGACCCGGCGGTGATCGATGCCGTCTTGCTCACTCACCATCACAGCGATCATGTGAGCGACCTGGCCTCGTTCTCGATCGTCCGATGGGTCGCCGGCGCAGTAACACCGCTCACCGTTGTCGCCCCACGAGGGCCATGCAGCCGATTCGCAGCGCAATGCCTCGACGGGTTCGAGGATCAGGCGTTCCACTCGCAAGCCGATCCGGACTCGCCGCTTCGTCCGACCGTGGCAGTGAGTGACTTCGTGCCAACCGAAGCTCCGGTCGTCGTGTTCGACTCGCCGCGCTGGTCCATCAGTGCAGTGCTCGTTGATCATCATCCGATCGAGGCGGCCGTCGGCTATCGGATCGAAGCCGGTGGCCGCTCTGTGGTCGTCAGCGGCGACACCGCGAGGTGCATCGGGATCGAGCGGCTCGCGGTCGACGCTGACCTACTCATCCACGAGGCCCTTCGCAGTGATCAAGTGTCCGCCCAGCTTCTTGAATGGAACGCCAGTGCACAGTCAGTGGGCGAGCTCGCACATTCACTGAGACTCCGAAGCGTCGTCTTGACCCATCTGCTGCCAGCACCGAAGTCTCCTGAAGACGAGCAGGCGTTCCTCGCCGAAGCACGGGCCAACGGGTACGCCGGCGAACTGGTCATCGGTCAGGATCTGCAGCGGATAGCGATCAACTGATCGCCTCGCCAGCGCGTTCGACCTGGGCATCGATTTCGACGAGCTGGTCCTCGTATCCGAGCAGGTTGACACCGAGCAAGGTCGCAGGCGGCACGTTCGACTCGAAGCGGGTAGTGACCTCGCGCCAGGCATCGAGCAGATTCTGATGTTCACCAACAACATAGATCGTCAGCTGATGGATGTCGACGAGGGCAAATCCGTGCAGCATGACGACACTGAACAGGTTCGTCAGACACTGTCGCGTCTGGGCGCAGACATCTCCGACACCGACCAGATCGCCGTCAGTGTTACGCGGTACCTGTCCCGCTAGAAACAACCGATCGCCGAGCACGTCGGCGTAGCGGTAATGCGGCGTCGGCGCAAGCCCTGCATCGATCTCTGTCTCGTTCATCACCAGCCATTCTGCTCGCTTCGCGGTTAGCTTTCCACGATGAATCGCACCCCTGAACCATTCGACGGGAACGAGCGCGACTTGCTGCTCGGGTGGCTCGATTTCCACCGCGATGCACTGCTCGCCAAGTGCGACCGAGTCAGCGACACAGATCTGGTGCGCACCGGACTCGGCGGTTCGGCGATGTCGCTGCTTGGTCTCGTCCGACATCTCACCGAGATGGAGCGCGTGTATCTCGTCAAGTGCCTCGGCGGCGGGGCACTCGACTTCGTGTATGGACCATACGACGACGGCCAGCCCGCCGGAGACTTCGATGGACTCACGCCAGACATGGTCGACGCGTCGTTCGAGCGGTGGCGAAGCGAACGAGCCGCCGGCGATGCGCTGATCCGCTCAGTCGCCTCGATGGACCAGCACGGCAAAGGCAGCACGCGGTCGTTGCGATCGTGCGTTCTCAAACTCCTTCAGGAGTACGCCCGCCACAACGGGCAAGCCGACCTCATCAGGGAATCCATCGACGGAGCGACCGGCGAATAGTCGCGTTGGCCGCTGAAGGTGCCAGGGTTGTGAGTTCGAGCCCCCGTATGCGCCGCGCGATTTGGCGTGGCCCGATCGAAAGGACATAGGCGTGACGAAATTTGGCTGGTTGTCACCCGTTGCCGGTCATGCCGGGAGCAACTTTCAACCCATCGTGATGTACCAGGAGGAACACATCCTTCCTCAGGTGTTGCCCCATTTCGACTCGGTATGGATCGCCGATCACTTCTACGGTTTCGACAGCGAGAAGCAGGAAGGTTTCCTCGAAGCCTGGACCTCATTGACGTGGCTTGCGGCCAGATTTCCCGACGTCATGTTGTGCCACCACGTGCTCGGCCACGGTTACCGCAACCCAGCGCTCACGGCGAAGATGGCGGCGACACTGCAGGTGCTGTCCGGAGGCCGGTTCATGCTGGGCATCGGCGCGGGGTGGCGTGAGGACGAGTACCGATCCTATGGGTACGACTTCCCCGAGAACTACTTCCGATTGGGTCAACTCGAAGAGGTCGTGCAGATCTGCCGCCTGATGTGGACCGAGGAACATCCCACGTTCAGCGGCACGTACTTCCAGATCGACAACGCCGCCGCCACACCTCGTCCCACCGTCGTTCCGCCGATTTGCATCGGTAGCTCCGGCGAGAAGATCGGCCTCCCGATCGTCGGACGACACGCCGACATTTGGAACGGTGCGTACAGGAGCAACGACGACTGGAAACGCAAGCGCGACATCGTCGTAGCCGCCGCTGCTGATGTTGGCAGGGATCCCTCCGAAATCGAGAACAGCGTCACGGTGGCTGGCGACCTTCCCGATTCGGATGTCGCATCTGAGCAATGGCTGGAACGACTTACGAATCTGAACGAACTCGGCGTGACGTACTTCGTGATGGACTTCGGGCACCCGCTTCACGCGGAGCCGGCGCTCCGTTTCGCCGAGCAGGTGATCGCCCCCATGAACGCCGCCTGATCGACACGGAGCGGCTACGGAACCATCTGGGCCCAAACCCCAACCGAAATCCGAACCGGAACCGGAACCCGAGCCAAACGCGACCGCCAAAGACAACACGAAAGAACCAACAACCAAACGATGCAGCCCTCCACACCTGAGGGGCGCATCGCCGCGCCCCGAGCGCAGGTGAAGCGAGATTTACCGGGGCGGGAATCCGGGTTGGTTGCCCATCATGCCTTGCAGTTCGGACATGTCGGGCATACCTCCACCCGCACCGATTCCACCCATGCCACCGATACCGCCCATGCCGGGCAGGCCAGGGAAGCCACGCTTGCCCTTCTTGCCTCCGCCGCCCATGCCCATTCGCTTCATCATCTTTTGCATGTCGGCGAACTGCTTGACGAGACGGCTCACGTCGCCTGGCTGCGTGCCTGAGCCCTTGGCGATCCGGTTGCGACGGCTGCCGCTGATGACCTGCGGGCGCGCCCGTTCCTCGTAGGTCATCGAGCGGATGATTGCCTCGATCGGTTTGAGGTCATCGTCGGAGATCTTGGCGTTCTTGAGTTCCTTCGGCATCCCTGGCATCATCCCCAGAATCCCTGACAGCGGGCCCATCTTCTTGATTGCCTGCATCTGTTCGAGGAAGTCGTCGAGCGTGAACTCGCCCTCCATCATGCGGGCGGCAGCCTTCTCGGCCTGCTCGGCGCTGAACGCCTTGTCTGCCTGCTCGATCAGGGTCAGCATGTCGCCCATCCCGAGAATCCGGCCAGCCATCCGGTCGGGGTGGAACTGCTCGAAGGCGTCGAGTTTCTCACCGGTCGAGGCGAAGGCGATCGGACGGCCGATCACTTCCTTCACCGACAGCGCCGCGCCACCACGAGCGTCACCATCAAGTTTCGACAGGATCACACCGTCGATCTGAAGCGTCTTGTGAAACGCCTCAGCGGTCTGCACGGCGTCCTGACCGGTCATCGCGTCGATCACCAGGAACGTGTAGTGCGGAGAGATCGCACCGGAGATCAGGCGGACCTGCTCCATCATTTCGGAATCGATCGCCAACCGACCGGCAGTATCGACGATCACCACGTCGCGACCAAGCCGCTTGGCCTCCTCGACACCCTGGAAGGCCGTCAACACAGGGTCTTCGGGATCCGAGTAGACCGGCACATCGACCTGACGACCGAGCATGCGGAGCTGCTCGACGGCGGCCGGACGCTGGAGGTCAGCACCAACCAACAGCGGATGACGCCCCTGCGACTTGAACCACAGAGCCAGTTTGCCGGTCGCCGTGGTCTTACCGGAACCCTGCAAACCAGCCATCAACACGACTGTCGGCGGCTTCGAGGCGTACGAGATCTTGAGCGTCTCGCCACCGAGGATGCGGGTCAGCTCGTCGTTGACCGACTTGATCACCTGCTGGCCAGGGTCGAGCGCCTGCGAACGGGTCGCCCCGATGGCGTGCTCACGGATCCGATTGCAGACGGCACGGACCACCGTGAGATTGACGTCGGCTTCGAGCAACGCCGCGCGGATCTCCTTCATCACCTCATCGACGTCAGCCTCAGTGAGGCGGCCTTTGCCGCGTAGACGCTTAGCGATCCCGTCGAGCCGGTTGGAAAGATTGTCGAACATGAGATGCCCAGGCTACCTGTGAAGGTAGCCCGGGCCAGGCCGAGGCGCCGCCCGGGCGACTCAGCCGACGCTGACGATGCGGGTGACGGTCTCGCCGTCGACGGCGATGTTGACCCGACTGAAGCCGAAGTCATCCGTCACGGCCAGCCCAACACCATCTTGCTCGACAACTCGTACCGATGCGCCGAGCGCCTCGGCCTCATTCGTGAACTCCTTCAACGTCAGACCGACGAACGGTTCAAGCACCGAGGAGTCGAACAACGCCGGATCGGTAGGCGGCTGGGTCGGGTCGTCAGGGGTCACGGTGTCACCAGGCACCGGCTCGGCGGGAGGCACGCCTGGCTCACCGGTCACAATCTCTGGCTCGACTTGGATCAGGAATTCGTCGGTCACCGCTGGGACCACGTGCCAACCACCGTCGGTATCGATGAATCGGTATGCCGGCAGCAACCACATGGAACCGTCGATATCCCACACCCACCACACGTCGGCTTGGACGTCAACAAGCGTGACGACTATCGGCTGAGGTTCTGGGACGGTGCCGTCGATCGGCATCGCTCCAATCGCTGGGTCGGCCTCGACCATGTCGACCGAAACCGGGGCATCGGCGATCGCCGGACTGGAGATCCCCCCATCTCGCATCACACCCCCGCCGCCACCGTAGAACCAATTCTGATCCTTGAGGCGGGCGATCGCCGTGTCGATGTCGATTAGGGGATACGGGCCGACTTCGACCGGTGCCGCAAGTGTGCCGCTGGCGTACTGCATGACACCTTCAGCACCGAACCCGACATCCCAACGCTTGCCGGCAGCAGTCCCATTGATCTGCTGCGCCGCACTGGTGCTGGCGAACCATTCGTCAGCGTATGTCTCGAAGGTATACAAAGCAGGGTCCTCGCCCGCCGCAACGAGCAACTCTGTCACCCTCGCCTCGACCTGGTCTTTCGTCAGAATGCCGGTCGGCGGCTCGGGCACTGAGCAGTCGGGAGCGGAAAACTCGGGAGGCACTGCTTCAGTGGTCACGGCTCCGCCGGGCTCAACCGTGCCAGCCCCAACCGAGCCACCCTCAACCGAGCCGCCCTCGACCGTGGCCACACCACACGAAGCACCGACGGCCACCGATTGGCGGGCCCAATCGATGCTGTAGTTCCACGAGTGTTGGGCGTCCTCGTAGATCGTGAAGGCTGGGGCCGTGCCGTCCGCCGGGCCGACCTGCCAGCGGACTCCAAAACCCTCGTCGATTCGTTCCGGCTCACCCGTCACGCCGAACACGGCGGCGAGTGCTGCGACCTCGTCGGCGCTGACCGGAATGCCGGACTCGAACCAGTATCCGACATCGTTCGTCGGTAGTGCAGGCATCCCTTCACCGATGATGTAGTCGGCGATAAAGGTCGGCATGTACATGTCGGTGCTGACCGCTCTCGAATCGGCCGCTTCTGCGGTCGCGTTCGTTGACGCACCGCTTCCGGAGGTGATTTCGATTGGACGCGGGGCCAGCATTCCTGTACCGGTCGAGTCATCGTCAGAACTCGCCGAGGACACCGTGTCACCGGTGGCGGATTGATCGGAGCCGCAGGCCCCGAGCAAGAGGATGGCGGCGAAGGCCGCTGGAATCATTGGAGAATGTTCACGTTTCATGTCAGTCGGACGCTCCTCGTGACGGGTTGGTTCCCACAATTTCAGGACGGTTCGAACAATGCCGACACGAACTCGTTGGGGTCGAACGGGATCAAGTCGCCAATCGACTCACCGATGCCGACCAGTTTTACCGGTATACCCAGCTCGGTCTCGATTGCAAACACGATTCCACCTTTGGCGGAACCGTCGAGCTTGGTCAGGACGACCCCCGTCACGTCGGTGGCCTCGCGGAACTCGCGGGCTTGGGTGAGCCCGTTCTGGCCGGTGGTCGCATCAATCACGAGCAGCGTTTCCGTCACTGTTCCGGCACCCTTTTCGGCGACTCGGCGAACCTTCTTCAGTTCTTCCATCAGATTCGTCTTGGTGTGCAATCGGCCGGCGGTGTCGGCGAGGACCAGGTCGAGTTTGCGAGCTGCGGCGCGTTCGACGCCGTCGAAAATCACGGATGACGGGTCACCACCTTCGGCACCGCGGACGAACTCGGCTCCGGATCGTTCGGCCCACGTGGCGAGTTGTTCAGCCGCAGCAGCACGGAACGTGTCACCTGCAGCGAGCAGAATCGAACGTCCATCCGCAGCCTGTTGGTTGGCGAGCTTGCCGATCGTCGTGGTCTTGCCGACACCGTTCACGCCGACGAACATCCACACGTTGGGATGACCGGGTTCGAACGAGTCGTCGAAGCGGAGCGTGCGATCGGAGACACCGAGCTTGGCGATCATGTTGGCCTGTAACTCGTCGAGCAGTTGCGATGGTTCGGTGATCTCCTTCGACTTGACCCGAGACTTGAGCTCACCCAGCAACGACTCGGTCACGCCGACCCCAACGTCGGCCCGCAATAGCGCTTCTTCGAGTTCGTCCCATGTCTCATCAGTGATCGCAGTGCGTCCGAGCACGCCTGAGAAGGCGCCCGCAAACGTCGAACGAGCCTTCGCCATCCGATCCCGCAGCGACACAGGCTTGACCGCGACCGGTTCCACTCGAGCTCGGGCAGCTCGATCGATCTCATCAGCCGGGGCGGGTGGCGGAGCAACTGGCCGCGGTGCCGGGCGACCAGGCGGGAGCGAACCCGCTGTTCGCTTGCGATTGAGAACGACGACCCCGAGGCCAAATACCAGAACGGCGACCGCCAGAAAAAGAAAGATCCACTCCATCAAAATCGACGCTATCGGCCAGAATCGGCGCTACCGGGAACGTTGTCAGCCGTTGGTATCTCCGAGCCGCTGCGCCAGCCAGGCGAGTGGGATCGACAGAATCATCACGAACGTCGCCACGACGTTGATGATGGGAACCAGCTGTGGTCGGCTGAAGTTCGCCAGGATCCATTGTGGCAGGGTCTGGTATCCCGAACCGGAGGTGAACGTCGTCACCACGATCTCGTCGAAGCTCAGAGCAAACGCCAGAATCCCACCGGCCAGTAGCGCCGACCGCACGAGCGGGAACGTCACGAAGCGAAACGTCTGAATACCGTGAGCACCCAAATCGGCCGACGCTTCGAGCAGATTCGGCGACGACCGTCGCAACCGGGCGATGACATTGTTGTAGGCGATCACCACACAGAACGTGGCGTGGGCAATCACCAGCGAATGGAATCCGAGCCCGACCGAGAAATCGAACAGGCCGAGATTGATCCTTCTGCTGAACGTGTTCTGGAGCGCAATACCGGTGACGATGCCTGGCAGCGCGATCGGCAGCACCATCAGAAATGAAACGGTGTTACGCCCGAAGAACTGGTATCGCTGGATCGCGAACGCCGCCAGTGTTCCAAGCACGAGGGCGATCAGGGTGGCAACCAGCGCCACCCATACCGAGCGCACCAATGCTTCCCTTGGGGCATCGGTCTGCCACGCTTCCGACCACCAATGAGTTGTCCAGCCGGTCGGCGGCCAGGCGACAGAATTTGCTTCGTTGAGCGAGAGCCGAGCCACCACGAGCAATGGCACGTAGAGGAATGCCAACGTGACCAGTGTCCATGCGCCGAGTACAAGTTTGGTGACGAGTGGAGTGCGCATCGTGCTACAGGTTCTCGAATGCTCCTGCCCGCTTCATGACGAACAGGTAGACGATGATGATCGCCAGCGGCCACAGCGTGTAGGCCGCCGCCAGCGGCTGGTTCGGCGCACCCAATGTGGAGTTGATGAACGTTCCGAACATCACTCGCTTCTTGCCGTCGGTGACGAGTTGCGGAACGATGTAGTCGCCGAGCGACAGCGAGAATGTAAAGATCGACCCGGCGGCGATCGAAGGAAGCATCAACGGCATGATCACCGACCGGAACGTGCGAAGCGGCCGAGCACCGAGGTCGCCGGAGGCGTCGAGCAGGGACGCTGGCAAACGCTCAAGACCGGCATAGATCGGTAGCACCATGTACGGAACCCACAGATAGGCGAGGGCGATCACCACTCCGGTGGTGCCGAAGCCAGGAGTCCAACCCAGCACCGACTTGAGAAATCCTCCCCCGCCGCGTCCGGCGGCGGCGAATTGGTTATCGCTGCCTGGCGACAGCATCGCCCGCCACGCGTAGCCCTTGACCAGATAACCAGCCCAGAGTGGCAGCAGCATGGAGACGATCAGGCCGCGACGGATCCACGCAGGCGCGACCTTGGCGATGAAGTACGCCGTCGGCAGCGCAATCAAGAAACACAGCACCGTGACCCCGGCGGCGATCGCCACCGTTCGGGCGACGACCGTCAGCACGGTCCCATTCGTCAACGCGTCCTGAATGTTGTCGAGCGTGAAGTCGGTCGTCGGTTTCTGCGAGTTCGGATCGAGCTTGAACATCGCCGCAAGAACGAGCAACACGAGCGATGCGATGTAGATCACGAGCATCCACAGCACCGGTGGGCTGAGTGTGCTCAACACACTGAGCCGTCGATTCGAACGGAATCGACGGCTCAGTGCGCGACCAAGGGAGGGTCGCGGAGCGACCCTCCCTAGTTGATTCGACGATGGGTCTAGGCCCGCAGTTCGCTCCACGCCGCAACCCATTCGGTGTACGGCACGCACGTCACATCGGTGCGCCCGTCAAGGCACTCCTCAGTCGCCGTGGTCCAGTACCAGACGTCCGTCCAGTACGCCTCGTCGTCGGCGTGATAGGTGGTGCAGTGATCTGGATCGGCGATCAGGCCGCAACTCTTTGCGTTACTCGGAGCCTCTCCGTAGTACCCGGTGGCTTGAGCGTTCCCCCATGGTGACGAGATCCAGTCCATCCACAACTTCATGCAGTTCGGATTGGCAGCTTTCGACGACAGCATCCAGGTATCAGACCACCCGGTGGCACCTTCCTGAGGCTTCACCGCATCAATTTTGGCACCGAGCGACACGGCGTAGTTGGCGACAACTTGCCAAGTGGTCCCTGCCAACACTTCGCCGGCGGCCAGCGAATCGGCCTGGACGAGATAGTCGGACCAGTACTGACCAGCAACAGCCTTCTGCGACTCGAGCAGGGCAAGCGCCGCATCGAACTGTGTCTGATCGAGGGCATACGGGTTCGTGATCCCGAGGTCTGGCTGGGTCGCCATCAACCACACCGCCGCATCGGCGATGTAGATCGCGCTGTCGTAGACCGACACCGTTCCTTCCGCCGGCGAACCCGGTTCCCACATCACACCCCACGAATCAGGAGCGGTCGGGAAGGCTTCCGTGTTGTACACCAACAAGTTGGCACCGCGACCGTGCGGGATGCCCATCGCCGCCCCGTCGAGCGAGTTCCACGGCTTGTCCTTGAGGCCGTCGAAGATATCTGCATAGCTGGTGTACTCGGCCAGGTCGAGTGCAACGACCTCACCACCCGCCATCAAGCGATTGGTGGCATCACCGGACGCTGACACGCCGTCGTACTCACCGCTTTGCATCAACTGCACCATCTCATCGCTGGTGGCACCGATCTTGACGTTCACGGCGCACTCGGTCAACTCGGTGAACGGCGTCACCCAGTCGTATTCCGGAGCGGTCGATCCGTTCTCGATGTAGCCGGCCCAGGCAACGATGTTGACCTGTCCCTCGGCCCCTGCCAGCACGTCGGGGTTCGGCGTCCACATGTAGTCGACATCTGAGGGCGACTCGGACGCCGCGGTGGCCGACTCGGGCTCGGTGGCCGACTCGGTTGCCGGTGCCGTCGGCTCAGTGGTCAGGACTTCGGCGGTTTCGGATTCTTCCGCAGTCGGCTCCTCGGCCGCTGCGGTCGCTGTGGTGTTCTCTTCGGCCGCTGGTTCGTCGGCTGCTTGCTCGTCATCCCCGCAACTTGCGGCGACGAGCGCCAATGACACCATTAGTGCGGTGGTAGCTCGTGATCGTTTCATTCTCTCCCCCTTCGGAGTTGTCTTACGGCGTAGTAGTTACTGCGACGGTGAGTGCCGCTGAACGCGGCCATGCCACACGGACGTTGCCGCCCATGTCAACGCCAGCGAGACCGTCGCTCGGCACGCTGGCGAGAATATGGCTGCCATCTGCGAGTTCGACGCGAACCCTGCAGTCGGAGCCGAGATACTGAATATCAGTGACGATGCCCTCAACGCAGGCGTCAGCTGCACTCACACCGTCGCCGAGCACGAGACGAACTCGTTCCGGCCGGATCGAGTGCGGTTTGGCAACGCCGAACAACTGCTCTGACAATTCAGCGTTGATCAGGTTGGATGTGCCGACGAATCCGGCGACGAATGCCGTCGCCGGTTGTTCGTAAATCTCCCGTGGCGTCCCCACCTGTTCGATCCGACCTCCGTTGAATACGGCGATCCGATTGCTCATGCTGAGCGCCTCGCCCTGGTCGTGGGTGACGAACACGAACGTGATTCCGACGTCACGTTGAATCGCCTTCAACTCGACCTGCATCTCCTCGCGAAGTTTGAGATCGAGGGCACCGAGCGGTTCGTCGAGCAGCAGCACCTTCGGTCGATTGACGAGCGCTCGGGCGAGCGCAACGCGTTGACGTTGGCCCCCCGACAACTGGTTGGGTTTGCGGTGGCCATACCCACCGAGCCGAACCGATTCGAGCATTTCTGCCGCTCGGGTCCGACGTTCCTGCTTAACGACACCTTTGACTTTGAGCCCGTATTCGACGTTGGCCTGCACCGTCATATGCGGAAACAGCGCGTAGTCCTGGAACACCGTGTTGACATCTCTGTCGTATGGCGCTCGTGTGGTGACGTCCTGGCCGTGCAGCAGCAGCGCCCCAGCGGTGGGGAGTTCGAATCCGGCAATCATCCGCAACACGGTCGTCTTGCCGGAGCCCGACGGGCCGAGCAGGGAGAAGAACTCTCCGTTGGCGATCGTCAGCGTGACTCCGTCGACGGCCACGACGTCACCGAACGACTTACTGACACGCACCAGTTCAACAGCAATGTCACTTGACACCGCGTCACGAACCTCGGTTGGCACGACTATCGGTCTCCCCTGGCGCCGATGGCACCCTGACTGACCAAACAGTAGCTCGCCTCAGACCGCCGACGCGCTACTGGCGCGCTCCGTGACAACCTTCGACGAGCCGCCCGGCTGCATCGACACGCCGAGCAGGGAGTCGCCCGCCTCCATCGTGCGCTTCTGGTGCGACACGATCAAGAGCTGAGCGTCCTTGCGGAACTCTTGGATCAAACCAAGGAAGCGGTGCAGGTTGACGTCGTCGAGCGCCGCTTCGACTTCGTCCATCACATAGAACGGCGACGGCCGGCTGCGGAACACGGCAAACAGGAACGCCAACGCCGTCAGGCTGCGCTCGCCACCTGACAACAACGACAGCTTCTTGATGTTCTTGCCGCTCGGTTTTGCCTCGACCTCGATACCGGTGTTCAGCAGGTCGTCGGGTTCCGTGAGCAGCAGTTTGCCGACGCCACCGGGGAACAGCGTGGCGAACAACTCGGTGAAGTTGGTACTGACGTCAGCGAAGGCGCCGGCGAATACGTTCTGGATTTCCTGATCGACAGCCTTGATCACCCTTGCCAAATCACGTCGCGTCGACCGCACATCCTCGAGCTGTGCTTCGAGGAACTGGCTGCGTTGGTGAAGTTCATTGAACTCCTCGAGTGCCAGCGGGTTGATCGGGCCGAGCAGACGCAGTTCGCGATCGAGTTCGCGGGCACGCCCGGCGGCAGTCGCCCCCTCAGGCAGTTCAGGTTGCTCGGCCGCTTCGGCGACTTCGGGTTCGATGTCGAGTTCCCGGCGTAAGGTTTCGACCGCATTCTCCAACCGCAGTTTTGCCTCGGCCTGCTCGATCTCCGAACGATGCGAACGCTGGCGTGTCTCGTCGAGTTGACGCTCAGATTCGGCGCGCTGCTTGCGAGCAACGTCGAGCCCGGTGGTCAGGGCTCGAACTTCGTCGCTTTGGCGTCGGCGCAGTTCCGTGAGTTGATCGTGCTCGACCTCGATGACAGCACGGTGGCCTTCGACGAGACCCGCCAACCGGTCGATGGCGACCACAGACCGTTCGATCTGAACACGCCGTTCAGCAGCGACCAGCCGAGCTTCCTTGTCGGCCTCGAGTCGCCGTTCGTTCTCGGCTATCCGACCTTCGAGAAACTGTTGGCGGTCGTGTAGGCCGGCGTTCCGAACTTCGAGATCGCGGCGCCGCGACGAGAGCGCCGCGGCGCGGGCCTCCATGTCGGCCCTCAACTCCCCACGTGCCCGCGCCGAGTCGGCCTCGGCCTGCTCATCGGCGTCGAGAGCCGGCAGCAGCACTTCGAGATCCGAAATCCGGGCACGATCGCGGTCGATATGGGTCGACAGTTCATCCACCGTGCGATCGAGCCCGTCCAGTTCAGCTTGCGACTGGCGACGTTGGCCGAGGGCACGCGACAAGCCTTCAGAGGCGGCCGTGAACCGAGCGTCGTTCTGGTCGAGCTTGCGATTGAGTTCGGCTTCGGTCTTGCGGCGCGATTCGAGCGACGATTTCGCCGTCGACAGGGCCTGTTGTGCGACAGTCAAGGCCGACGCCGATCGCTCGGCCTGCCGCTTGGCATCGTGTAAGGCGGCCGCGGTTGCGCCACCTGCAGCGGCCCCGATCCGCCAGCCGGTCGGGCCAAATCGATCACCGGCTTCGGTCACGATCACAGCCTCGGGGTGTGCCAGCGCGGCTTCGATCGCATGATCGAGCGAGTCGACGCGTACCGCAGTCCCTACGAGAGCGTCGAGCAACCCGGTCATGCCCGCCCGACCTGATCGAACGTGTGGGAGCACCGATTCTCCGACACCGGGGACCGGTGCACGGTGGGCTCGAATCCCAGCCGCCAATACGGCACCGCTGGTGCTCGACTCGCGCAGCGCCGCCAATGCCCGTTGGGCCGAAGCAGGGCTGTCGACAATCACCGCCGTCAAGGCCTCACCCAGTGCGGCTTCGACGGCTGCCTGCCAACCAGGATCGATTTCAACGAGGTCGAGCAACGTGCCGAGCACACCGTCGATGCCTGCAAGCCGTTCGGCGCCTGCCCGGGCGTGCGCCGCGTCGAGTGCCAACTGCAGCGCTTCGACTCGGGCGTGCCAACGCGAATCAGACTCCGAGGCGTCGTGGCGCTCGGCCGTCACGCGTTCGAAGGCGGCCTCGGCTGCCATCCGTTGCTGTTCGGCCTGTTCGACCTCGGCGACGAGCGGAGATTCGACCGACTCTGCCTGGCTGCAGTCCCCGCGAAGTCGGTCGGTTTCCTCACTCAACTGTTCGAGCTTGATCCGGAGTGCGTCGCTGCGAGCAGTTGCCCGGCGTAACTCGCTTTCAGTCCGTTCGACCGCACCGCGGATCGACCGCAACTCACCGCGAACCTCCGCTGCTGCACTCGCAGCCTTCGCTCCCCCGTCATCGACCGTGAGCGCCTCGGTGACTCGCGACCGCTCCTCACGGAACGAGACCTCGTCGGCCCCTAACAAATCCGCTTCAGGCGCAACACGGCCGAGCGCGACGATGACTTCATCGAGTTCGGTTCGGAATCGAGCGCCGTCAGCCTCGAGATTGGCGACGACCCCCGCACCGAGTAACTGACCGTGGTCTCGCTGCAGCGATCGTTTGCGTTCGGCCAGGATCCCTGCCAGACCGCGTGCCCGCTCACGCAGTTGCTCGACGTGGACCAGGCGGTCACTGACGTCGCTTGCACCGCGAGCCGACAGTTGCGCTTCGTAGGACATGACTTCGGTGTCGAGCTTGGCGAGCGCCGATTTCAGTTCGGCCTCGATCGTGACCGCTTCGACGCGATCGACCGCGATTGATTCAAGTTTGCGTCGCAGGGCATTGATCTCGCGGCCGGCCACGAACACCCGCAACAAGCTGAGTTCACCAATCAGTTCACCGTGTCGTCGGGCAGCCACGGCCTGGCGTTCCAGTGGGCGCAGCTGTCGACGCACCTCACGCAACAGGTCCTGGAGTCGAAGCAGGTTGGCTTCGGTGGCGTCGAGGCGGCGTTCGGCCTTCTCCTTGCGCTTGCGATACTTGAGGACCCCAGCCGCCTCTTCGATGATGCCGCGACGATCCTCCGGGCGGGCATTCAAGACGGCGTCGATCTGACCCTGGCTCACGATCACGTGCTGTTGACGACCGACTCCGGCGTCGGACAGCATCTCCTGCACGTCGAGCAATCGACATGGGACACCGTTGATGGCGTACTCACTGTCGCCGGTGCGGAACAGAATTCGGGTAATTGTCACCTCGTTGAACTCGACGGGAAGCAGACCCGCCGAGTTGTCGATCGTGAGGCTGACTTCAGCTCGACCGAGCGCAGGGCGCTTCTCGGTACCGGCAAAAATCACGTCGTCCATCTTCTGCGAACGCACCGATCGAGGGGCTTGCGCACCCAGCACCCACGCAATCGCGTCGACGACGTTCGACTTGCCCGACCCGTTGGGACCGACGACAACGGTGACCCCCGGTTCGAGGGTCATGACGGTTGAATCAGCGAAGGACTTGAAGCCCTTGAGGGTGAGGCTCTTGAGGAACACGGCGATATCGAATCTATCTCTGACAGCGCGGGCAGAAGTGGGTCGATCGTTGGGCGGTCACGGTCCGTTTGATCCAGCCCACACCGCAGGTCAGGCAACGTTGGCCGGTGCGGCCATACACCCTATGGTCCTCCTGGTAGGTTCCCCAGTCCCCATACAGATCAACGTATTGGGCGTCAGACAGGGTCGATCCACCTGCCGCGATTGAAGCGTTCAGAATCCGATGGATGGCGGCGTGCAGCATCGCTTCAGACCTCGTGGTGAGGGAGTTCGTGGCCCGATCCGGCCTGATTCGGGCCTCGTGCAGGATCTCATCGGCGTAGATGTTGCCGATCCCCGCAATCACATGCTGGTCAAGCAGCATCGGTTTGATCTGGCGATGGCTGGCGCGTAGCAACGTCCGAAGATGAGTCAGTTCGAGCCCATCAGCGATCGGATCGACGCCCAGTTTGGCGAGATCAGGAATTTCCTCGGCGACGTTCTCTGGGTTGAACACGACGACTTCGCCGAACGTGCGCGGGTCGACGAACCACAACTCCTGTCGAGTTCGATTTCCTTCAGGATCGAGATGCATCACGACGTGGGTGTGTTTGGGCCGATCAGCACCTGATTCGGCGACCAGCACCTGTCCACTCATCCGGAGATGAATCATCACCTCGTCGCCGGAATCGAGTGGCAACAGCAAGTACTTCCCGCGGCGGTTGGCGGCGACGATCGTGGTGCCGGTCAAACCGTGAATCACGGCCTCACGCGACGTGCGCCGAACCGACCGTTCGCGTCCGACTTCGACACGATTGACGCGGCGGCCAACTACAAACCGCTCAAGACCGCGGCGAACCGTCTCAACCTCCGGTAACTCGGGCACCGCTACTCAGCCGTCAACATGGCGAATGCGGCCCCAGCAGCGGCCTGTTCCGCTGTCTTCTTGGATCGCCCTTCACCCTCGCCGACGACTTGCTTGGCAACTTTGATCGAGGCGAAGAACGTCTTGTTGTGATCAGGCCCAGTCGCCCGAATTTTGTAGTCGGGCGACGGAAAGCCACGGTGTGCAAGCAGTTCCTGGAGTGCTGACTTGTAGTCGAGACGATCGAGTGTGCCAACGGCGCGTTCGAGACGATCGATGAAGAGCCGCTCGATCAGAGCAAAAGCGGCGTCGCGACCACCATCGAGATACACCGCGCCGAGAACCGCCTCCATTGCGTCCGAGAGAATCGAGACCTTCATTCGGCCACCGGCTGAGTCCTCGCCGCGGCCGAGTAGCAGGTGGTCTCCGATCCCCAGTTCGACAGCCACCTCGGCAAGCGCGTTGGCGTTGACAACACTCTTGCGAAGGTCGGTCAGTGCACCCTCTGCCAAATCACCAAAACGGTCGAATACCAGGTCGGCAATCACCCAGCCGAGGATTGCATCGCCGAGGAACTCGAGCCGCTCGTTGCTGTGCTGATCGTCGGACTCGGCAACCCACGACCGGTGACACATCGCGCGTCGAAGCAGTTGCGAGTCACCAAACGTGTGACCAAGGCGCCGCTCAAGAGCCTCGAGGGCCAAGAATCAACTGCCTGTGCGTTCGTGGACGTAGTCGACGGCATCGCGCACCGTCTTGAGATCTTCGAGGTCTTCGTCTTCGATTCGGAAACCATCGGTGCGATCAGAGAGTTCCTCCTCGATCGACTCGACGAGTTCGATCAACGCCAACGAGTCTGCGTCGAGGTCGTCAACGAACGACTGACCCTCGGTGATCGTCGATGGATCGATCTCCAAAATGTCGGCGAGACGGTCACGGACGATCTGCAGGATCTCGTCGCGCTGAATCGGAGCATGGTTGACAGGAGTCTCAGCAGGCACGCCCGCGATGCTACCCGGCTATTGCGCTCTCAGGATCTTGTCGGCGGGTCGGGCGGGTGGGGTCAGGTGGAGTCAGGGCGGACGGATTACGGCCGCGATTTGACCGACGATGTCGGCCTCGACCATCTCCTTCGCCACCGTGATCGCATTCACGATCGCACGCTGGCTCGATGAGCCGTGCGAAATGATGCAGACCCCACCGACCCCGACCAGGACCGCACCGCCATAGGTCTCCGGATCGAGATGCTCGTACAACGGGATCAAGGCAGGCATCAGAGCGTCGGCGTGGGGTTTGTAATGCTCAGCGGAATTGAACGCGTCGAGTAATGCCTTGACGATCACCTTCAGGCCGCCTTCAAGCGTTTTCAGCGTGACGTTGCCCGTGAACCCGTCGCTGACGACCACGTCGACGACATCAGTCATCACATCGCGGCCCTCGACGTTGCCGATGAAGTTGATCCCAGGCGTCCGTTCGAGCAGTGGGAAAGCTTCCTTACGGAGCGAATCGCCCTTACCAGGTTCCTCGCCGATCGACAGGAGACCGACCTTTGGTGATTCGATACCGAATCGGTGGCGAGACAGAATCGAACCCATCTGGGCGAACTGGGTCAGCCATTCAGCCTGAACTTCAGCGTTCGCGCCGGCATCGACCAGCACCGTCGGAGTACCACCGGGGACGGGGATGACGGCGGCGATCGCAGGTCGGCTGACACCCTTGATACGCCCCATTCGGAGCAACGCCGATGCCATCGTGGCACCCGTGTTGCCTGCAGAAACCATCGCCGACGCGTGCCCGTCGCGGACGGCCTCAGCGGCCCTAACCAAGGTCGAGTCCTTCTTTCGACGAACACCGTGGGCCGGGTCGTCACCCATTTCGATGACCTCGCTCGCCACGATCAGCGGTAGGTCACCGATGTCGACGCGTGTTCCCAGGTCGGCAGGGCCGACGAGAACAACAGGGATCCCATCAGCAGCGGCGGCCCTCGCTCCGGCGACAATCGCACCTGGAGCGTGATCGCCGCCCATTGCGTCGACCGCAATGGGCAACATGGTTGTCAGTGCCTCAGCGAACTTCGATGGCGACGCGGTTTTTGTACCAGCCGCAGGACGGGCAAACCGTGTGCGGGGTTTTCGCATTGCCGCAGCGCGGGCAGGTGCTGCGGGGCGGAGCACCCAGCTTCCACGCGCTGGCGCGGTGGCTGCGGGTTTTCGACTTGGACTTTTTCTTCTTCGGAACGGCCACGATGGGTCTCCAGCGATCAGGATCTACGATCAGGTTTTCGGCTCCGTGTGACCACGGAGAGGCTGGAACAGGTTATCGGGCCAGTTCCGGAGAATTACTCGCCCTACTCGTCGGTCCCGCCATCGAGTCGGAGTTCGTCGAGCGCCGCCCAGCGGTGGTCAGCAACTGTGTTGTCGCACGCGCATGGTTCGAGGTTGCGGTCATTGCCGCATGTGGGGCAGATCCCTGCGCAGTCCGGTCGACACAGCGGACCAATCGGAAGTTCGATCATCACGTACTCACGGACGGCCGGAGCAAGATCGATCTGATCGCCTTCGAACTCGAACGCCTGGTCGTCGGTGACATCTCGCTGGTACATCTCGTCGACATCGACGGAAATCACACCGCTTGCCTCAGTGAGACAACGACGACACGGCGTCTGCCACGGCGCCTCGATCAGACCCTGGACGACAATTCCGTCGATACTCGACGTGGCGATCACGTGCACTCGGGTCGGGCCGGTGATCCGGCTGTCTTCGATGCCAAGATCGCCGGCCTCCAACTCGACATTGACAACACGTTGAGTGCCGGGCGTTCTGAGGAGTTCCAGGGCATTGACCCGGAGCACATGGGCCGGATGGGTTGCCATCGTCAGCGATCCTGGTCGAAGAACCCCTTGGTGGGGTCGTCTTCTGCGTCGTCGATCACTTGAAGCGACCCATCGGCATTCCCGATCGACAACTTGTGACGACCGGCTGCGACGGTCTTCGACAACTTGTCGAGCAGGATCTCGAAACTGGCAAGGCGCTGGTCGAGAAAGTCCTCGGTCTCCAGTTTGAGCCGGCGCGAATCGGTGTCAGCAGTATCGACAACCTGTCTGGCACGCTGTTCGGCGGCGCGAACCACCTCGGTCCGCTGCACCATCCGCTCGGCTTGCACTCGGGCAGCCTCAAGCATCTCGTTCGCTTCGCGCCGGGTCTTGGCGACAAACTCATGGCGCTCTTTCAACATCCAGCGCGCCTGTCGCAGTTCCTCCGGAAGTCGGCTCAGCGACTCCTCGAGTAATTCGATGATCTCGTCGCGATCGATTCGTGGCGACGATGACAACGGCATCGTCGGCGCGGTGGCGATGATGTCGATCGCCCGCCGCAGGAAACTCTCCGCATCTCCAACGTGACGCGACGAATCGGCTGGGTTCGGGTAGTCGTCGTCGATCTCGTCGTATTCGTCGTCGTAGTTCATAAAACCTTCTGACTGTGTGGGCCAGGGAATCTACCGGCGAGCGCCACCGCTACCGGCGCGGCGACGAGATGATCGATCGCTCCACCGCCGGCCGCGATCTCGCGAACGAACCTGCTGGAGATGTAACTCAGGTCGGGGCGGCAAGGCACGAACACCGTTCGGATACCGGTGACCGAATAGTTGTTGTGCGCCATTTGTTGCTCAATATCGAAGTCGGCCGGTGTACGCAGGCCCTTCACGATGAAGTCGGCGTCGACCTCGGCGGCAGCTTGGACGGCGAGTCCCGTGAACGTGCGGACCGACACACCTGGCTGATCGACGAGACTCGCTCGGGCGAGTTCGACACGCTCACTCGGGGTGAACAGGCCAGACGGTTTTTCGGGGTTGTGGAGCACACCTAATACGACGTCACCGAACAGTTCGACCGCCTGATCGACAATGTCGATATGCCCCAGGTGGAGCGGGTCAAAACTGCCGGGAATCAGCACCGTTGTCATGGCTATCGATACGGTACTTCGGTTGGCTCGTCACCAGTGTCAATCCGGTCGAAGAACGTCACCCACGATCGCCCGTAGCGTTTCGAGCGGGTGATCTCCCAACCGTCGATCGGCGTCAACGAATGACCCGATTCGGCCACGACATATGGCGCGCTGACGGCATCGAGCAACGCCTTCCACTGATCGAACTGGTAGGGCGGATCGGCCAACACGATGTCGACCTTGAGTCCTCTGGCGACCACGAGCGCGTCTCCCGGCATGACCCGGGCGCGGCCTTCGATCCCGAGATGGTCGATGTTGGCTTTCAGTGCCCGTAAGGCTGTGCGATCACGTTCAACGAAGGTGCAGTGAGCAGCACCACGCGAGATCGCTTCGATCCCGAGCGCTCCGGTCCCGGCAAACAGGTCGGCAACGGCCGCGTCACGCAGCAAGTCAAGGCTGCCGAGGGCGTTGAAGACGGCCTCGCGCACCATGTCGGTCGTCGGACGCGTGTCGGTTCCCGGCGGGGCTTCGATTCGTCGTCCTCGGAATTCGCCGGCTACCACGCGCATGCCGTCAAAGGCTACGGGTGCATACTGGGTGGCGTGCTGGAGCCGTACCCGCAGATCACCTGCATCGATTGCGGTTCGCGGGCGTTCTTGCTGACCCCGCCCCGTGAGGACGGCCTGTGGTTCGCAGGCGACATCGTCGCCTACCGGTGCGAAGATTGCCTCGACCGGTGGGACATCGTCCTCGAAGACGACGACTACGACGACTGACCACCATGACGACCGCTAAGTGATGCTTCCAACCGACCCAGATCGATTCGGCTGACAAAATCGTTCAACTCTTCGAGAGAAAGCCCTCGTCGGCTGCCGACAGGAGCAGACTCAGCTCGTCCTTGAGCACCGGGTTTGCCGCTAACTCGAGATCAGCGTCGACGATCTCGAAAGCGGCGTCTCTGGCGAGTTGCACGAGTTCACGGTCGCGGCGGAGTGACGCCAACTTCAAGTCGCTGCGACCCTTCTGACTTGTCGACATGAGGGTGCCTTCACCACGCAGATCGAGGTCGACTTCGGCGAGTTCGAACCCATCCGTGGTGGCGACCAGTGCTTCGACGCGTGGGTTGCCTGCTTCGGATTCTTGCGTCACGAGCCAGCACGTCGAGGCGTGCTTGCCGCGGCCGACTCGACCTCGCAGCTGGTGGAGCTGGGCAATCCCGAAGCGGTCGGCGTCGAGGATCACCATGATCGTTGCATTCGGGACGTCGACCCCGACTTCGATCACGGTCGTGGCCACCAGCACATCGATCGCACCGGTGCGGAAGCGGTCCATCGTGGCCTGTTTCTCGACCGGAGCGAGTCGACCGTGCAGGACGCCGAGCCGGAGGCCGTGCAGTTCGCCGTGAGTCAGTCGCTCGAACGTTTCCTCCGCTGAGGCAACCTCGAGCTTTTCGCTTTCCTCAATCAGCGGACAGACGACGTAGGCCTGGCGACCTTCTGAGACCTCGTGGCGAACGTCAGCCCAGACTTCGATCTCGAACAGTGGACCGTTGGCCCACTTCGTGGTGATCGGCGTGCGCCCTGGAGGCAACTCGTCGAGCACGCTGACGTCGAGGTCGCCGTAGACGGTCATCGCCGCCGTTCTCGGGATAGGCGTGGCGGTCATCACGAGCACGTCGGGTACGGCCCCAGACGACTTGTCGCGCAGCGCTGCCCGCTGCTCGACACCGAACCGATGTTGCTCATCGACCACCACAGCGCCAAGACTCTTGAAGGCCACCGCCTCCTGGATCAGCGCATGTGTGCCGATCGCGATATCAACGGTCCCGTCCGCCAAGCCGGCAAGTACATCGCGACGATCAGAACCGGCGATCCGGTTGGTGAGCAGCTCGATCCGAAGTGGTCGGTCCCCGAACAGGTTGCCGGGGTCCGGCACTCGCAAGTCTCCAAGTAACGCCCTCACTCCGGTGGCGTGCTGCTCGGCGAGCACCTCCGTCGGGGCCATCAAGGCTCCCTGATGTCCACCCTGCACGGCGGCCAGCAACGTCGACACGGCAACCACGGTCTTGCCTGAACCGACGTCTCCCTGCAGGAGGCGGTGCATCGGGTTCGGGGCAGCCAGATCGGCTTCGATCTCGGCGATCACCCTCGACTGCGCGGTGGTCAACGGGTACGGCAACGCTTCGTGAAAGCGTCGGACGAGTTCACCACCTACCTTGTGCGACAGCCCACGGGATGCGCGTTCTAGCTCACGCTTGCGCATGACGAGCACGAGTTGCACTCGCAACAACTCGTCGAATGCGAGTCGACGGCGTGCCGCTTCCTTCTCACGCATCGAGTCCGGAAGGTGGATCGACATCAACGCTTCGGCCCGCCCGATTAGAGCGAGTCGAGCCCGCACCGAGGCTGGCACGGGGTCGGCAAGGCCGCGGTCTGAGCAACGACGGAGCGCTTCCTCGACCCAGCCGGCCAGCTCCCACGTGTTGAGCTGCGCCTTCTCACTTTGCGGATAGATCGCCACGATCCGCCCGGTCCGATCGCCGATCAGATCGACGATCGGGTTGGTCATTTGGAGACCGCCACGATACGTGTCGGCCTTGCCGTACAGGGCGATCTGGAGGCCTTCGGTGAGCTGACGCTCGCGCCATGGCTGGTTGAAGAACACGAGATCCATGCGGCCAGATCCGTCGCCCACGTTGACGTTGACCATCGTGCGGCGGTTTCGCATGGTGCGCTTCGTGACCGTTCGCACCGCCACGATCACGAGCGCTTCCTGCCCGGGCACGAGGTCGGCAATCCGGGCCTCGTTGGTGCGGTCGATCCAGCGCCGAGGATACGTGGTGACAAGATCGAGCACGTTGTTGATCTCGAACACTGCCAGTGACGCCCGCTTCTTCTCGCCGACTCCCTTGAGTTGGCCGACGTCGATGCCTGCCAGCTCGCGCAGCGTGATCGGCGGACGACCTTCGCTCATACCGAGGTAATCACTCAACGCCGAACAGGTACGGATACAGCGGCTGCCCGCCGTAGTGCACCTCGACTTGAACGTCGGCTCGGTCGGCTGCGAGCCATTCCCGAATTGCCACCGTGGTGCCATCGTCGGCGTCGGTACCGGTGATGATCGTCAGCAGTTCGTGTTCGTCATCGACGATTCGTTCGAGCAACTGGATTGACGCGCCGGCAGCCGATCCTGCGACGGCTGCGATTCCCTCGCCCTTGACAATCCCTATCCAATCGCCCGTCGTGATCGGGCCCGCTTCGCTGTTGGTGTCACGTATCGCCTGTGTGATTTCACCGGTCACGACTGACTCGGCGGCATCGCACATCTCGCTGGCGTTCTCGTCGGCGGATGCCTCAGGGTCGTACACGATGAGGGCTGCGAGGGCTTCCGGCATGGTTCGCGTCGGTACCACCACAACCTGCTTCGACGTCAGCGAATTGACCTGTTCGGCGACGGGGATGATGTTCTTGTTGTTCGGCAGGATCACGACTTGATCTGCATTCACGAGTTCGACGATTGCGAGCAGTTCGGCCGTTGACGGGTTGAGGGTCTGGCCGCCGGCGACGATGCCCTGGACCCGCAGCCCTGAGAACAACTCGGCCAGCCCGTCGCCACTGCACACCGCAACAACAGCAGTCGTCACCGCCGGCAGGCCGGCACCTGCCCTTGTGGGGATGCCAGTCGGGATGCCAGTCGGCATGCCAGTCGGGATGCCTGCCAGCGCGGACTCGCGATGGGAGTGCTCCTCGGCGACCTCCTCGAACAGATCACTCACACGAATTTGCTTCGGGCGACCTCCGAGATCGAGTGCAACTTCGACGGCGGCACCGATGTCGTTTGTGTGGACATGACAATTCCACAGCCCATCGCCACCGACCACGACGATCGAATCACCGATTTCGCCCCAGCCCGACTTGAAGGCACCGATCTGTTGATCATCGAGATCGAGGAAATACATCACCTCGTAGCGTTGCTGGCTCACATCGAGTTGACCATCGACGCCGGAAGATCGATGTGCGATCGCATCGAACTGCGCATCCGACAGGCCGTCCCAGTACCCGTTTTCGTCGTCGGCTTCAGGGAGCGGGGTGCCGTCAACCACATACAGCGCCGAGTCGAGTAGTAACAGATAGCCGGCACCACCGGCATCGACGACGCCGGCGTCTTTCAGTACAGGTAACAGTTCGGGTGTGTTGTCGAGCGCTTGTTTGCCAGCGAGTCGGGCCGCTCGCAGCACGTCGACGAGTGATCCGCCCGCCGCAGACGCTGCCTTGGCCGCCTCGGCGCTTTCGCGGACGACGGTCAGAATCGTGCCCTCGATCGGCTTGAGGACGGCCTGGTATGCGCCGGTCGAGGCGGCAGTGAGTGCGTCGGCAACCTTGTGGCCGGTGCCGTCAGCCTGTTGCTTCATCGTGGTGGCGAGACCCCGAAGGATCTGCGAAAGGATCACCCCGCTGTTGCCGCGGGCGCCCATCAGTGAGCCGTGCGAAATCGCATCGCACGTGGCAGCGAGATCCTCGGCGGAGGCGCCGTCCATCGCTGCAACCACGGCATCGAGCGTGCGGGCCATGTTGGTGCCGGTGTCACCATCCGGTACCGGGTACACGTTGAGTTTGTTGAGACCACCCGCATGCTCACGAACCGTGTTCCGAAACGTCGTGATGACATCCCGCAGTGCATGGACGTCAAGCCGCTCGAGCGTAGGCACGGGTGCCATCGTAACGAGACCAGTGTCACACCAGACCGGCAGCTCTCAGCGGACGTAGACCGAAACGTGGCGTTCGCTTGTGGACGTGAAGGGATCGCCGTTCCAGCCGCCCCAACGGGCTTTGAGTCGAAGGCCTGCGATGCGGGCCATCAAATCCAGCTCGCTCGGCCAGGCGTACCTGGCTACGATCGGTTGGACGCGCACGCCGGCATTCGACAGAGAAACGTGGCTCTCGTCAAGGATTTGAGCGACTGGGTCGTGACGTCCCACGTCGAGCCAAACCTCACCGACATCGATCGATTGGGCGTCGACGTACTGGTCGTTCCGCAACCGGTAGAGGTAGCTCGGGACGAATGCTTCGATGGCGAACGAGCCCTCGTCATCGAGATGGGTGGCAACGTTCTCGAAGCAACGCACCTGATCGTCTTGGGTCAACAGGTTGAAGAACGTGTTGTAGACGACGTAAATCAACCGATAGGTGCCCGTGACAGCGACATCGGCCATGTCGCCAATCGTGACCGGAATCAGATCGCCGCCTGGCTTGGCTCGGAGCCTCGCAACCATCGATTGCGAGAGTTCGATCCCATCGACTTGCACGCCGCGAGCCGAGAGTGGCAGGCCGATTCGCCCGGTTCCGATCGCCAGTTCAAGCACCCGGCCGCCGCCTGCCAACCGTTCGAAAAACGCAACCGTGTCGTCCTCGTCACCACGAACGTCGTCGTCGTAGCTGGCAGCGACCGCCTCACCGAAGCTCAACGCCGGGTCGAAGTCTTTCACGATCGGTCATCTGATCGCCCTCAGCAGGCACGCTCCAAACAGGTTTCGCGTGACGATCGAATTTGGGGTGAGTGTGATACCCCAGGGCTGACCGAGTCGCTGACACCTACCGCGGATCACCGGTTCCACATCTATTTGTGGAGTCCCGAGCTTGTGTCAATCACAATTCATCGCGTTTAGATTCTCGGAACACGAACAGTAAAAGCAGCGCAAGCCATAAAACCCATATACCAGCACTCGCAACCAGACTAATTCCAAATCGATCGCTCGACGACCAAATACCGGCTGCAAGAACGACACTTGCCAATACCCACGCAAGCAGTCTACCCTTACGGATGTTCGCCATTCAAAACAACCTATCCTCCCGGGTCATCAACGAATCCCCCAGAGTTGGACCATGTGTTGTTCTCGCTACCACCGATGTTGCCCTGATAACACAGAGCCGCCGCGGATGCTCGTCCATTCCCGAGACCCTAACCCGGATCTTTCGTAGTGGGGTCTGAAGGTCGCACGAAAATGCCCTCCGAGCTGGGATGATTGTGGTTACCACACACACGATCAACCGAAGGTTCGGAGGGCGTTTCCATGGGTCAAGTTAGCAGGCTGGTTCGACCGCTCACGGTGACCGGCGATGGTGACGGGCTGGTGTCGCATGCTGGGGTGGCATGGCTTGCGGAGACGGCGGATCTGTCGGGGCTGACTGCGGGGTTGAGCGCTGCCATGGCGGGTGTGCCCCAGCGTCGCCACGACGCCGGGCGCACGCTCATGCAGATGGTGCTGGCGCTCGCTGACGGTGCGTCGTGTCTGAGCGATCTCGCGGCGCTGCGCGCCCAACCGGGCGTGTTCGGCCCGGTCGCGTCGGAAGCGACGGTGTGGCGCACGTTCAACCAGGCCGCCTCGGTCGAGCTGCACGGCATCGCCACGGCGCGGGCCGCGGCACGTCAACGGGCGTGGGCTGCGGGTGCCGGTCCTGGCGGGGCGGAGGTGATCATCGATGTCGACTCCACGATCATCACCACCAAGGCTGACAAGCAGGACGCGGCACCGACGTACAAGCGCACCTACGGTCATCATCCGTTGTTGGCGATGTGCGCCGAGACCGACGAGGTCCTGGCTGGGATCCTGCGGCCCGGCAACGCCGGCTCCAACACTGCGATCGATCACGTCATGGTGCTCGCCGACGCACCCGCGCAGCTCCCGCCGGTGTGGCGTCGAGGCCACCGGGTTGGTGACGACCCCAACGACGCTGAGCGTCGAATCCTGGTTCGTGCCGACTCAGCTGGTGCTTCGCACTGGTTCGCCGAAGAGTGCGTCGATCGCAACATCGAGTTCAGCCTCGGCTATGGGATCGACGAACGCGTCCGCGACGGCGTCATCTGTGTGCCGACCGGATGCTGGCACCCCGCCATCGACACGAACGGCACACGCCGTGACGGCACCGAAGTCGTCGAGCTCACCGAGTTCGTCAACCTCGACGCCTGGCCCGAGGGCACCCGGTTGATCGTGCGTCGCGAACGGCCCCACCCCGGTGCCCAGTTGTCGTTGTTCGACACCATCGAAGGCTTCCGCCACACCGCGGTTCATCACCAACACTCGCGGTTACAACATCGCCGCGCTCGAGTGTCGCCAACGCCAACGCGCTCGCGCTGAGAACGTGATCCGCGACGCCAAAGCGACCGGGCTCGCGAACCTGCCGTTCGACGACATCGTCAACAACGACGTGTGGATGCAGCTCTGCTTCTGCGCCAACGACCTACTCGCCTGGTCCCAACAGATCGGCTGCACCGGCCAACTCCGACGCGCCACACCCAAGACCATCCGCCACCGGCTCCTCCACGTCGCCGCTCGCATCACCCCAACCAGCCGACGACTACGCCTCGACCGCCACTGGCCCTGGACCGTCGCCCTCCTCGACGCCATCACACGCGTCCGCACCGCCTTCGCATCACTCTCGGTGACCGGCCAGCCCCCGCTCACGCAGCCCTATGAAAGATCCGGGCTAGTCACCTCGGTGATAGCCGCGATCTTGGTCACAAACGGCGCCGACGCGCCGCCACCGCACTTCAACAGGCCGAATGCAAGTTCAGATTGGCGAAGCCTCTGTAGGACGCATCGATGTGTTGCGTCTCATATCGTTGCATTACGTCCGTTTACGCTCCAACGCCCAGAAAATTATAAAGAGGAAGAGATATACGAATAAGATCAACGCTCCAACCCACCACGGATTCACATGTTGCTGATCCGCCCTCAACTTGAAAGCGACCAAAAATCCCGTGATCAGAACCAGGACCCGCGCAACTTTCGAAACTTTCCGAAGCGACGTCATGGGCCGCCCGGAGTCGCAGGATCATAGAAGAAGATTCCGCCATTGTTTGAAACGTATTGCGGGCCGTTCTCCGTCATATGCGGGTCGACGGGCGGGGATGAGCGGGGGCCAGAGCTAGGAATCAGCCGACAAAGGGCATCAAGAAGCGTCGCGAAAATCCCGATTGGCCAGGCCAGTTCAACGTATTTCTTTGCGAACCTTTTGACCACCCCTCGAGCTTGGGCTTCGATCAATCGCATGACTTGGGCTCTGGTATAGCCCGCGACGTAGGCGATTCCAGCCATTTCTGCAGCCTGCCGTAGTCGGCCCTGACGGGCAAGATTAAGAGCACGAAAGTAGTCACCATATCCAAAGAAACGAAGAACAGTTGTACTATGTCTTCCACATGCGGTTCCGGCAAGATCGAAGTCATTTCGTGGGTCCTTGACGTACACGTAGTCGTTCGAACACCCGCCCGCGATCGGGTCGACGCTGATGAATCGACCGAGGGCGGGGTCGTAGGGTCTTGC
>JANPLQ010000155.1:0-8617 GCA_031422395.1 Ilumatobacteraceae bacterium | reverse complement strand
ACCAACGCTGGAGAGGCACGGCCGGTGCGGACGCTGGAGAACTGCACCTGAACGTGCTCAACAGCCTTGTCCATCTTCTCGATGGCATCGAGCAACGTTTCGTCGGTCACCAGCGCAGCGTACCCCCCACGTTCACCCAAGGTGAGAGATACACAACTCACTCCCGGAAGGAGCAAGGAAGCCACCAAAGCGAAGCAATGGCCAGTCCTGACTGTCACAAGCAACGTACCGGGGAGTGATCGAGAGAGTCGTCCTGTTCGAAGTTGCACGATTCCGTGATGCCCGATCCGTCTGTGCGCAGGTCGGTCGAGGTCAGGGATAGCGACGACCGCCATGTGCCGGGTGGTTTCTACGGGCCCCAAGATTGATTCGTTGGACCGAACCATATCGAACATTCGAACAGTTCGCAACATGCGTACGTTAGGAATATGTCAAGTTTTCTAATGGATCGGCATGCGCGCAAGACGTTGGCGATCCAAGACAACCCAGAGCCATCGCAAACAGGGGCCCGAAGACGTACGGCAAGACCGAACCGCCAACCAACAAGCCGTGAGAACGACCATGCGCGACATCGACGCCAAACCCTCGCGGTGGTCCGCCTGGTCAGCGTCTATGCACCGCATGTGGCGAACGCTCTCGCCGGTGTGCCGGATCATTCCGTGGTGACGTCGTAGTCAACCGGTCGATGACTGTCGCCACGACCCACCGCCGCAAACTCCGATATCGAGCAACCAGCTCATGGCCAGACCCGGCGAGCTGGGACGCGACGGCCCGGGATAACGACGAGCTGGTATCGGGCGGAGCGGCTGGCGTGGTTCGGTGCGCGTCGTTCGCGACTTAGACGTACGTGCTGCGTGTGCCGTGATGGCACAATGTCGTCGAGGGGACATCGTGCAGATATTCATCAGCTACCGCCGCGAAGACACCGCCGGGCGTGCCGGACGACTGTTCGACACCCTGGTCAGCAGGCTCGGGACGCGCAACGTCTTCCAGGACGTGACGGCGATCGCCCCGGGAACGGACTTCGACCGTGAGATCACTGCCGCGATCGATCGCTGCGACGCCGCCCTGGTGATCATCGGAAACGACTGGACGACGCTCGCAGGGCCTGCCGGTCGGCGCCTCGACGACGGTGACGACTACGTACGCCGCGAGGTCGTAGCGGCGCTGTTGTCGGGCGTACCGGTCGTGCCCGTGCTCGTTGGGGGCGCGTCGATGCCATCAGCCGACGAGTTGCCCGAGGATCTGCGGCCGCTTGCTCTGCGTCAAGCCGTCACGATCCGCGACGGCTTCTGGCACGAGGACGTCGACACACTTACCCGTCGTCTGCGGCGCGACGACGTTGCTGATCACCGGCGTCGGTGGCCGGTCCTCGTCGCCGGCGCCACGATCACCGCCCTCGCCGTCGTTGCTGCCCTATGGATGCTGGGCGACGGCGGCGACGGCGGCACCGACAGCACGGATGCCGGCCAGATCACGGGATGTCCCGAACCGAACGAGTCGTGGAACACCATCGAAGTCGCCGATTCGGCCACGGCGACGGTCGAGACCGACGTCCGGCTCGTGTTCACAGTCCACCGTGCTGCGGTCGACGCGGAAGAGGACCGTGTCTTCTTACATGTCGAGGTGCGCAACGAGAGCGAGCCGAAAAGCACCGCGGTCCCCTACTACAACCAGGAACTCTTCCAGACGCTGCTCGTCGACGGCCTGTCCCAGGGGATCCCTCAGTGCCTCACCGTCGAGGGCAACCCCAACCTGTACCCGGGGCAGCGGGCGATCGGACTGGTCGGGTTTGATCTCACCGAGGACCCAACCGGCCAGCCGCTCGTCCTCGAGCTCTTCTCAGGAGACCCCGAAATCACCCTCACCCCCTGACAACCGGTGCGGAACCTCCCGATCGAACGTCCAGCCGGGCGGACCCTACGCCCGGCGGACACCGGCTCACCGATGATCCTCGTGTGACGCCACCGTTGGCAGACGGAACGGAGCAGCCGCCGGAGGCGATCGCGTCGCGCCATCGCCTCGCCGCAGAGTGGTCATCGGCGCGGGCGGCACGGAACGACGGGAAGGCGCCGTTCCGTGTCGAACGACGCCGCCGTTCGGGCGGCAACGTGTTGTGGTTCGTCGAGCGATTACGGACTGGGTCTAGCCACCACGCCACCCCGCGGGTTCGCCGGACCTTCTCCCGGCCAACGTCCACTGTAGAAGCGGGTCGTGTCAGCTCCCGCGGCCGGGTGTCAGGACGAGCCGCTGGTCGCGGTCTTGAGTCGCTGGCGGGCTCCGACCAATTCGGCAACCGGCACGAGGCGGCTGGCCTTGCCGAGCCCACGGGCCGGCATGTTCCCGTAGATTGCCTCGTACTCGCCGTCGCGCACGAGGAAGGTCTCGTGCCAGATTCCCGAACGCGGGTCTTTGCCGACGCGCTTCCAGTACGTGCGCCAGGCCTCGAGGTGCGGGTCGTCCGTGTTCTTGGCGAACGCCTCAAGATGTTCGAACGAGCGCCAGTACTGGACGTTCGCGAACCCCATCGTCTCGTACCCGAGCAGGCCCTTCTCGGGGTGCTCGGTGAGGTACTTCAACATGTGGTTCATTCCCCTGCGGCCACCGAGGTCAACGAATGACCTGAACGCTTGCCACTTCGAATTGACCCGCGCGCCGATGATGAACACGACGAAGTCGCCCTCGATATCAGCGGTCCACCGCCCCTGCATGATGTCGGCCATGGCGCCTCCTGTAGTCGGTGAGGAATCCTCGCGCGCTCGCCGACGTATCGTCAACTGACCAGTCGCCGCGATCGACCTGTCGACCGCTGCCCCCAACCGATATCCGAGTCAGCACATACGGCCACATCCGCCTCAACCCGCCGAGGGAAGCGCCAGCGACGAGGCGGACCGAGGGAGCAGCCAAAGCGAAGCGGAGGCCAGTCCCGACCGACATCAACAGACGCCAACCCGCCGCCACATCCGCCACATCCGCCACAACCCGCCGAGGGAAGCGCCAGCGACGAGCCGGACGGAGGGAGCGGCCAAAGCGAAGCGGAGGCCAGTCCCGACCACAAGAAGGGAAGCGCCAGCGATAAACCGAACCGGCGTTACGCACGGTCCGACGATCTCGCAGCCGCCGTTCTTATCGGATACCCCTGGCACGACGATCTGCGACTCGTCGGGGGTTGCAGTGACATCTTGAATCCCTGCGCCCATACCCGCCGTTCCAAGCGGCTCGACTACGGAGATATCCTCGCCGTCGTGATCTGATGTTCTCTGTGGATTGGGACCCGAAGTGGTGGAAAAGCCTCGCCTGCTGCACGACGCAGGGCTGCTCGATCGCTGCGAGTTGAGGGGCGGAAACTTTTTCGAGTCGCTGCCCTCCGGCGGCGACGTGTACGCCTTCAAGCGGGTGCTGCACGACTGGGACGACGCCAATTGCCTCAAGCTGCTGCAGCTCTGCCGCGATGTCATCCCGGCCGACGGTCGGCTGCTCGTGGTCGACGCGGTCATCCCGCCGGGCAACGATCCGCACCCAGCCAAGATCGTCGACATGGTCATGATGGGCGTGCTGCCCGGCAGAGAACGCAGCGAAGACGAGTTCGCGACACTCTTCACCGCTGCCGGTTTCACCGTCAACCGGGTGATCCCGACATACAGCATGCTCGCCATCGTCGAAGGCATCCCCGTCTGAACCGGAATCGTGCGCCAGCAGCACGGAGAACTCGCATGATCATCACCCCAACCACCGACACGAAACGATTCGGCAATCCGCGTGACCGTCGGCTCCGAACTCGTGATTGGGAAACATCAACCAAACGGAAACATCACCCAAACCTAGGAGGAATCATGAGCATCAGACACAAGGCGCTGACCGCGCTGGGAGCAGCATCGATCGTTGTTGCGTCGACCGTTACCGCGATGGTAGCCAGTGCCGCCGACCATCTCGACGCGCCCGGCGTGAGGGCCGACGGCCGAACCGACATCAACGACGTCTACGCGTTCCAATCACCAACGAACAACGACAACACGGTGCTCGTGATGACCGTCAACCCGGTGGCCGGGGTGGTCAGCGGCACGTCGTTCCACCCGTCCGCCAAGTACCGCTTCAACATCGACGACGACGGCGATGCCAAGCCCGACACCAAGATCGACGTCGAGTTCGGCAAATTGAAGGCCAACGGACGGCAGAACCTAGAGATCGAGCTCGAGGGCGAGGCCGACGACGAGATCGAAGCTGCAGGCAGGGTTGGTCGGGAGATCGAGTTCGCCGAAACCGGTCGAGTGATCGCCGGCACCTTCGACGATCCGTTCTTCTTTGACCTCGACGGCTTCCGCAACGGGTTCCAGTTCACCGGCGTCAACTTCTTCACCGGGTTGAACATCACCGCGATCATCGTCGAGGTGCCCAGCAACCTGTTGGGTGACGGTGGTGTCGGCGTGTGGGCAACCACATCGCTCAACGGCCAGGTCATCGACCAGATGGCCCGTCCGGCGATCAACACCGCGCTCATCGCCGCCGACCGCAAGGACGCGTTCAACCAGACGCCTCCGTCGGAGCAATGGGCCGAGTTCGGCGCAGAGGTCACCGCACGAATCACGGCGTTGTCCGGTGACGCCGCCTACGCCGAGGCCATCGCGCCGGTGCTGATTCCGGACGTCCTGACGTTCGAGCTCGGCAACCCTGCTGGCTTCCTCAACGGACGCCAGCTGGCCGACGACGTGATCGACGCCGAGTTGAGCCTCCTGACCAAAGGTGCGCTGACCACCGACGGCGTGGCGAACGACTCGCCGTTCCCCGGCGTGTTCCCCTACCTCGCCCCGGCGAACTGAACCGAGCTACAGACATGGCAACGAAGAGCGCGACCTCAAGATTCGCACGCAAGCTTCCGATCGCGCTCTTCGCTGTCGCCGTCGCCGTCTTGATCCAGGGCCTGGTGGCCCGCAGCGGTCAAGACGACGGCCGGGCGGCGTTGCCCGACCCGAAGCAGATGGCGCTGCTGAGCATGGGCCGGATCGGCACGCCGAAGGTGGTCGAGTTGTGGGAGCAGCGGGTGCACAACGTGCCAGCCAGCGCAACGTTTCGCACCAGGCTGGCCGACAGCACGCTGGCACTGGCCGGCGAGACCGGCGATCTCAGCTTGTACGCCAAAGCCGAGGGCATCGCTCGCTCAGCCGTGGAGATCGATCCAGCCAACGAGTCGGCGAACCTCACGCTGGCATCGGCGTTGTCGGGTCAGCACGACTTCGCTGGCGCCCTGCAGCTGGCCGACGGAGTGCTCGCCCGCACGCCGAAGTCTGTGGGCGCCCGAATCGCGGCGGGTGATTCCCACCTCGAACTGGGGGAGTACGACGCCGCGGTCAAGTTGTACACCGAGCTTGCCACGGAGCTCCCGAGCACACCGTCGATCCTCAGCCGCCAGGCGCGAATCGCCGCGCTGACCGGCGGGTTGGACCAAGCGATCGACCTGGCCCGACAGGCGCTGATCGGCGCTGGTGAGGACGATCTCGACACCTACACGGGTGCGTTCTACTGGTTCCAGCTGGCCAACTACCAGTACCAGGACGCTCGATACGACGACGCTGCGGCGTCGCTGGAATCGGCGTTGCAGGTCGAGCCGCGCCACATCGGTTCGATCGAGCTGCGCGGCAGGGTGCTGGTCGCCCAACGCAAGTACGAGGACGCGACGACGCTGTACGAGGAGCTGCTGCAACGTACTGACGCCGCTGACCTGCGTGGTGAACTGGCCAAGTTGTACGCCCATGCCGGCCGCGCCGATGACGCTCGGCGGCAGATCGAGCGTGGTATGGAACTGGCGCGTGTCGCCGCCACCCAGTATCCAGCCGAACGGCGCCACTTGATCGGCTTCTTGTCCGACGAGGACCCGGCGTTCGCCGTGCAACTTGCCCGTGAAGACCTGGAACTGCGTTCCGACGTGCAGAGCTACGCCTGGCTGGCGTGGTCGCTGCTGCAAGACGGCAAGGCCGACGAGGCGGCGACGTACGTCGACGAGGCGCTGCGGTTGGGCACGCAGGACCCGTGGCTGCTGTACCAGGCCGGCTCGGTGTACGCCGCCGTCGGTGAGAACAGCAAGGCGCTGACGTTGCTGACCTCGGCACTGGACTTGAACCCCGAGTTCGACCTGGTCCACGCCGAGCGGGCCCGCGATCTGCTCGACGGCTTGCCGGTCGGTGGGTGACCCCCGTCCGGCTGCGTTCAGGTGTGAGCGCTGGGCTAGCAGCCGGTAACCCGATGCGACGGGGTCCACCGAGCGCTGGCGGGTCCACGTCGGAGACGCCGAACTGGTGTCGTGACGTTCATTCCTGTCAGAGGACGCGAGTACGTAGATCGCGGCGAGTCGCACCATCGACGGAAACCAGACATCCCCTTCGAAGTAACCAGTTCGTGTTGCAATGTCGAACGACGCACGCGACGCCTTGCCATTGATCGCAGGACTGCCTCGCATCGGATTGCTTCACCGCGCGAACTCCGCCTCAGCTTCTTGGTGACGAAGCCCAACCTATCCGCAAACCTCTCTGCAATCAGACCTTGTCGTGGACGAGCAGGGGTCAATGGATGATCGTGCCGACTTGGCCGCCGGTCAGGATTGACCGCAGCGCGCCGTGCGATGACATGTCGAACACGACGATCGGGAGCTTGTTGTCGCGACAGAAGGCGATCGCCGTGGCATCCATCACCTTGAGGTCTTTGTTCATCACATCCATGTAGCCGATCTCGTCGAACTTGATCGCGTCAGGATTGAGTCGCGGGTCCGAGTCGTAGACACCGTCGACGCCCGAATGCGTGCCTTTCAACAATGCATCGGCTTCGATCTCAGCGGCACGCAGTGCGGCGGCGGTGTCGGTCGTAAAGAAAGGGTTTCCGGTGCCAGCGGCGAAGATCACGACGCGACCCTTTTCGAGGTGCCGAACCGCTCGCCGACGGATATACCCCTCGGCGATCCGAGGCATTTCGATCGCAGACTGCACGCGGGTGGCCTGTCCACGACGTTCCAGCGCGTCTTGCAGGGCGAGTGCATTCATCACCGTGCCAAGCATGCCAATGTGGTCGCTTTGCGTGGCGTCCATACCCTCCATCGCTCCGGTACGACCACGCCAAAAGTTGCCTCCGCCAACCACAACAGCGACGTCAACGTCGAGATTCTGACGGATATCGATGATTTCAACGGCGGTTTGATCAAGCGTCGCGCCGTCGAGACCCCGCCCAGATGGTCCGGCGAGAGCCTCACCTGACGGTTTGAAAACAATGCGCTTCCAGCGTGGCTTCGGCTGGGACTGCATCGAGTCGGACATGGTCAGCCGATCAGGACTTGAGCAAAACTGACGATTTCGGCACTGCCGATCAGCTGACTGATCGAGATCTTGTCGTCCTTGGCGTACGGCTGCTCCAACAGACAGACGTCCTTGAAGAAGCCGTTCAGGCGACCCTCGACGATTTTCGGGAGCGCTGCTTCCGGCTTGCCTTCGTTGCGGCTGATCGTCTCGAGCGTCTGACGCTCGGCGTCGACGACGTCGACGGGGACGTCATCGCGCCGCAGATAGGTCGGGCGGGCGAAGGCGATGTGAACGGCAACATCGTGGGCCAGATCGTCACTCCCGCCGGCGAGCTCGACGAGCACACCATTGACCCCTCTGCCACCTTGAATGTGCTCGTAGTGGCCGATCAAATTGCCGTCCGCAGCCTCGATCCGAACAACTTTGCCGAGCTCGATCTTCTCTTTGAGCGTGATCTTCAACTGCTCGAGCTGATCGTTGCGTTCGGAAACGGCATCGACGCCCTTGGCCGCCACCAGGGCGACGAGCGCGTCGGCCTCTGACTTGAACTGGTCGCTGCCGGCCACGAAGTCGGTCTCACTCTTGAGCTGCAACACAGCTCCGACGTTGCCGGCAACCGTGAGCGCCACGACGCCCTGGTTGTTGTCGCGGTCGTCACGCTTGGCGCTTGCCGCCAGGCCCTTCTCACGAAGTAGCTGCTTGGCGGCATCGATGTCGCCAGCAGTCTCCTCGAGTGCCCGCTTGCAATCCATCATGCCGGCGCCGGTGCTGTCGCGCAGCGCCTTGACATCTTGTGCGGTGAATGACATGGAGATTCGATCCTTCAGCTTTCGTCGTTCTTGTGGTCGGGACTGGCCTCCGCTTCGCTTTGGCCCTTCTTGTGGTCGGGACTGGCCTCCGCTTCGCTTTGGCCGCTCCCTCCGTCCGCCTCGTCGCTGGCGCTTCCCTCGGCGGGTGCGACCGCATCTGGTTCGGCCGACTGGACCTCTTGCTCGGCGGCTTTCTCGGCGGGTGCGGCCGCATCTGGTTCGGGCGACTGGACCTCTTGCTCGGCTACTTCCTTCTTGTGGTCGGGACTGGCCTCCGCTTCGCTTTGGCCGCTCCCTCCGTCCACCTCGTCGCTGGCGCTTCCCTTCTTGTGGTCGGGACTGGCCTCCGCTTCGCTTTGGCTGCTCCCTCCGTCCGCCTCGTCGCTGGCGCTTCCCTCGGCGGGTGCGACCTCATATGGTTCGGGCGACTGGGCCTCTTGCTCGGCGGCTTCGTCTGCGGGGGGTGCTTCGGTTGCTTCGGGTTTTGTTTTGGTTGGCTTGGCCTTGCTGGCGCTCAGGCGTGCTTCG
>JANPLQ010000154.1:0-13450 GCA_031422395.1 Ilumatobacteraceae bacterium | reverse complement strand
CCTGGAACAACCGTCGACGATCCAACTCTGCCAGCACGACTGCCTGCTCTGCTTCCAACTCGCGCCGCCGCCCCTCGACAGTCCGCATCCGAGCCAGCAGCCCGACATCGTCGAGCCCCTCAACCTCGGAGACAACATCAGCGAACATGGATGTAGTGTACCATACATATGTTGCATAGGTGCAAACCCGGGAAATCTTTTGACTCGTGATCGGATGAAGTCCAACGCCCAGCGCCGATCAACGAAATCGGGGGGCCTGAATGGCCGCTTCGCTTTGTTCCTTGTGGAGGCGCTCGTCGTATCCGATCTGACGGAACAGATCCGCAAGTGAGTCATATGTGCCAAAATCGTCCTGGAACTCGCTCGTGAACGGGGTCGTCTCCCACTCGGGGTGTTCCTCGACGAGTAGCGCGTATTCGTGTTCGGCGTGGTCCTCGAAGTCGGCGTTGAGTCGATACGACCAAGCCGGACGGACGGCGTACAGCAACCAGGAAAGCTGGTAGTAACCGAACGCAATGACTTGTGGGAAGACTCGCGCCTTCAGCCACGACGACCGACGGTCGGAGCTCGTCAGCTCCTCGAGGATCAGCAGATGCCATTGCTCGTTGTCCTGCTCCCATCGGTTCACTCGCACGGAATCGAACACACGTCTGGCAAAACCTGGTTCGCTGGCGGTGTGCGTCACGGCGACGTAGGCGACGTTCTCCCACGCTTGATACGGAACCCGGGCGATCAATTCCAGCACTCGAAACTTTTCCAACGTCCGTGACTTGCCGTACACGAGATCCATCATCAGGAACAGAATCTTGGCGCTCAGTGAAGCCTTCCGACGCGGTGAGGCAAGTGTTCCCAACTGCACCTCCCGCAGTCGGGTCGAGTCAAGTCGCTCGATCGGCCCAAACGGAGCTCGATCGACCATCGCCCTCGAAACCGGACCCTGCGTGTCGAAGTCCCTCACAACCACCTCCAAATCGAACGGTGTTACATCTGGTGCCCGACACCATCGGTAACGTTTAGGCGTTGGCGGCTGCGCGGCGCCAGCGGAGGTATCCCTCCATGAACTGGTCGAGGTCACCGTCGAACACCGCCGACACGTTGCCCGACTCAACCTCGGTGCGCAGGTCCTTCACCATCTGATATGGCTGCATCACATACGAACGGATCTGGCTGCCCCAGCCGACCTGGGCCTGCTTGCCGGCGATCGCGTCGAGTTCTGACTGATGCTCTTCCTCGATCTTGGCCACGATCATCGCCTTCAATCGATTGAGTGCTCGCTCGCGGTTTTGAAGTTGGCTGCGCTCCTCCTGTGAGGTGGCGACGAGGCCGGTCGGTTCGTGAATCAGACGCACCGCGGACGACGTCTTGTTGATGTGTTGACCGCCGGCGCCGGATGCCCGAAAAACTTCCATCCGGATCTCCGACTCGTTGACCTCGAGATCCGGTGCCTCCATCTCAGGCCAGACCTGAACCGCCGCGAAACTCGTTTGACGGCGACCTTGGTTGTCGAACGGGCTGATCCGCACCAGGCGATGGGTACCGCGCTCGCCCGTCATCAAGCCGTAGGCATACCGACCGGTCAACGTGAACTCGGCGGAGTTGATACCCGCCTCGACACCTTCCGAGGCGTAGTTGACCACGAGGTCGAAACCTCGCTGCTCGGCCCAGCGGCTGTACATCCGCAACAGCATCTCGGCAAAGTCCTGAGCGTCGACGCCACCATCCTTGGCGTTGATCTGCACGATGCACGGCAAATTATCGTGCTCGCCGGTGAACAGGCTGCGAAGTTCGAGCTGATCCAACGCGCTCGAGACCGTCGCAAGCAGGTCCGCGATTTCTGGCTCCTGCGACTCGTCATCAACCTCGCGGGCCAACTCGTGCAGCACCTCGGCGTCGTCAAGTTGCGCCGACAACGACTCATGAGTGTCGATGTCGCCCTTGACATTCGAGTACTCGGTGCTGATCCGCTTGGCGACCTCGACGTCATCCCACAGGTCAGGGCGCTGCATCTCAGACTCAAGTTCGACCAACCGATCACGACTGTCGGCGATACTCAGATACGCGGCAGCCTCGTCGAGGCGTCGGCGCTGATCGCGCAGGTCATCGGAGAAATCGCGCATCGTATGGTTAGGCGGCGCCGTGGCACAGCTTGAACTTCTTTCCGGAACCGCAAGGGCACGGAGCATTGCGGGGCGTTTTGTCGAAGGCGTCCTTGACGACCGGCACGGACTTGGCGACCTGCTGAGGCACCGCCGCCTGGGGTGGCAGGTCGCCTTCGGCAACCGCCGCAGCAGCGGCGCGGTCGAAGCCCGTCGACACGGGGGCGTCGTCGCTCGACGACGTCTTGAGGTTGATCACCTTCGGTTCGAGCGTCTGCTCTTCCTTCTGAACGACCTGGACATGCATGACATACCGCACGAAGTCTTGGGCGATCCCCTTCATCATGCCGCCGAACATTTCGTAGCCTTCGCGCTGCCATTCGACGAGCGGGTCCTTCTGGCCCATCGCCCGAAGGTTGATCCCCTCCTTGAGGTAGTCCATCTCCTCCAGATGCTCACGCCAGCGCTGGTCGATGATTCGCAGCATGACCTGGCGCTCGACCTCGCGCATCACCGATTCGCCCATTTCGACTTCGCGCTGTTCGTAGTGGTTGTTGGCCTCCGTCATCACGACGTCGTAGAGGTCATCGGTGGAGTGTGACTCGACCAGCGAGTCGGCGGTGAGCGTGGTCGGCCAGAACAACGCCAATTCCTTCGCCAAACCGTCGACATCCCACTCGTCAGACGCGACCGAGGCACAATGTGACTCGATCAGCGCATCGACAGCCTCAGCCAGGTATTCCTTGGCGGCAGACTTGAGATCCTCACCACCGAGGATCTGATCGCGGCGCCTGTAGATCACCTTGCGCTGCTCGTTCATCACCTCGTCGTACTTGAGCACGTTCTTGCGGATCTCGGCGTTCTTGGTCTCGACCGTGGTCTGGGCACGTTCGATTGCCTTCGTGACCATCTTGGCCTCGATCGCCTCGTCCTCGTCGAAACGACCCATCGCCCATTGGAGTGCTCCTGTTGCGAACAGGCGCATCAGTTCATCGTCGAGGCTGAGGTAGAACCGACTCGCACCGGGATCGCCCTGACGGCCAGAACGGCCGCGCAACTGGTTGTCGATACGACGCGAGTCGTGGCGTTCGGACCCGACCACATACAGACCACCGACGTCGCGAACCTTGTCGCCCTCGGCCTGGCAGCTGACCTTGAAGTCGGCGAGTAGCTCGTCGTAACGAACGAACGCCTTGGCGCGCTCGGCCTGATACTCCTCCGGCATCTCCGAAAGCGGGTGAGCCATCGTGAAGTCGTCGACCAAGAGGTCGGCTCCGAAGCCCTCCTTCAATACCTGTTGGCGGGCCATCAGTTCAGGGTTTCCGCCGAGCATGATGTCGACGCCGCGGCCTGCCATGTTGGTCGCAACCGTGACAGCTCCGAGACGGCCAGCTTGCGCAACGATCTCGGCCTCGCGGGTGTGCTGCTTGGCGTTGAGTACCTCGTGCGGCACTCCGCGCTGCTTCATCATTCGAGACAACAGCTCCGACTTTTCGACACTGATCGTGCCGACCAGCACGGGCTGGCCCTGCTCGTTGCGTTCGGCGATGTCGTCAATGACGGCTTGGAACTTGCCAAGTTCGCCCTTGAAGATCAAGTCGGGCTGATCGTTGCGGACGACCAACTTGTTGGTCGGGATCGGTACGACGCCGAGCTCATAGGTGTTCATCAGCTCGGCCGCCTCGGTGGCGGCAGTCCCGGTCATTCCGGCAAGCTTGTCGTACATCCGGAAGTAGTTCTGGAGCGTGATCGTGGCGAGGGTCTGGTTTTCCTCTTTGATCTTGACGCCCTCTTTGGCTTCCACGGCCTGATGAATTCCCTCCGACCAACGCCGCCCCTCCAGGATCCGGCCGGTGAACTCGTCGACGATCTTGACCTCGCCGCCCTGCACGATGTAGTCCTTGTCGCGCTTGTACAACTCCTTGGCCTTCAGCGCCACGGAGAACTGGTGGACGAGGTTGGCAGACACGTCGTCGTACAGGTTCTCGACGCCGAGCGCTGCTTCGACCTTGTCGATACCGTCTTCGAGCGGCACGACAACCCGCTTGTCCTCCTCGACCTCGTAATCAACATCACGTTGCAGCGAACGCACAATCGAGGCAAATCGGTAGTAGAGCTTGGCAGCGTCGCCGACTCGGCCAGAAATGATCAGCGGAGTGCGGGCCTCGTCGATCAGGATCGAGTCGACTTCGTCGACGATGCAGAAGTTTTGGCCACGCTGCACCTTATTTTCGAGCTTGCCCGCCATATTGTCGCGCAGATAGTCGAAACCGAACTCGTTGTTCGTGCCGTAGGTGATATCGGCGGCGTAGTTGCGGCGCTTCTCGGCTGGGTCGTCCTTGAATCCCGGGATGATGAGACCGACCGACAGACCCATCCATTTGTGGATCCGGCCCATCCACTCGGCATGAAACCGTGCCAGGTAGTCGTTCACTGTGACCAGGTGGATACCTTGACCACCGAGCCCATTGAGGTACGCAGGAAGCGTCGACACCAACGTCTTGCCTTCGCCGGTCTTCATTTCGGCGACCCAACCGAAGTGGAGCGCCGCGCCACCCATCATTTGGACATCGAAATGACGCTGGCCGATCACCCGATCGGCGGCTTCGCGGGTGACCGCGAACGCTTCGACGAGAATGTCGTCGAGCGTTGCGCCGTTTTCGAGCCGCTGACGGAACTCGCCGGTCTTGGCTCTCAGCTCATCGTCAGAAAGTCGACGGAATCCGTCTTCGTGGGCGTTGATGTCGGGAACCATCCCTTCAAGCGCCTTCAGTTTTTTACCTTCCCCCGCGCGGAGAATGCGATCGAGAATACCCATACCCGTTCGAGCCTACCGGCGGTCGTGTCGGCAGGGAGGCTCGATGCAGTCAGCCCCGCCCCAGGATTTCAGGCCGAAATCGACGATTCCGATTGCGAATTGAAATTCGGTTTAACGACGGCGCGATTCGGGAAGAGATCAGAAACTGACACCGACGATCTCGGTTCGACCCCGTTCCCGCCATCGCGGGTCGAACCGATCAGGCGGCCCACGGACCCTGGATCAACCGGGCGACCGTGGGCCGCTGTCGCGTCGCGGCATCGTACGTCAATGCCGGTGTGGTGGCGACGGCGGCGCGTTGCACGGACCTCGCGCCGGCAGCGCGTAGTGCAGCGTCGGCTGATCGCAGCGTCGACCCGGTTGTCACGACATCATCGATCACGAGCACGCGCTGACCAGCCACGGTTGGCCGAGCCCGGAACGCCGGCCCGTGTAGCCGTTCGATGCGGTCGAGCCCGGTCTGAGCTGCGCTGGCACCGTCTCGTTCGAGCAGGCGACGGCACGGGAGGCCGAGCTGCAAGGCGACTCGACGCGCCACCAGTTCGGCTTGGTCGAAGCCTCGTCGGTGATGCCTCTGGCGACTCGTCGGTGCCCACGTGACGACATCAAAATCGTTGGCACCGAACCCCGCTGCGAGCACTCGGTTGACCAGCAAACCAGCGAGATGGTGCCCGAGCTGACGACGGTTACCGTATTTGAACCCGAGCAGCACGTCACGCGGCCGGCCGGCGAACGGCACGGCTGCGATTACGTCACGAGTTTGCGGCATCGCCGACGGCGCCGCCAACGCGAATCGGCAGGTCCGACACAACACCGGCCCGACATGGTCACACCCAGCACAACGAGACTGAAACATCATGGTCCCAGTTATACGCGAGGGGTGTTACAGGGTTGTCAGTACCGGTAGTGGTCGGGCTTGAACGGGCCCGACGGGTCCATATCGAGGTACTCGGCTTGCTCGTCGGTCAGCACAGTCAGCTTGACGCCGAGCGCAGCCAAATGGAACCGGGCGACCTTCTCGTCGAGGCGCTTCGGCAGCACGTACACACCAACCGGATACTGCTCGGTGTTGTTGAACAGTTCGAGTTGCGCGATCACCTGGTTGGAGAACGAGCAACTCATCACGAAGCTCGGATGGCCCGTCGCACAACCCAGGTTGACGAGCCGACCTTCGGCCAGCACGATGATCTGGCTGCCACCAGGGAAGCGCCACACGTCGGTTCCCGGCTTGAGTTCGTCACGGACGGCGCCAGAACGGGCGAGCCCTTCCATGTCGATCTCGTTGTCGAAGTGGCCGATATTGCAAACAATCGCGTTGTGCTTCATGCGCGCCATGTCGGCAGCGGTGATCAGGCCCGTGTTCCCTGTCGAGGTGACGAAGATGTCGGCGGTCTCGACGACGTCATCCATCGTGAGCACTTGGAGACCTTCCATCGCCGCCTGGAGGGCGTTGATCGGGTCGATCTCGGTAACGATCACCCGACATCCCTGACCTCGCAGCGACTGCACACAACCCTTGCCGACATCGCCGTAGCCGAGCACGACGGCGGTCTTGCCGCCGAGCATCACGTCGGTCGCCCGACACAGGGCGTCGACCAAGGAATGACGGCATCCGTACAGGTTGTCGAACTTCGACTTCGTCACCGAATCGTTGACGTTGATCGCAGGGAACAACAACTCGGCCTTCTCGGCCATCTTGTAGAGACGCTTGACACCGGTCGTGGTCTCCTCGGTGACACCCCTGATATGGGCCGCCATCCGCGTCCACTTCTGCGGGTCGGTGTTGAGTGTGCGCTGGAGCAGGCCCAAGATGATCGCCAATTCGGCGTTCGGCGCCTCTGTCGGGTCGGGGACCTTGCCGGCCTTCTCGTACTCGACACCCTTGTGGACGAGCAATGTGGCATCGCCACCATCGTCGAGGATCATGTTCGGCCCGTCGTAGATCGTGCCGTCAGCGCCCGGCGGCCACGTCATCATCTGGTCGGTGCACCACCAGTACTCCTCGAGCGTCTCGCCCTTCCAGGCGAAGCATGGAACGCCCTGCGGGTCATCGACGGTGCCACTCGGGCCAACCACAACGGCCGCAGCAGCATGATCCTGCGTCGAGAAGATGTTGCAACTCGCCCAACGCACCTCTGCACCGAGTTCGGTGAGCGTCTCGATCAGCACGGCAGTTTGGATCGTCATGTGCAGTGATCCGGAAATGCGCGCTCCGGCGAGCGGCTTCGAGGGGCCGTACTCCTTGCGGATCGCCATCAAACCCGGCATCTCGTGTTCGGCGAGGATCATCTCCTTGCGGCCAAACGGCGCCATCGACAAGTCGGCGACTCGGAAGTCTTTGCGCGTGGCAAGTGTTGAAGTCATATCAGTGTTCCTCCGTGCAGGATCGAATCGGGACCATCTGTGGACCAGGTGAGTGGACCAGGTGACTGGACCAGGTGAGTGGATCAGATGGAACGGGCCGGGGCCTACTGGCACCGATCGGGTCAGCCCGTGAGTTGGCTAGAGACTATCGCAGTCACTGGCAGAGCGATCACGGCGGCGTTTCGCTGGAGCGAACTTAGAGGCCCAGCGGATAGGTCAACGTTGATCGTGCCGTAGTTTTCATTTCACCTGCTCCGCAGGCGAAATAGGGCGACGTAACGATTGGTCGCCTCGCCTATCGGCTCGGCTTCTTGGACGCAACACAAGACCTACGAAAACTCAGGCTGGGGCGCACTCGTCGAGTATCACAGCTGACACATCGAGCAGGTAGTGAATGTTGCCGGCAGGGTTGTAGAACCGGACGCGGTTCGGGCCGTCGGCATTGGACCCGTACTTCAGGAGCGCCAGGTTCGGGATCGTGCTGCCCTCTTTGATGTTCAGATTCGACACGGTCGGCACGTCGGTCGACGTGGCGACAGGCGGGGTTGGAAACGCGGTCAAGAAGGATTCGACGGGTACCGAGGCGTACTGACGCTGGAGATCGGTAGCGGTGAGATTGCCGAGCAGCCCGACTTGCGGACCGACCGGTTCGGTGCCGATCTTGACGTCGTTGACGAAATCCTCGAAGCTCCAGTCCTCTGCTTTGCCTGGTGCAAGTCGGGCGTTGAAGAAGGCAGGTTCTCGCGTGTCGAAGGCCCTGAATGGCACCACAAGCGGAACCACCCGCCCACCACAACTGGTCACAGGTCGTTCGGCGATCAAATAGGCGACGACATCGACAACCAGATGGACGTCGCCTGCCAGGTTGAACAACCGAATGGACCCATCGGCTCCGACGGGAACAATTGTGAGGTTCGCTCGAACCTGACTCGGGTAGAGATTCAAGTTGCTCGTCGTCGGTTCCTGACCGGCCGGTAGCGCCTCAGGGATGGCCGACACGAACGTTCCCTGGCTGGTGGGCAGGTTGTTGACGCCGGTGATGTTGACCATCACACCGGTGACATTGGCGTCGTTTGGCACGATCTCGGCGATCACGGGTGATACGGCTGACGCACCCCGAATCGGAATCGACTTCGTTTGACGCGCCCCGATCGGAGTCGCTCCGAAGGCCGGTAGACGAGAGTCAAAGATACGACCGGGGCCGACCGGAACCAGCCGTGAACCACGCGCTCCGGATACGGTCGTCGAGAACCAACCGAACAGGTCGATCGCCACGTCGGCGTCACCGGGCACCGGGCTGAAGAGCCGGATCGACAGCTTGCCATTCGCACCCGGCCGCAGGATCGCTGTGTTCGGTACGACTTGACCAGCTGCGAAGTTGACGACCGATGACTCGCCTTCAGCGGCACCGGTTCCGAATGCTCGCAGCCAACCCTCTCGGCTGGGAGTGATCACTGTGACATTGACAGCGACGGCGAGCACATTGTCGTCATCAGTGCCCGGATCACCGGAATCTACGAATGGTGGCAAGCCACCCATACCGGCGACTTGAATCTCGAATGGGATCCCCGCCGCTACAGAGGTAGAGACCTTGCGGCCGAGTGGGGCGACGTCGAGCGCCGGGACACGACTGTCGAAGATTCGTACCGGCGTGACAGGGTGGTACTCGCCACCGGAACCCAGCAACTCGCCAGCCGCCTGCACGACGCGACCTTCGTTCGGCGAGATCGACATACCGCCGACGGCAGCAACCGCCACCAGCGTGGAAGCGACGCCAACTCGGACGAATGCGCGGAAGATTCGGCTGCGGCGGCTCACGAACTGCGAGCGTATTCCGTTCGGCACGCTTCGGGGCATCAGGCCGTGAATGTCGGATCGATCGCCTGATCGGCCACGACGGCCGCCAGTCGTGAATTGTCGTCGGCAGTCAACGTCGTCGCTTCCTCAACGAGCATCACAGGGATGTCGTCACGTATGGCGTACGTACGCTGCAGCCGAGGGTTGTACAAGACCTGTTCCGACTCGACGTAATACAGCGGACCCTTGTCCTCGGGGCACGCCAGGATGGCGAGTAGCGCTGTGCTGAGGCTCATAGGAATCTCCTTCGATCAACTTCGATACGGCTTGTCACGTCACGATTGGGTGACCACGACGAGCAATTCGGCAACCCGATTCTCGCACTCATCTCGATCGGCCGCTTCCAGGTTCAAACGAAGTAGCGGTTCCGTGTTGGAGGCCCGCAGATTGAACCACCATGCGCCGGCATCGACAGTCAACCCGTCGAGCCGATCCTGCTCAGTTCCTGCGTATAGATCGCTGACCCGTTCGATGACTGCCTGCGGGTCGACGACCTGGGTATTGATCTCACCGCTGGCGGCGTACCGCTCGAACGGTTTACGCAACACCGACAGATCCTGGCCCGTTCGGCTCAGCTCATCGATCATCAGCATCGATGCGATCAGCCCACTATCGGCTCGATAGTTGCGAGCGAAGTAGTAGTGCGCCGAGTGCTCGCCACCAAACGTCGCCCCGGTGTCGGCCATGATCTGCTTGATGTACGAATGGCCGACCTTGGTGCGGATCGGGATGCCGCCGTGTTCGCGAATCGTCTCCGGCACCGCTCGCGAACAAATCAGATTGTGGAGAATCGTGGCGCCCGGATTCGTGCGCAACACAGCGGCAGCCAGCAGAGCAGTGGTCGTCGATCCGCTCAATCCTTTGCCCAGTTCATCGACCATGAACACACGATCAGCGTCACCGTCGAAGGCGAGACCAAGATCGAACGAGCCTGTCGTGACGCGGGCCCGCAAGTCGCGCTGGTTGGCGGTTTGCAGCGGATCGGCAGGGTGGTTCGGAAAAGTGCCATCGAGCTCGCCGTACATCACTTCGAGCTCGATCATCGGCAGCCGCTCGAAGACGGCCGGAACAACGAGGCCACCCATTCCGTTGGCGGTATCGGCGACGATCCGTAGCGGTCGGATACTCGCCACGTCGACGAATGACAGCACATGATCGACGAAGTTCGACATCACGTCGCGTTGGCTGTACGAGCCCGAACGGGTGCTCGGCACCGGACCCCGGCCTTCAAGCACCGTCGCAGCAACGTCGCGGATCTCGGCCAGCCCACTGTCGATCCCGACCGGGCGGGCACCGGCCAGACACAGCTTCAACCCGTTGTATTGCGCCGGATTATGCGAAGCCGTGAACATCGCGCCGGGCGCATCGATCGAGCCGGAGGCGTAGTACAACAAGTCGGTCGAGGCCAGTCCGAGGTCGACGACATCGACACCCTGTTCCATAACCCCGCGGGCGAACGAGTCGACCAGCTCGACCCCGGACTTGCGCATATCGCGAGCAACAACAATCCGATCGGTGGCACAAAAACGGGCGAACGCCACACCGAGGGCATGGGCAATATCAGCATCGAGCTGATCGGGCACCGTCCCTCGGATGTCGTAGGCCTTGACGATTTCATCCAGAACTGACATAGCAGATGCGAAACGCTATCGGGACAACTCGGCGGGTTTCGACCAGTCGACGTACTCTTCGTCAACAGGCTTTCCGTCTGCAGATTCTGTGTCAACCCGGTGATCGCCGCCTGCCAGGGCTTCGACGTGTACGGCGAAGCCGCCTGGGGCATCGCTCTCGTGCCGAACGTCTCCACGCTTTCGCCAGTAGAAGCACAGTGCGATCCCAGCGACAGTCATCAACATCGTGAAGTAATCGATCGAAGTCCGTCCGTACTCCAACTCGATATGTTCCGACGTCGGGACGACCACCATCATGTTCGGGCCGATCCGGTACGGACCCTCAGCACCCTTGGCCTTCCAGTTCGGGAAGTAGCTGACCTTGACCAACACCGGGACCCCGACCTGGTCGACATCGAACGACAGCGACTGCTGTTGGATATCGACGTTGGACACGGCGATAGCGGGTAGCTCGACCGGCTCGATCTGCTCGACGGGAACCACGATGTCGACCCGTCGGGATGGGTCGCCCGGAGCGCCTTCACGGCGCGAAAGGTCAACCTGGACGGAGATCCGCTGCCAATCGTCTGGTCCGTCGTCGGCCGGCATTGCGGCCCATTCATCTGGCTGTTGGAACCAGCTGGTTCCGAGTTCCAGGTTGCGCTCACGACCGTCGCCGTCGCGCCCACGTACAACAACCGGTCGGGTCGTCATCGGCGTCACCAGTTCTGAGCCACCCACCAGGTAGATATCCCACGGCACCGACGAGGCGATGAACGACAGATCCGCTTGGGCGGCCGCCGCAGCCTTCGCCTCGGGCGAACGCACCATCACATATCGCACGCCAAGATCCTGCAGGTGGCGGACACCGATCTCGGCGTCGTTGTTGACGTAACGAATCTCGCGAACAGGGTTCGACGACTGCTTCGACATCGCCGCCGTCGTGATGAAGTGATATGGCGTCGTTCCGGACGCCTCGAAGAACAAACCCTCCATCGATCCGATACATCCGTCGGTCCAAAACGGTAACAACATCAATGCCATCGTGGTTCCGTACTGCCCGTTGTCGGGATGGTTCTCCCAGTTCGCCCGCCCGCACCCGAGCGACGGGTCGTCACCGATCCGCTTCATCGTCGTCACCACTTGGTGGTACTCGGTGTAGTACTCGTTGCGCCCCTCGTAACCGTCGAAGTTGTAGTTCGACCAACCGTTGCCTTGCGCATCAGCGTTGGTGCTCGTTGCAGCGAACGGGCCCCACGAATAGACCAACTTGTCGGCACCGTCGGCTTTGACTGTCTTCGTGCCGTCGAACGGCAGCACCTGAAACATCCAGCCGAGCACGATCAGCACGACGAGAGACGCAAACCCGGCAAACGCCGACTCGGCCCACACGCCTGGCGATTCCTGGGCTCTCCGATTGCCGACGGCATTCCACAGCAGGGTGAGCACCTCGACGGCGCCGATCATCATCAGCAAGTACCGGCACAGGTAGAGGAACGGCAGCAGACGCGGGTTCCACAGCAGCCCGATCATCGGCAAGCTGTCCTTGGCGAGATACACGCCGGCAACCAGCAGGATCGCCGTGACACCCAATGCGGCACCGTTGAGATGACGACGGATGATGCTCATCAAGAACCCGATCACTGCCAGCGTGGTGATCAGAATGTCGAGCGGCGCTGTCAATGGGAAGAACATGTCCCACCACGAGTCGAACGACCCGCTGTTCGGTTCGCCCCGGTACTTCATGTCGGTCATGTATTCGTGGTTGAGTAGGAACGGTCCGACCCACCATGCAAGCAGCAGGATGCTGGTCACTCCGACGGTCAGCGCATACGTGATTCGGGTGCGATCGATCCACACCAGGCAGAACACCAACGCTGCCAAGGCGACGAAGATCAGCACGATGCCATGCGATACGCAAGCCGCGGCGATCAACACCGAGGCCCACACGCGATATTTCCCGGTTTCCAAACCTGCCGCCAGAACACCGAGCCCCAAGACGGCAAGCGACAACGCAAACGAGAACGAAAACTCGCCGGCCATCGTCGACTTGAGGTTGCCGCCGTAGATACTGAAACTTTCGTCGAGCACAAACGCCAGACCCGCAAACGCGAACATCTCAGGCATCGGATAGCGGAACTTGCCGAGACGACCGAACGCCCAACAAGCGGCAGGCATCGTCAGCAAGCCCATCACGCTAACTACTTTCATCGCCACGCCGTATGGCAGAACGATGTCGATCAGCAGGATCACCAGCGCCGGCAACACCATGTAGAACCGGTACGTCGGCATGCCGCCATACCAATCCATGGACCAACCGTTGAAACGCAACGACGGCAGCAGGTGGTCTCGTAGATAGGCAGGGCCCCATACGTGGGCGCCGAAGTCGCCACCGGTAGGTGTCGTGTTGTCGAACACCAAGTCACGGCTCGGGAACGGACTGAGGTGGACGACGTTCATCATGATCGCCGTCGTGGTGACCAGCGAGAACACGGTCACGGCGTACTTGAGCACCCGGTCGTTCGGCCACGGCCGACCGGCCCAAGCGATCGGGCGCCGACCGATCCGACGAGCAGCCCGCTCGACCCAACCGAGTTCGATCGGCGGCTCGTCGTTCACCGATTGGGTGACCCGTTCGAGTACGTCGGCGCGCTCAGTATCGATTGCAGTTTCGGCACCGCGGAACTCGCGATCGAACCATTCGC
>JANPLQ010000153.1:0-35457 GCA_031422395.1 Ilumatobacteraceae bacterium | reverse complement strand
TTGGCTCGAGGCGGTCGGATGGTGACTGACCTGCGAGTTCTGCACGTGATCACCAAAGGCGATGTTGGCGGTGCTCAGACGCATGTGGTCGAACTGTGTCGCGCCCAGTTGAAGTCAGGTGTCGTCCCGACGGTGATTGCCGGCGTCGCCGGGCCGGCAGTCGAGCTGTTGCGGTCGAGCGGAATAGACACGTTCCTGATTCCGTCGTTGGCTGGATCGATGTCGGAGTTGCTGCGGCCTTCGACGCTCCGGCAACTGTGCTCGATGATCCGCGACGTACAGCCGGACATCGTGCATGGGCACTCGTCAGCAGCTGGCTTGCTGGCGAGGGCGGCGGCACGACGCGAGGGGTGCCCGTCGGTCTACACGGCGCACGGTTGGCCATTCCAAGCCGGAGCCCGCGCACCACAGCGGGCGATGTCGCTGGCGGGTGAGAGCATCGGCGGCAGGTTCGGTGACGCGGTGATTTGCCTCACCGAATCTGAGGCGAACCTTGCCAGGCGCTATCGGGTCGCTAGGAAAGACGCGATCTACGTGATTCCCAACGGACTCGCAGACGTGCCAGCTACACAAGATCGGGGAGTCGACCCTAACCGCCCTCCTCAGGTCGTGATGACAGCCCGCTTCGCCCCTCCCAAGCTGCAACACGAGCTGATCCGAGCGCTGGCCGAGATCATCGACCTACCGTGGAATCTGAAATTGATCGGAGACGGCCCGCAGCTCGATTCCTGCCGCCGACTGGGTGCCGAGACGCTCGGTGACCGTGTCGAGTTTCTTGGCCATCGCGATGACGTCGCCGAACTTCTGGCGCTCAGTGACGTGCTCGTGCTGTGGTCCCGCTACGAAGGCATGCCGATTGCGTTGCTCGAGGGCATGCGAGCCGGGCTGTGCTGTGTGGCCAGTGACCTTCCCGGCGTGCGCACGTTGTTCGGCACTCCGCCAGTCGGCTTGACCGCCTCGACAACGCCGGAACTTGTCGATGTTCTGCGGCTTGCGTTGAGCGACGGCGATCTGCGGGCAAGCCTCGGCGGCAATGCACGATCCCGATTCGAACAGCACTACTCAGCCGGTGCGATGGCCCAGGCGACGCTCGCGGTGTACCAACGGGTGATGAGTACTCAACGCCGTCAACGAGGGCGGCTATCGCCGTTCGGACCGCGCAACTGATCTGAGTACTTCCGTCGCCCATCTTCGCAGAGGGAGGAGACGCGATCGGAAGTGTCTGACTTGATTGGCGATCCAGGTCTGCACCGGGTGGGTCTCGTTCCGCAGGCTGTCGAGTTCTGCCCGAAGTCGCTGTTCCTCGGCCGTGTAAAATCCGGCATGGAGGACTTGGCCGGCGTAGTTGTGGATGCTGATTCCGTCTTGAGTTTGATCGACGTAATACGTGTTGAGTCCGTCGAAGAACTCGATCCGATAACCCGCAGGGAACAGGATTTCGTTGCACTGATCGAGGCGCGATGCCTCGACCACAATGACCGCCGGACGGACGACCCCGAGGTCGAGGCCCTTGAGTACGGCCGCTTCGAGGCCCTCGACGTCGATCTTGAGGAAATCGACATGGGTGACCGATGCATTCGACAAGATTTCCGCCAGCGGACGAACGGGCATCACGACGTCTGTGAACCGATGCCCTTGATCGACATAGAGCGCCTTGACGTCGTCGTCGAACGTCGAGAGCCCGTCATGGCGCTGGAACTGACGAAAGACCATCTGACCCGTCACCTCGCCGACGCCAGAGGTGACGAATCGATCCCGTGCTCTGACGGCGTACTCCTGCTCCATCAGCGGATTGGCATCGATGTTGATACCGCTCCAGCCCCTGTCGTAGAACAGTCGAGTCACCGAATGAAGCCGCTCGTGATTGCAGCCGACGTCAACATAGAAACCCGGTGTGCGGTGGCCAACGAGCGCCCAGAGGTAGAGATCTTCCCGATTCTGCGCATACGACACAAGTGGCCGATGCGTGTTGGTGCTCATATCTCGACAGAATGCTACAGCTTGTGACCGATTCCAAGGTCGAGCGAAAGCTGCCGTTATCGGACACATGGGAACTGATCACTAGACTGCGTGGATCGTCCCTCCACTCATCGACCACCGCCAAACAGTAGATGTGCGAGCGTGAGCCAAATAATTTTCACATCGGTCGAGAATGACTCATGCCGAAGGTAATGCAGGTCGTACTGAAGCTTGACGTACGCATCCTCTTCTGATGCGGCGTACCGGTACTTGACCTGCGCCCAACCGGTGAGACCCGGCGTCACGAGATGACGCACGTGGTAAAACGGTAGCTTCGCCTCGAGTTCGCGCACGTACGTAACTTGCTCGGGTCTCGGACCGACGATCGACAAATGTCCTGCGAACATGTTGAGCACTTGCGGCAACTCATCGATGTGTGCTCGTCGGAGAAGTTGACCGAAGGGTGTGATTCGAGGGTCATCGTTCGTGGTCCATCCTGAGACGTCGATCGCTCCGGGTGTCATCGTGCGAAGCTTCCAAATTGAAAACTCTCGGCCGTTCTTGCCGACCCGTCGCTGCTGGAAGAAGAGTGGCCCGCGATTGGCCACGACGTTGCCGAGCAGCACGAGCGGCATGACCAACGCCAGCACCAGCGCACCGACCGAAGCGCCGAAAAGGTCGATGATTCGCTTCAGCGAGGCGTATCCCCCATGGACGCTTTCGATGTCGACCATGAGTGAAACACGATCGAGTGACGAAACCGGCAGTCGCCCGAGCCATTCGTCGTAGAAATCATCGAGCGACCGAACGCGTAGACCGTCACGGTGAAGTAACTCCGATTGATCGATCACACGGGGTTCAAGCGCGGCCGTGGGACCCAGAACGATCAGCGACACACCGAGCGCGACACAACGCTCAGATAGTTGCTCGCCGGCCTGGATCGGCGTGAGAATGTCGACCAACAGGAACGGCTTCTCGTGGCCGGTCTGATCGTCAACATCGGTTCGCAGACCATTGGCATCCTCGTTGTCCAGGACCGCGAGTACTCGCGTGGCGGAAGCACCGAGACGTTGTGCTCGCCGAAACAACTCACCGAGGATGACCAAGACGAGAAACGAAAGGCTGCCGCTCAACAGCACCACGAAGCGTGGCAGCGACTGCGGATCGAAGAGCTGGACGACCGCACCCGAGGCAAGTCCGAGAAATGCCGCTACGGCTGCAGCAACCGTTGCTTGGGATCGCGGCCCAAGACGCGGCACGCCGGCAGCGGCCGCAACGAAGGCAATCACGAGACCGAGAATCAGGTACCCGGTGACACTGTCTGTGCGTCCTGACTGGTCGCGAATCCAGAAATGGATCGATCGTGCCAAAAGAACCGAGCCGACCAACGCTGACGTGGTGATCAGTCTGAAAGCGATCCTCATGGTCGCTTCCAGCGCAGCATTCGACCAGCATAAACCGTTCGACCGAATCGAGTCAGGTCTGAGCCAGCCGGCATCTTGCGTTCCAGCCGTCGGTTCGATTCGTTCGCCGCGAGCGGGCGATCAATCCTCGCGCAGAGCGCACAGCAGCCAAGCGCGTTCGAGTGACGTGAATGGCTCGCAGTTGTCGAAGTGGAGTGTTCCGAGCGGATCGGGAGGCGTTTGAACACCGTCATCGACGATCATGTAGAGCGAATCGCTCGCCAATCCAGCGCCGACGAGTTCGCCGAATTCTCGATCGAGTGTGCCTGCGAGAAGCAGTTCGTTCGAGACGTATGGGAACAGCGCCGCAAAACGAGTGGATGTCGGAAAGGATGCCGTCATGTATGACAGCGGAGGCGAGCCGGAGAAGATGATGTGCATCGGTTGGTCGTCGTGCTGCTCGACCAGCATTTCCAACTCGGGGTTCGTGAAGATGTCCCCTCGCCCCCAGTCCGGAAAGGCCTGAAATGTGATCCCGACGAGCAACGCAGCCAACGCCACGACCGTCAGTTTCAATCGATCCGAAATCATTTCCGCAGCAATTACGACTATTCCAATCGAGACCGCAATTTCTGCGAACAACAGATAGCGATAGATTCCGAAGACAGTCGCCCAAAGTACATAGGAAACAACCAGCATGATCGCCCAGAACCCGATCATTCGATTCTGGATGTATGAGCGCAGGCGGGTCGATGGTGAGATGAGAGCAAGGGATATGCCGAGGATCAGCAACCCGCAGAATCGCCAATCACGAATTGCGATCTCGGTGAAGTTGACCCCGCCTCGATACATATCGAACGGAAAGTCGACGAGATCCTTCAATGAGCGGGCCCCATAACGACCGTCGTCGAAATTGGCGACTGGTGCCGACTCTGAACGGAACAGTTGATTGTAGAACGGGAATACTGGGTTTCCGAACCGGAAGGCAAGCACAGCCATCCATGGACCGCCGAGTACGCCGAGTCCAATCGCACCTCCACTCACGAGCCTCAGTGCTGCGGGAATGCTGTACGTGATCGCGATCGCAATCGTCGCTCCGACGAGGAACGGTGCGGAAGTCAGCTTGATCCCCATCGCCAAGCCAAACAGCGCACCGGCCCACATGATCGTGCGCTGGTTCGGATCGTCTTGACGTGCCCACCGCATTATGCGAGTCATCGCCTCACAAATCAGCGCCGCGATCGCCCAATCACCGAACGTGGTGAATGCCAGACTCACCGCCCCCGAACCAAGCAACGCAAACGCTGTGGCTGTGATCCTCAATGGCAAGGATCTTCGCAGGGAGTCGAACTCACCAGCCAGCCTCCAGACAGCTATGGAGCACAGCCACTGCACGACAGCCATCCAGACGACAAGCCCAAATCGTGGACCCATTATCTGAACCGATAGATATGTGGGAACATCGAGAAATGGATTCAAATATGTTTGTATTCCGGCGGGGGAGACATCGCTGAGAAACGACCCAGTTGTAATCGATCGTCCGTTGTAGTAATGGTAATTTCTGAGATCCCAGTTCGCATCAGGACCCACAAATTCGCTCAATGCAAGAGTGACGAAAAACGATCCAATCCAGAGCAATCGGTCGCGTCGGGTAACCGATTCCAGTCGAAGGCTCACGGATTGGAGAGTACCGGAGGTGAGCGAGCAGCGCAGAACATTCGAAGAGGCGTGACCCTGAGTAACTCTCGACTAGTCAATCCGGAACATCCATCGCAGCCGACCTCTCCGTGGCTATACGCCGACAATCGACCTATCGTTCACCAAATGGGTGACGCAATGGCTGAACGAGAGGTTGTGGACACACAGCTCAATGAGTTGCAGCGCGAGTCGTTGGCGCGTCGGGAGGAACTCAGGCAGATTGCGGCGGCGCTGCCTGAGGCCACGAGTCGACGGGCGCTCGTAACGTCGATGTTTCGCAGTGTGGCTGCGGCACCGAACAAGCCGACCGTGGCGAAGCGGGTTGCACTGAAGATTCTTCGTGCACCGGTCGACTTGATTCGCCGATCACGGTCGCGGTAGTTCGTGCGTCCTCTCAACGTCTTCGTCGCACCGCGTGGCAACGCCTTCATGGGCGACATCGCATCGTGGCTCGTCGAGGCGGGTGGACTGCTTGGTCGGGTCACGACGCTGCGGTGTGACGGCGGAGCCCCGGACGACCCCGACGCGATCAACCTGGTCGTCGCTCCGCACGAGTTCTATGTGCTTGGCGGCTTCTCCGACCGCGAGATCGACTCGGCGGCTCGGATCAGCGTGCCCGTCTGCACCGAGCAGCCAGGAACGCCGTGGTTCGAGATCACCCGGCTCGTGGCCGCCGCCAGCCCTGCCGCACTCGACATCAACATGCACGGAACCTCAGCCTTGCGCCAGGCCGGAATCGAGGCGCGACACCTTCGACTCGGTGGTGTGTCGAGCATGAGCCGTCCTGCCGATACCCGTGATATTGACCTGTTGTTCCTTGGTGGCAGGACACCGCGCCGCGGGGAGAAGCTGGCCGAGTTGGCTCCGATGCTGTGGGGCCGGTCGGTTGACCTCCGATTGTTTTCGTTCAGCCGTCCGGTCACGCATGGCGTTGGCGGCTTGGTGTTCGGAGCCGACAAGTACGACGTGCTCGCCCGCAGCCGAATTCTGTTGAACATTCACCGCGACGACTCGGCACCGGGATACTTCGAGTGGGCGCGGATGATTGAAGCGATGGCAAATGGGTGCTGTGTGGTCACGGAGCCGTCCGCTGACCACGAACCGTTGATCGCCGGTGAACATTTCATCGAAACCACCGACCTCCCGGCGACCCTCTTCGATCTCTTCGACGATCAGGAGACGGCGGCGGCGATCGGTGCCCGAGCGGCAAGCGCGGTGCTCGACGAGTTTCCTCTGACTGAAACGCTGGGCCCCGAACTGGAGCGGCTCGACGAGGTTCGACTGACGCGGCGGCGTCGAGTTGTTGCCCCGCGGTACTCCGCCCGAATGTTGCGGGCGCAGCAAATTCCGTTACTTCCAGCGTTCATGCCGACAGCCGAGCTGCGCCAGCGGATCTACCGGGCGCTGATGGCGGAGACGCTCCTACAACGCCGGATCGAGCGCGCTCGTTGCCTGCTCGACCACGGCGTCGACGATCACGTCGAACGCTTCGAGTCGACCAGCTACTTAGATGCAACGCCAGAGGTCAGCGTGCTGGTCACGCTGTACAACTACGCCGACTTGGTGCCCGAAACGCTCGCATCGATCGTCGCTTCCACCGACATTGCCTTCGAAATCGTGGTCGTTGACGATCATTCGTCCGACAACGGGCGAGACGTCGTGCGAACGTTCATGGAACAGCATCAGGACGTACCGCAACTGTTGCTCGGCAGTGATGTCAACCGCGGGCTCCCGGCTGCTCGAAACCTCGGATTCGCAGCCGCACGCGGCACCAAGGTGATGGTGATCGACGCCGACAATCTGGTCTACCCCACCGCCCTCCGGCGGCTGGCCGACATGCTCGACGCTGATCCGGTGGCGGCGTTCGCCTATTCGGCACTCGAAGAGTTCGGTGTCAGAAGCGGGATCCGAAGCGCGATGGCCTGGCACATTCCGTGGCTGTGTGAAGGCAACTACATCGATGCGCAGGCGATGATTCGCAAGGACGCTTGGGAACGGCACGGCGGCTACCGCGCCGACGACGAGTTGGTGTTCGGGTGGGAAGACTGGGAACTGTGGCTGCGGTTGGCGGCAACGGGCGGGCACGGCACCTACGTTCCGCAAATGCTTGGTCGATACCGCACGCAACAGAGCTCGATGCTGAGCACCACCAACCTCGTGGCCGACCACATGCACCGGCACCTGCGCGAGTTGCATCCCGATCTTCCGTGGCCGTCGGTCATGTAGCTGGGCATTGCCCCGGTCGTCGAATCGTCCCACTACGCTGCCCACCCATGTCATCGGCGAGTGCACTCCTTGCCCGCCGCGAGCTGCTCTGGAACCTCACGCTGCGTGAGCTGCGCGGCAGGTACAAGCGAAGCGTGCTCGGCTGGGGATGGTCCCTGCTCAACCCGATCGCGTTCATGCTGGTGTACACGTTTGCATTCTCACTGATCCTGCAAACGAAGCCAAAGCCCGGCGACCCGAGTGGCCTCGCGTCGTATGCCTTCTTTCTGCTCAGTGGGCTCCTGCCCTGGACGTTCTTCAGCGTTGCGGTCACCACAGCCATGACGGGCATCGTCGGCAACGCCGCTCTCGTCCGGAAGGTCGCGTTTCCGCGTGAACACCTGATCGTGGCGACGGTGCTCGCCGGCTTGTTCACACTCGGCATCGAGTTGACGGTGCTGTCGGTTGCACTGGTCTTCAAGGGCAACATCGTCGTGATCTGGATTCCGCTGATCGTCCTCACCGCCGCTCTACTGGCGATCTTTGCGACCGGTCTCGGTCTGGCACTCGCTGCCGGATACGTGTACTTCAGGGATCTCTCGTACCTGTGGAGCATCGTGGCCCAAGCGTGGTTCTTCGCAACGCCGGTGGTGTACCCACCCTCGTTGGTGGAAGGACGCCTCCCTGACGGCCTCGTCCGTGTCTACAACGACCTTCCGATGGCCGTTGTCGTACGGATCTTCCGCAACCTGATGTACGACCTGCGGATGCCTCGTCTGGTCGACCTCGGTTTGCTGACCGGTTACGCCGCCGTCTCCGTGCTCGCTGGCTGGTGGATATTCGATCGCCTCGAATCACGCTTCGCCGAAGAACTCTGAACTTCGTTTCGCTAGCCGAGGTCCCAGGTGCCGCCCATGCTGACCAGTCCGCCATCGCCGGACTGACCCTTGAGCACGTCGAATCTGATGCAGCGGCTGCGGACATCGAGTTCGCGCTGACCGGTCTCGTCGAGCAGCCGACAACTCATCTCGTATGTCCCTTCGGCAAGCGGGAATTGATCGATCTCGAGTGTCACCGAGCGAACACCGTGTATCTGGTCGATTCTGACGTCGCGGGCCCTGGTGCTGACTTCAGAGACCAACGTGGAGTTCCGGTCGAAGATCGAGAACACAACCTCCGGGTGCACCACCGGTTGCGCGGCACTCAGGTGGAGCCGAATTGCCTGCGGCTCGCCCGTGCGTGCGAACTGGACGGGTTGCAGGTCGCCGCCGAGAATCTCGATACTGTCGATCTGCGCCTCGCCGGTACCCCACCGCAGGCCGTCCTGTTGATGGATCGATCGGCCTTCGTGGGTCGTGTCGAGATAGGCATCGGTGATCTCGCTCGGCGCACCGATCATGCGGAGGTTTCCGTGGTCGATCCACGCCGCCCGCTGGCACAGACGCACCACATCCGACATGCCGTGTGTCACGAGCACGATCGTCTTGTTGCGTTCCCGGAACTCGGCGATCTTGTCACCGCATTTCGCCTGGAACTCGGCATCGCCAACAGCCAAGACCTCATCGATGATCAACACATCGGGGTCGACATTGATGGCGACCGCGAACCCGAGTCGCACGAACATGCCAGACGAATAGTTCTTGACCGGTGTGTCGATGAACTGTTCGAGGCCGGAGAACTCGACAATGTCATCGAACTTGGATTGAATCTGCCTGCGCGGCACACCCAGGATGGCGGCATTCAGGAACACGTTCTCGCGCCCGCTCAGTTCCGGGTGGAACCCAGCACCGAGTTCGAGCAGCGCAGAAATGCTTCCGACGACCGCGACCGAGCCTTTGTCAGGCTGCAAAATGCCGGTCAGGCACTTCAGAAGCGTCGACTTCCCGCTCCCGTTGTGACCGATGATGCCGAACGTCTCGCCCTCGTAGACATCGAACGTGAGGTCACTCAATGCCCAGAACTCTTCGTGCGTGCTGCGCTTGCGGTTGATCAGCGACTGTTTCAGCGACTGGTTGCGCTCATGGAAAAGTCGGAACCGCTTCGACAGGTTCGACACCCGCACGACGGCTTCGGGCGACATCTTGTGCAGGCTATCCGGCCGACGTCACAGCGGTGGCGCTGTCGTGCCTGAACAGACTTGCGGCGAGTCCGGCGCTCAACGCCGCCAACAGCACGAGAACGATCATCGGGTGGATCGGAGCGAACGGCGTATCCCAGTCCCATGGAGCGAGTGAACCGCTCGTTCCGACACCAAACCGCCTGGCCGTCGACCACGCTGCCACGTTCATGACCGCCAGTGCCGTGATGCCGACTGTACGGCCCACCCGCCGGTCGACATCGCCGCGCATCTGAGAGCGGGCAAGCAGCATCGGCACGCCGACGAGTAACGGGAGTGAGTATCGACCCTGCCAATACGTGCCGGACGTGTCGCCATTGAACAACTCGAAAGCCCACGACGTGACGATTGCGATCAACACAAGAAATGCCGCAAGTCGAACGTGCACGAACGAATCGAACAGTGATGACGCCGCCAACACACCGAGGGCGACGAACCAGGCGGCAAGGGCGAGTTCAGGGAGCGAGGTATCCAACCAGCCGAGCACCCCGACCGCCTCGATCAAGTGGTAACCGGTCTCGCCCACGATTCGTTGCGTGAGATTCGAATCCCAGCCGCCCGGACGCCCTCGCGCAACGGCGAGCGCGGCAAGCGTCGATCCAGTCAGGGCGATCGCTCCGATTCCGCGCCGGCGGATCACGCTCGTTGCGGCTCGGTCCCACTGAGATCGGATGAGTTCAGCGGCGACGACGATCAACGGCGCAAAGGCGACCATTTTGGAAACCCGCGAATCGTTCGTCAGGCCCCACACCACGGTCGTCACAGTCGACAAGCCGATCAGCAGGCGTGCCATAACGGGGAGGGCGCGCCACATCGAACGCGTGGTTTGACCCGTCGCCAGCCCTGCGACCACGAGGGCGATGCAGGCCCAGATCAGGCCGTCACGGCGGGGGAGCGCGAGCGCTACCCACCCGCATGCGGTCAACCACCCAGCGTGCGACGAAGGTCTGGCGTCGGCGGCGAACAGCAGACCGACCCACAACGCGATCGCCCCGCTGATAGCCATCGATGATGGATTGACCACAGCGAACGTGAACCATGCCATCGGCGTAGTCGCCAACAGCACGCCTGCACGTACGACCGAGCGGCCGGTTCCGACGACGGACAACGACCACCCGACGAGGAGTGCAGCGACCGCTCCGCCCGCGATCCGACCCCACCAAATCGGGTCAGGGCCAGGCAGTCGACTGGCCAAGCCAACTGGGAGATGACCCCATATCGGATACTCGTCGGCGGTCGTCGCCAACTCGATCGTCGCTCCGGATCTGACCGGGATCGCGGCGCAGGCGACGGGCACGTCAGGGTGGATGATCGCGTAGCAGGCGGCATCAGGGAGCAGATACGAATCCGGGAGCTCGAAACCCGCGAGGCTGTTCCCCAGATCACGTCCCTGAAGGTCGCCTCGCGCAACCGCGCCTGAGCGAACGAGATGACTCGACTCGTCGGGACCACCACCTGGCGGCACCAGCAGGATCCAACACAGCGCCACCCCGGCGACGAATCCGATCGTACGCACCACATCACCGACCACGTCGCCGAGCACTCGGCGACGTGGTCGATGGTCGATTGGCACGCTGTGAGGCTAGTGAGCGCCCGTCCGTACGCCGGGTACTTGCGCAAGTTCCGAGGTGCTCCATGCGCCTGAGGGCCACCAGTACACTCCGCGCATGGTCGAAGCGCGCCCGACGACGAGCGCTGGGCGTCAGTCAGCCGGGACCGTCAGCACGACGATGCGCAAACTGTTGACGCTGCTCGGCGGCCGAACAGTTTGGATTGTCGCCGCCTCGCTCACCGCACTGTTGCTGATTCAGTGGTGGCTTTTGGAGCAACGACCTGGGCTGCTGAGGTCGCTGGCGTACACGGTTGTCCCGGCCGCGATTCTCGTGTGCACGTTGGCGTATGGACTGTCGCGGCGGCGGTTCGTTGCAGCGGGTGCACTGCTGCTTGCGGTGACCCCGACAGCCTTGTTCTCGCTCGCCGCCGCGCATCGCCACGGGGCACTCGCAGTGGTGTTCGCGTGCGGAGCGATGTGGCTAGGGGTTCGAGGGACTCGAGACGTCGGGATCGGCGTCACAGCGGCAGGCGTGGCGGCGCTGTCCGGCATCGTGCTGTGGGTAGCTGCCAGTCCTCGGTTGGATGAAGCGACAACCCTCACGCGGCGCGATGTCACATCTCGCACCGGAGAGATGATTCGCGCCGCCGTCGGCGTCGTCGGACAGTCCCCCTCATTCGTGCTTGCGACGGCAGTCGTCGCCTGGTGGTGCATGGTCGGGGTACTGGTTGGAGCAGCTGTGTTTGGCGGTCCTGTCGTTAGGGGCCGCGCTCGGGTCGCGGCTGTCGTCCCGACTGCGGTGGTGGCGTTCGTTGCAACGGCGTGGTGGATCACCTGGATGCGAGGCGCTGCTTCTGGCCCAGGCGGTACGTGGATGTTGTCGTCGGCTGTGGCATATGTGGGTGGCTCGACTGCCTTGGATCGGCTCACGGAACGACGCATCGGCCGAACAGTCGCGCTCAGCGCGGTTGGTATCTGGGTCGCCAGCGTGGTTCAGCAGATCCGTTCAGTTCCTGCCGATGCAATCTCGGTACCGTTCGGTGGTCGGGCGACGCTGCTTGGCCTGACTGTGCTGAGCGGATTCGTGTTGGTGGCGTGGATCTGGCGAACATCGGGCACTCGTCGGCGGCGTGGCGTCAACGTGATCGGGTATCACACATCGGCGAGCGGACTCGGTGAGCGTGCCAGGGAACTCGTGGCCTCACTCCGCGCGGCCGGGATACCGGTCAGCGTGTGGAACGTCGACCGGACCGAAAGTCCGCGCGAACATCCGCTCGACCCGGAATCCGATGGCTCGCAAGCGGTCTACCGAACGTCGATCGCCGTCGTCACAGCACTCGAACTGCCAAACCTCGTGGATTCCCATCGCTCACTGATGACCGACGTCGATTCGGTCATCGGGTATTGGTTCTGGGAACTGTCATCGGTGCCCGAACAACATCAACATGCGATCGACCTGATCGACGAAATATGGACCCCGACGGCGTTCGTGTTCGACGCATATCGGGCGGCGACGACGAAGCCCGTGCGACTCGTCCCGTTGCGGGTCTGCGAGCCGAAACCTGACCATGACGAGCCCCTCGAACTCGGTCTCGACCCGCGTGCCTTCGTGTTTCTCGTCAGCTTCGATCACCTGAGCGTGATCGAGCGGAAGAATCCGTTCGGTGCGATCGAAGCATTTCGCCGAGCGTTCCCGAGTGGCGATGAAGCCGTGGCGCTCGTCGTCAAGACCATCAATGGCGACGTGAGGGCAGCCTCGTCCGCGCGACTGGCCGACGCTGCCGCGAGCGATTCACGCATCATCGTGTCCGACGGTCACCTCACCAACTCGCGTCACCTCGCATTGATTCGCCAGGCCGATGCGCTGATCAGCCTGCATCGCAGCGAAGGGCTCGGGCTGCATCCGGCCGAAGCGATGTGGCTCGGAACCCCAGTGATCGCGACTCGTTACTCGGGAACACTCGACCTGATGGACAACGACTGTGCGGCGTTGGTTGACTATCAGCTCGTGCCGGTTGTCAATGGTGACGGTGCCTACCCTCCCGAAGCCGAGTGGGCTGACCCGGATCTTGACGACGCTGCACAGTTGATGCGACAACTGGTGGCGACTCCGGCGTTCGGCGCAGGTTTGGCGGAATCGGCAAGGAAACGGATGGAGAGTCAGCCGGCTCAAGCCTCGACCGGGCGCCGGATCGCCAGTTTGCTCAACAACTAGTGCGCTGCGGACGTTCGAGCCAGTCGGACCGCAGAGGCATCAGGTTCGGATTGAAATATGGATCGCGTTCGATCTGCCAACGCCAGCGTTGAAGCAACACGTCGCGTTCCGAGTCGGTCGTGTGTGGGTCGCGGCTGGCGCTTTCGAAGTGGTACCAGCTGGCGAATGGGCTCCAGACGATCCGGTAACCCTGCGCACGGAGTTTCAACGACAGGTCGACGTCGTTGAAGTTGCCCGGAAGCTGCTCGCAGAAACCACCAACGTCGAAGAACGAATCGCGCCGAACCACTGCTGCCGCCGCCGTGACTCCGCTGCATTCGCGTTCGACCACGTTCATCCGATATGGCCCGGGGTGTTCGCCAGGCCAGCCAACGAGGGCGTGGTCGACGCGGCCGGCGTACACGTGCCCGGCGTGTTGAAGCGTGCCATCGGAAAACAGCAGGCGACCACCAGCCATCGCCACATCAGGCATCTGTGTATGAGCGACCAACACGCCGATGCTGTCCGGATCGATCAACTCGGTGTCGTCGTTCAGGAGCAACAGGTGCGTGCCGATCGACTTGACGGCGGCGAGATTCATCTTGCGCGAGAAATTGAACTTGCCCGCAAATGGCACGAGCTTCAGACGGTGTCCGGCGATCCGACCGAGGGCCGAAAGCGTGGATGCAGGTGTCTCAGGATCGTAAACGACCACGTACTCGAGGTTCCGATACGTGGAAAGTCGCTCGATACTCGCGACCGCGTCGACAACGAACGAACGCTCACATCCCCACACGGTTCCGTTGCTGCCACGGGTCGGGATCAGAACACTCACGAGCGGTTCACCGACTACGCGCCGGCGGACCCGATAGCAACCGTCGTATCGGCCGCGCTCGACTTCCGCGTCGATGTCGAGCCGGTCGCATTGTTCCTGGATCGCGCGTCGCCCGTTCTCGTAGGCATACGGCTTGTTCGATGGGTCGCTGGCGACGCTGGAGGGTGCCTCGCGCCAGTGATAGAGCACACGCGGAACGTGTGCCACGCAACGTGCGCGTTCCGTGAGTCGGAGTAGGAGGTCGTGGTCCTGCGAGCCATCGAAGCCGGGCCGGAACCCGCCGACTTCAACCACCAGCGACCGTCGAGCCGTGGTGAGGTGGGTGATGTAGTTCTGGCTACGCAGGCGTTCCGGTGAGAAGTCGGGTTTGAAGAACGGCATCGAATGACGCCCATCAGGACGGATTCGATCGCTGTCGCTATACGCAACGTCGACGGTCGATCCGTCGTACACACCAGACATCACCTCCAGTGCCTCACCATGCAAGGCATCGTCGTGGTCGAGCAGGGCGACCAATTCGCCTGTTGCCGCCGCGAGCGCGTCATTGCTGGCGGCGACGATGCCGCCGTTGAACTTGCGGTGGACGACCTTCAGCCGTTGGTCCCGGAGGGCTGCCTCATCGAGTACCTCGGCAACCCACGGAAGTGTCGAACTGTCGTTGACCAGCACGTGTTGCCAATCGACCAAGGATTGTCGACGTACCGACTCGAGACATTCCACCAGTGCATTTCGCGGCGGGTCGAATACCGTCGTGAGGACCGAGAACCGTGGCATCAAGGCAGGTCCGACTCAGCGCCTGCGTGCCCTGAACCGGCGGGCAACGCCGCCCATCGATCGACGACCAACGACGTAGGCGCGTTGCACAGCGTCCTGGCTCTGCTGGGCGCGGGCGAGCTGTGTGCTCATCTCGGTGATCGTGCCGCGCAGCGTGCCGAGCTCTGCCTCCGCTCCCTTCGCCGCGTCGCGGGCGGTGAGCACGTCGAGCTGCAACTTCGCATAGCTTTCGTCGGACGGTCCGACGAGTGCCCGCAGTGCGGCGACCTCTTCACGAAGTGCGAGAATCTCATCCTCCGGGCTCATCCGGCCGACCTTATCGGCCGCCGCACGACGTCCGCGTCGCGTTCATGCCCGAGCGCATCGGGCGATCGCTAACGTGGTGACGATGCAACCGGTTCAACTGCCTGGAGCGCGCTCATGACCGACGACTCCAGGTCGCCCCTTCGTCGCGTTGCCCGCTCCGCTACCGCGCCAGTGCGCGGTTACCTCAACAACCACTTCGAGATGGTCAAGCAAGAGGTTCGCCAGCACCAACCGGCGATCGACGATTCCCTCGGAGTCTGGTACCGGTTACACGAACTGGAGAACACGTTCGCCGAGTCCTCGCTGTATCAAGCCAAAATTCTGGTCGACCTCAGAGACCAAGTCGCCGCACTTGTCGATCGTGTGCACGAGATCGAGATCGCCGTCAACCGACTCTCCGACGTCGTCAGCGCGATGACGATCTCGGTGGATCGCTCCGTCGAGTGAACGAGTTTGGATGATCGCCTACGATCTGCAGGCGATCCAGAGCGCCGATCACGGAGAGCGAGGAATCGCCCGATTCGTCGGCGACCTTGCTCGCACATTGTTCGCAGAGCATCCCGATGTCGTCGACGTGTTCCTGTGGAACGACTCGTTGCCATTCGTTCCGCGACTCGAGCAACTCGAACTCGGCGACCGCCTCCGTTCGTTCTCCGACATGCGAGGAGCGACCGTCGACATCTTGCATGTCAACTCGCCGTTCGAGGGTATTCCGATCGGCGACTTTGCTCCACCCTTGGTCGCTCGGCGGATCGTTGCCACCTGCTACGACCTGATTCCGTATCGCTTCCCCGATCGATATCTGCGGAATCCGATCGCCAGAACGCGGTACAACACGAGACTCGCGCTGCTCGCGACAGCCGACGCGATTGTGACTGACTCTCAATCGGCGGCGTCGGATGCGATGGAACTGCTTGGCGTCCCGGCCAGCCGGCTCACGGTGATCGGCGCCGGAGTCGGACCGCAGTTCCGGCCGCCGGATGCCAGCCTTGCCGACCGGATGTCGGAGCTCGATGATGCGCTGCCCGGAATTGAGCCGAATTTTGTGCTCGTTCCATCTGGGATGGACTGGCGAAAGAACACGGTTGGCGCTGTGAACGCATTCGCGATGTTGCCGACCGAGCTTCGCCAACGGCATCAGCTCGTACTCTCGTGTCGGCTCGACGAACAGCGACAGGCCGAACTGGTCGAGTTGTGCGAAGCACTCGGGGTCTCAGGGCGCGTGCTGGTGACCGGCTACGTCTCCGACGAGGTGCTGATCACGCTCTACCAGTCGGCGCAGCTGGTCCTCTTCCCGTCGTTCTACGAAGGCTTCGGGCTTCCGGTCCTCGAGGCTCGTCGATGTGGTGCCCGAGTGATCTGCGCCAACTCGTCGTCGATGCCTGAGGTACTCGTCGATCCGCGCTCCAGGTTCGAGCCGTACGACACGAGTGATATGGCCGCCAAGCTCGAACAGGCGCTGGCTGATCCCTCGTTTGCAGCGATCCTTGATCGGGTGCCCGATTCGGGTTTCACCTGGTCACAGGCTGCTCGCCGATTGGTCGGCGTGTACAAGACACTCGGCGGGACACCGTCGGTCGGCCGACAACAGAGATCCGACGGACGACGTCGGTTGGGGGTCGTCACGCCGTTCCCCCCGGCACAGAGTGGCGTCGCGGAACACAGTTCCCGCCTGATGCGAGCAATCCATGACCACATCGACGATGTCGAGGTCGTCGCGTTCGTCGAGTCGGGCGCGTCAGGACTTGGTGTCAACGCCCCCTACCCAATCAGAGAGTTGTCATCGCTTCCGTACCGATGGGCGGCTGGCGAGTTGGACGCAGTGCTGTACTGCTTCGGTAACCACCCGATCCACCGGGCGTTCTACCCGATGCTTCGTCGTGTGCCGGGGCACGTCTTTCTGCACGATATTCGGCTGCTCGGGGCGTTCGACGAACACCTACTCGGGCCGCTCGTCGCCCGCTTCTATGACGAGCCACCTCGCGATCCGTTGCTGACCGCACCGGTAGCAAACAGCGCTTGCTCCGTGCTGGTTCAATCCCGTTATGCGGCGACGCTCGTGGAACGCGAGTGTGGCGTTCAAGCGGTTGACGTCGGTCCGGTCCATTGCCGAGCCGTTGATCAGCGCGAGGCGTCGGACGAGCCGTCAGGTCTACCGTGGGTGATATCGGCAGGCGTCGCCGATACGACCAAGCGCACAGCAACGTTCGTCGCCGCCGCAAAGATTCTCGTCGTTGGCGGTGTCGCCCGCGCTTCGGTGGTCGGCGAACACGGAGACGATTTCGTGGCCGAGGGCGACACTGTGTCGGCCACCGGCCGTGTCACCGATGACGAGCTCGACAGCTGGTTGCGGAGGGCTTCGGTTGTCGTGCAGTTGCGTGACGGGACGAACGGCGAATCGTCTGGAATCGTCTCCGATGCGATCGCCCTCGGCTGTGCCGTTGTCGTTTCCGATGTCGGCGCCATGGGTGAGTTACCCGACACCGTGGTCGTCAAGGTGCCCGAGGAGATCACGCCTCAGGCGCTTGCCGACGTGATCAGCGGCTTGCTCGAAGATGACGCGCGTTGTCGGCAGCTGCGGGCATCGGCACGCGCGTACGCGGCGCAGGAGACCCCGTTAGCACAAGCCCGCCGCGTCGTCGAGGCGATCTTCCACTGACGCGCGACGCCTTACGTCACGTCTATGTCGTCGTTGCAACTCGTGGTTGGGTCCAGCGCAGGTGCGGCCAGCGCTTGACCATCACGTCGTGCTGGGCGAGTGTCGTCGGCGTGTCGGGTGTCGATGCTCCGTGGTGATGGATGATTGATACCGTCGGATCGACAACGCGACGGCCGCCGAGGATGCTGCTACGCACCGCCAGATCGGCATCCTCGAAGTATGCCGGGTGGTAGTCGGGATCGAATCCGCCAACCCGTTCGTGTTCGTCGCGACGCATCAGCCAACAGGCCGCCGAAGCGAAGTCGACATCGATCAAGCCGTCAGACACGGTGCCGACGAGTTGAGGAAGCGTCCATCCGGTCGGGAGCAAACGATGTCCAATCTCCTGGATCGAACCATCAGCGTTACACAGCACTGGGCTGACGATCGAAATTCCTGGATCACGGAGATGTTCGACCAACGGTTCGAACCAACCAGCCGCGAACGTGATATCGGGGTTGACGAAGCACAATATTTCCGCCCGAGCGTGGAGCGCGCCGAGCTCGCAACCACCACCAAATCCGAGGTTCCGATCGGCACGCACGATGCGAACTCCGCGGGTGCCGAGTAGCAGGTGACGCAAGGTTCGTCGCCTGTCCGAGGGATGCGGGTTGTCGACCACGATCACTTCGTACTTATCCCCGGCATCGGCCATAGAACTCACCAACGACGTCAAGGTGTCGATCACGATGCGGTCTGTACCGAACGTGACCAGCACGAATGACACCGACGGGTGCGCGCTGACAGGCACGTCGGCCGATGACACCGGGGAACGACTGACGATCACGTCAGACGTCATGACGCACGAATTTCGGCGCGCCCCAACCGATCTACGAGAACGCCGATTTCCGCACGGGCGTGATCAAGTGCATCGGCAGCCTCGGTGGCGGCACGCAACATGTCCGACTCGCTGCCCGCCACTCGTTGTCGCAACTCGTCGCATTCTGCCGTGAGCCGCTGAATCAGCTTGGCAGGAATGGCCGGATCGTCGAGGGAGCGGCTCTCGGCGATCTGATCGAAAATCGAATCGAGCAGGATCTCGTCGATGTGATCCATCGAGGTTCGAAAGCTCGTCAGCGCTCGGTCACCGAAGTTGACCGAACCGGCCGCGTTCACCATGATCCACAAGTCCGTCGGGCGGATTGGCAGATCGATTCCGGCAAGCCAGCCATCGTCGAGGACGGCGTCTGACGCCGGGAGCAAACCGAGGTGGTTGAGCATCCTTCGGCGCACAGTGATCGCCGACGACTCGAGCGTTCGACCGAACAGCGTGGTCAACGCAGGTATTGCGTCTCCCCACAACTGGTGGTTGTCAATGACGTGATCCACATCGGTCGGCCACGATGCAGTCGCCAGCGACTTCCAGGGACCGATGTCGTCACCGTCAACGCGAAGGTCGAGTGTGACCACCCCGAGTCGACGCTCGAGTTCATGACGAACGATCCGGGCCTCCGCCGTGGCGACGACTTCGCGGCCGCCGGCAGGCCGAACGACACCGAACCGCAGAGCGAGGGTTGAGTCCACGGGAGTCAATTCAAACATCATGTGACAGTGAGGCGTCGAGTTGGCTCGAGTGCCAGCGGAAGGCGGTTTCGAGGATCTCGTTGAGGCCGTACCGCGGTTCCCAGTTCAGCAGCGCTCTCGCCCGAGTCGAATCGGAGAATGTGCTCATCGGGTCGCCTGCACGGCGCTCGACCATGACATGCGGCACTGGGTGCCCTGCGATTCGTTCGATGCCGTTCAGAACCTCCAGCACCGAGGAGCCCGTGCCCGTGCCGACATTCACTGCAGTTGTCGCCCCGCCGGTGGCGAGGTAGTCGACCGCGGCGATGTGGGCAGTTGCCAGATCGTCGACGTGGATGTAGTCGCGAATACACGTGCCGTCGGGTGTCGGGTAGTCGCTGCCGAACAACCTGAGTGGCTCGCCATCGGTGAGAAGCGCCTTGATTGCGACAGGGATCAGGTTCAGCGCGTAGGTCCAGTCTTCGCCGATCCGCGCATCGAAACTCGCTCCAGCGGCATTGAAGTAGCGCAGACAGACACTGCGGATCCCATGCACTTCGCCGTACCAGTGCAGTACCCGTTCGACCATCGCCTTCGTGTCGGCGTACACCGATTCGGGAGCGATCGCCTGCTGCTCATCGACAGGCACGCGGGACGGGTTGCCGTACACCGAACACGACGACGAGAACACGACCTGTTGCACGCCCGCCCGTACGGCAGCATCGAGTAGCCGAACCGTGTTGTCGACATTGTTGCGGAAGTACTTCCCCGGGAGCCGCATCGATTCGCCGACGTTCTTGTAAGCCGCGAAGTGGACAATCGTGTCGACGTTGTGGTCACGGCAGGTGCGCTCCACCAGAACCTCGTCGGATATGTCGCCGATGATCAACGGTGCGTCGATCACTGCGTCGGCGCGACCGAGTTCCAGTGAGTCGAGCACGACAACGGGACGGCCCGCCTCACGCAAGGCGCGGACGGTATGCGAGCCGATGTACCCGGCGCCGCCGGTGACGAGCGTGGTGCCGGGCGGGGTGCCTGGCGTCGCGCTGGGCGTCGCGATAGTGGACGTTGTGCTCACGGTCTGGCACTGTACCGTTCGGCGGGTGATCGTTGCTGTCGTCGTGACTTACTCCGCGCCTGCGGAGATGCTCGAACGATGCATCGGCTCACTTCGGATGGCCGGTGGCCTCGACCACATCGTTGTCGTCGATACCGGGGGACAGGCGGCGCCGTCGGACCCCGCTGTGGAACTGATCCGCACCGACAATCGCGGTTATGCCGCGGCCGCCAACCTCGGCTTCTCCCGCGCCCGCTCGATGGGTGCCACGGCGATCGCCCTGCTCAACGACGACGTCACCGTGTCGTCGGGTTGGTTGCAGCCGTTGCTCAGCGAGCTGTCAACCGAGCACGTGGGAGTGGCGCAACCCAAGCTGCTCGTTGCGGGAAGTGTTCCGGCACGGATCAACAGCCTTGGTGTACAACTCGGATCCGATGGTGCCGGTACAGACATCGGCATCGGTGACATCGATGTGGTCGACGGACCACCCGCAGATTTGGCGATCTTCACCGGTGGTGCGGTTGTCCTTGCGCCAGCCTTCCTGTCGGCGACGGGCGGGTTCGACGAGCGCTACTTCCTGTACTACGAGGATGTCGATCTTGCGCTTCGAGGGCGATCACTCGGATGGCGATACCGGCTCGTCCCGGCGTCCTCGGTCGAGCACGTCGGCGGCGCGTCGAGCGGCGGCGACAAGCGCGTCACTCGATATCACCAGGAGCGAAATCGACTCCGGACGGCGTTTCGACACGCCGACGCGGCGACTGTGCTGCGAGCCGTGTGGCTGTCTCTTCGTCGTGTCAGGCATCAGCCGAAGGGTGTTCACATTCGTGCACTGTTGGCAGGCCTCGTAGGTGCCCCGGTCCAGTTCTACGAGCGAATCCGAAAAGTGGATCAGCGACCGTCCGCGATCAAAGATTAGAGCGCCGCGATCGCCGTCGCAGAACGGCACCCCACGCGTTGCGAAGGGGTGCCGCGAGTCTGACGATCTTGGCGTTGTGCCATGCCTCGACTTCGGTTTGGAGGGCGGTGTTGTGTGCTCGAAGTTCTGTGATCTGCAACCGCAAGTCGGCAGCCTCGTCGCCAACGATCGGCCAGTCGACCGGCGACTCGTTCAGCACGTCCTCACCAGTTGCCTGTGCCTCAACGACGAACTGGTATGTGTGAGCCTCCGGGTCTGCCTCGATGAAGCGAATCACATCAGGTCCGTGGATTCCCGGCGTGACCGGCAACAGGCTCGCTCCAACCCCCTGACGAACGCGTTCGATGCGTGTGGCTACCAGCCCGACGTCAGCCAACAGTTGGTGAAGCGAAGACTTGGTGAACCACCGCAGGTGCGTACGGTCGAGCAGTCCGTCGTCTTGATACTCCCACTTGCCCTCGAGCAGCATCAGCCGGATATCGATGTGGCCAACGTGCGGTACCGAGATGACGACACGACCTTGCGGTTCGAGCAATGTGAGCAGGTCACGCATCACCGCAACAGGGTCGCGGAGATGTTCGAGAACGTCGCCCAGCACGATCACATCGAAGCGCCCCGACTCCACAGTCGTGAGATGATCGCGGTCGAGGTCGATGACGTGCACGGTTGATGCCCACGCCCTGGCCTCGTGTGCGGCCTCTGCATCGATCTCAACGCCGACCACCGAGTTTCCGGCGGCCACCAGGTGTTGCGTGACGTGCCCGACCGAGCAGCCAACTTCGAGCACCCGATGCCCAGAACCAACCAGTTGCAGGGCGTAACTGTGCGGATTGTTGGTGGCCGTCGGGTCGACGACGGTGCGATACGTCTCAGACATCAACGGAAAGGGTACTTCCCGATGATGTCGCCAACGGTCGGCCCTGCTTGTCCTTCTGGGCCGCCTTCTGAGCTTTCTTCCAGGCACGCACGACGGCGAGCGAAGCCTCGTCGTGAATGTCGGCAACAGACCTGGGAGTGGCATCGGCGAACACGCCGGCCGCCTGCTGCCAAGCAGCCGGGCGCACGCCTTGGCGTTTGGCGAGCAGGGCGATGAAGATCTTTGACTTCTCGTCCCCGAAACCGGGCAGCTCACGAAGTCGGCGGTAGAGCTCAGCTCCATCATCGACGTCCGACCAGATTCGTTCGGGTTGGCCGCCGTAGCGGTCGACAATCGCGACACACAGGGCGTGAATCCGACGCCCCAACGAAGCAGGGAAGCGATGAATCGCAGGCTTCTGGCAACACGTTGCGACGAAGGCGTGCTGATCCATGGCGGAAATCCGACCGGCGTCGAGCTGACCGAGCCTGGTTCGAAGCGTGGCCGGTCCGGTGAAGGCCCATTCCATCGGCACCTGCTGGTCGAGCAGCATCCCGATTAGGAGTGCCAATCCGTCGGTGTTGAGTAACCGATCAGCGTCCGGATCGCCGGTGATAAACAGGTCGCCGGCCATCGAAGCAATGTAGTCGTGCCGCCACTTAGATCATGTAGGGGTCGATCGCGTCGGGGTCGATGTCGTAGCGCTTGATCGCCTCGTCGACCACCGAGGCGTCAATCTCGCCTGATTCGAGCAGCCCGGTCAACACGCCGACGACAACATGCCCAGTATCGATCTCGAAGAAGCGTCGCAGCGCGGCGCGAGTATCAGAGCGACCCATCCCGTCTGTTCCGAGGATGTTGAACCGGCGCTCCTTGGGAGCGAAACGGGCAACCTGTTCCGGCACGATCTTCATGAAGTCGGATACCGCCGTAATCGGGCCATGCGACTGGTCGAGTAACTGGGTCACCAACGGAACGTGACGCTCGTGCGAAGGATGCAGTCGATTGTGGCGTTCGGCCGCCAAGGCGTCTTCGCGGAGTCGCTTGTAACTCGTCACCGACCACAGTTCGGCTGCCACGTCGTAATGCTCGGCGAGTTCGGCAGCGGCCTCACGGGCGGCAATGTGGGAGATACCACTGAACAGAATTGTGGCTCGCTTGGACGGGCCATCCGGTGCCTCGGCCCAGCGATACATGCCTTGCACGACACCGGCCTCGATCTCGTCGGCGCGGTCAGCGGGTAGCGCCGGCATCACGTAGTTCTCGTTGTAGAGCGTGATGTAATACATCACATCGCGGTCGGCCTCCCTGGCGGCGTGAAGGGCAGGATCGCCAGATTCAGGGCCGTACATGCGATCGATCCCCGACTTGATCAAGGCTCCGACTTCATAGGCGAACGCCGGGTCGTAGGCCTGCACCGCCGGCACGGTCGACGCCAGCACGAGGCTGTGACCGTCCTGGTGTTGGAGGCCCTCACCCATCAGCGTCGTTCGGCCAGCCGTGGCGGCCATCATGAAGCCACGCGCCCGGATGTCAGCGGCCTGCCAGACGAGGTCACCGACCCGCTGGAACCCGAACATCGAATAGAACGTGTAGAACGGAATCATCGGGACGCCGCGTGTCGCGTAGGACGTTCCGGCGGCAATGAAGCTCGCCATCGATCCGGCCTCGGTAATCCCTTCCTCGAGGATCTGTCCGTCTTTGCCTTCGGCGTACGAGAGCAACAAGTCGTGGTCGACCGGCTCGTATTTCTGACCCTGCGAGGCGTAGATCTCGAGCTCACGGAAGAGCGAGTCCATACCGAACGTACGGGCTTCGTCAGGGATGATCGGGACGACCCGGCGTCCGATGTTCTCGTCGCGACACAGGCTCCGCAGCAGGCGCGTGAAGCCCATCGTGGTCGAGACTTCCTGAGTACCGGAACCGGCCCTCATCTCGTCGAAGGTCGAAGCCGCCGGGAGCGGTAGCGGCTGACGGGCAACGGTCGATCGGCGTGGCATCGGGCCGCCGAGCGCCTTGCGACGCTCCATCATGTACTGGTACTCGATCGAGTCGGTCGATGGTCGGTAGTACGGCGGATCCTCGGCCTCGATCGACTCGTCGGGAATCTCGTCGTGGAGGTGGAGACGGTCACGCAGGTCGAGGATCTGCTGCTTGGTCATCTTCTTGATTTGGTGAGTCGAGTTACGACCCTCGAACCCGGGCCCGAGTGTCCAGCCCTTGATCGTCTTGCAGAGGATCACGGTTGGGCGGCTACTCCCGAGGTTCTCGGTCGCAGCCTTGTAGGCGGCGTACAGCTTACGGTAGTCGTGCCCGCCACGCGGCAGGGTGCGCAGGTCGTCGTCAGAGAGGTGCGACACCATCTGGCGAAGTCGCGGGTCCGGCCCGAAGAAGTTCTCTCGAATGTAGGCGCCACTCTCGACCGCGTAACGCTGAAACTCGCCATCGACGGTCGAGTTCATCTTGTTGAGCAGCACACCGTCTTTGTCTTGCGCCAGTAGCTCGTCCCATTTCGAACCCCATGCGACCTTGATCACGTTCCAACCGGCACCGCGGAACACTGCTTCCAACTCCTGGATGATCTTGCCGTTGCCACGCACCGGACCGTCGAGGCGTTGCAGGTTGCAGTTCACGACGAACACCAGGTTGTCGAGTTGCTCGCGGGACGCCAGCGAAATCGCCCCGAGTGTTTCCGGCTCGTCGCACTCGCCGTCACCGAGGAACGCCCATACACGACTCTGCGACGTGTCGTCGATCTGGCGGTTGAGGAGGTAGCGATTGAAGCGGGCGTGATACAGCGCAGTAATTGGGCCGAGCCCCATCGACACGGTCGGGAACTCCCAGAAGTCGGGCATCAGGCGCGGGTGCGGATAGCTCGACAGGCCGCGGCCTTGGCGGCCGATCTCCTGACGAAAGTGATCGAGGTCGTCTTCAGTCAAGCGACCTTCGAGATAGGCCCGGGCGTAGATCCCTGGTGCCGCATGACCTTGGAAGTAGACGTGGTCGCCTGGCGTTCCACCGTCCTTCCCGCGGAAGAAATGATTGAATCCGATCTCGTACAGCGAGGCGGAACTGGCGAAGGTCGACAGGTGACCTCCGATCCCGTCGGCGTGCTTGTTGGCCTTGACGACCATCATCGCCGCGTTCCACCGGATGAATGCCCTGATCCGACGCTCGATGTGCTCGTCACCGGGGAACCAGGGCTCCTGCTCGCGCGGAATCGTGTTGACGTACGGCGTGCTCACCGTGGCGGGGAAGCTCACCTGGCTGGCACTCGCCCGGTCGAGCAGCTTCGAGAGCAAGAATCGCGCCCGACTCTTGCCGTATGTATCGACCACAGCATCCAGCGAATCGAGCCACTCCTGTGTCTCGGTCGGGTCAATGTCGGGCAGCTGGTGTACGTAGCCGTCAAAAATCATGGGCGCATTCTCGCATGGATACCGACGAGTACCTCCCGGCCCGCAGAAATCGCTTCTGACGAGTTGTCAACCGCGTGTGTCGAGCACGCGCACGGGAATCAGGCCCTCGAACGGTGCGCCGATTTCGCCCATCACGTCGACAATCAGATCCATTGCCGACATCGTGTAGACACAGATCTCGCCAACGAGATCGGGAGCGATGATTGCGGCATTCGAGACAGCGCCGGTTGTGGCGACGTTCAAATTCGATGCGTTCGGTCGCTCTGCATTGCACGGATAGGCGGTAACAAAACCAGGACTCGTTGCGTTGACCGCCGTCAGGTTGAGAATCGCCCCGGCCGTATCGATCGCCAATCCGGCATCGGCGACGTTAAACCGCGTGACCGACCCTGCCGCGACCTGGCCGCCAGCGATGCGCGAATCGAATACACGCGTTTGCTGATCGGCGTTGACGTCGGCAGTGCTCTCAAAGACACCAAACAGATCGATAATCAGATGGGTGCTCGCCGACGACGTGATGCAGATCTGGCCGTCGGAGTCTGGCGTGACGACCGCCAGGTTGGGTGTGGGGCTGGTGCCGACGTAGTTCACGTTTGACGTTTCCGACGACGTGCCACACGGCAGCGTCTTGAGCCAGCCCGGTGTCGCTGCTTCGGTCGACGTAGCAACAATCACGACGGCACCCACAGCGCCACCGACTCCGACAGCGCCGCGGACGTCATCGAAATCGATTGCGATCGTCTCGCCCGCACTGACGGGAACCCTCCCTGGCGTGAGTCGGGTATCGAGCCATCGAGTCGGGGTGACGGCCGTGAATCCGACTCCATTCGCGATCTTGCCGGTCACGTCGACAACCAGGTTGGTCGCGGCGCGAGTTCGGATACAGAAATCGCCGTTGGGATCGAGCGGCACGATGCCGGAATGCGCGACGACTTCGTTGCGCTGGAAGTTGTGGAGTGACACGGTCGGCACGTTGGCACCGCATTCGAATGCCGTCAGGAACCCTGCTGTGCGCGGACCCGTGGTCGTGACATTGATCGCCGCGGCCGCGTATCCAGCCCCGCCATCGACGTGAACCCGGGTGACCGAACCGTCAGCAACGCGCGTCGCCGCAGCATCGATCTCAGCACGCGCCAGCGAGCTGTACAACGCCGAGCCGACAGGGTTGAGGTGAATCGCGTCGTATGTCAAGCCGGTCTGATCGGCGTTCGCGCGCCAGTCGATCAAGGAAAGATTCGGATGCCGCTCGAGTGCCTCGTCAAGATGCTGGTTGACCCGCGGAAAATACCAGTAGTAGGGCTGGATCTGTCGCCATGCGGCACCCGAGATGTATTGCGGTTTGACCTCGCGCAGTGTCACCCAATACACGTGCTTGACACCGGCAGCCGTCAATGTCGCGACCATGGCATCGATATCGCGATCGAATCGGGCGGGATCCCAGTACGGGTAGTTGTAACCGCCTGCGATGATCACATGATCGCCGAACCAATCGGGGTTTGTTACCAGCCGTGGGCGAACGAAGTTGTCGAGCAGTTGGTTGACCATCTGTGCTGGGGCGCCATCGATGACGACCTGCCAGTCGGCCGGAAAGGCGCGGGGCATAGCCAATTCGGCACCGAGCCCGACTGAATCGGTGAACATCACGACCCGTTTCGATGGTGGCACGGATTCAGTGAAATCACCCGATGGATTGGCGTTGGCCGATTGATCCAAGGTGGCCGGCGCAATCAGGCTGACTGCGAGCGTCACGAGCGCCAAGCTGCTGAAGCGAACGGGCTTCACGGCGCTGCCTCGACCCACCAGCCAGACGTGTCGAAGATCGTCTGTGTCGCGGATCGGGAAAGGATGCACAACCGGCCGTCGGCATCGACGGCTGTGGTGACCGAGTTCGCCAGTACTGCTCCGGCGATTGCCGTGACGTTGGCGGTCTCAGGCTCTTGCCCGCATCCCCACGCCCGCAGGAAACCGTCGCGCAGCGGCGCTGCTGTGGTCAGGGTTCCCGAAACGGCGACGGCGTTGTCAGGTGCAACGCGTGCCTTGATCACCTGGAACTGACCGTGGATCGGCGACCAACCGCCGATTCCGTAACGTGTGTCGACCGTGCGGACCGGAGTGATCGGAACGAACTGCAAGCCGCTGCCCAGGGCGAATGTCCCCGTTAGGTCGACTGTGATATCGACGGCGGTCAATGAGTAGACGCAGATCGTTCCTGTCGGACTGGCCGGCACGAACGCAGTCCCGGAAATCAGTTCACCAGGCCCATAGTTGACCGTGGCGATCACCGGAATTGTGGGGCCGCATGGATAGACCGTGAGGAACCCTGGTTGGGTGCTGAAGACCGCGGTGATGCTGATCGACGCCGCACTCACGTCATCAGGGATCGGGATTGCCAGAATCTGCGATTGGCCGGTGATCCGAGTATCGACAAGTCGGTCGGGGGTCGGCAGCGGAGTGAATCCGAGGCCATCAGATCCCTCGGGAACGAATCCGCCCTGAAGGTCGACCAGCAGATCGGCGTCGGCCAACGTGTACAGGCAGAACGTGGCGTTGACCGAAACCGGAACGATCGCCACCGCACCTCGCGTGTCGCCGGCGCGGTAGTTGGAGGTCGACGCTTCAGGCCGTCCGGAGGCGCAGTCGTACGCCGTCAGAAACCCCGCCGCCCCGGTATTCGTGGCCGACACGTAGGCGGCGATCGCCGTGGTTCCGGATGGCACGTATTCGGAGACGTCTACCTCGATCGCTTGTCGCGCAGAAACGTGACCTGGGGGATCGATTCTGGTATCGAGGACACGCACCGGAGGGATCGGCACGAACTCGCTTGGTGGTGCCGTCGGCAGCGGCAGGGCGACCTCGCCCGAGTTCTGGGCGGCGCGACCTAAGTCGGCGGTGATCTCGTGTGCCATCAACTGCGATCGCTTGCGGTATCCGTCGACAGAAAGATGGGTTCCGTCGTTGGATCCGAAGTTGCTGTTCGCCAGCACCGCCGGCCAATCCCATGTGAAGAAATCGGTCCGCTCTGCGTCGATCTGAGCGAGCGCCAGATTCCAGGCGTTCTGTTCGTCGGCACGCGTGTAGAGCCGCGTGATCTGCGGCCACCACACCTGATGTCCTGGTCCGATGGCGTCGACGAGGTGCAAGATCGCCGCCCGCGCACAGCCAACATCGGCACCGCACAGACCGGAGTCGTTGGCCCCAAGATTGACGTAGAGGTTCGGCGGATCCCACCCCTGCTGTCGCCACGTGGCGATCCAGTTCGACGCCTCGAACGAGCTCTGGGCGTTGAAATACCCAGTGCTATACCCCTCTCCGGCTCTCATTCTGATCGGACCCCACCCTCGCAATGCGAGTTGATCGCCAACCGTCGGCGAGTACAGCAACGATCCCATTCCGACCGAATCGCCGATCACCGTGATCGGACCGAGCGGACCGACCTGGTCGATCGTCCTCTCGAGCGGTGCCGCTTCGACGACGGGTGCGTTTGTCGAAACCAACCAGGTCGAGGTTGCCGACAATCCGATTGCCACCACAACACCGAGGCGGACTCGTATTGACATGGACATGACCATACCGACGGTCGCACGTACACTCCCGAATCAGATGAGTGTTCGGACTTCGATTGCGTATCAACCAGCGCTTGACGGCGTACGCGCGCTGGCCGTCGCTGCCGTCGTGTTGTTCCATGCCGAGGTGTCTGGGTTCACCGGTGGGTATCTCGGGGTTTCGATGTTCTTCACGCTCTCGGGCTACCTGATCACGAGTTTGTTGGTGCACGAACATGACTCCATGGGCCGGATCGCGCTCGGCGAGTTCTACCGCCGGCGGGTTCGACGGCTGCTCCCGGCGAGCGCCGTGTGTCTTGGTCTCGTGGCGTTGGCCGGCACTGTCTCGAACGTGTTCGACGGCGTCGTCGATCTGCGAAAGCAGCTCGTCGGATCGGTGCTGCAGGTCGCCAACTGGGTGTTTCTCATTGGTGACGGCTCGTACCAGGAGTTGTTCCAGAGGGCGAGTGGAACGTCGTCACCGCTCGAGCATTTCTGGTCGCTGGCGATCGAGGAGCAGTTCTATTGGGTCTGGCCGCCGGCGATGGTGGCGATACTTTCGCGGTCGCGGAACGTTCGCAGCAGGATCATTGTTGTCGCGCTGATCGCCATCGGGTTCAGCGTGTCTGCGCCGGTGATCGCCGCTGTGTGGGGACCCGACGCGGCATATTGGTCGACGCCCACCCGTATCGCTGAAATCCTGATCGGGGCATTGCTTGCGGTCGTGCTTGCCGGTCGTACCGTTGATCGACGCTTGAGTGTCGTGGCGCCGGTTTCGTTGCTGGCGCTTGCGGCGTGCATTGTCACGTTCCCGTCATCGGGTGGTCCGGCCTATCACGGTGCGCTACCCCTGGTGGCGGTTGCCTCCGCCGGGCTCGTGCTCGGCTTGCAGATCCCGAGCGCGTTGGGGACGCTGCTATCGCGCGCCCCGTTGGTCTGGTTGGGACGCATTTCGTACGGCGTGTACCTGTTCCATTGGCCGATCTTCGTGATTCTCGACGAGCAGCGCACCAACCTTGACGGCATCGTTCTGCTCGCAGTTCGAATCGGTTTGAGCCTCGGTGCCGCACAGATCTCATACGTCTTGATCGAACGGCCGATCCGGACGGCTAACGCATTCGGGACACGCTCCACATTTGGGTTGGCAGCAATGTCGACTGCTGTGGTTGCTTTCGTGGCGATCGTCGTTGTTCCCGTCGGTGCGGGCGAGTACTGGATTTCCGACGAGGCGACCGTCGCTGCGGCGGCGATTCAGCCCGACGACGCTGAGCTCCAGATTGTGACCGACGCCGATCCGCACGACACGGCCCCGGTCACGGTGCCAGGCATTCTTGATCCAGCCACCCCGCGGGTAACCACGCTGAGCACGAATCCACTGAGCACAAACGTGACGAGCCCCACTACGACGAGCACGGGGCCGCCGCTGCCAACGTTGACTCGACCGGTGAGAATCGTTGTCGCAGGTGATTCGACGGCGAACGCCACGGCGACTGGCCTGATCGCGTGGGCCGCGGCGCATCCTGAGTTGGCGCAAGTCGACGTGATTACCGAGCCAGGTTGCGGATTCGTGCGTGGGGGCGAACGGTGGGCCGACGGATTCGAACCGAACCCGGCACGGTGCGCAGAGTGGATCGACGCCGTGCTCCCGCAGGGAGTGTCCACGCTGCAGCCCGATGTCGTGATGTTGATGGTGACGTCGTGGGACGTGCTGGACCATCGCTGGGGTAGTGGCCTCACCGTGACTCCGCTCGACGCCGGATTCGCAGCGCGGATTGCCGCCGATTATTCCGCCCTGAGCGATGCGCTCCTCGCAGGCGGTGCCGGTTCTGTGGCGTTCGTACGGCAACCGGTACCGAATCTGCTCTGGATGAATCAGGGCACCGGCCAACAGGACCCAGCCCGCCATGATGTGGTGTACGCCGTCATGGATCAGCTGCGAGCGTCACGAGTCGGTGACGTTGGCGTGATCGCGTTGGATGCGTGGCTCGCCGATGCCGGACTCGACGATGACCGTGGGGTGCGCCCTGACGGTGTCCACTGGGACCCGTCAGCGTCAGCGCAGATCGCCGAGGACTACCTCGGCGAACAGTTGATCCGGATCGCCCTCGGATGACCGCAACTATCACCACGATGATGACCACGACGGTCGTGTACACCGACGGAGCCTGCTCGGGGAACCCCGGTCCTGGCGGATGGGCGTGGGCTGTATCGCCAGAGGGGATTCCGAATGGGTCCGGCGGCGAGCCGCATACCACCAACCAACGCATGGAACTGATGGCGGTGCTCGAGGCGCTGCGTTCGTTGGGGGTCGGCTGTGAAGCCGGCTGCGTTGAAGTCGTTTCGGATTCGACCTATGTCGTGAACTGCTTTCGCGACCGATGGTGGGCGAACTGGCAACGCAACGGGTGGAAGAACTCGAAGAAGGAACCGGTCGCCAACGTCGACATATGGAAGCCGTTGATCGAACTCGTGACCTCAGGTGACGTGTCGTTCCGGTGGGTGAAAGGGCACTCTGGGGATCGGATGAACGACCTCGTCGACCAACTCGCGGTGCGAGCAGTAGTTGCCGGCTGATCAATCTTGACGGACATTTGAGAACGCGGTCGGTGGAGCCGATGAAGACGAGGTGACGTTACAAACGGGTGACAACTCGTTACGGTGCAGGCTTATGAAGTGCCGAATCGTTGGGATTCTCGCGGCTGCTTCGACGTTCGTCGTGACGTCGACCTTTGCGGGTATCGGCCTGCCAGCAGGGCCCGTTTCTGCGGCTCCGGCCGGAAACGATCAGGTTGTGGCGTTCGTCGTCCGCGGCGTCGGAAACGGGCACGGACGAGGTCTCAGCCAGTGGGGTGCCTACGGCCGGGCCGTGAATGGTGGGCAGTCGTGGCAGACGATTCTCGACGCCTACTACGGCGGCACGACGTTGGCTGATCATTCCCTGTCATCGACGATCCGCGTCAGGCTGCTCGGTTCCGACGACGCCACGACGGCGGGTGTGATTTCCGCTTCGGGAACCGCCAGTTGGAATGGATCTGCGACCAACTACGCGTCGCTGTACGCAATCGAGACTGGACAACAAGGTCACTTCGATGTGTGGAGCGCATCGACCCCGGATTGTCCGGGAGCGGCCGTACCGTGGACGTTGGTCGGTGACAACATCGCCGGGCCGATCGTGTTCTCGACCAGCGAGGACCAAACCGCCGCTCTGGCTGGATCGGTACTCGGATTGTGTCAACCGACAGGCGCGGTCACGCACTATCGCGGAACGATCGAGATATTTGATATCAGCGGTGTCAATCGGGTCGTCAACCAACTCGATGTCGAGAACTACTTGCGGGGGGTGGTACCGAAAGAGGTCTCGGCAAGTTGGGGGGCGGCGGGCAACCGTGCCGGGATGAACGCCCTGCGGGCGCAGGCCGTCGCGGCGCGTTCGTTTGGTCTGTCCCAGAATCGATACAGCTACGCCAAGACGTGCGACTCGAGTTCGTGTCAGGTGTACGGCGGCGCGGCGACACGAGCAACGTCGAGCTTCAATCCAACGTCAGTCGAACAACCCAACTCTGACATGGCGATTGCCGAGACGGCAGGCAAGGTGCGTCTCAAGAACGGCGTTGTCGTCTCGACCGAGTTCTCGGCGTCCAACGGTCCAAGGACTGCAGGAGGTGCATTCCCGCCGGTTGACGATCCGTGGGATGACGTGCCGACCAATCCAAATCATCGTTGGACGCGCATCATCGACGCCGATGATGTACGCGCGCTGTACGGACTGGCGACCGCCAACGGTGTCGTCACCGCTCACGATTCCGGTTCACAGTACGACGGGATCTGGGCCAACGAGGTCCGGCTCGGCAACGGTGCCACCGAATCGGCATGGAATTTTCGGAACGCCTTCGCGCTGCCGTCGCCTGGATTCGAATTGATTCCGGTGCGGCGCACCACCACCAGCGCGACAGGCTTTGCGTTGATCGGCGACTCAGTTGGTGAAAGTGTCGCTGGCACCGAGACCTCCGTGTTTCGATCGTTGGTTGACGGGGTTCACGCATCCCAAATGTTCGACGCCAAGTCGAGCCGACGCACACAGGGCGGCACAGTGCTTCCCGACGGTGTCGGGGCGGCTGGGCTCGTGCCCCTCGGAACCGACTTGGTGATCGTCGAGCTTGGTTACAACGACGACTCGGCGGCGATGCCCGGTCGGATCGACGCGGTGATGGCGGTGTTGCGTCAACGCGGTGTCGGCGATGTTGCCTGGGTCAACCTGTCCGAGCGCCGACCGCAGTTCGCGGCAACCAACGTGGCGCTCAACGCCGCCATGTTGCGGTGGTCGGAGCTGACTGTGCTCGATTGGGAGTCGGCGAGCGATGACGTCGCAGCCGATCGCTGGTATTCCGACAACGTTCATTTGACCTCCACCGGGCGAGCTGAGTTTTCGTTGTGGCTACGAGAGGTGGTACTCGGTCGTTCCGGCAGGCCAGTGGTGCCATCTGTCCCGTTGTGGATCCCAGTGCTTGGTCGCGGCGGTGTTCCGACGTCCGGCGTGGTCGGTGTCGCATTGAACGTGACCGCCGTCAATCCGGTGGCGCCTGGTTGGTTGCGGGTCTGGCCATGCGGTTCGCCCGAGCCCACCACGTCGTCCGTGAACTTCATGCAGGCCGGCGCGGTCGAACCAAACGGGGTTGTGGTACCGATCGACTCGACCGGCGCAGTGTGCGTCAAGACGCTCGCCACGACTGATGTGATTGTCGACGTCGCGGCCTGGTTCGTGAGCGGACTGCGACCGGCGACTGGACGCTTGCTGGATACGCGAGAGGGTTTGGCTCGGGTGCTCCCAGGCACACCGCTGAAGGTCAACGTGTTGAATCAGTTTGGTGTTCCAGCCGCTGGCGCGGTTGGCGTCGCCTTGAACGTGACGGCTGTGAATCCCGTTGCTCCGGGCCATCTGCGTGTGTGGTCGTGTGGGTCGCCCGAGCCGGAGACGTCGTCGGTGAACTACATGCGGGCGGGTGCCGTCGAGCCGAACGGTGTCGTCGTCCCTGTCGATCAGTCGGGTGACGTGTGCATTTCATCGTTGGTCGAAACCGATGTAGTAGTCGACGTGGCTGGTTGGTTTGACAGTGGCCTGAAGCCGGCGACCGGGCGTTTGTTCGATACGCGAGATTCGGCTCGGGTGATGCCGGGCGTGCCACTACGTGTCGATGTGCTGAATCGTTTCGGTGTGCCAGCGACGGGGGCGATTGGTGTTGCGCTGAACGTCACGGCGGTGAATCCTGTTGCTGCGGGCTACTTGCGTGTGTGGCCGTGTGCATCGCCGGAGCCGGAGACGTCGTCGGTGAATTACATGCGGGCTGGCGCGGTCGAGCCGAACGGCGTCGTGGTGCCCGTCATTGGGACAGGGGAGGTTTGCGTTTCCTCCCTGGTCGAGACCGACGTCGTTGTCGACGTAGCGGGTTGGTTCGACAGTGGTGTGCGCGGCGCTTCAGGTGCACGAATCGTTGACACGCGCTACGGCGTCGGACCGATTCCCGGTCGTTGACAGCCGGGGATCACCTCAGATTCCCGATCCGAAGTTCTCGATCCGACCCGTAATCCGCGTATCGTCCGCGCCATGGAAATCAATGGCGTCAGCGCAATCGTTACTGGAGGAGCATCGGGGATCGGTGCCGCTGTAGCTCGCAAGTTGGCAGCGCGCGGAGCGAAGGTTGTCGTCGCCGATCTTCAGGAGGAGCAGGGCCGTGCGGTCGCCGACGAGATCGGCGGAGCGTTTTGCAAGGTTGACGTGACGAACACCGACGACATTATCGAGGCCGTCGAAATGGCCAAGTCGATGGGTGCGGTGCGGGTCCTGGTCAACTCGGCCGGAATCGGGTGGGCGCAGCGAACGGTCGGAAAGGATGGAAGCTACGACTCGGCTCACGACCTGAATGCGTTCAAGCGTGTCGTGGCGATCAACCTGATCGGCTCGTTCGACTGCATCAGGATTGCCGCCACGGCGATCAGCCAGACCGAGCCCGATCAGTTCGGTGAACGCGGGGCGATCGTCAACATTGCCTCGGTAGCGGCATTCGACGGGCAGATCGGTCAGGCCTCGTATTCGGCCTCGAAGGGCGGCGTGGTCGGTATGACGTTGCCGATCGCACGTGACCTTTCGGCGATCGGCGTCCGCGTCAACACCGTCGCGCCCGGACTGATCGATACGCCGATCTACGGCGAAGGTGAGGGCAGTGATGCCTTCAAGTCCAATCTGCAAAAGGGTGTGTTGTTCCCGAATCGACTCGGCGACCCATCCGAGCTGGCCTCGATGGTTATCGAATGCATCACCAACAGCTACATGAACGGCGAAACCATCAGGGTCGACGGCGGTATCCGCATGCCACCCAAATAGATGGTCGGGACTGGCCTCCGCTTCGCTTTGGCTGCTCCCTCC
>JANPLQ010000152.1:0-79910 GCA_031422395.1 Ilumatobacteraceae bacterium | reverse complement strand
GCCCGACGACACTGGTGTCTCTGACAAGTCGAACGCTGTCGGTCGGTTTCATCCGCGCTCGCGGGTACGCGTGGGCGACACCGCCACGATCGCCGTTGCTACCGAGAACATGCACTTCTTCGATGCAGACACCCACAAGGCGATCTGGGACTGACGAGTCCGATCGCCTGTCAGCAACGATTGCAGAACGCTCGTGTCACCGAACGGTGACGATGCACCTTGCGAGGCCGTGCAGGACGTTGTTGAGATGCGGTTCGACCTCGACGAGTTCGAACGAGTGATGTCGAATACGTCGGGACCAGGGAAGTGGTGCTCGTCGCGGTTGGCGGAGGCATACAGCACGAGCACTCTCGAACCTTCAGGCATTGTGACGTCATCGACCGTGTGGTCGCCGGTGAGAACGCGCGAGAACCCGTGGATCACCGTCTCGATTCGGAGCACCTCGTGATCGCGTTGCGCATCAGATCGGGACGTTCTCGTAACAAAGTCCATTGCGACGGGTTACGAGCGAACAGCCAGATCATTGAGCCGATCGCGAAGATCGTTGTGTCGAGGCTGGGTCCCATGTAGTCGTTCATCATCAATGGCGGCTTTTCGATCGGAGTTTCACCACGTTCGGCTGCAGCCCAAATCCCTGCCGCCCAGCCGCCGGGCTTGAGCTTGCCGGGCACGCACTCGTTGAACGCGTACCCGACCATTTCTTGAACGATCGGGAAGGCGTTCTGGGTTCGCTCGTTCATCGGGCCGAAGCAATCGAAGTTGGCGTGCGCCCATTCGATCATGCGTTCGCGGCCGGCCTCCGGTAGGCCGACGAGGTTCGAAACGATTGACACCGGGAGGTGGAGTGCTGGGCGTCCCACTCGCCAAAGCGGCCGAAGCGACATCGTACGAACTGCCGAGCCACCCCGAACTACCGATCGATTTCTCGTTCGTGTCGCGTTGAACCCAATCTCAGCTGAGGGCTTGTTCGATCGCCCGTCGAGCGCTCAGTAGCGCTGCCGCCAGCTCGGGCTCGCGTCCCGTGAATCGGCTTGCGGGAACGGGGATCGAGAGTGCCGCTGGGAGTCCGAACGGGTTTCGCAGTGCGGTCCCGATCGCGCAGATTCCGAGGTGGTGTTCCTCGCGGTCGAAGGCGACACCGTGCGCTCTCACGTAGTCCAGCTCGGCGTGGAGGACATTGGATTTGACGATCGTGTGCTCGGTGAATCGATCGAGACCGTCGACCAGCACGTCATCGACCTCCACGGTCGGAAGCTCAGCCAGCAACGCCTTGCCTGGTGCTGTGCAATGGAGCGGAAAGCTCAGCCCGATCCCCGAAACTGCTTGCAGGCGATGAGCGACCATGATCTGATCGATGAATAAGACGTGATCACCCGAACGAACGGAGAGATCGACTGTCTCACCGACCTCACGAGACAGCTCCCGAAGGTGCTCGTGGATATGGAGGGCGAACCAGCGATTTGACGACGAGGCAAGACGCATCAAACCAGGCCCGAGACGGAAGCCACCTTCTGACGAGACCGGTACGACGAAATGCTCGCTGTGCAGTGTCTGCACGATTCGGTGAACCGTCGATCGGGGTAACTTCACCTCGGTTGCCAGTTCGGCGAGCGAACGACCTTCTGGATGGCGTTCGAGCGCCCGCAACACGGCTGCCGCACGTTGCAGGACCTGGATCACGGGAAGGCGATTCCGCCGTCAATCACAAGTGATTGACCGTTGACCCCATCAGCTGCCGCCGACGCCAGGTACACAGCCATCTCTGCGATCTCCGCCATCGTCACCGTGCGGCCGATCGTCGAGGCCGCCTCGACGTCAGACCACACGGCAGCAGGATCCTTGCCGTACACCGTGGCGAGTTCGTCGATGTCGATCAGGTCGGTTGCCGTGAAACCGGGACAGATCGCGTTGACCCGAATGTTGGTCTTGCCGTACTCGAGTGCGAGACATCGCGTGATCCCGACCTGGGCGTGCTTGGATGCGTTGTAGGCCGACTGCCCGAAGCTGCCCTTCTTACCGGCGATCGAGGCGATCGTGATCACCCGCGCCCGTTCGAGCTCAAGCATGTCGGTGAGGAACGCCAGGGTTACCCGCACGGTGGCGACGACGTTGACGTTCATGATCCATTCCCAGTCGGCGATCTCATAGTCGGCAAATCGACGTGGTTTGTAGACGCCGGCGTTGTTGATCAGCGTGTCGACTGGCCCGCCGAGCAATTCGGCACTGAGGTCGGCGAGGTTGGCGACGCTGGCGTCATCCGTGATGTCGGCCACGATGCCATGCGCTGAACCGCCGGCACTCCTGATTTCCGCCACGACGTCGTCGACTTGCTCGGAGGATCGAGCGGTGACGACGACGGACGCGCCGTGCTCAGCGAATCGTTTCGAAATCGCTCGGCCAATCCCGCGACCCGAGCCAGTAACCACTGCGCGTCGACCGGTGAGAAGCAACTCCTGCGGCATAACTCCCCCTTGCATTGCGGTGTGGATACGTGCACAATGTGTCCGTTATGCAAGTCAGTATGTCTCGCATTGCGGGACATCATACACCCTGGGGGACACTGTGGCAATCGGCGATCGGATCAAGACGACCTATGACGATTACACCTGGCCGGCCAACAACACCGGCCTTGAGTTCTACGACCTAAGCATCCCGTGGGGTCACGGCGTCGCCAATTGGCCGTACTTCGAAGACGTCAAGATCGAGCGCATCCACTACATGGCCAAGTCGCGGGTTCTCACGCAGCGAATCACGACCGTGATGCACTCGACGACCCACGTCGACGTCCCCGCCCACGTGATCGAGAACACACCGTTCCTTGAGGAGATCCCTCTCCATTGCTTCTTTGGAACGGGTGTCGTCGTGTCGATCCCGAAAGGCAAATGGGAGATGGTCACGGCAGAAGATCTTGAAGCGGCGCGGCCAGAGATACAGCCGGGCGACATCGTGATTGTCAACACCGGATGGCATCACACCTACGGCGACAACTCCACCTACTACGCCTACTCACCCGGCTTCTACGACGACGCCGGTGCCTGGTTCGTCGAGCGTGGCGTGAAGGCCGTCGGCACCGACACCCAGGCGCTTGACCATCCGCTGGCGACAGCGATCGGACCGCATGGTCCAGGCGCGCCGAACGGTCTGTTGCCATGGGCTTGCGAGGAGTACTTCGCGGAAACCGGCCGCCAAGTCATCGAAGATTTCCCGCTTTGGGAGCCATGCCACCGACACCTGCTGTCAAACGGGATCATCGGCTTCGAGAATGTCGGCGGCGATATCGACGCCGTGACTGGCCACCGAGTCACGTTCGCGGCATTCCCGTGGCGCTGGGTGAAAGGCGACGGCTGCATCATCCGCCTCGTGGCGATGCTCGACCCGTCTGGGCAGTTCCGCATCGAGCCGGGTTCAGCGCAATGAAGGTCAACCGGATCGGAGACGTGGCGGCGTACTCGCCGCCGAACCATCACGACATGGCCGCGCTGCGTCTGCAGGGTTGGGATGCAAGCGACTCACAGAACTTCTGGGTCGGCCTGTCGCACATCCTTCCTGGCGGGGGTGCCGACCACGAAGCGACGCCGCTCGAAAAGGTGTACGTCGTCGTCAGCGGCTTGGTAACCGTTGTCACCGACGATGGCGAGTCGACACTCGGGCCGCTCGATTCGTGCTATATCGCTGCCCATGAGGCTCGATCCGTCGTGAATCGCACGAACGACGTGGCGTCGATGGTTGTGGTGATGCCCTACCCGAGTGGAACGGCGAGATGAAGGCAGTCGACGTGTTGCCAACTCCAGCCTCAATTTTCGACCTCTCTGGTAAGTCGGCTGTTGTCACGGGGGCGACCGGTGCGTTCGGCGAGCAGGCCGCTCGGGCGCTCGCCGGAGCGGGCGCACATGTCACGCTCGCGGCCGGTGGCGCTGAGAAGCTCGAAGAGGTTGCCGATGCGATCAGATCTGCCGGAGGGTCGGTGACAACTATCAACCGTCGCCCGGGCACAGAGTCTGACGTCGACGAGATCATCGCTGCTGCGACCTCCGGAGGGCGCGGACTCGACATCGTCGTGTCCGGATCGGGAACCAACCTCGTTGCACCGATCGTCAGCCAATCGTCAGCCGACTTCGATACCGTCATGGATGTCAATGTTCGTCAAAGTTGGTTGCTGTGTCGTGCTGCCGGACGTGTGCTGCTTGACCAGCGCAGGGGCGGCAAGGTGATTCTGATGTCGTCGGCTCGTTCGACACTCGGCATGGCAAACTATTCCGCGTACTGCCCGTCGAAAGCGGCGATCGATCTGCTGACCAAGAGCCTTGCGTGTGAGTGGGGCCCGCACGGAGTTCAGGTCAATGCGATCGCGCCGACCGTCTTCCGTTCCGACTTGACAGCGTGGATGTACGCTGACGAAGGCAGCGGCCCGGAAGTCAGAGCGAACATTCTCCGACGGATACCGATCGGTCGGCTCGGCGAGCCATCCGACTTCCACGGTGCAGTTCAACTTCTCGCGTCGTCAGCGTCCGACTTCATGACCGGCGCTGTGATACACCTGGACGGTGGTTACACGGCAGGGTAAGTCGGCCGACGTAGCCGCTCGACGATCAATATTCATGTACACGGAAACCGGGGGAGAACCATGGGCAATACACCGAATTTCAACAAACTCAGTCGCCGTCAGTTGCTTGCAGCGGCCGCCACGGTGGGTGTCGGAGGCGTCGTCTTATGGGCCTGCGGCGATGACGAACCAGCAGCAGACGATGCGAGCAGCACAGGTGGTGATGCGACGTCCGCGTCTGGCGAATCGTCGACGTCGGCCAGTGCCACCGAGACGGGCGGCAAGGACGGGACAATCAAGATCGGGTATGTCACGCCGCAGACCGGCGCGCTTGCACCTTTCGGCGAGGCCGACGTGTTTGTACTCAACGCGTTGCGCGAGTTCATGAAAGATGGTGTCGACATCGGTGGGAAAAGTTATACGGTCGAAATCCTCGACCGTGACTCCGAGTCGAATTCCACCACGGCAGCAGCGGTGGCTAACGATCTGATCACGAAAGACGGCGTGCAGTTGATGTGCGTCGCTCAGACACCTGACACCACCGTTCCCGTCGTGCAAGCGTGCACCAACAATGAAATTCCTGTGCTGTCGAACAATGCGCCCTGGCAACCGCACTACCTTGGAATCGGTGGCAACCTCGGGCCGGACGCGCCGCCGGCCGTGGCGTCGGAATGGAACTATCACTTCTTCTGGGGTCTTGAAGATGTCATTCAGGTGTTCCTCAAGATGTGGGCCGATGTCGCCCCAGGTGGAGTCGTTGGAGCCATGTGGCCCGATGATCCCGACGGCAACGCTTGGAGCGATCCCAACGTCGGTTTCCCACCGGCGCTCGAAGCGGGCGGATTTACGCTCGTCGACCCGGGCCGTTTCCCACTCGGCACGACCGACTACTCGGCTCAAATTGCCCAGTTCAAAGATGCCGGCGTCGAGATCGTGACGGGTGTGATGATCCCACCTGACTTCGGCACGTTCTGGGCGCAATGCCAGCAGCAGGGTTTCCAGCCGAAGGCCGTTTCGGTCGGAAAGTGTCTGTTATTCCCCGGAGCGGTTGCGTCGTACCCGAATCCGATTGGACTCTCTTCCGAGATCTGGTGGTCCGACAAGCACCCGACCAAGTCGAGTCTGACCGGCCAGAGTTCGGCGGAGCTGGCCGCCGCGTACAGCGCGGAGACCGGTCTGCAATGGACGCAGCCGATCGGCTATGTGCACTCGTTGTTCGAAGTTGCGCTTGACGCGATCAAGCGTGCCGGCGGTGCCGCCGACAAGCAGGCGTTGTTGACGGCGATGGGTGAAACCAATCTTGAGACGATCGCCGGCAAGGTCGATTTCACCAACCCGGTGGTGCCGCATATCACCAAGACGCCGCTCGTGGGCGGTCAATGGGTGAAGGGCGAAACCTTCGATCTCGAATTCAAGATCGTGACCAACGAGCAGCTGCCCACGATCCCGGTCGACGGCACGTTGCAGCCGATCGCCTACACGTAAAGGATCGATCTGGCGCGGGCGTAGTGCCCGCGCCAGATCGCGTCAGTGAGACGTCTCGAGGGGATGTGGTTGATGACAGGCGAACCAGCGATCAGCGCGATCAGCGTGAGCAAATCGTACGGTGTGCCGGTCATCGACGACCTCAGTTTTGCCGTCGGGGTGGGCGAGGCGGTCGGAATCATCGGCCCGAACGGGGCCGGCAAGACGACGTTGTTGAACTTGATGGCCGGCGACCTCACGCCAGATTCCGGTCGCATCGAACTGTTCGGCAATGACGTCACTGCGAGTCGACCGGAGGCGCGATGTCGCGCAGGGGTTGCCCGTACGTCGCAGATCCCGAGACCGTTCGAAGGACTCACCGTGTTCGAGAACGTGCTGGTCGGCTCGACTTTTGGCGCCATTCGACGGTCGTCTGTGGCGGCCGATCTCGCCGCAGAGGCGCTCGATCGAGCCGGAATGGCCGCACGCGCGAACACGGTCGCTGGAGCTTTGGGCCTCCTCGACCGCAAGCGACTCGAGTTGGCACGAGCGCTGGCGACGCAACCGAAGGTGCTGTTACTCGATGAGATTGCCGGAGGACTTACGGAAGCCGAGGTTTACGAACTTGTCTCCAAGGTGCGCGAGATCCACGCCGATGGAGTCACGATCGTTTGGATCGAGCACATCGTTCACGCCCTCCTTGCAGTCGTCGAACGCGTGATGGCGATGAGCTTCGGACGCAAGATCGCTGAGGGCGAGCCGAACGAGGTCATGTCGAGCGAAGAGGTTCGCGAGGTTTACCTCGGAGTTATCGACGTATGACGCATCTGCTCGAGATCGAGAATCTCAACGCCGGGTACGGTGACTTTCAAGCCCTTTTCGACCTCGGTATTCACGTTGACCGAGGTGAGATCGTCGCAATCGTCGGTGCAAATGGCGCCGGCAAGAGCACGCTGTTGCGAGCGATCGTTGGTCAAGTGGCGACGACCGGCAGCCTCGTGTTCGAAGGCGAGTCGCTTGGATCGATGCCCGCTCATCGCCGCGTCGGTCTCGGCATCTCGCTGGTTCCCGAGGGCCGCAAGCTGTTTGCGAGCCTGACCGTCGAGGAAAACCTGCTGATCGGAGGACACCGAACTGCCGCTGGTCGGTGGAACATCGAGGCGGTGCTTGATCTGTTCCCTCTGATACGGCCGCTGCTCAAACGCCAATCCGACAAACTTTCGGGCGGCGAGCAACAAGCAATCGCAATCGGACGCGCGCTGATGGGCAACCCCCGGCTACTCCTGCTCGACGAGGTCTCGCTTGGACTGGCACCTGTCGTGGTGAAGGGGATCTACGAAGCGCTACCGGGCATCGTCGCTTCAGGCGCCACCGTGATTCTTGTCGAGCAGGACATCAGCGTTGCGCTCGGCGCTGCCGATCGGGTCTATTGCATGTTGGAGGGTCGCGTGTCGCTGTCGGGAACGCCCGCTGAGCTTTCACGTGAGGCAATCGCTGCCGCGTACTTCGGGGTGGCCTGATGGTTTGGATGAACGCGCTCATCCAGGGTGTGCTGGTTGGAGGACTGTATGCCCTGTTTGCGACGGGTCTTTCGTTGTCGTTCGGCGTGATGCGCTTCGTCAATCTTGCTCATGGCGACCTTGCGGTACTTGCCGCTTACCTCGTCTTGTCATGGTCCGGTGTTGTCGGAGGTAGTTACTGGTTGTCGATGGCGCTCGTCGTGGTCGTGATGGCGGGGATCGGCTATGCCAGCCAGCGTGGCATTTTCAACTTCACCTTGGGTGCCGATCCGCTTCCCGGAATCCTGGCCAGCTTCGGGATCGGCATCGTGATCCAGAATGCGCTGCAAGAACATTTCACCGCTACCGACAAGTCGATTCGACTCGGCTCGATCCTGACCAGATCGATCAAGGTCACCGACGATGTGTCCATCGGATGGTTTCCGTTGGTGATTCTGCTGGTCGCCGTCGTCGTGCTGAGCGGGTTACAGCTGTTTCTCTCGCTCACCAAGCTCGGTCGCGAGTTCAGAGCGACGGCCGACGATCCGAAGACGGCGCAGTTGATGGGGATCAACGACAAGCATCTCTACGCAGTAGCGATGGCGATCGCGTTCGGCGCCGTCGCGCTCGCTGGCTTCTTTCAGGGCGGTCGGACCACCTTCGCTCCGACGTCCGGCGGTCTCCTGCTCTTGTTTGCATTCGAGGCAGTCGTGATCGGCGGCCTCGGATCGCTGTGGGGAACGTTGGCCGGCGGGATTGTTCTGGGTGTTACGCAGAGCCTCGCCAACCAGCAGTGGATTGGGTCCAACTCACTCGCAGGTCACATCGTGTTTCTCGCCGTGCTCGCCATCCGCCCGAGCGGCCTGTTCGGAGCGAGGGAACGATCGTGAGCGTGCCCGTCGTCGAGGTCGTACGTTGGTCACGCAGTTCGCTTGTCGGCACCCCGATCTATGTCGTCGCTGCGTTGGCATTGGCGTTGCTGCCGCTGTGGGGCAGCGCAAGTACGCAGTTGACGATGATCGAAATTCTTTATTACCTGTCGCTCGCTCAGATGTGGAACCTGCTCGCCGGCTACGCGGGTTTGGTCTCGGTCGGGCAGCAGGGGCTGGTTGGAGTTTCGGCCTACGTCCTGTTCGTGCTCGCCGAACGAAACGGGATCGATCCGTTTCTGTCGATCGTGCTGTCCGGCTTGTTCGTCGCAGGATTGTCGATTCCGATCGCGCTCTTCACCTTTCGGCTGCGCGGCGGCTACTTCGCGATCGGCACATGGGTGATCGCCGAGGTCCTCCGCCTGACGACTTTGCGAATCGACAGTCTCGGTGCCGGAAACGTCCAGGCGCTGACCGTCAAGAACACGTTCGCCGGCTACGGGCTTCAAGCCCGCAAAGATCTGATCTATTACGCAGCGCTCGTGCTCGCCGTCGGCGCCACCGTGATCGTGGTTGCCGTCCTGCGATCGCGACTCGGCTTGGCCTTGCAGGCGGTTCGTGATGACGAGCACGGCGCTCGCGGACTCGGGGTCAATGCGACTCGCACAAAGCTCGTCGTGTGGGTGATTGCTGCGTTCTGGACGGGAATGACGGGGGCGCTGATCCACCTTCAGAGCGCCACCGTCACGAATAAGGATGCCTTCGACGTGCTCAGCTGGACCGCACTGGTCGTGTTCATTGTGGTGATCGGCGGAGTCGGGAGCACACTCGGGCCCTTGATCGGTGTGGCGATCTATTGGTTCATCACGTGGAGACTTGAAGACGCCAACACATGGCGATTCATCATCCTTGGTGCGATCGCGGTCCTTATGGCAGTCGTCTCGCGTCGAGGTGTCGACGGTCTGATCCAAGCGCGCAAGCCGTTCGAAGTATTCCCGATTCGCCGCCGATTGCGAATTGATCCCGACACTGGAGGTCAGCGATGAGTCCCGCGCCCGAGGTTGCGCCAGAATTGATGACCGGCGGCGAGGCGATGGTTCGGTCGCTGATTGCCAACGGTATCGAGACCGTGTTCGGGATTCCCGGCGCGCAGATCTATCCGTTGTTCGACGCGCTGCACCGGCTCGACGTGAACACGATTGTGACGCGCCACGAACAGGGTGCGGCGTACATGGCGCTCGGGGCGGCGAAGTCGACCGGACTGCCGAGTGCCTTCGCTGTTGTACCTGGGCCCGGCGTACTTAACACCACCGCTGCGCTCTGTACCGCGGCGGGTAACTGCAGTCCGGTGTTGGGTGTCACGGGTCAGATTCCGACCTCGTTTGACGGGGTCGGGCGAGGTCACCTCCACGAGTTGGCTGACCAGCGTGGGACGTTGCGCGGGCTCGTCAAGTCGGCCAGTTTGATCGAATCACCTGACGCCGCGAGTGGCGTGATCAACGCCGCCGTGGCGACGATGGTGTCGGGCCGGCCTGGTCCGGCCACCGTCGAGATGGCGTGGGACGTGATGGCATCGGTGGGACCAGCCTCGATCGAGACTCCCGAGGTTGGCCGCGCGACGGACGTTGACCACGACGCCATCGCGGCCGCAGCGAAGTTGATTGCTGAGGCGAGGCAGCCGCTCGTGATGGTCGGCGCCGGAGCCCAACATGCTTCCGTCGAAGTTCGTCAACTCGTGGCGTTGCTCGGTGCTCCCGTTACGGCGTTCCGGTCGGGTCGCGGCATCGTTGCTGCCGACGATCCGCTCTGGCTTGACCCGGTCGCCGCCCGGACGCTCTGGGATTCCGTCGATCTCGTGATCGGCATCGGTTCGCGTCTTGAAATGCTCACGATGCGCTGGCGCAGCATGATGCAGTACGAGTCGACGTTGAGCGGCGGCCGCAAGTTGATTCGGATCGATATCGATCCCGTCGAGATGAACCGACTCGTGCCTGACGTCGCGATCGTCGCTGACAGCGCCGCAGGCGCATCCGCGCTGGCAGCCGCCGTACGACCGAATTCGAACGGCGCCGGACTCGGGCACCTTGATGCTCTGCGGGTGCACGCTCGGCATCGATTCCAGCGGGTCCAGCCGCAAGTCGGCTACTGGGACGTGATCCGAGACGTCTTACCTCGCGACGGTTTCCTCGTGCCCGAACTGTCCCAGATGGGCTTCGCGTCGTACTTCGCGTTTCCTGTCTACGAGCCGCGGACGTACGTCACCGAAGGATTTCAGGGAACGCTGGGGTTTGGCTTCCCGACCGCGCTGGGCGTGAAGGTCGCCAACCGAGACCGAGCGGTCGTGTCGGTTACCGGCGACGGCGGGTTCATGTTCGGTGTTCAAGAACTGGCAACGGCCGCCGAGTACGGGATCGGACTGGTCACGATCCTCTTCGACAATGGCGGCTACGGCAACGTTCGGCGCGATCAGGACGAACGGTTCGGTGGCAGGCGAATCGGGTCCGACCTGCGCAACCCCGACTTCGTCCAGCTGGTGGAGAGTTTCGGGATCGCCGCCCAACGAGTTCGAAGCGCGACCGAACTCGGACCGGTACTTGAGCAGGCGATCAGCGATGACGGGCCGATCGTCATCGTCGTCAACGACGGAGTCACCGAAACATCGCCGTGGGACTTCATCCACATGCCAACCATTCCAAACTGAGTCGCGTTCAGCCAGGCGTGGTCACGCGTTGTTCAATCGGGCCGAAGATTGAATGGCCATGGTCGTCGCATACGTCGAGGACTACGCGGTCACCGTCAGACATGAAGGCAGTGCGGGGCGCTCCGTGCTCGATGATTTCGATCGCTCGTCGTTCGGCGATGCAGGCCGAGCCGACTGAACGATCGTCGTTCGAGACCGTTCCTGACCCGATGATCGTGCCCGCCGACAGGCGACGCGTTCGGGCGGCATGTTCGATCAGTTCTCCGAAACCGAATGTCATCTCACCACCGTGGGGATGACCGAACGAATCGCCGTTGAGCGCGACGTTGATCGGCAGATGTATCCGGCCATCGTGCCAAGCGTCGCCGAGTTCGTCGGGAGTCACCGCAACCGGCGCGAAGGCAGTCGACGGCTTGGCATTGAGAAACCCGAACCCCGTGCCGATCTCGCGGCCAGCGAACGAGCGCAGACTGACGTCGTTCAGCAGCAGGATCAACCTGACATGAGCGAGCGCGTCGGTCGCGTTCGTGCGTATCGGTACATCATCGACGACTACACCGAACTCACCCTCGAAGTCGATCCCCTCGCTCTCGAGGTAGCCGCCGATCTCGGATCGTGATCCCTGGAAATCGTCGGATGCGCCTTGGTACATGAGCGGGAATGGGCTGGGCTGGTGCGGTCGGTCTGGATGTAGTGCCTTGGCCATCAGTTCGAGGTGGCTCTGAAACACGGAGCCGTCGAGCCATTGAGGGGATCGTGGGAGCGGCGCCAGGGCGACGCCGGAATCGAACTCAAACTCGCCGGGTGCCTCACCGCGTTCGAGCTGTATCGAGATTTCCAGCAAGGCAAATTCGGTCTCGCGCCAGCGTTCGACTGCGTCGATCAGGGTCACGGCGACCGGCGCCGCGCTGGCTGCACGTGTGAGGTCAGTCGATACGACGACCAACGAACCATCGCGGCCCGGTCCCGGCAGGGTGGCGAACTTGGTCACGAGATCCCTTCCACTTGTCGACCCGCATCGATGAACTGGTTCCGTAACCACACGTTGTCGGCGACGTCATCCTGCATCGGATGCCACCACAGTGCTTCTGTGAGCGGAACGACATCGAACGGACACGGGACGCATCGAAGCCCTCCTCCTTGCATATGCAGGCTCGCTGCACGCTCCTGAATCAAGGCGATCCGATCGCTGTGGACGACGTAGGGCGCGAGAGCGAGAAAACTCTCGACGACGAACTGGACGTGCGGTTCGATCCCCAGCATCTGCAGTTGCCGCCCGGCGGCGGTGAACGCAAACTGACTGTGATACGTCAAAACCCATGGCATATCGCGCAGGTCGTCCATCGACAAGTGCTCCCCGATCGACGGGTTGTCTGCGGCGACCAGGAAGACCCAGCGATCAGTGAACAGGTCACAATGCGGGGTGTCGAGCAGATAACCGTGTGGGAGGATGAGTGCATCGACGCTGCGTAGTGTCTCGATCCCGCGCTCGATCTGGCTGGGGTGGTGATGTTCGAACCGCAGCCGCACATTTGGCGCTCGCGCTGCCACGAGCGAGGCCAGCGGCTCGCCGAGGATCGCCATCGCGTAGTCCGATCCGAGAACCGTGAACTCCTTGCGCGCCGGAATCGCGTCGGAGTGCGACGAGTGCAGGAAGATGCGTTCGATATCGGCGAGCGCTGCGCCGGTCTGGCCGCCCAACTTCGCCGCGAGTGGAGTGAGCTCGTACGAATTGCCGACGCGCGTCAGGAGATCGTCCCCGAAATGACGGCGCAAGCGCGACAGCGCTGTACTCATCGTCGGCTGGCTGACGCCGACGAGATCCGCCGCTCTTGTCACGCTTCGTTCCTGGAGTAGCGCGTCAAGTGACACCAGTAGGTTGAGGTCGAGCGCGGCGAGCATCATTCGTGACTTCCGAGGGGAATAGTACGCGTCTCGTCAGCCCTCCGCCGAAGGCAACTATCGGTCCCACGAATAGGCATCATTCCGACTTGCGCCTTCCTAGCCCGTTGGTCAATCGGTAAGACTTCCCACGATGGGGAGATGTCGGGTGAGTGAAACATGATCGATAGGTCTGATCCGGAGGGCGCGATCGCCACGGCGGCGGCCCGCAACTCCAACGCCGGCCGTTGGGGGGCTGATGACGTACACGGCACGCTCAACTTCATCGATGATGTGATCCGCCGCGAAGCAGCCAGGCTGGTTCAACGCGGTCACGCCTTCAGCCTGTCGCAACCGTTCGACGGCAACGGCCCTCAGCGGGGGTGGCGGCGCCGCACCAATCCGATTCACACGATGCTCGATACGGGGCGCGACGCCGAGCATGGTCAGGGGTTTCCGCATGGCATCGGTGGTGCCGATGATGTGATCTTCATGCCGTTGCAGTGCTCGACCCAATGGGATGGGCTTGGTCACATCTTCGATCACGGGATGGCCTACAACGGCCGCCGCGCCGGCGACGTGGTGACAAGCGAGGGCGACCGCCTGACTGGAATCGAAACAGCCGCCGACCTGATCGTGGGCCGTGGAGTCCTGCTCGACGTCGGCCGATTCGCGGGCGCCGACGAGCACGGTACGGGCGGCGAGTTGCCCGACGGATTTGCGATCACCACCGAAATCCTGGACGCAACGATCGCCGAGCAAGGCCCCTCGTCACAAGTCGGCCGCGGCGACATCGTGGTTGTGCGGACCGGGCAGTACGCCAGAACGCGCCGCGATGGCTGGGGCGAGTATGCCGGTGGTCCGGCGCCAGGGCTGTCGTTCACGACCGCTGATTGGCTCCACGATCGCGAGATTGCGGCGATCGCCACCGACACGTGGGGTTTCGAGGTGCGACCGAACGAGTTCGATGTCGCCTTTCAGCCGTTGCATCAGGTCGTGATCCCGAACATGGGTCTGTTCGTCGGAGAAATGTGGAACTTGGACGAACTCGGCGCTGACTGCGCTGGCGACGGCATCTACGAGTTCTTCCTGACCGCCGCCCCGCTTCCGATTACCGGTGCCGTCGGCTCACCGGTCAACCCGATCGCCGTCAAGTGAAGGACCATCAAAGGACATGACAGCCAACCTCGACAACGTGCTGGTGATCGGAGGTGGCCTGGCTGGAACTGCGGCGGCGACCCTGCTCAGCCGAGCAGGCGTGAACGTCGACCTGGTCGAGGTCAAAGACGCCGTGACCACGATTGGCTCGGGCATCACGTTGCAAGGCAATGCGCTTCGTGTACTTCGAGAGCTGGGAGTCATCGACCAGGTTCTCAGTCAGGGGTTCGGCTTTGACATGCTTGGTTTGAGGGCGCCCGACGGGAGCGTTGTGGCGGAGTTTCCGGACTTCAAGCTCGGCGGGTTAGACCTTCCCGCCACGCTCGGCATGCGGCGTCCCGAACTGGCACAAATCCTCATCGACCGGGCAGAGCTTGACGGCGTCAACCTCCGATTCGGCACGACGGTGACGGCGCTTGAACCCCGATCCGACTCGGTCGCTGTCCAGTTCTCTGACGCAACCGAGGCGACATACGACCTCGTGATCGGAGCAGACGGCGTGCATTCCCATACGCGTGAATTGCTGGGGATCGAATCTGGGCCGAAGCCGATTGGGATGGGAATCTGGCGAATCTTCTGCGAACGCCCAGACTCGATCGTCCGAACCGACTTGTTCTACGGCGGCCACTGCTACATCGCCGGTTACTGCCCAACCAGTGACAGGTCGATGTACGCCTACCTGGTGGAGGACGCAACCGATCGCTCCGGCGTGTCGCCGACCGGCGCGCTCGAGATCGTGCGCGGGTTGGCGTCGCACTACCACGGCCCATGGGATGACATCAGTGAGCGGCTCGACAATCCCGATCAGATCAGTTACACGCATTTCGACAGCCACCTGTTGGATGCCCCGTGGCACCGCGGGCGAGTCGTACTGATCGGGGATGCTGCACATTCGTGCCCGCCGACGCTGGCTCAGGGTGGAGCAATGGCGTTGGAGGACGCGTCGGTGTTGGCCGAATTGCTGCTGGCTGAACGTCGCGTCGATGATCAGTTACTCAACACCTTCGCCGAACGCAGGTATTCACGGGTTCGCACCGTGGTCGATGCCTCGGTTCAACTCTGCACTTGGTTGCTCGAACACAATCGAGAGGCCAACGTGCCCGGCTTGATCGCCGGTACCGCCTCGACCCTGATGGAGCCCGCATGAATGACGTTTCGATGGTCGGGACTGGCCTCCGCTTCGCTTTGGCTGCTCCCTCCATGCGGCTCTGTGCTGTTTCGTCGACGGCTGGCGCTTCCCGTTCTTGGTGGTCGGGACTGGCCTCCGCTTCGCTTTGGCTGCTCCCTCCGTGCGGCTCGTCGCTGGCGCTTCCCTCGCCGCCGGCCATCACGATTGGAGTGTTGATCAATGACCATTGAGCAAGAGAGCTGCACCGTATGCCTGACCGTTTGATTACTCACCTGCGTCACGTCGATTTGGCGGTTCCTGACTTCGATGTCGCCCGGGGTTTCTTCAGCGATACGTGGGGGCTGTCGGTGGTCGGAGACGACGGGGACGTGAGCTACCTGGCCGCTGAGGGCTCGACCGAGCCGTACATCATGCGGCTCAGATCGGCCGACGAGAAGCGAATCGATGTTGTCGCTTTCGGCGCCAAGGATCGAGCAGACGTCGACACCCTCGCGACCCAACTCGGATCTGCCGGCGTCAAGCTTGTATCAGAACCGAGTGCGATCGGAGGTCCTGGTGGTGGCTATGGATTCCGGTTCTTCGACAGCGAGGGTCGCACGCTCGAAGTCGCGTCCGATGTCGACTCCCGCGTGCCTCGTGAGTTGGGCCTCGGTGAGGACATCCCCGTCAAGCTCTCGCATGTCGTCTTGAACTCTGCTCAACCGGAAGCGTCGGTTGATTTCTATGTCGACCAACTTGGCTTCGCCGTTTCCGACATCTTGACGTTGCCAGGGATGGGCAACCTGATGTGGTTCCTGCGTTGCAACTCGCAGCATCACTCGATCGCGATCGTCCGGTGCATGCACCCCTCGCTGCATCATCTGTCGTTCGAGATGCGCGGCCTCAACGAGTACCTGCTCGGTACTGGCCGGGTCAAGCGCGCTGGGACGGAGTTGGTGTGGGGGCCTGGTCGTCATCTTGCCGGTGACAACGCGTTCTCCTATTTCCTCGACCCGGTCGGCAACACGGTCGAGTACACGACCGAGATGAACGTGATCGACGAGGCTACGTGGGTGCCGCACGAATACAGCCTGGCTATGCCCAACGTTGCCGACCAGTGGGGCACGGCGAACCCGATGGGGCCTGATGTGGCGGCCAAGTCGTTCAACACTCCCGACCGCGGCATGTTCGTGGCGCCCCCTCGATAAGTCGGTTCGGCGCGATGTTCGAGTACTTCCCTGGCAACTACGTGTGGAACCTGTCGGTGGCGATCGCCATCGAGAGCGGTGCCCAGATCGGCGAAATCGACGAGATGTGTCGGCCCCTTCGTGAGGCCGCCGCCCAAGGATCCGATGTGGGGACCGCCGATTTCATGGTCCGCTGGCAACACATGGCTGACAGGCTGAGCGAACTTGCTGGAGAGGACGAGGCGCTCGGTCGGAGATTGTCGGCGAGCACCAAACTGCACCGCGCCTCGTTGTATTACCAGACGGCCGAGCGCATGCAACCTCATGGCGCACCCGGACGAATGGAAGTGTTCCGTCAGGGTCAGGATGCCTTTCGCCGAGCGGCGACGCTTGGTGGCGACAATCTGGACCGCGTCGAGATTCCATACGGCCCTGGTGTGATCGCCGGCTGGTTCACATCGGCTGGGTCTGACGGTCCACATCCCACGATGGTGTTCGTCAACGGTCTCGATTCGTCGAAGGAGATGCTCGTCTGGACCAGGCTGGGTCGTGAGCTCGCCAGACGTGGTGTGTCGACGCTGCACATCGACCAACCCGGTAGTGGCGAGGCGCTGCGCACGTATGCGATGCCGGCGGTGCACAACTCGGAAGCCTGGGCCTCGGTCGTCGTCGACTATCTCGAAACCCGCGATGACGTCGATGCGGCCCGGATCGGTCTGACGGGCATCTCCTTGGGAGGGTATTACGTCCCGCGCGCCGTTGCCTTCGAACCACGATTCGCGCTGGGCGCAGTGTGGGGCGCCAACCACAATTGGGGTGAGGTGCAGCGCCAGCGAATGCGACGCGAAGGCGAGAACCCGGTCCCGCACTATTGGGCGCACGTGATGTGGGCGTGGGGTGCCTCCGACCTCGATGACTTCCTGGCGATCAGCGAACGGGTGACGCTTGACGGCGTGCTCGACCGAATCCGAGTCCCGTTGCTCGTCACGCACGGTGCCAAAGACCGCCAGATCAATGTCGACTATGCGCACCAGACGTACGACCAACTCGTCAACTCGCCGAAACGAGAGTTGAAGATCTTCGACGAACGCACCGGCGGGGTCGAACACGTGAGCTGCGACAACCTTGCCAACGCTCGAGACTTCATTGCCGACTGGATCGCCGAAACATTCGACACGCTGACTTGAGAGGACAGCCAATGCAAGCACCGACTACCGCCCACGATCTCTATAGCGACGAACTGCTCAACGATCCGTATGAGGTGTATGACGAGCTTCGATCGCAGGGAGCAGCGGTCTGGATGGAAGCGCATCAGGCGTACGTGCTGCCACGCTACGACGGATGCCGCGAGGCGCTCCGCACCTGGAAGGTGTTCTCCTCTGCGCACGGCGTGATGATGAACGATCCGATCAATCAAGCGCTCGGCGGCCGAGTGATGTTGTGTACCGACGGTGAACAGCACGCCCGTCAGCGCGTCGTTGTTGCCGCACCGTTGACGCTGAAGGCGCTCACGGATGTGAGGTCATACATCGAGTCAGAGGCTGTGGCATTGGTCGACAGGGTTGTGGCGGGGGAGACGTTCGATGCAGCCGGCGAGTTCGCACACCACCTGCCGGTCACGATCGTTGGGAGCCTGGTCGGTGTGCCAGAAGCTGGTCGCGATCGCTTGGTCGAGTGGGCCAGCGCCGCATTCAACACGATCGGGCCGATCAACCAGCGGACGATCGCATCGTTCCCGTTGATCGAGGAGATGAACGCATTTGTCGAGCAGGAGTGCACCCGCGAAAAGGTGACTCCCGGGAGCTGGTCGGCGGGTTTGTGGGATGCCGCCGACCGCGGTGACCTGGCGGCGCATGAGCCTCAGATCCAAATCAACAACTACCTCGGCCCTGCGCTTGACACGACGATTCATTCGACGACCAACATGATCTGGCTGTTTGCCAGGCACCCTGATCAGTGGGCGTTGCTGCGCCGACGGCCCGAACTGGTGCCGGATGCGATCAACGAGGTGCTGAGGATCGAGTCGGTCATCCAGGGTTTCTCGCGCTTCACGACCGAGAATTATGAGTTGGACGGAATCCCGATTCCGGCAGGTTCACGAACGCTGGTGCTGTACGGCTCAGCCAACCGCGACGATAGGCACTTCGCTGACCCGACGAGGTTCGATATCGAGCGCTTCAATGCCGGCGATCATCTCTCACTCGGGCACGGGAGCCACGCCTGCCCCGGTGGTCACCTCGCCCGAATGGAGATGCGGGCGCTGCTCGAGGCGCTGTTGCCGAAAGTGGAACGATTCGAGCTGATCGAGTCGTCGCGAGCTATCAACAACGTCATCCGAGGCCTTGCAACCTGCACCGTGAAAGTGAAACCTGCTAGCAACTGACGCAGTTAACCGGCTCGCGCTACGGGTTGGTGGCCCCACGCGCTGATTCGGTCGTACTTGATGTCTTGGTCCCAATCGGGGCCGACGAGTTTGCCTCCATAGCCGACTTCGACCTGAAAGTTGATCGGTGACTGCAGGTAGCAGCTGAACATGTGGTCGTTTGGATGCTTGCCGAGACCATTGGCAATCGGCGTGCCGGCAGCGTATGCGCGGTCGAAGGCGGCACCGACATCGTCTCGGTCGTTGACCTCGACCATGATGTGATGCAGCTTGAACGGGGGCGGCATCGGCGGTTGCACGAGTGCCATCGTGTGGTGCCGCGGATTGCAGTGGTAGAAACGCCCCCTGACTTCGACTCCTGGGGCGACCTCGAAACCGAGCGAGTCGGTCTGCTTAAACCCGAGTCCATCGACCGAGAACCGGTGAGCCGCCTCGAGATCTGTGACGAAGAACACGCAATGTCCGAACCCGACGCCGTTGGTCAGAAAGCCGCCCGGCACGAGCGGCGTGTCGAGCGGCGCACTCGCCGGCCGTTGGTCGGTGACGAGCTCGATCGGAACTCCCCACGGCGCGACAGTGTGAAACATCGTACCGACCTGCCGTTGGTTGCGCTCGGATTCGGTACTCTCGGTCACCCCGTAGCCGTGCGACCGCAATCGGTCGACGACGGCCGACATCGTCTCGATCGTGCCTGCATCGATACCCATCGCCGTCACGTCATTGGAAGGTCCGGGCTGCAGGACGATACGGCTCTCCCGATCGTCGTTCCTGAACGATCGCGTTCCGTCGATCTCGTTGCCTGGTGCGAATCCGACGATGTCGGTCAGCATCGATCCGACGGCCTCGGCCTGGTCGGTCTCGATCACGACGTAGGCGAGTTCGAGGTTGGTCATGATGTGCTCCTTGCCGTGAGATCCAGATTGAGAAACGCGGCAAGTGTTGCGTGGAACCGGTCGGGTTGTTCGATCTGTGTCCAGTGGCCGCATTGCCCGAACACGTGCAGCTCGGCGTGCGGCAGGTGTTCGAGAAACCAGTAACTCGCGGCGACCGGGATGATCCGGTCGTCTCGTCCGTGGACAATTAATACGTTCTGTTCGATCGTGGCTAGCTGTTCGGGCGTGAATCCGATTGGCGGCCCGGCGGCGAAGTCGAACGTTGCCAAGTGTGAACGTCTCACGTCGGCTCGCGTCACTCGTGGGAGTCGCGCTTCGGCAATCTGGCGCAGCTCGTCGCCGAACGTCGCCGGTTCGTAGACGAACCGGGTCAGCAGGTCCTCCATCGCTTCGACAGATGGATCGTCGTAGAAGCTGACCATCTTGATCAGATCGGGAGTCGGCGGAACGGGAGCGCCACCGGAACCCATCAGGACAATCCGATCGAAGCGGTCCGGAGCAGCGAGCGTCATCAACACCGACAGCATGCCGCCCATCGAGTTGCCGACGAGGTGCACGCGGTCGAGGCCGAGCGTGTCGAGCAACCCGAGCAATGTCGCGACACGGAGATCGCCAAATGCGCGCATCCCGCGGGGCGGATCGGTCGGGTGGGTCGAGTCGCCGAATCCGATGATGTCAGGGGCGATGCAGTGGTAGCGATCGCCGAAAGCCAGGAGTGCCTTTTCCCAGTTCGACAACGCGGTGGCACCAGGCCCGGACCCGTGCAGCCACAGGATGGCTTCGTTGCCTGGTGTGCCGGATTGGCTGACCTGAAAGCTGTACTCGCCGACTGCGATGTCGCTGGTCGAGATGCTGGATGAAATCTCGCTCACAGCAGCGCCTCGACCGGCTGGCCGCCGAGACGCATCGACGCGAGCGCCCGCCCGAGATCGTCAGCAGCGAGGAATGTGTGACCGAGGAAGCCCTGCACGTCCTGGTAGCCGCGCTGCAATGCGTGATCGGAGAAGATCGACCGGCCGCTGGCACCGTGGTGCAGTTCGTTGACCGTTCGCCCGACGATCGCGGCGCTGTTATTGGCATGAAACCTCATCGATGCACGCCGATCACGTGGCACGGGAACCCCGGCGACCGAAGATTCCCACGCCTCCTGAAGATCTGAGTGCATCAGCGCAATCGCCGAGTCGATGTCATGGCTCGCCAGCGCCAACCGGTGCTGTGTCAGGGCATCGTCGCGAAATGGCGTGCCGTTGATGGCGACTCGATCGGCGGTCAGTTGTGTCCACGTATCGACGTAACCGACGGCGGTCCCGAATACCGAGGCCGCCAGGGCGTAGTTGAACAGCACCGACCAGGGCATTCGGTAGAGCGGCCCGTCGTTGAGCGCCCACCCGGGGAGCGGGAGGTCGAAGAAGTAGTCGACGTGCGACTGGGTGCGGTACTCGGGCACGAATACGTCGTCGACGACGATGTCTTTGCTGCCAGTGCCCTTGGCTCCTGAGGTGTGCCAGTTGTCGATGATCGTGTACTGGCCCGGATAGAGCAGGAACGAACGAAAGTCGGGAACCGTGATCGGGCCGATCTCGCGAAACCCGGCAATCGCTCCGAGGTTGGCACCGTGACAGTGATCGCATCCTGACGAGAACGACCAACGACCTGACAAGCGGTATCCGCCGGGTGCCGGCGTGACCTTGCCCACCGGGGCGTACGACGAAGAGTGCATCGTCGACGGGTCATCACCCCACATTTCCTGCTGTGCCTTTTCGGAGAACAGGGCTAACTGCCATGGATGCACGGCGATCACGCCAGCGACCCATCCGGCAGAACCGGACGCTCGGGAGACCTCGACGATTGTGTCGGCAAACACGTTGGGGTGCACCTCACCGCCGCCCCAGCGAGCAGGCTGGAGGGCTCGCGTGATGCCGTTGGTGAGGAGCAGTTTCCATGAATGGTCAGTGAGCCGACGTAGCTCGTCGTTGGCTGTTGCCTCGCCAGCGATCTCGTCAGCCATCGATCGTGCTACATCAACCAATGTCATGTCTGAATCAACCGCCGTCATGTCTGACCTCCTGGTTCGAACGGTGTCGGTGGTTCTCCCTTCTCTGGAGTAACCGCTCCAGTGAGCGTAGACGATTGCATTCCGCTATACAAGAGCCGTGGCACCGAAAACACAGCGACGACACCGGCAGGGTGACGAGACGCGCCAGCGCCTGCTCGACGCCGCCATCGAGCTCGCCGCCGAACGTGGATACGACGGAGCGACTGTGGCCCTGATCGCCAAACGCGCTGACGTGTCGATGAGTTCGATCTACTGGCACTTCGCCAGTAAGGACCAATTGCTGGCGGCCGTCATCGACAGAAGCTTTGCAGCGTGGGCGGGCGACGCCGTGATCTGGACGGAACCTCCGGGGGGCGTAAGGCGCAGCGAACACATCGCTGCGCTGATGGCACAGGACGTGGTCGCGCTGACTCGCAATCCCGACTTCCTCCGGCTCGGATTGATGCTGTCGTTGGAGCGGCGCGAAGTCGAACCTGCTGCCCGCCAGCGGTTCATCGACAGTCGCAAACGCACACAAGCCCAGCTGCGCTCGACGTTTCGACGTCTGCTCGACGAGTCGGGTGTCGATGCCGACGATCGGCTCGTCGAGCAAATGTCGACGCTGTCGATGGCCGCCGCCGACGGATTGTTCATCGCCTCGCAGATCGACGGCACCGCCACTGATCTCGAAGGACCATTCCGACTGCTCGTTCGCGCCCTGCTCGAACACACCGATCACGAGGGCTAGGCGGCGCTTCAGGCAGTTCCGCGGTCTGATCATTCTGTACGGTTGGTCGATATGACGATCAGGGTTGCGCTTGCCGGTGCCGGGGCGTTCGGGGTCAAACATCTCGACGGTCTGGCCAACATTGATGGTGTCGAGGTCACCTCGCTAATCGGGCGGACGCTCGACAAGACCAGAGGCGTTGCCGAGCGATACGCCATCGGTCACGTCACGACCGATTTGGCCGACACCCTCGAACGAGACGACGTCGATGCGGTGATCCTGTGCACACCCACGCAAATGCACGCCGAGCAGACGATCGCCTGCCTCGACGCCGGCAAGCACGTCCAGGTCGAGATTCCGCTCGCCGACAGCCTTGCCGACGCGCGCGCCGTCGTGGCCAAGCAGGAGGAGACGGGCCTCGTCGCGATGTGCGGACACACGCGTCGCTTCAACCCGAGCCACCAATGGGTACACAACACGATCAAGGCCGGCCAGTTCACCATTCAGCAGATGGATGTGCAGACGTACTTCTTCCGGCGAACCAACATCAACGCCCTCGGCGAGGCGCGTAGCTGGACAGATCATCTGTTGTGGCATCACGCTGCCCACACCGTCGACTTGTTCCTCTACCAGACCGGCGGCACGATCGTGCAGGCCAATGCCGTCCAGGGGCCTATCCACCCTGCACTTGGTATTGCACTGGACATGTCGATCCAGCTCAAGGTCGACACGGGCGCGATCTGCACGCTCTCGCTGTCGTTCAACAATGACGGACCACTTGGCACGTTCTTCCGATACATCGGCGACACCGGCACCTACATCGCCCGGTACGACGATCTGATCACCGGCCGTGACGACGTGATCGACGTGTCGCAGGTCTCCGTGTCGATGAACGGCATCGAACTCCAAGACCGCGAGTTCATCGCCGCCATCCGGGAGGGTCGCCAACCGAATTCGAGCGTGCATCAGGTACTCGCTTGCTACCAGGTGCTCGATCAACTCGAACAGCAGTTGGGTAACGCAGCTACGGTGCGCTGATGGACACCTCCTCGCAGCCCGCCAGAGCGTCGGCCCCAGATGACTCCGAACCAGTCACTTCTCGACGAGGGCACTTCTGGGTCGGGACCGAACCGGACCCCAGCACCGGTGCCCTGCGCGGTCCGATGTACGTGTATTGGGAGGCGGCCGTCGAGGTGCTACATCCGTACCCGATCGTGCTGGTGCACGGCGGCGGCGGGCAGGGACTCGACTTTCTGGCAACGCCCGATGGGCGTCCCGGGTGGGTCACGTTGCTGGTGCAGCAGGGCTGGGTTGTGTACGTGGTCGATCGCCCTGGCCACGGTCGTTCGCCATACGACCCAGAGGTGCTCGGACCGATGGCGCCCCCGCTACCGGTCGAGGTGCTGACGGCGATCTTTCTGCCGCCGATCGATGGACCTGGAGCGCTGCCGTTCGCCCATTTGCACACCCAATGGCCGGGCGACCGTAGCGATCCGGCCGATCCGGCCTGGCTCCAGTTCCTGGCATCGGGCGGCCCGTTCGCTGCCGACGCCGTTGACCGTCAAACGCTCGAGCAGCGCCGGTTGGTCGAGTTGCTCGAGATCATCGGGCCGGCGTTCGTGCTCGCCAATTCGTTGGGTGGCCCGTCCGGGTTTCTCGTCGCCGACGCCCGCCCCGATCTAGTCAAGGGTTTGATCGCGCACGAACCGGTTGGCCCGCCGTTCTCGCCGATGTTCGGGCCGGAGACGCTGCAATGGGGCGTCACCGCCGTGCCCGTTCAGTACGACCCGCCGGCGGCGGCACCATCCGACCTCGACCAGACGAACTTGAGGCGACGATTGGTCAACCTTGCGCAGGTGCCGATCGCTGTTGTGTCCGGCGAAGCGTCATTGTTCCGCGGTTCGGACGGCGAGATCGTCGACTTCCTGCGCCAAGCTGGGTGCGACGCCGTGCATGTCGACCTCGCCGAGCGAGGAGTGCACGGCAACAGTCACGGCTCGATGTTCGAACTCAACAACGCCGACGTGCTTGCCGTAATCACCGACTGGATCACCCGCTAAACCTCGTTCATGTCGCGCTGAACCCGGCATGCCGGGGTTCAGCGCGACATGAACGAGGGTTAGTGGGTGAGGGGGAACTCGTAGACGGCTGTGCCCTTGGAACTGGTGATCCTCACGATGAAGGTTTCGCCGACCGGTGCGCTTGGGAACTCGATTCGCGCTGCCCACTTGCCGTCAGCGTCTGACGTCACCTCGCCAGATCCGTACGGCGAGCTGAGCGTGATCACCGCGCCGGTCGTCGATTTACCCCAGTACTCGTTGAAGGCGGGGTTGGCGTCGGTTTCCGAGAGGGCGGCGTTGGCGGTGAAGTCAATCGCAACCGGCTCCGAAACAGGTCGGTGCAGTACATACTCGAAAACCGACTCGCTGGCGCTGTTCGTCAGCCGAACCCCGACGTCTGACCCTGATGGCACCTCGTACATCTCGAGCCGCATCTCCCATTGGCCCGCCGAGGACACGACGGCTTCGGCGGAACCGAACTCAGAGTGGGCATGCACGACGCTCCCCGCTGCTCCGGTGCCGTAGAACACCTGCTTCATCGGCGATCCGCCGAGCCTGGCTGATCCAAGGTTGACCGTGAACGCCGACGACACAGGCTCCGGTGCTGGCTCTGGCCGGTGCAACGTGAACTCGTAGACATTGTCGCTCGTGTTGGCCGACAGGATCACTCGGACGTCGGTGCCGCCGGGCACCTCGAACATCTTGAGAGCCAATTCCCATCTGCCGTTCGAATTGGCCGTGGCCTGCGCCGAACCGAAGTCGGAGCCGGCGGTGATCACCGTTCCAGGCGTCGCCGTTCCGTACCACACCTGCTTCATAGGGGAACCGCCAAGGTTTGATGAGCCAGGCGTAGCGGTGAAATCGACCGGTGCCGGCGGTGGTGGCAATGGGCGTTCGAGCCGGAAGTCGAAGAACTCGGACGAGCCGCTGAACGTGACGCGGGCGAGCACCTTGGTTCCGCCAGCGACGTCGTTGAGGACGAGGGTAAGCGTCCATTCTCCGCCATCATTGGCGATCGACGTGGCTGATCCGTACGTCGTGGTGACGGTTACCGTCTCACCCGGCCCCGCAATTCCGAACATGTTCTGTCGCATCGGGGAGCCTCCGAGATCGGCGGTTCCAAGGTTGGCGGCGTACGCGTTCACCTTCGGCGGTTCTGTCACGCTCGACCCGGTCTTGATTGGCTCGATCCTGATCGGCTTGGTGTTGCCGGGCTCGATCGGTCTGGAGGCGTCGGGTTTGGACGCCTGTCTCCGATCCACCACAAGTTCGGTTTCCGGCGTTGTGGAGGTGGAAGTCGCCACTACGTCGACCGAGGCCACCGAATCTTGCCCGTCTGTGGCGGCCTCGAACGCGAACGCCGACCCTCCAAACACGACAAGCGTTGCGGCGGCGATCCCGACCGTTCGGCGATACGGGCGGCGGGTTGCGAAGTCTCCACCGATGTGCGCGTGACTCACGCGGACGTGGCCAGAACGAATGGAACCGAAGTCGGGGCGTGGCTCGATGTCTGCGGCGGCATCATCGAGTAGGGCTGTTAGGTGTTGACCGAAGTCGTTCATCGTTGATCTCCCAGCGTTCGCTTGAGTGTTTCGGTGCCCCGTTTGACGTGTGTGCGGACCGAGCCAACGGACAGTTCGAGGTTTGCCGCGATTTCGGTCTCGGTCATCCGCATCCAGTAGCGCATGACGACGCAGGCGCGCTGGCGGAGTGGGAGCGAGGAAACGGCAGCCAGCACGCGATCCCGGCTCACGCCAGCCAGCGCATGATCTTCGGCGGACCCGACAAGTGTCAAGTGCGGTGCCGGTTGGCGCTCGACGACACGTCGTCGGCGGTTGCCGCCGCGGACGATGTTCACGATCGTCGCTCGGAGATAGGCATCGGTTCGCTCCTGATCGTCGATCCGATCCCAGGTTTCGAAGATGCGGACGAAGGCCTCGTGGGCGATGTCCTCAGCGACATGTACATCGCCCGTGAGAAACGCAGCAAACCGCACCATGTCTGCGTGGCGCAGCTCGTAGAGCTGGCGCACGCCGACGTCACGGTTGAGTCGGTCGTCGTCGGCCTGCGAGGTGGTGATCCTCGGCCACGCGGCTGCAGAAGCGTTGGCCGGCGGTGCCAGCCCGTCGTACGATGTCCAAGCCATTTTTGTCGTCACGCCCTATCAGATGCGTATGTCCCAGGTTCCTAGGACATATCTCGGCGCTTCTTGCACCGATCTTGACGACCCATCACGCTGGCGTTTGATCGATGCGGCTCGGTCAGCAGCCGAGAACGCGCAGTCCGAGCGATCTGGCGGCCTGGCCTTGGCGGAGGTCGAAGGTCACGAAGCCGAGTGTCTCGATCATCAATCGTTGCGCCGAGGCCAGGTGGATCGCGTCGAGCGAGCGAACCCCGAGGGTCTCGCCGATCGCAGCGCCGGCGGTTGCCACGGCTCCGTCGCACGTGATCAGGGCGATCGCGTCGAAGTCGCGTTCGGCGGAGCGCAGCGCAGCTCGGCGGGCGTTACCGTCGAGAAGACGAGCCACGTTGCGGCGGACTTCCACAACCGTCACCCAACTTGTTACGAGTACCGGATCGGACTGCAGGATGAGCTCCGCTGAGTCGGAGTCGGGTTCCTTGATGTATCGCTTGATGAACGCACTTGAGTCGACGTAGAGAGTCACTCGCCGCGGTCTTCTCTCAGAACGTCGAGCACCCGCAGATGGGATTGAAAGCGCTCGGTCGGACCTAATCCGGACGTGGCTAGCGGCCCGCGTATCCAACCCTCATCGATCCCAATTTGCATCCGGCCGTGCCCAGCGAGCGGCGAGATGATGACCTTGGGATGCCCGCGGTCGGTCACCCGGATGATTTCACCAGCGGCCGCCCGATCGAGATACTCGGACAAGTGTTGTTTGAGCTCCCGAATCCCTACGTCCATGTGGATACATTACCATAACATGTGTCCACAATCTGTCAGAAGCGGCGCGGCGGGATTGACTGTTCGTCGAGCACCATGATCGTTTCGGTCGACAGGACGTCGGGGATCGTCTGAAGTTCGCCGAGCACGACGTCGCGGAGGTGCGCAGTATCTCTGGCGCGGACGAGCATGGCGAAGTCGTACGAGGCGGTTGTCATACCGATCCACTCGACGCCGGGCACGGCTGCCAGCCGCTCGGGGAGGGTCTTGAATGTCTCCTGTTTGACCTTGACGAGCACGAGTGCGACCAGATCGAGGCCGACGGCATGGGGATCGACGTCGACCGTGAATCCACGAATCACGCCGCTGTCTTCCAACCGCCGAAGTCGGCTGTATGCCGTGGCGCGGGCGACCGAGACTCGTTCGGCGAGTACTTGCACTGACACTCGGCCATCGGCCGATAGTTCCGAGAGCATCCGGCGGTCGATGTCATCCAGTCCAGTCATCTAGACATTCTGGCCTATTTTCTTTCTGTGACGACCAATATGTCTGGACTATTGCCGACTGCTTGCGCGAATCAACCAGTTTCGGTTCGATTGTCCCATGTCTCATCTCAAGAATGTCGATCACATCACGTACGCCTGCGAATCGGGAGCCATCGAGCGGTGGGCGTGGTTCCACATCGAGGTCGAGGGCGGGACCCTGATCAACCGGATCGACGACGTCCGACCCGCTGACCCTGACAGCAGCATGAAGATCTGGTGTATCGATTTCGGCGGGTTCGGTGTCGCATTGATCGAAGGTATCGATCGCGCCAAACAATCGCAGGTGACCCGGTTTGTCGACGCTCACGGGGATCACTCGGTGCAGCATGTCGCCTTCGGCACCGACGATCTCGAGAAGTTCACCGAGCACATCAAGTCGATGGGTGGCACACCGCGAGGACAAACGCTCGTCCGGCATGACGGTTTCGGAATCCTCAAGCAGATGTTTGCCCGCGGCTACACCGAGGGTGACCCCACCAGAGTGTCGTTTCCAGAATACGTGCAGCGACCCACTACGGGCGGGCGTGATGACGTCCACATCACGTTCGCCGAGGAAACCGGCAAAGGTTTCTACGACCAGATCGAGGAGGCGGTCGAGCAAGGCGACGACGCGCCGTTCTTCGACTTCACCCGTATGCCGGCCACCTGGACCGTCCCGGACGCCGTCTCAGCCGAGAACCCCGTTCATGTCGACATGGGCACGTGATGCAGGGGTCCATCGCGACATGAAGCGGTTTGGTTACAGGTCGCGGCCGTCGAGATAGACGTTGCCGTTGGTGCCGTCGACCGTGACGATCTGGCCGGTCTTGATTCGGCTGGTGCCGTTGACCGCGCCGACGACGGCCGGGAGCGCAAACTCACGGGCGACGATCGCACAGTGACTCATCACGCCACCAACGTCTGACACAACAGCGCCGGCGATGGCGAACATTGGGACCCACGGCGGCAGGGTCATCTCGCAAACCATGACCTCCCCGTCCTCCAGATCGCCGGCCTCTTCCAGCGAGCGAACGACACGCGCCACTCCGCGGTAGACGCCAGGTGAACCGGCAACGCCATCGATCAAGTTGGGGTCCTGCTCGCCCTCAGGTGGCGGCTTGATCCCGAGTAGCCGCGTGACAAGCGCGTCCATGAACGGATCGATGAAATCGCCTGGCGATGGTGGTGGTGGAGGAGTGCCCACAATGTCGGGAGGCGTCACGTCGCCTGCGGCCGCCATTTCTGCCCGCCGCTTGGATACGAGATCGCGCTTGTCGCCACCGTCGGCGAGGGCGTCGTGGACCTCGGCCTCGTGTAACAGGAACACGTCGTCGCGGGAATCGATACTTCCGTTCCGGGCAAGCGCGTCACCGACCGCCAACACGAATCGACGGAAACACACAACACCCATCTGGTCGATGTAGAACGCGTGATCCTCGGTCAACGGGTAGGCGTACTGAGCGGCGTCGTACAGGGTGTCGAACTTGGCCAACTTGTCGGGATCAGCCGCGAGCTTGGCCCGGATCTTCCCGGTCAAATCCTCACGCAGCTTGACTGCCCGCTCGAAGTTGATTTGTGGGTCATTGTCGTCTGACAGATTGATGTAGCGAGCGATGTTGCCGAGCGGAATTGCCGGGTCCTCTCTCCACGGGACGTCGGCAAGGTCGTACACAGCGTCGCTGCGCCATCCGAAGTCGTACAGGAAGGCGTCGAGGTCGGCGAGGAAGGTGCGACCCTCGTCTGACTGCTCGAGCTTGGCGGCCAGCTCGCGAGTCGAGGTGCTACCGAACAACTCGTTCAGGAACGGGCTGTGCTTGGCGGTCCGGCTCAACTTCCAGAGAGCGTGAGCGGCGTCGACTGGGCGTGTGTGGTGACCTTGCAAAATCTGGTACGACTCGGTTGGGTCCTCTGGCCGCATGACTTCGTCATACATGTCGGACAGGGCGGCACCTGACAACAGGGCGAAGTTGATGTGGCCGTGGATGTACCACATCTCCCGCATCCAGTCGGTCATGTCGGTCAGCTTCGCCTTGAGTTCGGCGTCGCTCATCGACGAATAGTCGACGTCGCGCTCGGACTCGTTGCGAGTGCGGATCAGCGGAAGCCACTCGTTGGTCCAGCGCTTGCCGACGAGTGGAACCTTCGTGTTCAGCGTGTCGAGGTAGCGCGACATGCGATCTTCGATCACGCTCTCATCGGGATGCGGATGGAACGACATGAAGAAGTAGTGGTTGATCGCCTGATTGGAGGCCACGACCGGGCAGTCGTACTCCGCTTGTGCCTTGGTGAAACCCCACCCGAGGGTCGTCATCACCAGGTCTTGCGACAACGGATGCAACGGCCTCGGTGCGTGCATCTTGTCGAACGCCCAAAAGCCGTCGATTTCGTCGGCAGTTGGAAAATGGATGTCTTCGATGGTCGTCACTGATCCCCCATACAAGTTCAGCGGAATATCTCGTTGACCGGACGGTCGCCCGGATGCTTCGGAGAGTATCAGCCCGACGCGATGCGGCATAGAGCGGGTTCGTCATAGGCGAACAAATCGGACCTCGTATGTGGTCGTCCGGTTACTGTTGCCACGCTATGCCCGCAGAGATGGCTCGAGATCGGCCCAGAGATCGTCACGGTTGGACGGCGGTGATTGCCTCCCGCCGACCGCCTCGCCAAGTTGATTCCGACAATCGGTTGGTGTTGCTCGGGACCGCTGGCGGATCGAATCCGAAGTCGACTCGATGCGGCTACTCGAATGCCGTGGTGGTTGGCGACACGGCATATCTCGTCGATTGCGGCGAAGGCGTTCACTCCCAGATGTGGCGTGCCGGGTTGGCGCTCCACTACAACCACGATCCTGGAAGGCCGTTGGTCCGTGGCGTGTTCGTCACGCATCTGCATGCCGATCACATCATGGATCTTGTCAACTTGCTGCAGGGCAGTTGGCCCTCGCAACGACTCGATCTGTACGGGCCGAGTGCGGCTGGAGCCCCGATCGCGACGCACGACGATCCGGTCCACCCGTTGCGATTCCCCGATGATCCGACGCCCGGCATTCGGGCCGTCGTCGACCACTTGCATCGGGCGTTTGCACTCAACCTCAACGCTCGCATCGTGGCTGAGCGCCGATCGGATTATCTCGATCAGTTGTACATCCACGAGATCGGCGTGCTTGGCGATCAGCCGGCACCTGAGATTGCGTTCGCTGTCGATGTCGATCGCTCGATGGTGCAGTTCACGGTTCCAGAGATGGAGCCCGTCGTGATCCGCCCAACCGACGAGCACGGTGTGACGGTCAGTGCGGTGTTGGTGCAACACGCACCGGTGTTTCCGGCAATCGCCTATCGGTTCGACACACCGACCGGTTCGGTGGTGTTCTCCGGCGATACAGGTCCGTGCGACAACGTGGTTCGGTTGGCGCAGGGTGCAGACATCCTGGTACACGAGATCATCGATCTTGATCTCCTGCTCGGTCGGTTGACCCGGCTCCCGAACTACGCCGAGGTTCGCAGTCAACTGGCCCGTTCGCATTCTGCGCCAGAAGACGTCGGCGCAATCGCGACGCAGGCCGGAGTCCAGACCTTGGTGTTGTCGCATTTGGTCCCCGGCGAACAGAGCCACAGCGAGGACGAATGGGAAGCCTTGGTGCGACCCCATTTCGACGGCGAAGTCGTGTGCGGTGTCGACCTCGACGAGTTCGCCCTCGGCTGAATCGGCCGGGATGTGGGCCGCCTGCGCCGGGGCGCGGCGATGCGACACGGCTCCCTGACCTTGAGTAGCCGGGGCTGCGTGAGGTTATACGACTGAGTTGTATAACCTTCTGCTCGTGACGTTGGAGAATCCATTTCGCCCGGGATTCGGTATCCGTCCGCCGTTCATGGCTGGACGCAGAGAGCTGATCCAGCAAATCCTGATTGACATTCGTCGCGGACCTGGATCGACAGACTTTCACCACATCCTGGTCGGTCCGCGTGGCACCGGCAAGACGGCATTGCTCGCCGAGATAGCGCACACGATGGGCGATGAACACGGCGGAATTCCGCTGTGGTGGACGGCGGGTGCGCGCAGCTTCGACGACGTGATCGGTGAAGCCGCCGACCGTGCAGGAGTACCAGCAAACGTCCCGCCGAGCGAGCAGCCCCGCTCGGCTCACGGCGCTGTCGAACGGTTGACGCAGGTGGCGTCGACGCAGCGACAGACGGTACTGATCCTGGTCGACCAGGCGGAGATGGCTTCGCCGAACGATGTGCGGTCGCTGGCCACCTTGATCCAGGAGCTGGCTCAAGTCCGTGGTCTTCCGGTGTCGTTACTGGCGGCGGGGCTGGCGTCGACGACATCGACGTTGGCGGCGGCGACCTTTCTTGAACGTCAGGCATTGATACGGATCGGAAATCTGGACCTCGCAGATTCGCAGGACGCGATCAAGATTCCGGTTGTCGAGGCGGGGCGTTTGATCGGTGACGAGGCACTCCAGATTTTGGCGAAAGGATCGCAGGGATACCCGTATGCCGTGCAGTTGATGGCGGCGCTGGCGTGGGATGGATCCGGCGATGAGGGAACCATCGATCGGGCCAGCGCCCGAGTGGCAGTCGAGGACGCAACGGTTCGGCTGAATGAACAGCTCTTCGGTCAGCGGTGGAACCAGATGACCGAGTTGGATCGGGAGTACGTGCTGGCAGTCGTCGAGGAGCTCGACCCGGCGATGCTGGTGGCATCCTCAACCCGCGTTGCCCGCCGTCTTGGTCTCAAACCGTCACAACTCGGTCGGACCCGCGATCGGCTGATCAACCGACATGAGGTCTTGTACTCGCCCGGGCGCGATCAACTCATGTTCTCGCTGCCAGGTTTTGCGAAGTGGGCAGCGCAGCCGCGACCTGAAACTCCGAAGCCAGAATCTGGTTGGTCGCCTACATAGCCCTCGGCTTGCGTCGTGACCGTAACGGCGCCCGCCACACTCTCAATCTTGTGGCAGGAATCGTGACAACTTTCGTCGTAATGGCTGCCGCAAACTCCAGGTTGGGATTCTGCGGCAGGAATCGCAACGATCGATGTCGTGATTCCTGCCGCAAAGTTGAAGGGTGGCTGTAGACGGGGGCTTGTATCGCGGCACTAACTCGTGACGCAGGACTGGGCAAACGTGATAGCTCGTTGAAAGATTGCGTCAACTTCGGTTGAACCGCCGAAGAAGTGGTCGCCACCTTCGACCGTTTCGAGCTCGACACTCGCGCCAACTTGGAGGAGTGCATCTCGGAGACGGATGCTCTGGTCGTACGGAGCCATCGTGTCGGCGGTGCCGTGCTGGAGTAGTACGGGCGGGGCGTCGTGTCGGGCGAGACGTGGCAGACGGGCCTGTTCGACCACGGCGGGCAGCGCGCTGAGCGGGCCGCCGATGAACTGCGATGGGAATACCGCAGCGCTCTCGTCATCCCTGAATGCGCTGAAGTCGGTGATTGGGTACCAGCAGATCACACCCTGGACCTGCCCGACGTCAGTGCCGAGCCCGACCGCGGCGGCGAGGTAGCCGCCCGCCGATTGGCCGAACAATACGATCTTGGTCCGGTCGATCCCATAGGAATCGGCGTTGACTCGCAGGAACCGTACGGCGTCAGCAGTGTCTTCGACAGCGGCAGGAAACAAGGCTTCGCTGCTGAACCGGTAGTCGTTGGCAGCCACAACGAATCCGGCGTCGACCATCCGCTCGAAGAAACTCGTCGCCCATGCGCGTGTCTCGCGTGGCGCCCGATGGCGTCCACTCACGCGCCATCCCCCACCATGCACGTTGAGGATCAACGGCAACGGACTCGTGTCCACATGAGTCGGTCGATACAGGTCGAGTTGGAGCGCCCGATAGCCAGGCTTCTCGGCGAACACGATCGCTCGTTCAACGGTACAACCCATCAAATCTCCTCTGGGACGTAAGCAATGATCGCAGCGCCGAGGCGAGTGGTCACGTACTTCGGCGCCGGCTGATCGTCTCGGGCGGCGGTGCGACCGGGTTGGGTGATCAACACACCATCGGCACCGAGGTAATCAGCGATGCCCATGTCGGCCCGCTGCGAATCACCGAACATCACAATCGCGCCGTCAGAGCGAACCGAATCGGCGACGACATCGGCGTAGTACTTCGATGGCTTGCCAAGCACGATCGGGTCAATCGGATACAACATGCGAGCCGCCGCCACCATCATCCCGCTTCCCGGTTCCATCCGTCCGAGCCCTGGAAACCCTGGGTCGAGTGATGTCACATACAGCGCGTGACCGTGCTGGTGCAGACGGCCGATCACCTCGATCTCGCCGAACGTCGCCTCGCGGGAGGCTCCCATCACGAGTGCCCTATTCGGCATCGGCGCCACCCAGTTATCGATGCCTCTGTCGATGTCGTTCGGTAGGTGTACCGCGACGCCTTCGGCCTCGAGGCTGAGACGCATCGCACGAGGAACAAGACCAACGACCTCGTTGACGCCTTGCGCCGCAACCGAGCGGGCGACAACGAAACCACCTGTTACCACAGCGTCACCGGGTCGACTGAGACCGCAAGACTGTAGGTGCCCGGTGATGTCTGGGATCGAGTAGAAGGTGGCATTGGTGGCGAACGTGATCGTGAGCCCGCGATCCCGGCAGTGCTCGACCCAGTCGACCGCGCCAGGAATCGGCACCTCGCTCAGCCACACGGTTCCGTCAAGGTCGAACACGGCCGCGCCGTAACGCTCGAGATCGAATTGCTCGGTTGTCATAGGTTCAGCCACCGCCGAATGTCGACGTGTATCCACCATCGGGGTGCAGGATCGAGCCGGTGAAGTAGCTGGACTCGTCGGAACACAGGAATAGAGCTGTCATTGCAACATCCTCGGGGGTGCCGAATCGACCGAGCGCGACCTGATTCCGGCGGACTTCGCGCCAGGCGTGCTGAGCATCGGGATCATCGCCTGCGGCTGACTGCACCATGCTCTGGAACAGGTCGGTGTCGACATAGCCGGGGCCGATCGCGTTGAACCGAATCCCGTGGCCGCCCAACTCGTGAGCGAGGCAGCGAGTCAGCATCCAGACGGCCGCCTTCGAGATCGAATACACCCCGGCCGTTGGCCGTTTCGAAGCCATCGAAGCAAGAGTGACCATTGCACCCGTGTCGCCGTTCTCGATCATCAACTGTGCGGCGCGCTGGCACACCACGAATACTCCGCGCACGTTGATGTCCATCACGAGGTCGAACCCGGCAATATCGAGGTCGAGCAACTGGCGGACCGAACCGTTCGGTTGTGGCGGCGCGCCGACACCGGCCGATGCGACCACAGTGTCGATCCCGCCCATCAAGCTGGCCGCCTCGTCAACGGCAGCGGATGCCGCCCCGGCATCTCGCACATCAATCTCGACGAAGTGAGCGGTTCCACCGGTGTTGCGGATGTCGGCGATCACACCAGCAGCGGCGTCAGCGGTGCGCGCCAGATCTGCAATCACGACGTTCGCTCCTTCGGACGCGAACAGGGTCGCAGTTGCGGCACCCAACCCATTCGCTCCGCCCGTCACCAAAGCCCGACGTCCAGCCAACCGATCAGACATTGCCAAATCCCTTCATAATTACAACAGCGCGGTTGACTTCGCCGGCGGCGAGAGCGCGAAATCCATCGTTGACGTCCTCGAGCGGGAGCCGTAGCGAGATCATCCCATCGAGATCGAGTTGCCCGCGCCGCCACATCTCGACGTAGCGCGGGATGTCGACTCGAGGTCTCGCCGAGCCCATGAACACCCCAACCATCGTTCGGCCACGTTTCGTGAAATCGCTAGTCACTTCGAATGTCGCATCGTCCGCCATTACTCCGACGACGTATGCCGTGCGACCTGGAGCGACCATTCCCATCGCTTGTTGAGCCGTGTCTGATCGACCAATCACCTCGAATGCGTGGTCGACACCACCAGCCGACAATGACAGCACCGCAGCAATCGAATCGACCTGAGCGGCGTTCACGATGTCGGTCGCGCCCAACGCGGCGGCGGTCGACAGCTTGTCGTCGGACACGTCGATGGCGATGATCTGCGACGCCCCAGCAATCCGAGCGCCTTGGATCACGTTCAACCCGACTCCGCCGCACCCCAGCACGGCGACAATGTCGCCGGGCTGCACCTTGGCGACGTTGAACACAGCGCCAAGCCCTGTGACTACAGCGCAGCCGAGAATCGCCGCCAACTCCATCGGCATGTCGTTGGGGATCACGACGAGACCACGCTCGTCGATCACGATCTGTTCCGTCAGCCCGCCGACGTTGCCCATCACGGTGATCCCGAGACCATCGGCCGTGCGTAAGCGTGTTCCTTCGCCGGCGGTCCGGCGTGTCGCGCTCGGGTTCGTACAACCAGTCGGCTCGCCTCGTTCACACCGTAGGCAGGTCCCGCATCCCTGCACCAGGCACGTGACGACGTGATCACCGACAGCCACCGACGTCACGCCCGAACCGATCTCCTCGACGATGCCAGCCGCCTCGTGCCCGAGTACGTGCGGGCGCGGCCGTACGAGAATTCCGGCAAGAATGTGGAGGTCGCTGTGACACAGTCCGCACGCCGCCGTGGCGACTCGTACCTCGCGTGGCGCCAATGCGGTGTATCCGATCTCTTCGATGAACAGATTGTTCGATCCATCGCGAAGTACTGCGGCTCTCATCGGGCTCCTTCCATGTCGCAGCGAATACTAGGAATCCAACCCGGTTCGGCCAGTATCGGTGGTCAACATGTCAGTCGTATGAGGAGTGGGATATGACGAGAGGGATAGCAACGTGACAGACGACGCAGGCGATCCAACAGTTCAGTCGGCGCGAGTTAAGGCCGGGGATCGCTGGCCATCTGCGGAGGAGGCGTTCGAGGCCGGGTTAGCGATGCGACGAGCGATGTTCGGGCCGGGCGGTGCCGATGATCAGATCAACGCCGCCTCCGACTTCATGTGGCCGATGCAGGACTACGTGACGCGGTGGTGCTTCGGCGAAACCTGGACCCGCGACGGTCTCGCTCCCGCGATTCGCAGCATGCTCACGCTGGCGATGCTGGTCGCATATGGCCGACCAAACGAAATCAAGGTCCACGTGCAAGGCGCGATCGCCAACGGCGTCACGCCCGACGAGATTCGAGAAGTCATGTTGCATGCCATGATCTACTGCGGTGTCCCGCGAGCAGTTGAGGGGTTCCGAGTTGCCGCCGACACATTGCGCGAGATGGGATATGACGTATGAGTGAGCTCAGAACCGTTGCGTTCGTGGGGATCGGCAACATGGGTTCACCGATGGCCGTCAATTTGGCTAAAGCCGGTTTCGATGTGATCGCTGTTGACACCGATGCCTCGCGGGCCGACGGATGGGCGTCGGAACACGGTGGTCGCGGCGCCACCACGCTGGCCGCTGTCGCAGGTGAGATCGATGCAGTAGTGACGATGCTGCCGACCGGTCGAGAGGTGCGTGACGTGCTGACCGACCCTACATTCCTTGCCGCGGTCAAGCCCGGCTTGGTGGCCATCGACATGAGTTCAGCCGACCCAGTTGGCACTCGTGAACTTGGAGCTGACCTCGTGGGAACGGGCGTCGATCTCGTCGACGCCCCGGTGTCAGGAGGCGTACCGCGGGCAATCGAAGGCACGCTGGCGATCATGATCGGTGGCGATTCTCAGGCAGTCGAGCGGGCCAGGCCGGTGCTGGCGGCGATGGGTGATCGACTATTCGAAGTTGGCGGACTCGGCAACGGTCACGCCATGAAGTGCCTCAACAACTTCGTTGCCGGCACAGCGTTCGTGGCCGCCAGTGAGGCGATCATGGTGGGGGAGAAGTTCGGCCTCGACCCGAGCGTGATGATGGACATCATGAACGTCTCGACCGCCCGTTGCTTCAATACCGAAATGGTGATGAAACAGCATGTGATCTCCGGCCAGTTCTCCAGTGGTTTCGCGCTCGGTTTGCTCGCCAAGGATGTCGGGATCGCCAACGAACTCGCTGCCGCGATGGACCGCAACGCCCCCGTCGCCGCGCTCGTTACATCACGCCTCGCCGAAGCCCGCGACGCGTTGGGTTTCGGCGTCGACCACACAAGGGCCTACGAACACTGGATGCGTTCAAGTCGCGATGGACACGTGATGCGGGGGTTCAGCGCGACATGAACGTGGGGTTGGGTGGTCAGTGGATGTTGACGGGCACTGCTGCTGCTTCGGCTCGTACTTGTTGGAAGAAGTCGTTGCCCTTGTCGTCGACGACGATGAAGGCAGGGAAGTCTTCGACTTGGATCTTGAAGACGGCCTCCATTCCAAACTCGGGATACTCCAACACGTCGACACGTTTGATGTTGTCGCGCGCCAAACGTGCGGCTGGGCCACCAATCGAGCCGAGATAGAAGCCACCGTGCAGTTTGCAGGCAGCGGTAACTCCGTGGGATCGGTTGCCCTTGGCGAGCATGATCATCGAGCCACCCGCCGCCTGGAACTGATCGACGTAGGCATCCATTCGGCCAGCGGTCGTGGGGCCGAACGAACCAGACGCATAACCCGCAGGCGTCTTGGCGGGCCCGGCGTAGTAGACGCAAAAGTCTTTCATGTACTGCGGCAGCGGCTCACCGGCGTCGAGCAGCTCTTTGATCTTGGCGTGGGCGATGTCGCGGGCGACGACCATCGGCCCCGTCAGCATCACGCGGGTTCGAACCGGGTACTTGGAGAGTTCGGCGAGAATCTCGCTCATCGGCAGGTTCAAATCGATATGAACCACGTCGGCCTCTGCGAGATCGTCCTCGGTCGTGTCCGGTAGGAAGCGGGCCGGGTCGCGTTCGAGCGCTTCGAGAAACACACCGTCGCGAGTGATCTTGCCAAGCGCCTGGCGATCAGCGGAACATGACACGGCGATCGCTACCGGGCAACTCGCCCCATGCCGCGGAAGCCGCACAATTCGAACGTCATGACAGAAGTACTTGCCACCAAACTGGGCGCCGATCCCGGTTGTCTGAGACAGTTTGAGCACCTTCTGTTCGAGGTCGAGATCTCGGAATCCATGCCCGAGAGCCGACCCCACGGTCGGCAACGTGTCGAGGTACTTCGTCGAGGCCAGCTTGGCGGTTTCGAGCGCAAACTCGGCTGACGTTCCTCCAATCACGATTGCCAGGTGATACGGCGGGCAGGCAGCGGTCCCGAGTGACTGCATCTTCTCAAACAGCCAGGGCAGCAATGCCGCTTCGTTGAGTAACGCCTTGGATTCCTGGAAGAGGTAGCTCTTGTTGGCGCTGCCCCCACCTTTGGCGATGAACAGGAACTTGTACTCGTCACCATCGGTGGCCGAGATCTTGATCTCTGCTGGCAGGTTGGTGCCGGTATTGACCTCGTCAAACATGGTCAGCGGTGCCATCTGGCTGTAACGCAGATTGCTGGTCAGGTACGTGTCTTGGATCCCCTGAGCGATCGCCCGCTCGTCGCCGCCCCCGGTAAACACGAACTGGCCCTTCTTGCCTTTCACGATTGCTGTGCCGGTGTCTTGACACATCGGGAGAATCCCGCCCGCCGAGATTGCCGAGTTCTTGAGCAGGTCGGTCGTCACGAACCGATCGTTCGAGCTGGCCTCTGGGTCATCGAGGATGTTGGCGAGCTGTTGCAGGTGGGCAGGCCGTAGGAAGTGGGCGATGTCGTGCATGGCCTCCGCCGTGAGTTTCCGGATTACCTCAGGATCGACCTTGAGGAACGTGCCCTCCGGCGTCTCGAATGTGTCGACACCTTCGGTCGTGATCAACCGGAACGGCGTGTCGTCGTGTCCAAGCGGGAGCATTTCGGTGAACGCAAAATCGTCAACGTCGGCCATGCGGTCAACACTATGCCGCAGCCCGCTTCGCGCCTACCGAACACCTGCCGACCGACCGGCAGGTGTTCTAGCGGTCTTTCATGCGCTTGGGTACCGCATTCGCGGGGTCGGCCGGCCACTGGTGTTTGGGGTAGCGGCCGGCCAGATCCTTGCGGACGTCGGCCCACGAACCTGACCAGAATCCGGGCAGATCACTCGTGATCTGGATCGGCCGGTCGGCTGGTGAGAGCAGGTGCAACACGATCGGCTGACCCCCTGTGGTCGGAGAAGTGGTCGGAGAAGCGGTCGGAGAAGTGGTCGGAGAAGTGGTCGGAGGAATGGTGGGGTGCGTTGTCGTGCCAAACAGGTCCTGGACCCGAACGCGTGCGATCGGGCGATCGTAGGAATAGTCGATCGGCGCCGTCCGTCCGGTTGCCAGCTGTAGCGCCGGCGGTGCAAGTTCGTCGAGGTCGCCGCCGTGAGGCCAGGGGAGTTGCGAGCGCAACACCATCGCCAGATCCAGTCGCTCGAGATCGGCTCGTCCGCTGGCACCAGTCAGGTAGGGCCCGAGCCATCTATCGAGCGTGTTCGTCAGCGACTCGACACTCCAGTTTGGCCACGGTTCACCGATCGTCGTATGTAGGTAGGCGACGCGTTGACGCAGGCTGATCGAAGCACCCGACCAGCCGAGTACCGCCAAGCCGGTTGATCGAACACGGTTCAGAAGCGCCGCGGTGGTCGCCTCGCTCGGTGATGTGGCACGCATCGTTTCCCCCAAGCGCATCGCCCCGAGTCGCCGCTCGACCTTCTCGACCAGATCGTCGCGTGCATCGTCCCACACGATTTGGACACGCTCGTCGACCTCGTCGCCGAATGCCATCGCTACGTCTTCAGCGTCGAGCCCGGCGGCGAGTCGGATGCGCGAGCGGTCACGTTTCCCATCGAGGTCTGCGGCGACGACGAACGGCTCATGAGCGAGCGGATCCGACTCTGGCAGCCACGCCCCGCCGCCGGAACGAAGTTGAAACTGACCGGTCCGGCGACGCGCAGCCAGCCGATCCGGGAACGCCGTCAGCAACACCGCCCCTGATCGGTCTGCGTCGATCAAGTCCGTATCGAACCGGATCCCGATCCGGCGCGCCAGATCGGCAGCTCGGTCGCGCAGCCGCTGTACGGCCCGTCGATCGGCTTGGTCGTGTGCGTCTCGTCCGGCTATCAGGCGAACTCGGAGCGCTAGGTCTGACGGCAGTTCGTCGTGACGGCCGCGCATCACGTCGCGCTCGTCGATCAGGACCGCCAGCACACATCCCAGCGAGGTCGGCTCGGCCACCAGCATCCGCGCCAGCCGAGGATGAACCGGTGACTTCAACATCGACCTGCCGACGGATGTGATCCGACCGCGTCCGTCGATCGCATCGAGCGTTCGAAGCAGCTCATCGGCGGCCGCCAACGCTTTGCGAGGCGGGGGAGTGATGAACTGCAGTTCGGTGGCTGGGGTCCCCCACGCAGCCAACTCAAGTGCCAGGCCTGCCAGGTCGACCTCCTCGATCTCCGCCGAGCGGTGGGCTTGGCGGGTGCCGTGCTCGATCTTGCTCCACAACCGATAGCACGCGCCTGGTTCGACCCGGCCAGCCCGACCGGCCCTCTGATCGGCCGAGGAACGGCTCGTCGTGATCGTCGTCAACCGAGACATCCCTGTTCGGACATCGAAGCGGGGCGCACGTGCGAGCCCGGAGTCGACGACAACGCGGACACCGTCAACCGTCAGCGATGTCTCGGCAATATCGGTCGACAACACGACCCGGCGACGTCCGGGCGGTGAAGGTGCGAGTGCGTGGTCCTGCTCGGCCAAAGACAACGCTCCTGCAAGCGGATACACGTCGACATCGGAACTGACCGCTCCCTGAAGTGCTTGCTGTGTCCGGTTGATTTCGCCGATCCCCGGTAGGAACACGAGCACGTCTCCGGCCTCCTCGCGCAGTGCTCGGAGCACCGCCGCGGTCGTGACGTCTTCGATCCGATCGCGCTTGCCACGTGGCACCCATCGAATCTCGACCGGGAACATACGGCCTTGACTCTCGATCACCACTGCATCGCCGAGCACCTTCACGAGTGCGGCCGTGTCTGCGGTGGCTGACATCGCCAGAATCCGGAGGTCAGGTCGCAGCGTGGCGGCAACGTCCAGCGCCAGGGCCAGACCGATATCGGTCGGCAAGTTGCGTTCGTGGACCTCGTCGAAGATCACCAACCCGACCCCTGGCAATTCCGGATCGTTCTGCAGACGTCGCGTCAGGATCCCCTCTGTCACCACCTCGACCCTGGTCGCTGGACCAATCTCGCGCTCGTCGCGCGTTTGATAGCCGACGGTCTCGCCGACCAGTTCACCGAGCAGCGACGCCATCCGGCGGGCCGCTGCCCTCGTCGCCAATCGTCGCGGTTCGAGCACGAGAATTTTGCGGCACTGCAACCAGTCCTCGTCGAGCAGCGCTAAAGGAACGAGCGTCGTCTTGCCGGCTCCTGGCGGAGCGACGAGCACTGCCCGTCCAGGGCCGATCATTGCGCTACGGAGTGCCTCAAATGTTTCCGCGACCGGAAGGTCGGGAAGCATGATCAGCCAAGCGCCGGTGATCCAGCGAACGGGCGCGGGTCGCCGGGGGCCGGAATCATCGGCGGGTTCCACTTCGTGACGTCGGAGATCGACTCGGCAACAGCGCGCCACTCGGCCGAGTTCCAGCCCTCAGCCTTGGCAACCACCTCACCGTCAACGCGGATGAACACGAACGCCGGAAGTTGTTCGAGCCCGATTGATTTCACGACTGAACGATCTGGATCGCAGAACACGAGGAACTGGTCGGCGACCGGGCCAAGGAATGCCTTCGTGTCATCGGCATTGGCGGTCACGATGAAGTTGACCCGAGCGTGCGATCCGCGCAACGCATCCAACACACGGACGGCCGTCTTCAGGATCCACGAACTTTCGTTGGTGTACGGGTCGAGCACGACGCTGGCGAGGTGGAACGTCGTCAACCACTCGTCGAGGTCGCGGGGTTTGCCGCCGAGCGGCGAAAGTGTCAGATCGGTCGGCAGTTTTGTCGCCACGGCGTGCGATCGTAGCGAGGAGGATCACCTACCGTACGAATGTGCATCCGATCGAGCATCTTCGCTACGTCGCCAGAGCACGCGGCGTCGACTCGATTTCGCTCGCTCGCGAGACGGCGATCGCGCTCGGATCGCTTCGTGCCGACCCGGCCAACCTTGTGATCGCATGCCGTCGAATCGTTGAACGGCACCCGGAAGCAGCCCCGCTGTGGTGGCTGTGCTCGCATCTCTTGACCGCAGACGACCCGACCGAGATGGCGTGGACGCTGATCGACCAACTCGACGACGATCCAGCCCCGAGTGCAATCGCGACCGCATTGCCTGACGAAGCGGTGGTGCTGACGATTGGGTGGCCCATCACCGCTGGCGAGGCGTTGATGCAGCGTGGGGATGTGACCGTGTGGTGCGCCGACAGCGACCATCAGGCCTCGTCGTTCATGCAACGGTTGGAACGATCCGATGTGGCCTGTGATCCGATTCCGGTCGAGAATCTCGCACGCGCCGCGGACTTGGCCGACATCGTGATGATTGATGCCGCGGCGGTGTCATCAGAGCGCCTGCTGACTCCGATCGGATCGCACGTCTTGGCAGCCGTGGCGCGTTCAGTCGGCACGCCGGTCTGGTTGGCCGTCGGACTCGGTCGTCGACTTCCAGCGCACTATGTCGACGAGATCGCTGCACGAGTCGGTATTCAAGCAGGTTGGCGAGATGTCGTGCTCGATGACCTGCCGCTCGGCCTCGTGACTCATGTGGCCTCGTGCGACGGTGTCAGTGATCTCGTCGGGCGGGCGCTCAGCCCCGACTGCCCGTTTACCCCTGAGCTGCTCAGAAGGAGTCCGATCTAATGCTCAGCCCCATTGCGCAACGTGTCCGTGACGAGCTACGTGCAGCGCGCGACGCCCCCGAACCGTCGATCCTTGATGGCCGAGCGGCGTGGGAACTCGAAGCGGCGCGAGAGTTGATGCCGCCAGGCACATCCGTCGAGCCGATCGACATCGATGGCATTCCGTGTGAATTCGTGCGAATCGGTCCAGCGATTGGATCAGGTGCGATCCTGCTCCTACACGGCGGCGGTTACGTGTCCGGGAGCCTCATCACTCATCGAGCTCAGGCGGCCCGCTGGTCTGGCACCACGGGCCTTGACGTCTTGGTGGTCGGCTACCGGTTGGCCCCCGAGCACCCGTTCCCGGCTGCCGTCGAGGACGCCGTCGCAGCGGCGCGCTGGCTGGCAGATCGATACCCGCTCCGCCGGATCGTAGTGATCGGCGACTCGGCCGGCGGCGGGCTGACGGTGGCGACTCTGCTAGCGCTTCGTGACGCTGGCGATCACATGCCAGCCGCAGCGGTGCTGCTTTCGCCGTGGCTCGACCTCGAGGTGCGAGGCGCCAATGTCGACTTGTTGAGCCACGATGATCCATCAGTCACACCGCACGGCCTTCGGAGCGCCGGCATCGACTACGCAGGCCCTGACCATCTGCGCCATCCATACGCTTCGCCAATCCATGCAGACCTGAGTGGTTTGCCCCCGATGTACTGCTCGGTCGGTTCGGTCGAGATTCTGCTCGACGACGCCGAACGGATCACTGCCAACGCGAGAGCGGTCGGCGTCGATGTCGAACTCGCAGTCGGCGACGGCCTCTGGCACGTGTACCCGGCATGGGTCGATGTCCCCGAGTCAATCGAAGCACTTGACTCGATCACCGCATGGATCGCCGAGCGGTTCACAAACCTTGATGGGCGGGCGGGTACCCGGTGATCTCCTCGATGATCATTTCGGCCTCGACGAGCCGCGGTTCCATCACATAGATCCTCGCCATCGGGACGCGGGCACCGAATCTCAGGTGCGACGTGAAGTCCTCGCTCATCGTCGCCGGGATGCCCTGCTGGTTGAGTTCGTCAACAATCATCGGGGCCTGCCACATCGGAAGCCAGGCTGCCTCACAGGTCCGGTCCGGGTCTGGAGGACGTCGCTCGTGCTTGCCGAAAATCCAATTGAACAGGCCCATCAAGGTGACAATAGGGCGCGCCGATAGCGTTTTGATGATGAATCGGGCGATTGCGTGTCTAGTTGCGCTTTGCCTGTTAACGGCGTGCGGGACCGGCGGCGGTGACGACGACGGAGATGTAGCACCGGCAGATTGGTGCGCTGTAGCCAATCGAGTCGAGGTCGGCGAGGGCGAATTCCAGACCGCCCTCGAAGGTGACAACGATTCCCTGCGGGCCGGTTTGGATGCCTGGCAGGAGCTGCTCGACGAGGCCGTTCGGTCGGCACCTGACGAGATTCGAGCGGAGGTCAAGACGACCGTCGATGGCGTCGATCAACTGGCTCGGGCATTGGCAGACGTCGACTACGACATCGAAGCCGTGGCGCTGGACGAGGATCTGAAGGGCCTCGCTGCTGACATGCAGTCGGCGACGATCAAGATCAAGGCCTACAACGAGGCCGAATGCGGCATCGTCACCGAGCAAACTGTTGCGACGACGGAACCAGACTCTCCGTCAACGTCGCCAACCGTGTCAACTGTCGACGAGATGTCGGCCGATGAGGTCGTCTACACCGGTGACGCCGACTCCGACTGGTGCGTGGCTGCTCGCGAGCTGGACTTGATCACGAACGAAATCGAATCCGCACTGAGCCAACCGGAGGCTGCAAGGGCGTTCTTCGGAGAGGTGCTACCCAAATATGATGCCGCCCTCACGGTAGCCCCAGCTGAGATCGCCACTCAGGTGGCATTGGCCGTTGACGGCTTTCACCAACTGGACGAGGCTTTTGCGGTCGCCGACTACGACATACTCGACGCCGACCTGTCGGTGCTGAACGACGCCTCGGTTGCGGGCGCCAACGAAACCATCGACCAGTACGGCGAGCAGGTGTGCGGCATCGAAGCCGGTTCGTCGGATCAGTCGTCGTCGGCTGACTTCGATCCGTCGGCAGGCACGATCACTGAGCAACTGGTAGCACTGTTGATGCAACTCGGACTCACCGACGCGCAGGCAACGTGCTTCGCCGACAACGGCGATTTCACTGATCCCAATTTTGGAGCCGACCTCGATGCGATGGCGGATTTGTTCGAACTGTGCGGGGTCGATCCGACTGAATTGACAGGACCTGGCGAATGAGCGGGCCTCGATTCGATGCCGTGCTTTTCGATGCAGGTGGTGTGTTGGTGCTGCCCGATCCGACAGTGCTCGGTCCGCTGCTCGCTCCGTATGGCGGCAGCCTCGAAATCGATGATCATTGTCGGGCGCACTACGCCGGGATGGCTGCCAAGTCACGGATCGGTTCGACCGAGAAGCATTGGGGCAGCTACAACACGGCATACGTGACAGCGCTCGGTGTGATCAGCGACTACTTCGATGATGCGGTCGAGGCCTTGGAAGTCACCCGCAGCCCGCACCTCTGGCGTTGGCCGATCCCCGCCACACTGGTCGCCCTGGCGGCACTAGCAGAGGCCGGAGTGCCGATGGGTGTCGTGTCGAACGCAAGCGGTCAGATCGAAGCGGAACTCCGCCGCGGTCAGATCTGCCAGGTCGGTGCCGGCGACGGGGTCGAGGTGCGATGCGTGGTCGACAGTGACATCGTCGGGGTCAGTAAGCCCGATCCCCGGATCTTCGACTTTGCGTTGGCGCATTTCTCCGAGTTCGAGCGATCGCGGGTCGCCTACATCGGTGACTCGGTGACGATGGACATCGGGGGAGCAAGTGCCGCCGGGCTGCATCCGATCCTGGTCGACCCCTACGACCACCACCCAGGGGCCACGTTCGAGCGCATCCACTCGGTCGGCGAGATCGTCTCGATGTTCTGAGTCGCCATTCAGCCGGTTGTGAGCCGTCGGGCGATCACCTTCAAGCACAGCGTTTCGTCGGCACCTTCGAAAATCGAGAGCACTCGTGCATCGACGAACAAACGGCTGACGGCGAACTCCTCGGCGTAGCCCATCCCGCCGTGGATCTGCATCGCCTCCCGTGTCACCCATTCGGCGGCTTTGCACACATACGCCTTGACCATGCTGGCCTCCATCGCACCCTCACCGCGCCCCATCAACATGGCAACTCGATAGGCGAACTGCCTGCTGGCCTGGATCAACATCGCCATCCGGCCGAGCTTGGCTCGTGTGAGTTGGTACTCGATGATGTTCGACTCGAACACCTTGCGGTTGGAGGCATATTCGACGGCCAACTCGTACGCGGCCTGCATCACTCCCAGTGCTCGGGCGGCTGTTTGCAGCCGACCGTTCTCGAACCCTGCCATCTGCAGATAGAAGCCACGGCCGAGACCCTCGGCACCGCCGATCAGATTGTCGGCGGGCACCCACCAGTTGTCGAGAGCGATCTCGTACGAGTGCATTCCGCGGTAGCCGATTGTGTCGATCGGTCGGCCCTCCATCGATCCAATACGGTCACCGACGGCCTCCTGCAGCAACCGGAACCCATGTCCGTCACCACGTTCTTTGGGCACGATGAACAGGCTCAGACCTCGGTGACCTTTCGACCGATCGGGGTCGGTGCGGGCGAGCAACGCCAACGCATCGGCGCGAGCACCGAACGTGCACCACGTCTTGACACCATTGATCACGTAACCGGGCTGGCCGTCTGGCCCGTCTGCGGCCGTCGCCGCGACTGTCAAGCTGGCGACGTCGCTGCCGTAGTCCGGCTCGGTAACTGCGACCGCCGGCATCACTTCAGCGGTGGCCAGCTTCGGTAACCATTCGAGCTTTTGTGCCTCGGTCCCGCCCTTGACGAGCGCCCGCGTGAGGATTTCGGGTCGGGTGATGAGTGACCCGCCGATTCCGAGACTGGCCCGGCTGAGCTCCTCGGTAGCGACGACCATCGCCAGGTATTCGTTGTCGCCGCCTTCGCTGAACCCGCCGTATTCCGCCGGCACGCTGAGTCCGAACGCCCCCAGTTCGGCGAGGCCTCGAACGATCTCCTCTGGCACGTCTCCGTTGGTTCGATGGACGTGTTCCGCATGCGGTGCGATCACGTCGGTGGCGAAGGCTCTGAACGAATCGCGCACCATTTCCATTTCATCGTCGAGGTGGCGGTCGCCCGGCGTGGTGGCCAACGAGGCGATCAGCTCCGGTTCTCGGAATGTTGCGACGAAGTCGTTGGCCGGTGCCAGCAGCGCCGGGTCGACACCCCACAACTTGTCTCGTCCGATCAGTTTGGCGACCAAATCGTGGATCACGTCGGCCGCGAACGCGCACGTCAGGCCGGTTTCTGTCTCGCCGTGAACGCCGTACGTCAGCATCGACTTGGCCGTCGCCACGCCGGCACCGGCGTGTGCCAACTCGTAAGCGAACACCTGTTGACGGTCGGGCCCACCGAGTTCCGTCAGTCTGGTAATGGCGGTCGTAATCGCCTGATCGGCCAGTTCGAGAGCGGCCGATGCGGCCTGCAGGTCGGGGGTCGTCATGCTCGACAAGCTACCGCTCAGTAACTCTGGTGGAATGGGTCGAGTTCAGGTGCCATCCTGTCGCCATGACGTTGAGCGAGTCGAAAGAGATTTGCGTGTTCTGCGGAGCGAACACCGGCAGTCGGTACTCGTTCGAGGCAGTCGCCGGCCAACTTGGGCAGGCGATCGCTCTGGCGGGTCACGGACTCGTGTACGGCGGTGGACGGGTTGGCCTGATGGGTATCGTCGCCGACGCCGCCCTCGCAGCAGGTGGGGCCGTGACGGGATTCATTCCACGACATCTGCTCGATCGCGAGGTCGGTCACCGTGGGCTGACCGAGTTGGTCGTGACTGATTCGATGCACGCTCGAAAAGCAGCAATGGCGGATCGAGCCGACGGCTTTGTCGCGATGCCGGGCGGCTTCGGGACTCTCGACGAGGTGCTCGAGATCCTGACATGGAATCAGATCGGCACAATCGCCAAACCGGTGGCATTCCTGAACGTCGATGGCTACTTCGACTCACTGTTCCGTTTCTTCGATGATTCGGTCGACGCCGGGCTGATCAAGCCTGCCCACCGCTCGATCGCCCAGCAGGCGGCGACCGTCGAGCGGGCGCTCGAGATTGCGACCGGCCCTGCACCACCGTCCCCGAGCAAATGGTCCGACCCAACGGTGCGATGATTCGAAACGTCGGAGTCGCGATGAGCGTTGTGCGGTGCAGAACCCCTCATCGCTCATCGCGTTGGGGAGTCGGTAGGTTCGGGCTGTGTCGATCTTGTTGGGGCTACTGGCTTCGCTCCTGATCGGTATGTCCGATTTTCTCGGGGCGAAGGCGGCCGGTCGTTCCAGCTCACTGCAGGCGACCACGATGGCGTTCGCTGGCGGAGGTTTGGTGGCGCTCTTGTACTCGCCGCTGCTTGGTACGCCGACCGTCAGCGACATGGCCCTCGGGGCGATATCCGGAATCGCAGTTTGCGTCGCCCTCACGATGCTTTGGCGCGGATATGCCGAATCGTCGCTCGGCGTCGCCGGCCCCGTTGCGGCAGTGGTGTCAACGGTGTTGCCAGTGCTGTACGACGCAGCGACAGGGGAGGTGCCGGGGCCGATCGGCTGGATCGGGATTTCGATCGGAATCGCTGCCCTCGTGCTCACGTCATGGACAGCCGATAGCGAGCACATGGTGATCGGCGTCACCCTTGGCGGGCTCTCCGGGGTGGCCTTCGCAGCGATGTTCATCATCTCCGTGTCGACATCAGAGGGCTCCGGCACCTGGCCGGTTGTGTCGCAACGCGCAACTGCGCTCCTGCTGGCCGGTGGTGCAGGGCTCGTGATGCATCGCCGACCGATCGCGACTGGCAGCGCAATCCGTTGGAGTGCCCTTGCCGGTGCCTGCGGAGCGAGCGGAGTCGCCGCCGTCGTATTCGGTGGTCAGCGCGGCTCGATTACCCAGGTCGTGGTAGCCGGCTCGATGTATCCGGCCGTCGCCATCGCACTCGGTTGCGTGTTCCATGGTGACCGGCTTCGAGGCCGCCAGATGGTTGGCCTGTTGGCAGCGCTCGTAGGGGTCGCGCTCATCGCTCTGGACTGAAGGTCGGGGAGCGCTGGTCAGCTGCCGCGTTGGTGCGCTGCCAGCTGCGTGGGTGTCCGGTGACCGCCTCGAGGAACACGTCGCGGTCGAGCTCATACAGCACGACATCGCGGTCGGCTAAGACGGTTGCGTTACGTGGCTGATCGAACAGCAGCGCAACTTCACCGAAGTAGTCGCCTCGGCGGCATCGAGCAACTTCGGTGCCGTCCCGACTGACGATCAATTCACCTGCCGCGACGAGAAACATCGTTGAGCCGCGCGCCTGCTCTTCGATCACGATCTCCCCGGCCACTGGTTCGACTCGGCGCATGTTGATCATCAACTGCTCGAGCGCGTAGGCCGGAAGCGGAGCGAAGATCGTGGTGGCTCGCAGCAGCGCGAGGAGGTCCTCGTTGGGCGCTGGGCGGGCACGGTCGATGGCAAGCACACCGGGTGTCGACAACCACACCAGCCCGGCGATCGAAAACGCCATGATCATTAGGCCGGAGCGAATTCCGAACTGGTCGACGAGCGTGGAACACACAATTGAGCCAATCGCAATACTCGCCATCCGGAACCCCTCGAGGCATCCGAACACTCGCGCCATCACGTCGTCCGGCGTGATCCCCTGAAGCATCGTCAGGCCGCACAGGTCGCTCATGCTGATGCCCGCACCGCAGAGCACGAAGATCGCCAACGCCGTCGTCGCCGATGGAGGTGCTGCGAATCCGACGAGCGGCAGGCACTGTACCAATGCGGCGATCATCATCAACGGTGCCAAGCGACGCCTGCCGACCAGCAACACGCCAAGGCTGGCACCGATGATCGCCCCCACTCCTTGGGCGGAAGCAAGTGCACCGGCGAAGCCTTCGTTGCGGCCAAGCAAGTCGATAGCGATCACAACTGAGCACACATCGAGGACGCCGATCATCGAAGCGTTCAATCCCATCAAACCGACGACCAGCCGTGGCCGGCGTTGGGTCCGAAGCAGTCGGAGCCCGGCCAGCGTCTCGCTACGAACGTCGCCGAGGGTTACCCGCTCGGCGGGTGCCTCGTGGATCACCTGACGCACACTGATGACGAGTCCACCGGCGATTAACCCGAGTACCGCGCTGACAGCGAACAATGAATCGACCGACGATGTCGCCAGCAGTACGCCGGCGATTGCCGGGCCGATTGCGATTCCGACGCTTTGCGCAACGCCGACACAGACGTTGGCTGCGGTCAGTTCGTCCGTTGTCGTCGCCGTGCACGGAAGCAGCGCCCCCATCGCCGGGCGCGGAAAGGTGACGGCCGCCGCCGTGGCGCTGGCAGCGATGTATACGACGATCGATGTCGCCCCGACGTTGATCGTGACAGTCACTGCAGCGCTGCACATACCGATCAACAAGTAGCTCAAGCCGAGCACGTGTACTCGATGAAATCGGTCGCCGCAGAAACTGGCCAGCGGAGCGATCAATACGGCGGGTGCCAGCAATCCAAATGCGGCCAGTCCGACTTCACGTGCACCACCTTGCTGGTAGGCGTACACCAGCGACCCCGTCCACGTAATCGTTTCGATCAACATGAATGCAAAAAACGCCAACACCAGCCGTCGCATCTGGCGCTGGTGAAGCACCCGTACGCAGGCCCGCAGTTTGCCGGACGGGTTCGACACACCGGAGAGTCTGGCACGCAGCATCAGTCGGCCGGAGCGGATATGTTCGCTTGGATGGCGGTGCAAGAACTGGTCGACGCGATCTTCGAACGTCCCTTCACTCAGGGCATCTCATTGGCGATGGTCGTGCTGCATCGCGGTGAGGCGATCGCCGAGCGGTATGGCACGCAACCGGCCAACGTCTTCGCGCCGTCGATCGCTGTAGACGCCAACACCCCGCTGCCTTCATGGAGCACGGCAAAATCGATCACGCATGCCGCCGTCGGATTGCTCGTCGGCGACGGCCTGATCGACCCGGCTGCGCCGGCGGAGGTACCTGAATGGTGTGGAACTGCGAAGCAACGGATCACGCTTCTCGATCTGTTGGAGATGCGGCCGGGACTGCGATTCGTCGAGGACTATGTCGACGGCGAGGTCTCGCATTGCATTCCGATGCTGTTCGGTGAGGGTGCCCATGACCACGCCACATACGCCGCAGATCTGCCACTCGACCACGAGCCAGGCACGTGTTGGAACTACTCGTCCGGAACGACCAACATCATCGCTCGGATCATCGGGAATATCGTCGGTGGCGGCGAAACGGGGATGCGTCGGTTCTTGCGGGATCGACTATTCGATCCGATCGGCATGGAGTCGGCCGACCCTCGTTTCGACGGTGTCGGAACATGGATCGGGTCGACATTCGTGCACGCGACCGCACGCGACTTTGCCAAGTTCGGCGAGCTCTACCGTTCTGACGGCGTGACGGTGGCGGGTGAACGAATACTCCCGGCCGGATGGGTCGACCATGGTCGCACGTTGGTGGCACATGATCCGACCGATCAGATCCCTGGCGGCTTCGATTATGGCCGTCACTGGTGGATGTGGCCTGAGTTCCCGAAGTCGATCTCTGCCCATGGCTACGAGGGTCAGTACATCATCGTGATCCCTGATCGGGACCTGACGATCGTTCACCTTGGCAAGACCGAGGCCGCCGCCCGTCACCACGTCATCCTGGCATTACGTGACATCGTTCGGACGATCCCGATGACCGCTCCCGAACCAGATCAGTAGGCTGGCTGCTGGCCGTACCAGTGGACCACGGCCAATCACTCACGATGACTGATTCAGATGTCAACCCTCGCGTGAACCTCACGTCGGAACCTGCCGTAACGACTGGCGAACTGCCGACAATTCCGACCGAAGAACCGCGCCGACACTTCCGGCTGACTCTCAAGCTCGTGGCCTTCCTGGCCGTGCTGTACTTCTTTGTCGTTCCGCTGATTCCCGGCTTCCGGAACGCATGGATCGAACTCAAGGGCGTTCAGCCGGTCCTGCTCGCGCTGGGGCTGCTGCTCGAGATCGTTGCCCTGTACTGCTATGCGCCACTCATGAAAGCTGCGCTCGGGGACGCCGGCACTTCGCTGTCGCGGGCGAGCCTGTTCAGAATCCAGATGAGCACGCGGGCGCTATCGAGCATCGTTCCTGGGGGAAGCGCAGCCAGTTCGGCGCTCGGTTACCGGTTGATGACGCTCTCGGGCGTGACGGGTGCTGACGCCGGGTTCGCGCTCGCAACGGTCGGGCTCGGCTCGGCTGTCGTGCTCAACATGATTCTGTGGGTTGGACTGATCGTCTCGATTCCGATCCGCGGTGTCAACGCGATCTACGCCATCGCAGCGATGATCGGCGTGCTCGTGATGGGCCTCGCCGGCACGTTGATCTTCGGTTTGATGGAGGGACAGAAGCGATCGGAACGGGTGATCCGCTGGGTTGCCCGCACACTCCGAATGGACGACGACAAAGCGGCGATTGTGCTTGCGCGGGCGGCTGAGCGGCTCGAGCAGCTGATCAGTGATCGTCAACTGCTCGGCCGGGTGGCGTTCTGGGCGGCGCTCAACTGGTTGTTCGACGCTGCCGCGTTGTGGATCTTTCTGCGGGCGTTCGGCGTCTCGATGGATGCTGACGCGCTGATCATCGCCTTCGGAATCGCCAACGTGCTGGCGGCGATCCCAGTTACACCTGGCGGGCTGGGCTACGTCGATACCGGCTACATCGGAATGTTGTCAGGCTTCGGCGCCTCGATCCGGACGGCAACGCTCGGTATTGCGGCATATCGATTCGCGCAGTTCTTCTTTCCGATTCTGCTTGGCGGGGTGCTGTACCTCAGCTTGCGTGTCGGTCCGTGGAGTATCGAACGACGTGAACGCCTGATCCGTCTCCGCGACCTCGCCGAGGAAGAAACCCGCCGCGGCGAATCGAAGATCGACTTCCAGTTACGATTCCCGACACGCGATGACACGGGCGAGCTAATTCGGCGCCCGCCGTCAACGGTGTCGAGTCCGTCGGAACAGGTTGTGCTGTGGTGGCGCGATCGCAAACACCGGTGATCCCTGACCCGTTCGCCGCCGAGTCGTTCACCGAGACGGTGCTTGCCTGGGGTGTGCCTCAACTGCGCGACCTGCCATGGCGCCGAACTCGCGACCCGTGGGCCGTCCTGGTCAGTGAGGTGATGCTTCAGCAGACTCAAGTCAGCCGAGTCGTATTGCGCTGGGACCGGTTTCTTGGCCGGTTTCCGACTCCGGCAGCCTGCGCCGCCGCACCGCTCGGCGATGTGCTTCGTGAATGGCAAGGACTCGGGTATCCGCGCCGTGCTCAGAACTTGCACACGACAGCGCGGCGAGTCACCGAGCTTGGGTCGTTTCCCCGTGACCTCGACGGCTTGCTTGCCCTACCAGGGGTTGGCAAATACACGGCCCGTGCGCTGATGGCGTTCGCTTTCGAGCTCGACGCGGCCGTTGTCGACACGAACATCGCTCGCGTGTACGCCAGGGTGATCGGCGTGCCGCTCAGCCAGAAGCGTGTTCAGCAGGTGGCCGACGATGCAGCGCCAAGCGGCGATGCGTGGATCTGGAACCAATGCCTGATGGACCTTGGGGCGGTGCTGTGTCGGCCTCGCTCGCCGTCGTGCGATGCGTGTCCGGCTCGGGGTATGTGTGCGTGGCGGGGGAGTGATTCGCCGGATCCGGCGGTCGGTTCGAGTGGTGTCAGTGTGCGCCAGGCTCGATTCGAAGGGAGCGATCGTCAGGCCCGTGGCCGACTGATGAAGGCGCTGATCTTGGGCCCAGTCCAGCGCTCGCATCTCGTCGAGGTGACGGGCCGTGATTCCGACACAGCTGAACGGCTTGCCAGCGACCTCGTCAGTGAGGGCCTGTGTTCCACGGATTGGTTGACGTTTCGCATACCATCGTGATACCGTTTTGGTTGTGACGATGACGACTCAGCTGGCGGTCCGGCTCGAAGATCAACACCTGGCCGAGCTCGACTGGCTGATTGTTCGATGCTCGTTCGAGAATCGTGCCGACGTGGTTCGGGCGGCGATTGCGGCACTTGCCAAGGCCGAGCGGGAACGAGAGATCGATGAACGAATGATCGCCGCCTACACGGCGATGCCTCAGACAACCGACGAACTCTCCTGGAGTCGCGGCAACGATTGGTCAGCGCTTGATGACGACGACTGGTCCGACTGGCAATGATCAACCAGGGCGAAATTTGGTGGGTCGAGGAACCGGGTGACAAGCCGCGGCCGTGTCTGGTGATCACACGCAATCAAGCGCTCCCGCTATTGACGTCGATCATGGTTGCCCCGCTGACCCGCACTCGTCGAGGAATCCCGACCGAGGTCGCGCTGGGTTCCGACGACGGCGTCCGAGTCGAAAGCGTGGCCGCATTCGACAATCTGAAATCGGTGCATCGGTCGGCACTCACTCGCCCCGCCGGAATGCTCGCGCCAGGTCGCTGGCACGAGGTATGTGAAGCGATGCGAGCGGCGATCGGCTGTTAGTTCCGCTGTAGTCCATCTCGACGACGGGCGTCACGCTTGCGGTGGTTCCGACGTGATTTGGCTCACGATCTGATCGAAGGCAGCATCGGCGTAGGCCCGTATCTCGTCATCGGTGCGGTCCTGAATCGGGTGAGGCGTGAACACCCTGGCGATCGCTGAGTAGCCGAGCGATTTCGCCTGAGCCTCGGCAGCGGTTACGAACTCGGCCGAGGCAACGAATACTCCCGGTAGCCCTCGCAGCTCCAAGTCACTGATGTCGTGCACACTGCACGACGTGCAGCTGCCTCAATCGGCGAGTGCTTCGATCACCACATGGCAATCGGTTGCGATCTCGTGACGCAGGTCGACAGGCGCGGGTTTGGCGAACGTCGGCTTGCGGTAACGCTTGACATTGGCACCGATCGCGGTCAGGCGTTGCTCGATTCGGTCGAGGAACACGTTGCCGCGGGGCTTGGAAATGTCGAGCAATCCGATCGTGAGCCCACTGAGTGCGGCAGGACGAGCCAGTCGGGCGCGTTCGGCGACGGCGCGTTCTCCGGTCGGGTCGAGAATCGTTCGAGTGTTCATCGTGCTCATGACGCTCCTTCAGTAATCGATTGGGGACTGTCGGTTAGTAGACGACGACTCTGGTCACGGGAGTGCTACCTGTAACACCGTTGATCCATCCGCCGATCAACGCCGAGAAGAGTCCGGCACCGCCGCCGGCGTAGGCCAGCATCAACCCGGTCGGCGTGAACTTGGGGAGTGCGCCATCGCCCAGCCCTTCCGGCACGCCTTCCGCGATTCCGTCGGCTCCGCGGACGAGTTCGGCGACCGGCGTTGTGAGCCGCATGTGCAACTCGAAGAGAATTCGGTCGCGGTCCCAACCCGCATCGGCGAACACGCGGGCGTGCTCGGGGCCGAGCACGAGGATCGCGTCGAACGCCATCACCAACTTGTGATGGTGCATCGCCTGCAACGCTCCGGCCAGAGATCCCGCCAAGCTTTCCGGTGTCCGCGACAACTGATCGACGATGCAGCGAGGGCCTTCGCCCGCGAATACGGTGACGGCGTCGACACCAGGTTCGACACCGAACTGGCCGGCCAGGGTTCCGAATGGCGATTCGGCGTCGTTCTCGGCGAAGCAGAACGACAACTTGCCCGGCGTGCCATGGGTCGCACGGTCGACGCCTCCGGGGCGACCTCCGCCGACGTTCCGGATCACGAGTTGGAGCGCACGCCCGATCGTGGAGTTGGCCCGGTTGCCCTGGCCTAGGGCATTCACACCAGAGTTGATCCCGATCTTGCGGGTACCTCGACCACTGCAAATGACAACTGGCCCGACCGGCATTGTGGTGGCGAGCAGTCCGTGCATGTTGAACTCGTCGTTGCAGACGGCTTCAACCGTCGTGAGAACCCACGGCAGGTATTCCGGCAGGCAACCTGCCATCACGGCCGCGATCGCCACCTTTTCGACGGTTACGTCGACCAGATCGGGTGGCACGGTTGCGACGATCTCGTCGGGTGCTCGGGTCGTTCCAGCGAGCATGCGCAACACCCGTTGCTCGGTCGGCGGGACCACCGGTAGGCCGTCGGTCCAGCCGCGGGTGAACATCATCTCGATCTCGTCCTCGAGTTCGGCGACCTCGATCCGCCGAGACCGCAAGACGCTTCCGCCGTGACGAACTCGGAGCACATCGACGAGGTCAGGGTCGACGCTCTTCGAGCCACATCCTGGACGGAACGCAGGCAGGTCGGGCCCAAGCCCTTCGATGCCGGTCAGCAATTCCCAGTCGGCGCGCAACCAGCCAACGGTGCGTTCAACCTCGATGCCACCGACGACCTTGATCACGGTCGGTACGGTCTCGATCTCGTGGTGCCAACTGACCCCAAGATCGGTGTCGTGTATCGCCGCCGGATCGCCAGGGAAATCAGGGTCGTCCTGCGTGTACACAGTGAGCGTGGTCGTCGCCGCCAGCTGTCGCAGTACGGGAACGACGGCGTGACAGGTCTCGCAGTCGCGCTTCACGATGACCACGAACCCGTCTGGCAGAGGCGGCGTGATCATGACGCGACGCTACTGTGCGCAGTTCAACTCACGACCAGCGGGAAGCGGGGGTCCGTCAGCGGATCGCCGACCTGGAGGCCGTTTGCTTCGTACGGCGGGGAGACCTGCCAGGGTCGTTCGGCCCACGTCGCGTCGTCTCCGATCCAGCGCAAGCTGACGGCCCGACGACGGGTTGCCTGCGAGGCGTTGCCTGGCGCGTCGTGCAGCGTGCGGTAGTGGAACACGATCACATCCCCCGGCTCGACGGCGAAGGACACGACCTGATGGTGATCAGGGTCGTCAGCGATCAACTCGTCGATGTCGGGGAGCAGTTCGTAGCGGTCACTTTCCGGGCCGTACGGCACGTGGTCGACGAATCGGCGGGGGATGAACCAACGGTCCCAACGGTGTGACCCGGCGACGAAACGCAATGCCGTTTCGGCGGGAACCGGATCGAGGGCGATCCACATACTCACATTTTGATCGCCGTCGATCGAGTAGTACGGCTGGTCGTGATGCCATGGCGTCCGTTCTGATGCGCCGGGTTCCTTGACCAGCACATGTTCGTGAAAGAACCGGGCTGACGTCGACTGCATCAGGTCAGCGGCGATTTCAGCAAGCCCACTCTCGAAGACGACGCGTTGATACTCGACGACGTTCGGCCACGTCACGTAGTCACTCCAGAATCCGACCGATTGATCCGGGTTCGTGTACCAGTGAGACCACGCCGACGGATGTGTTCGGTTGTGCTCGACGCCGTCGCGTAACAGTTCGATCCAGTGGTCCGACAATGCGCGGCGGAGAACGGTTGCTCCGTCGCGTTGGAACGCCTCGATGTCGTGCTCGCTTACCACGGTCCCATCATTGTCGAGCAACCGCGTAAACCTGCACATCAACCATGAGGCTTGCACCGTAACGTGGTTCGGATATGACGACTTCGGCGGCCGAGACCAGACTGACCGCTCCCGATGACGTACCGCTGCAACGCCGAGACTGGCTGCGGCGATGTCGCAGTGGTTGGTGCGTATCTGGTCAACACCGGCGTTCGCTCGTCGTCGTGATCGCCGAGCGGGTAAGGTCGGTTGATGCTCCCTGTTGCACCGTTCGGTCGAACCGGTCACCAATCGTCGCGGTTGATCTTCGGTGCCGCGGCGCTGGGCGGGATGAGTCAGGAACGCGCCGACGGTGTGCTGGCGTTGATCGACGAGGCCGGGATCAACCACATCGATACGGCGGCCTCGTACGGCGCTTCAGAGGACCGCTTGCGACCGTTCCTCGCCGCCAACCGTGACCGTTTCTTTCTCGCGACAAAGACCGGCGAACGTTCAGGTGGTGCCGCCAGAGCAGAGTTGGAAAAGTCGCTGGAACGAATGGATGTCGACCGGGTTGACCTGATCCAGCTCCACAACCTTGTCGAGGACGACGACTGGGACAATGCGTTTGCACCCGACGGTGCAGTCGCAGCGCTCGCCCAAGCCCGCGACGAGGGATTGGTTGGCTCGATCGGAGTCACGGGCCACGGCATCCGAATCCCGGCGATGCATGTACGCAGCTTGCAACGGTTCGACTTCGATTCGGTGCTGTTTCCTTACAATCACGCGTTGCTCAGCAGCGACGCATATCGGGCCGATGTCGATGCGCTTCGGCAAATGTGCACAGCGCGACAGGTTGCCGTCCAGACGATCAAAGCAATCGCTCGCGGGCGTTGGGCCGATCCTGAGCTGCCGCATTTCAGTTGGTACGAACCACTGACCGATCCGAAGGCAATCGGTCGGGCGGTCGGCTACGTGCTCGGCAACGACGACCTGTTTCTCAACACCAGCAGCGACGCCCGCCTACTTCCAGCGGTGATCGAGGCCGCCCGCGGCACCCTTGAACATCCGACCAAACTCGAGATGGACACCGATATCGAACAGTTCGGGATCACCCCGTTGTTCGACGGTAGTGCGCTTGAACGGATCTAGCCGCCGCTGGTGGAAGCTGCGATTTCGACCACGGCACCTGATGGGTTGAGTGGGACAAAGGGTTCGTCGGAGTACGTGAGGCGCTGCCATGACCATCCGGTTTTCTCGTCGCGGAGCCTGACGACCATCGAATCCTGATCGGTCCACACGGTGACGGGTACGGCCGGGTCGATGACGATCCCAGGGATCGCCTCGTCTTGGTACGACTGCCACTGAAGTGGGAAGTCATCGCTGAAACCGGACGTGTTGAACGACATCTCGTACCGCGTCAGTTGGTTTTCGTCGACACCTTCCGAGGCGCGGTCGATGAGCTCGACGTATGCCTGACGCAGCTGTTTCGGGAGCACGTCATCGGTCGTGTCGACCTTCAGAAGGTACGGCAGCACTCGGCCGAGCTCGTCGACGACGGGTTCATCGGGGACGCCTAGATGCCATGCTCCAGCATCTTGACGGACGTACATCGTCGAACCGTCAGCGCTGACAATTTGCAGGCCGGCCTGTTCCCCGTTGCCACGTCCGACGAACTCGAAGGCGCGACTCGCAGTATCGAGAGTCAACGTGCCGTCGAGCACGGGGGCGGGCGCGACGGAACGAATCTGAAAGCTGGTCGCCCGATACGAGGCCAGCTCGACGCCAGGTGATGGGAGCCGGTCACGCTCGAGGTAATCCTGCAACTCGAGCGCCCCGAGATATACACCAAATCCAGCGGCACCGATGAAGCCGAGAGCGATGATCCCGCGGGCGAGTCGACGCCACAAGGGATTGGCGCGACGGTGCACACTCTTGTGACGCGCTTGATCGGACCGATACCACGTGGTCGGTGCCCTGCGTCGGTGGTCGTGGCCGACCATCGGAGCGGCCGGCTTTGCAGGGGCGTCAGGAAGCGTCGGTTCCCAGGCCGATTGCAGTCGGTCCTGCACCGGCGGCGTTGGTTCCAGCGTTTCAGGTGACCCAGGGGGCGGCAGCGGGTGACCCGGAGCCGGGGTTTCGCTGCTCAGTCCGCCTGTCATTTCCCCATCGTGCCAGATTTACCTTCACAACGCTGAGTGTTTAGCCCAATTCGTCCCCACATGAACCATCGTTGCGTCACGCAGGCGCGGCGGGTTTGAGCCACTACGATCGGCCGCGATGTCTGCGTCTGAAACCACCGGTCCCGCGTTTGGGGCGAACTCTTGGCTCGTCGAAGAGATGTACGAGCAGTACATTGCCGACCCCGATTCGGTTGGGGAGTCGTGGCGTGAGTTCTTCGAGGACTACCGCTCGGTAAACGCTACGACCCAGGCTCCAGCGACAACAGTCGCAGCGCAAGCGTTGGTCGCTCCGGTACCAAACGCCGTCGGGCCCGACACGGCAGCACCAACAGCAGCACCAACGGCAGCAGCACCAACCGTCGCGTCGGCTGAGGTGGGTGATCCGATCCGCGGGGTCGGGGCGGTGATTGTCAGGAACATGGAAGCCAGCCTCGGCGTGCCGACGGCTACCAGCTTCCGGAACGTGCCCGCCAAGCTGCTCGAGGTCAACCGCAAGGTGATCAACGGATATCGGTCGCGTACAGGGCTCGGTAAGGTCAGTTTCACTCATCTGATCGGGTACGCGCTCGTGAAGGCGATTGCCGACACGGTGCCGAACATGAAGAACGGGTTTGCCGAGGGCGCCGATGGCAAGCCGCGCGTGATCAGGCACGACCACGTCAATATGGGTTTGGCGGTCGACGTCGACAAGGGTGACGGCACGCGCGCCCTGATCGTGCCCGTGCTTAAGCAGGCCGACGCGCTCGGCTTTGCGGGTTTCCTGGCGGCCTACGAGGAGATCATCCGCAAGGTCAAGAACAACAAACTGACACTCGATGACTACGCCGACGCCAACATCACCCTGACCAATCCGGGCACGATCGGCACGGTCCAATCGGTGCCTCGCCTGATGCGTGGTCAAGGCGTGATAGTGGGAGTCGGGAGCATCGATTACCCGGCCGAATTCGAAGGTTCCGATCGGCGCAATCTGTCATCGCTCGGTATCTCGAAGGTCGTCACGATCACAAGTACCTACGATCATCGGATCATCCAGGGCGCCGAGTCTGGCATGTTTCTCAAGCGCGTCCATGAGTTGCTGCTCGGCGAGCACGGCTTCTACGACGACATCTTCAAAGATCTCGACATGCCATACGAGGCGGTCAAATGGCGACCTGACGTGAACCCGATCGACCGGGAGGAGGCGATGCTGGCGAAGCAGATGGCGGTCGCCAAGCTGATCCGTGTGCACCGCGTCCGTGGCCACCTGATTGCCGACCTCGACCCGTTGCGATGGAAGGAGCCGCGCACCCCGATCGAGCTTGATCCGGCGACGTACGGCCTGACGATCTGGGATCTCGATCGAGAGTTTCTCACCGACGATGTCGGCGGTCAGTCGAAAATGTCGCTCGGCGATCTGCTTGGAGTGCTTCGCGACGCGTATTGCCGCACGATCGGCGTCGAGTACATGCATATCCAGAGCACAGAGGAGCAGCACTGGATCCAGGAGCGTTTTGAAGTCAAGGCCCCGATCAGCACCAAACAGCAGAAGGACAGGATCCTTGAACGTTTGAACGCTGCCGAGGCGTTCGAGAAGTTCCTCGCCACCAAGTACGTCGGCACCAAGCGGTTTGGAATCGAGGGGGCCGAATCGGCGATCCCGATCCTCGACGAGATCCTGTCAGGCGCCGCAGACGACGGGCTGTCTGGTGCGGTGCTCGGAATGGCACACCGTGGCCGACTCAACGTCCTGTCGAACATCATGGGCAAGAGCTACGAGGCGATCTTCTCCGAGTTCGAAGGCCACGTCGACCCCAACACGGTGCAGGGTTCCGGTGACGTCAAGTACCACCTCGGTGCGACTGGCAAGTACGAGAGTGCCAGCGGCGTCGACATTCCGATTGAGTTGGCAGCCAACCCGAGCCACCTCGAAACGGTTGACCCGATCGTGATGGGCATCGTCCGCGCCCGACAGGATCAGATCGAGCCGCCAGGAGCGTTCTCGGTGCTGCCGTTGCTGATCCACGGCGACGCCGCCTTCGCAGGTCAAGGCATCGTGGCGGAATGTCTAGCGATGAGCGACATCGGCGGTTACCGCGTTGGCGGCACGATCCACCTGATCATCAACAACCAAATCGGGTTCACTACTTCGCCGCAATTCGCGCGTTCGTCGGTTTACTGCTCCGACGTCGCCAAGACTGTCCAAGCACCGATTTTCCACGTCAACGGCGATGATCCAGAGGCGTGCGTTCGGGTTGCCCGGTTGGCCTGGGACTACCGTCAGACGTTCCACTAGGACGTCGTGATCGACATGGTGTGCTATCGACGTCATGGTCACAACGAGGGCGACGACCCGAGCTATACGCAGCCGTTGATGTACAAGGCGATCGCCGAGCGCCGCAGCGTACGCAAGCTGTACGTCGAGTCGCTGGTCAAACGTGGTGACATCACTGTCGACGAGGCCGAGCTTGCGCTATCGGACTTCCAAGGCAAGCTCCAGGTTGCCCTCGATGCCACACGGGCCAAGCAACTGGTCGCCTCCAAGGCACCGAGACCGCCGAAGCCGCTTGGGGTGCTTCCACACATCGCGACTGGCGTCGACCGGGTGACGATCGATCAGATCTTCGATCACCTCACGTCGTATCCGAGCGGATTCACGCCTCATCCGAAACTCGCAAAGCAGTTCGAGGGTCGCGCCAAACAGTACGAGACTGACGGCGACATCGATTGGGCAACGGGTGAAGCGCTGGCGATCGGTTCGCTGGTGTTGGAGGGTTACCCGGTCCGGCTCGCCGGCGAGGACTCCCGCCGCGGCACCTTCAGTCAGCGCCACGCTGCACTCGTCGATTTTGAGACCGGTGAGTCGTGGGTCCCGCTCAACGAACTGTCACCCGAGCAGGCACGGTTCTGGGTATACGACTCGCTGCTTTCCGAGTACGCCGCGCTCGGCTACGAGTACGGCTACTCACACGCCAACCCCGATGCGCTGGTGATGTGGGAAGCCCAGTTCGGTGACTTCATCAACGGGGCTCAGATCATCATCGACCAGTACATCGTCGCCGCCGAAGACAAATGGGGCCAGCGAAACGGGGTCGTGCTGTTGCTGCCGCACGGATTCGAGGGCCAGGGCCCTGAACATTCCTCGGCCAGGATCGAGCGGTTCCTCACGCTCGCCGCCGAGGACAATATGCAGGTCTGCAACGCCACGACGGCGTCGCAGTACTTCCACCTGCTGCGGCGTCAAATGCACAGCGAACGCCACACGCCGCTGGTGTTGTTCACGCCGAAGCAGGGCTTACGGATGAAGCAGACCCGCTCGAAGATCGGCGAGTTGACGACGGGTTCGTTCCAAGAAGTGCTGGACGATCCGAACGTCGTCGATGCCAACGCCGTCAAACGAGTGATCTTTTGCTCGGGCAAAGTCGCGTGGGATGCGATTGCCGAGCGCGATACCCGTGGTGCCGCTGCGGCGATCGTGCGAATCGAGCAACTGTACCCACTCCCGACCGAGCAGATGCTGCAGATCCTCTACGAGCGTTACCCGAACGCCAAGGAGTTGCGCTGGTTGCAAGAGGAGCCCGAGAACATGGGCGCCTGGAGCTTTATCGAGCACCGAACGTGGCGCGTCAAGGAACGTGGCTTCGACCTCCGGCACGTTGCCCGTGTCGAATCTGGTAGTCCCGCGACCGGCTCGAAAACCGTCCACGATCAAGAGTTGGCCGACATGATGGATGCGGTGTTCGCAGGCTTGTAGTCCTGCCCGGGGTTGCCGAGTTACGGCGCGATACCGCAGGCTCGCAGCGTCGACATCGCCGACGCCTGCGGGAGCAGAAACACGCCGACCGGCAGACCGCTCAACGAACTGATGTCGAGTGCCACGAGCTGACTTGGCTCGGTCGACGAGCGGATGCAATCCAGAGGCGCTGTCATCGCCGTGATCAACACATCACCCTGATCCACGGCCTGATCCACGGCCTGATCCGACGGCGCGGGTAGATCGAGGTTGAACTGGCGGGAGACCGGCTTCCCGCCGAATTGTTCGACGTACAGCGCCACCTCGGCCTCAGTCGACGCCTGTGTCATTCCGGCCGACACGATCTCGTACGTCACGCCCCGTTCGATTCGTCCGTTGATGGCTCCCTCGAGCCCGCCAGAGATCGGGGACTCGACTGCTGGTTCGGTTCGAATCCATCCACTGGCGCTGCTGGCAACGGCCACGGCGACAGCTACGACCACTGTCCACGTCGCCCTTTCAGAATCCAGCCACGCAACGCCGCTCAACAGCCTCCAGACACCAAAGCCGCACACGATCGTCAAAGCCCCTGATAGTGGTGCGAACACGTACGGGTACGCCGGGAGCACGATTGCGGCATACGAGAGCCAAGTCACGACGATCGTCCCGAGCGCCGCCGCAGCGAGTGAGCGCAGCCGTCGATCGTCGTCGCGGGAGCGCACGACGAGCACGAACACTGCGGCGACCACGACGAGGACCACGACGAGGACCACGACAACGGCCACGAGGATGTGTTGGGTCGGCGATGGATCGGGGGTCAGGACCGTCGTTTCGCCTCGCCAGGTCGACCACGGCATCATCTTGCGCGAGACGTGTTGCAGCCCGTCGACCGGACCGAGTCGATCTCCGCTGGACTGGCGGACGATCCGGGCGATGTTCGAGTCTCGTCCGTTGGTCAGGTCGATGATGGGGCCCGACCACAGCGCCAGCAGTGTGACGCCGATCCAGGCGAGGCGCGTCGATCCGCCGGCGGTCGACCGGTTGGCGACCGCAATCGACACCGTCGCCCCGATGATCACGAGCCCGAACAGGAGCGCGGTTGCATGGCTCTGTGCGGCAAATGTTGCCGCAATCAGAGGCACCGGCCAGCTCCGCCCACGGTCGGTTGCCATGGCCGCGCAGCCCCAAACAGCGGCGTTGCCCGCCATCACGGCCAGGAACGGGTTCCACGGGCTGTGCAGGTCAAAGCCGAGGCCGATGTTGATCAGCGCCACCCCCGTCAGTGCCGCAATCAACGCCGACCTGCCGCCGACTCGGAACGCCATTGCGGCGGCTGCCGCAGCGAATCCGACGTTGAGCAGTAACGCCGTTGCAGGCAATGCCCCAGAGCGATTCCCCGACAACGCGTAGAGCGCTCCGAAAATCCACTCCCGTGCAGGCCCGGGGTGGTGGAAGCCGAACCGCGAGAAGGCGCCAACGAGTGGGATCGTGCCGTCCTGCATCCGCTCGAGCCGGAGTTGCAGAATGGCGTGGTCGTCGGTGGCGATCCATCCGCGAAACCGCACAAGACCTACGAGCCAGATCACGATCGCAACTCCACCGACGGACAGCGAGGCACCCGCTCGACTGATTCGGACCGGGATCACCGGAGGTCGATTCCCAATGTTGCTTCGAGGTCGGCGATCGCCTGATCTGCTGACAGAACCTTGATCGTGGTCATGCCCATCGCCCTCGCCGGTTTGAGGTTGATCCCCAGGTCGTCGAGGAACACACACTGTTCGGCGTCAACATCCGCCAGCTTACAGGCCAGCGCATAGAACTCGGTCTCAGGCTTACGAGATCCGACCTTGCTCGATTCGACCACGTGGTGGAAACGGACCATCACGTCATCGACGTCAGGTCGAACGTGATCGCACATCACGTTGTTGGTCAAACATGCGGTGATGTATCCGGCGTCGATCACACGGTCGAGGGCGTGGACCATCGCTGGCCGAACGGTTCCATGCAGCATCGTGAGCACGTCGGCACCGGGAACGCGGTGACCCATGCGCTGCGATTCGTCGGCGAACAACAGGTCGAACTCGTCGGCGGCGACCTCCTGGCGTTCGATTCTCGCCCACGCGTTCGTGTCGGGATCGACGGCGTTGACCGACCGGATGAAGTCGTTCGGAAGTTGATTGGCTCGCTCGTAGTCGTTGAATGCGTCGAACGGGCTCGAGAGAAATACGCCACCGAAGTCCCAGAAAACAGCCTTGAACCGCTGGTCGGACGCGGTGGCGTGCGTGTCGTACATAGGCGAGCACCCTACGATGGCTGAGCGCGTCCGTCCTACCCGACTGGCCAACTCAATCGAATCGAGAACTCACAGCCAATGGCTCCAGCAAACAAGCCGCGCCACTTTGTGGTCGATGGGTCGAACATCGCCACCGAAGGTCGCACACAGCCAAGCCTGAACCAGTTGAACGAGGCGGTGATGGCCTTTATGCAGGACTACCCCGGCTCGATCGTCACCGTCGTCGTCGATGCCACGTTCGGGCATCGGATCGACAAGAAGGAGGTCATCGAGTTCGACGAGGCGGTCGCCAACAACGAACTCGTCACACCTCCAGCCGGTGCAATAGGACGCGGCGATGCATTCGTGCTGACGATTGCCAACAAGGCAAATGCCGATGTGTTGTCGAACGACTCGTTTCAGGAATTCCACGGCAAGTACGAGTGGTTGTTCGACGAGGGCCGGCTGATCGGCGGGAAGCCGGTCCCACATGTCGGCTGGGTGTTCGTCGACCGCAATCCGGTGCGTGGGCCGAAGAGTCGGATGGCGGTGCGCGACGCCAAACAGACCGATGATCAACCGAAAGCGGGTCCGCAGGCTCGCGGTCGCGGACGCGGTCGTCGTGCCGCCAACGCAGAAACGGACGAAGCTGTCGTAGTCGCGCCAAAAGTCGCACAGCCGAAAGCTGTTGCTCCCATGGCCCCTCCGCCTGAACCCAAGTCGGCACCGCCTGGACGCGGCCCTGTCAACGAGTTGATGCCGTTCCTCGAGTTCGTCGAGAAACACCCGGTGGGCACCAGCTGTACGGCTGTAGTCGAGATCTACGCCTCACATGGCGCGTATGCGCGTGTGGGTGACGTACTCGTGTACATCCCGCTCCGTTTGATGGGCGACCCGGCGCCGCGTAGCGCCCGCGCCGCACTGAATCTTGGCGATGCGCTTGCCGTCGTGATCGTCGGATACGTCGCCGAACGCCGCAGTATCGACGCCGCGCTGCCGGCGATGGCTGCCAGAGAAGTGACGGTGCTCGACGGTCCCGTGGCTGCGAAGAAGCGGGCTCCCCGCAAGACGGCGTCGGCGGCGACTCAGGCTCCCACCCCCGAACTCGTCGTGCCGCCGAAGCGGTCACGCAAGAAGCCGGTCTCCGAGCCTGTCGTCTCCGAGCCTGTCGTCTCCGAGCCACCGCTGGAGAAGACGCCAGCGAAGGTCTCCGCGAAGACAAGAGCCCGGAAACCTGTCACGAAATCGTCGACGCCGCCTCCAGCCAAACCGGCGCCCACAGCTGCAGGTCCGCGCCAACCGAAGCCGGTCAGGAAGTCGGTTGCTCAAAAGGTTCCTGCACGCAAGACCCCTGCACCGAAGGTGGCGGCCAAGAAGGCAGCGGCGAAGAAGGCGGTCGCCAAGAAAGTTGGCTCGTGATGCGCGTTGTCACGTGGAATGTCAACTCGCTTCGGGTCCGTACGGAACGGATTGAGGCATGGCTGTCTGAGGTGCAACCAGATGTCGTGTGCATGCAGGAGACCAAACTTGCCGACGATGGTTTCCCGGCGCTGGCGTTTGAGGCGCTCGGCTTTCAGACGGCACATTACGGCCAGGGCCAATGGAACGGTGTGGCGATCCTGTCGAAGGTTGGTCTCGACGATGTGGTCACCAATTTTGCTCAGGGCATCGAACCTGATCCCGATGCCCGAATCATCACGGCGACGTGTGGTGGTGTCCGGATTTCGAGCGTCTATGTGCCCAACGGGCGCTCCCTCGACGACGATCACTATCAGTACAAGCTGAGTTGGCTCGATCGCCTGCTGGGTCACCTTGAGCGCGATACATCGCCCACCGACGACGTGATCGTGACCGGCGATTTCAATATTGCCCCACAGGATCGCGATGTGTACGACCCACGCAAATTCGTGGGGGCGACACACGTCAGCCAACCCGAACGCGATCGTCTGGATGCGCTTCTGGATTGGGGACTCACCGACCTCTTCCGATATCAGCATCCGGATCGCAACGATGTGTATTCGTGGTGGGATTATCGAGCAGGCGACTTCCACATGGGTCGTGGTCTCCGGATCGACCTCGTGCTCGGCTCCGAGTCGGTCAAGCAACGATGCGAATGGAGCACGGTCGACCGCAACGCCCGCAAGGGTGAGAAGCCAAGCGATCACGCCCCAGTGATCGTGGACCTCCGCGATTAGAACGTGGGTTCCGGCTCACCGTCGTAGTACACCTCGATCACGTACGGAGTGATGAAGAAGCCCGCCTCGTCGACGATCACGTGGGTGCTGGTGAGTGCGTAGAGGCAGACCTCGGTGAACGTGTCTGGCGTCACGATCGCGAAGTTTGCCATCGTCTGACCGACACCCGTGTAGTTGACGCTCGACACGAGTGGTAATCCGTCTTCGCACGGGTACACGGCCAAGAACCCAGAACCGTGGGTCTCGGTCACCGTGAGGTTCCAGGCCAGTGCTTTGATCGACGCGTTGCCGATCCAGAACGCATACTCCTCATCGCCCGCGAATGGTGCCGATCCGCCCGTCGGTTCACGAGTGTCGAACAACCGGTATGGGGTCTCATCGATGAATCCGATGTCCGAGGATGGGGAGTACCAGCCTGCAAGATCTGCCAGCAGGTGAGTCTGAGTCAACGCGTAGAAACAGACGCGTTTGTCGGCAGGGAGCTTGACCGTGACGAGATTCGGCACAGTCTGGCCGGCGTAGTAGTTGAGGTTCGACACCGTCGGTTGCACCGTGCCGCACGGGTAGGCGGTAATGAACCCCAACCCCTGGGGCTGTGTAACAGTCAGGTTGATCACAACTGACGTGGCGTCAGCGTCGACGTAGTCCGTGAAATCCATGACGAAGACACCGTTTGCCGGCACGGGTGCACCGGTCTCGCGCGTGTCGAACAAGCGGTCAGGTGTGGTTGGTTCGTATCCGTCACCACCGTCGAACAGGAAATACCCCGCAAGATCAGCCAACAAGTGGGTGCCTCGCAACGTGAAGAAGCAGATTTCGGCGGACGCGCCGAGTGAGACGATTGCGAAGTTCGGAACGGTCTGGCCTGCTGCCGTGTAGTTGAGGTTCGAAACCAGCGGTTGATCCTCGTCGCACGGATACGCGCTGACGAATCCCGGTCCGGTTGTGCCTGTCGCAGTGATGTTCATCGCGACCGCTGTTGCATCAGCGGGCAGGTTCGTGAACGTGTGGTGGTACACGCCACCGTCCGAAAGGCTCCCACCCTGTAGGCGGGTGTCGAAGAGCCGCTCCGGCGTGAGTGGTACAAACCCAGGTGCCTGCTGATCGACGAATCCCGCATACGGCAATCCTTCGGCAGTCGGATTGACATTCGGCGCCAGGTGTCCGTAGCGCCACACCGTTATCTCTAACGGCGGCAGCCCTGCGAGCGTCCGAAAGCAGATTTCCCGGGTGCTCGTGAGCGGAACGATAAACAGGTTGTCCGCATACCCTCCCGCCAGCGCAGTGAGCGAGGGCCAGAAGTTATCGGGACTGGTGCCGCCGCATGACGCCAACTGCACGGCGGCAAGCTGATTCTCCGGTGCGGTGATCGTCACCCAGGCGGACGCGCCCTCCGCCACAACGGGCAAAGCGCCTGGGGTAAACCTATATAGCCCATCGACGAAGCCGCCGACCAGTTCTGTCGGCTCTGTCGCGACGTAGTTGAGGCCGGCGACTTCATCGTCGTAGCCGATCAGATCCACGATGACGTTTCCGTCGCCGATCAGGGTCATACAAGGTGATGTCGACAGGTCGATCGGCACCATGTTGACCTCCTGAGTCCCGGCAGCGCCGTAGTTGGCGGCGCGCTCGGCGAGGTTGGCTGCCTGCGAACACGGATGGATATACAACTTGGTTGGTCGGCTCGAGCCGCCCACAAAGGTGTTGACGATTGCTCGGCGACTATCGACCGGCAGCACCGAGTTGAAGTTGAGCGACGTTGCAACCCCACTCGTCATCTGCGAACCAGGATTCCGGCTGTCGAAAATCCGGACCGGGTCGGCGAAATGAAAATTTGTCGAAGAGACGACCGCTTGCGAGGGCGAGCCGAATGCCATCGTCACGCCGAGTAACAAACTGACCGCCAGCAGTATCCGTTTCATTTGGCGGCACGCTACATGACGGCCAGCGCCGTGGCGATTCCTTCGTAGAGACGGCCCGACGTGATTGCGCCGAAGCCGGCGACCTCGTCGAGTTCCTGCGGCGTCGATGGTCGACGCGCGGCGATCAAGGCCAAGATCTGATCGTTGCATACCGCATCGGGCAGAATTCCCCCGGCTCGTGCAACCGATGCGCGCCACTGGTGGAGTCGTTCCAACCGCACTTGCCGGTCGCTCTTGTGGAGTCCGCGTAGCTCGATCGGTGGGCCGGTCGTCACCGCCGACTGACTCGTAAAACCGGCCAACAGCGGCGTCAGCTTTCGCTGGTATCCACCCCGTCGCGCGGCCCAGTTGACGTACAGCAGATCGGTGGCGCGTGTGAGAGCGACGTACAGCAACCGTGTCTCCTCCGCCTTGGCTGCGTTGGTCGATGCCGAGCGATGCGGCACGAGACTTGTTTCGCAACCGATCAGGAACACGCAGTTCCATTCGAGGCCCTTGGCGCCGTGAAACGTCAACACGTCGACGCCAGGCTCGTCGCCCCCGAACGGATCGGTTGTCGATACCCAACTTCTGAAGGCGACACCATCACCAGTCGGCTGTTCGCGCAGGAACGTCATCGCCGCCCTGGCGACCTCCGCTTCGGGTGACATCGGGGCATCCTCAGGGAGCTTCCCCGACAGGGACTGAGCGGTTTCGAACTCGTCGTACGCCCAACGCCGGAACTGGTTGGCGTCGCTGTTGCGGTAGGCCGCTGCGAGCACCGGGCTGAGCACCGAGCCGGCACCGTCCACAATCCGACGCACCGACAGGCCTGCGGCGGTCAGGGCTGCTCGGATCGGGACGAGTATGGCATTCGTGCGGCCGAGCACCGCGACATTGTTGGTCCTGATCGCGGTCGGGTCGAGACGGGCGATCCGTGAGGCGATCGCCGTCGCCTCTGCTTGGTCGTCCTCGTGCGCCGACACGGTCACTGCGGGTCCATCGGGTCGTGCTGAGCGAATGTCGGTGTGCTGGCCATCGGCGTGCAGAACGAACGCTCCCGCCTCCACGACCTGCGGCGTGCAACGGTGATTGACCGGTAGGCGGATGATTTCGATTCCTGGGAACTGTTCGGCGACGTCGAGCAGCAGCGTCGGGTTGGAGCCGTTGAACCCGTAGATCGCCTGCGCCGGATCGCCGACGATGAACAGGTCGTCACGACCGTGCCTGAGCAGGTCGACCAGTCGATGTTGCAGCGGGTTGATGTCTTGCGCTTCGTCGACGAGCACATGTCGGTAGCGCCACCTGACGGTCTCGGCGAAGTCGGGGTAACGCTCAATCTCGTCGATCGTGAGCGAGAGCAGGTCGTCGAGGTCGACCAGTCCGCGATTTCGTTTCTCACGTTGATACTTGGCCAACGCCTCTGCCACGCGACCACCCTCGACGATCGATCGACGCTGTGCCTTTCGCACGGCGGATTCGTAGTCGCTCGGCTTGATGCCACGTGCCGTTGCCCAGTCCATGTCGGCGACGAGCTCTTCGAGTCCAGCGCGGCCCATCAGGTCGGCGACGACGCGTCGCCGATCATTGAGGATCGTCGGTAACGGCTTGTCCTGGTCGAGCCAGCGCTGCCGCAATAGACCTTGCGAAACCGAGTGGAACGTGCCTGCCGTGATCCGTTCGGTGAGACCGAGTCGGGGAAGCCGTCGTCGGAGTTCGCCGGCCGCTTCCCGAGTAAACGTGAGCACGACGGTGTGGCCTGTGTCGGCGGTTCCAGTGGCAATCCGGTAGGCGATTCTGCGGGTGAGTACCCGTGTCTTGCCGGACCCGGCACCGGCGATCACGGCAACCAGTTGCGAGTCGGTGGTGACGGCCCGGCGCTGATCGGCATCGAGATCTGCCAACAGGTCGTTCGGGTCCACGCCGTAACGGTACTGTTCGGTTCATGCCGTATCCGAAGAAACTGTTGAATGACTACGAAACCGTGGCGTTGGACCTCCACCCACACTGGTGGTCGTTCGCCAACCCTGTCCTTGCCGTAGTCGGAGCGATCATCCTCGGGATCTTGTCGATGACGATGATCGATGACGATTCCGATGCCGCCAAGCCGGTTCGTTGGCTCGCTCTGATCTTGGTTGTGGTAGCCGCCTTGTGGCTGCTGCTCCGTTACGTGAAATGGGCGACCACCAACTTTGTGATCACGAGCGACCGAATCGTGTACCGGCACGGCGTGATCGCCAAGAGCGGGATCGAGATTCCACTCGAACGTGTCAACAATGTTCTGTTCAACCAGTCGATTTTCGAACGCGTACTCGGGTCTGGCGACTTGCTGATCGAGTCCGGCGGCGAGAGCGGCCAGCAGCGCTTCACCGATATCAAGCGCCCCCAGCGGGTCCAGAACCTGATCCATTCCCAGATGGAGTCCAACGAGAAGCGCCACTTCAACCCTGGATCGGGCGGCGGCGACGTCGCCTCGCAGCTGGAAAAGCTTGAAGGAATGCTCGAACGCGGCACGGTCACGCCCGCCGAGTTCGAAGCCCAGAAGCGGAAATTGCTCGACGGTTGATCAAACTCGGATTACGGCGTGCCACACTCGCGTCATGACGCGAGCCCTCGTCCCGAACGGGATTGAACTGGAATACGACACGTTCGGATCGCCCGCTGATCCGACGCTGCTGTTGGTGATGGGCCTTGGTGCCCAACTGATCGTTTGGGACGACCGGTTCTGCCAGCAGCTTGCTGACGCAGGCCGTTACGTTGTTCGTTACGACAATCGCGACATCGGGTTGTCAACCAAGTTCGACGGCCAGCACGTCGATGTGATGATGCTGGTGGCGGCCATGTTCGCCAGGGCTCCGATGCCTCCCGTTCCATATTTGCTGACTGACATGGCGGCCGATGCGATTGGGTTGCTCGATCATTTGGGCGTTGACCGCGCTCATGCTGTTGGGGTCTCGATGGGCGGGATGATCGTCCAGACGATGGCGATCGAGCACGCCGACCGGCTGCTCAGCGCCACGTCGATCATGTCGACGGTCGGAGATGTTGCCTACGGAACCCCCAGTCCGGAAGCGCTGGCTGTGTTGCTGACGCCGACGCCGACATCACGCCAGCAGGCAATCGAGCAAGCCGCCAGCTACGCCGTGACGTGTTCGAAGCGGTACTTCGACCTCGGCTGGGCACAGCAGTTGGCGGCCGCCTCGTACGACCGAAGTTGCTACCCGGAAGGCGTGATGCGGCATGTCGCTGCGATCTGCGCCAGCGGCGACCGGAGCGAGGCATTGCGCCAGGTCAACGTGCCAATGCTGGTGATTCACGGACTCGACGACACGTTGATCAACCCGAGCGGCGGGAGGCGAACTGCCGAACTCGTGCCCGGAGCACGACTGGTCGAGGTTCCCGATATGGGGCACGACATGCCCGAGCCGTTGTGGCCGATGCTCGTTTCGGCGATCGTCGCCCACAGCGGTGTGGGAATGCTGTCGTGACCGGGCCGCTCAACGGTTATCGAGTTGTCGAGATCGCCGGGATCGGGCCTGGGCCATTCGCGGCGATGATGCTCGCAGACATGGGAGCCGAAGTGATCCGAGTCGATCGGTCGGGTGCGGTCACCGGTCCCGCGCCCGACACCGCTCACCCTGATCTGTTGCGACGTGGCCGACGCAACATCGCTGTCGATCTGAAGCATCCCGACGGGGTTGCCGCGCTGCTCGATCTTGTCGCCGGTGCCGACGCATTGATCGAGGGGTTCCGACCCGGCGTGATGGAGCGGCTTGGTGTCGGACCCGACGAGTGCCTGGCCAGAAATCCGAAGCTGGTGTTCGGCCGGATGACCGGTTGGGGTCAGGACGGGCCGTACGCGCTCGCCGCCGGGCACGACATCAACTACATCTCGTTGGCCGGCGCGCTGGCGCACTTTGGTCGCGCCGGTGGCCCTCCGACTCCGCCGATGAACATGGTTGGTGACTTCGGAGGCGGCGGCATGCTGCTCGCTTTCGGTATCACCTGCGGTCTGATCGAGGCGCAGAAGAGTGGCCGCGGTCAAGTCGTCGATGCCGCTATGGTCGACGGGTCGGCGATCCTGATGACGATGTTCTGGGCGTTTCACCACATGGGGATTCACGACATCTCGAAGCGCGGTGTCAACATGCTCGACACCGGAGCTCACTACTACGACGTGTACGAGTGTTCCGACGGCGAGTACATCTCGATCGGTTCGATCGAGCCCCAGTTCTACGCCGAACTCTTGCGGCTGACCGGCCTCACCGATGACCCTCGTTTCGCGGCACAGCAGGATCACGCTCAATGGCCGGCACTCAAGCAGGAGCTGACGGCGATCGTTGCCGAGAAGTCGCGTGACGAATGGTGCGCGATCATGGAGCACACCGACGTCTGTTTCGCTCCGGTGTTACGGATGGACGAGGCCGCTCGACACCCGCACAACGTCGCCAGGTCGACGTTTGTCGATGCGTTCGGGTACACACAGCCTGCTCCGGCACCTCGGTTCAGCCGAACCGGAGCTGAACTCGATCAGCCCCCGGCCCACCCCGGTGAGCATACGACTGCGATCCTGGCCGATTGGGGAATCCCGACGTCGCGGATCGATGAGTTAGTCGCCTGCGGCGCAGTCAAGCAGGCGTGATGGGGACGCTCGTTTGTTTCCACGCTCACCCTGATGACGAAGCCATTTCGACCGGCGGATCGATGGCTCGAGCGGCGGCCGAGGGCCATCGCGTCGTCCTCGTGGTTGCGACCGATGGCCGCCACGGCGAGGTTCCCGAGGATCTCGGGCCCGACGACACGCTGCAACTGCTTCGTCGTCGCGAAACTGAGGCTTCGGCTGCCGCGCTCGGCGTCGCACGTGTCGAGTTTCTCGGTTATCACGATTCGGGTATGACGGGTTGGGAAGCCAACGATCACGCTGATTCATTCTGGCAAGCCGATCTCGACGAGGCGGCAGGGCGATTGGCGGCGGTCATGCTCAACGAGCAGGCCGACGTGTTGACCTCGTATGACTGGCACGGCAACTACGGGCATCCCGATCATGTCAAAGTCCATCGCGTCGTCAATCGAACCAAGCAACTCGTGGCAGGCGAACTGCTTGGGTTGCGAGTGTTCGAGGCAACCATGAATCGCGACGAGATGGCGCGCCAGATCGCCATGATGCGCGAGATGGGTGCCGACGCCTTCGGGACGCCCGAGGAACCGTTCGACCCGAACGGTCCGATGGATGACGGCAACCCGATGGGCACGCCGGAAGCAGAACTGACGATGCGTGTCGATGTTTCCGGGTACGTGGCGCAGAAGCGGCGATCGATCGCGGCGCATGCCAGCCAGGTTTCAGACTCCAGTTTCTTCCTCCAGATGCCACTCGATATTTTCGCGATTGCCTTCGGAACGGAGTGGTTCATCGAGCACGATGCCGAGCCAGGCCTGCGCCCAGGCTGGCTATTCGATTGAGCGCCGTCGAAAGGGCGGCTGCTTCCACCAGAATGACGGTCATGATTCGGTTGTCTGGTTCCGCCCGAGCGAACCTCGTCGTGCTGGTCGTTGTTTCGGTGCTGCTGACTGCTTGTTGGCAATCCGACGGCGACGCCGTGCCGACGCCTCCGTCCCTGACGTTCGATGTGCCAGTCGAGAGCACGGTTGACGCCACATCCAGCGAGGCACCGAGCGCGACCGGCGATGACTCGTCCGTGAGCACTGAACCAACGATCCCTGTGCAAGAGACCATCCCTCCGGCGCCGACCTCGCTGGCTCCCGTCACGACGACGGAACCGATCGCCATTCAAGAATTGCTGCTCCGCGGTGACGGGATCGGATCAGCGGTGTTCGGTGCCGCCCCCGATGGTGTGATCGAGTACGTCACGTCGCTGCTCGGCGGAAACACCGGTGACACCGGGTGGGTCGACAACTTTGCGTTCGCAGCATGCGATGGCACAAGGGCGCGACGGGTCGACTGGGGAGTGCTGTCGCTGCTGTTCGGCGATCTCTCTCTCGTCGCCGACGATCGAGACCATTTCATGGCGTGGGAGTACGGCAGAATCGGCGAACTCGGTGGCGACCCGGTTGGTTTGCGGACACCTGGCGGGACCACACTCGGCACGCGAATCGTCGATCTGCTGGCCGAGTTTCCGGATGCCAGCGTGAACCCGGGCGAGGAAGACCTGAATAGCCCGCCAAACTTCTACGTGAGTGACAGCTTTCGTGGCCTGGTCACTGGGGTCGCCGATGACGAAGTCGTGACAGTGATTTTTGGAGGCCGCGGTTGCGGCGAGTGAGCATCGACCGGTGACACTTCACGACCTCCACGAGGTCAACGCGTATGTGCTGATTGCGCTGAACGGGCTGGCCGGAGCAGTGTGCCTTGCCGCATATCGGTGGTCGGTGCGGTGGTCGGCGCGGTGGTCGGCGCGGTGGTCGGTGCGGTGGCGTCGAGCGACATGGACGCTCGTGATCGTCGCACAACTGACGACGTTCGTGCAGGCCACGCTCGGCACTGTGCTGTTCCGCCGATCCGGTGCCGAGCAAAGCGATATGCATGCGTTGTACGGCTTTTCGGCGATCATCGCCGTGGCGATCATGTACAGCTATCGAACCAGTCCGTTCATGAAAGGCAAGCAGCTGTTGTTGTACGGCCTCGGCAGCCTGTTCGTGATGGGCTTAGGACTCCGCAACCTCGTCCTATAACCCCCAAACCCCGTTCATGTCGCGCTCAGCACGACATGGAGGGGTTCAGCGCGACATGAACGGGTTATTTGGCGAGTTGGGATTCGAGTTTGTCGACGGCGGCGTGGAGTTGTGACGGCAGCCGATCACCGAACTGGGCGAAGTGCTCACGTATCTGTGGGATCGCCTGGCGCCAACCATCGCTGTTGATCCTGGTGATCTCAACGAGGTCCTCATCGGTAATCTCGAGTCCGTTTACATCGATCCCGTCAAGAGCCGGAAGCCTCCCGATTGCCGTGTCGACTGCGTCGATCGTGCCGGCGACTCGTTCGAAAATCCACTTCAGAACCCGACTGTTCTCGCCGTAGCCGGGCCACAGGTAGCGGCCGTCGTCGGCTCTCCTGAACCAGTTGACGAAGAAGATCCTCGGCAGATTCGAGGCGTCGGTTGATTCGCCGATCTTGAACCAGTGGTCGAAGTAGTCGGCGTAGTTGTAGCCGCAAAACGGAAGCATCGCCATCGGGTCGAATCGCAACTTGCCAACGGCACCCTGCTGCGCGGCCGTTGTCTCGGACGCCATGATCGATCCGAGGAACACGCCGTGTTCCCAGTCGAATGCCTCGGTGACCAACGGCACCGTTGTCCGGCGGCGGCCACCGAACAGAATCGCCGAGATCGGCACGCCGTTCGGGTCCTGCCATTCGGCTGCGATCGATGGGCATTGCTCGGCGGGTGCCGTGAACCGAGCGTTCGGGTGGGCGGCGGGTGTGTCTGTTTCTGGAGTCCAGGTGTTGCCACGCCAGTCGACTGCCCGCGCCGGGGGAGTGTCGCTCATCCCTTCCCACCACACGTCGCCATTGTCGGTGAGCGCTGTGTTGGTGTAGATGCAGTTGCCCCACAGGGTTTCCATGGCGTTGGCGTTGGTGTCGTATCCGGTGCCAGGGGCGACACCGAAGAAGCCGGCCTCAGGATTGATCGCGTAGAGGCGCCCATCCTCACCGAACTTCATCCAACAGATGTCGTCGCCGATCGTCTCGGCCTTCCAGCCGGGAATCGTCGGCACGAGCATCGCCAAGTTGGTCTTGCCGCAGGCAGACGGAAAGGCGGCGGCGATGTACTTCGATTCTCCGAGCGGATTGGTGAGTTTGAGGATCAACATGTGCTCGGCCAGCCAGCCGTCGTCGCGGGCCATCACGGAAGCGATGCGCAGCGCGAAACACTTCTTGCCCAGCAGGGCGTTGCCGCCGTATCCGGATCCGTACGACCAAATTTCGCGCGTGTCAGGGAAGTGCACGATGTACTTGTTGTCAGGGTTGCACGGCCACGGAACATCAGTTTCACCGGCCGCCAGCGGCGCCCCGACGGAATGTAGGCACGGAACCCAGTTGCCGTCGCCGAGCACGTCGAGCGCACCCTGGCCCATTCGAGTCATGATCCGCATCGACACGGCGACGTAGGCGGAATCGGTCAGCTGCACACCGATGTGGGCGATCGGAGATCCGAGTGGACCCATCGAAAACGGAACGACGTACATCGTTCGGCCTGCCATTGCCCCGGTGTAAAACGCAGTCATCTCGGCACGCATCTCTGCTGGATCGCGCCAGTTGTTGTTGGGGCCGGCTTCGTCAGGTGTGGCGGAGCAGATGAACGTGCGGTCTTCGACGCGAGCGACGTCGCCCGGGTCGGAATGCGCCCAATAGCTGTTGGGCCGCTTCGCCTCGTCAAGTCGTGTAAACGTGCCGGATGCGACCAGTTCAGTGGCCAGCCGGTCGTACTCGTCGGCACCGCCGTCGCACCAGTACACGGCATCGGGCTGCATCACTTCTGCCCACTCGGCGACCCACTGTTTCAGACGCTCGTTCGTCGAAGTACCACTCATCGCGACTCCCTCGGTAGACCACTCTGCTCACAGTGTGGTCCAGTGCGTGCGCTTGTGATGTGGTCGAACGCGTCTTGCGGCTGAGATTTTAGGGATGCGGCTATCTGGAAAACAGATGATGAACGATTGACCAACACTAGAAGCGTTAGCGAATTGGCACCCCAACGCCGAACAATCAGCCGGAGATCGGTCGAATCAGTTGAAGCCGGGAGTGCCCATGTCGACCTCGGAACCGAGGTGCAAGTGAGTTGCCCGTCCAGCCTCGTCAAGGTCGAACACGACTCGCTGCCCCTGTCGGAGCATGCGAAAGATCGAGCCCTTGAGGGCATCAGCGGCCAGATCGTAATCGGCCAGATCGGTGTCGCACATGATGACGCCGAGCCCCGAGGTCGGGTCGTACGCCTTGACGACGCCTTGCATCAGCCGGCCTTGACGACCTTGCCGGACTTGATGCATCCGGTGCACACGTCGATGCGCTTGGGAGCGCCTTTGACGAGTGCACGGATCCGCTGAATGTTCGGGTTCCACCGACGCTTGGTGCGCCGATGAGAGTGAGACACCGACATGCCCCACGAGGGGCCTTTGCCACATATTGAACAAACCGATGCCATCGAATTTCTCCTGCGAACGCTTCTGACGCCTTGACTGACGCGGATGTAATGGGACGACAGAAGTCTGTCCACACGGCCACCAAAGGCTAGCAGCCGTTTATCAGTCTGCCTCCCGGCCGACCACCAATCCGTGCTGGGACGCGGCGATGCGACCCTCACAGTTGGAGGGTCGGCGTCGTCTGGTCGGTTGGTTTGTCTCGCCGCTGTTGCTCTTTGGCTCGTTTGCGTTGGCGGTGTTGTTGGACTCGTCGGCCGGGTCTGATTTGGATGGGACAGGTGGCGTGTAGTTGTCCGTCGGGTGTTCGGATGGTGAGGGTGCGGTCGTCGGCGAGGGTGAGTGTCCAGCCGCCTTCGTGGATCAGGTGGTGGTGGTGTTTGCAGGTCGGTACGAGGTGTTTTAGGTCG
>JANPLQ010000151.1:0-14144 GCA_031422395.1 Ilumatobacteraceae bacterium | reverse complement strand
GGTCAATGCAGTCCACACTCAGGGTTGGAACCTCCTGCCAATCTGGAGCGGAAAGCAGAGTCCGTGCATATCGGCGACTTACAAACACAGCACCAACACTGTAACCGCCTACCAGCAAGGCCAGAACGAGGCAGTCGGCGCCCGCACCGGAGCTAAGAACGTGGGAATTGGCGTTTCTGCTGGCTCGATCGTCGTGCTCGATCTTGAGGGAACCATCACAACTTCGTGCGCGAATCACCTTGCCACAAAAGAGTTCGTTCGAGGCTGGAACTCCCTGTTGCGATCGGGTTCACCGACGTGGAAGTCAGCAGTCTATTCGGGCACATGTACGTTCCCGATGTTGGCCACATCGCCTGCTTACGCGCCCGATGCAATATCCATTGCAGAATGGAACCTAAACCCCGGTGTTTATCAAGTCAACGCTTGCCTTCCCGCAGGCTGGTGGAACGGCGACCAGCGAGGACATCAGTACCAGCTTGTCAATGAAAACTGGAACGGCACAACCGTTAATATCGACCGAAACTGCTTCGACATGCCAGTGGCCGGAGCAAACGTTCACTCGGTGTACGCGCCATGCCTGAACTGACGCACCTCAACCGCTGCCGGTACAGTGGCGCACGCGACCGGCAGCGTAACTGTGCCGCAGCTTACCTCGCTATGGTCGGCGCGATAGTTCTGGCGTCATGTGGATCAGCGTCGATGGACTCCGATCCGAACAACGCCGCTCCGCCAGCCGAGGATTCGCCTGGGACGATCCCGGCACCGAAGGTCGGCTCGACCCCGATGGTCACAAGCGACGGTGCCAGTTCCCCTCCCACGACATCAGCACCAACGATCGTCACCCCCGCGACCTCTATCAAACCATGCGACCAACCCGCGCCATTCAATGCGGAATACTCCGTAGTTGGCACCGGGGGCGAAACCGTAGGTGCGGGAGAACTGACCCAAGACGGGCCTATGTCACTGTCAGGGCGGATTGCCTTCGCAGACGGAACAACAGTTGATAACGTGCCCGTCATCGGCGACGCAGCCGCTAACGACGCTGGCGGGCTGCTCGTTGTCGGTGGGCCCACACGCGAGCTGCTGTGGTTCACGCCCGACCGTGGCGCAACATGGGACGACGGAGCCTCACTACCGCCCCCCGACATGCCCGAGGGCTTCGACTTCGGATGGTGGTCTTACGGCGTTCCCGCCGTGGGCGGAGACGATGCATTCCTCGTCCCGGCGGTCTGGAACCAGACGCCGCCAGATCGCTCCGTCATTCAAGCGATGCCGTACCTAGCAGTCGTCGGACCGTCGGGTGACCTCTTGACGCTTACACGGTTGGATACGAACCCCATCGACGACATCACTCTTCAGATGGTCACCGTCGGCGACTATGTACTCGTCGCAGATGGCTCCGGGCGACTGTCGCTCTTCACAGAAACCGGCCGATATCTCATCGATGACACCGATCTCACTGACGGTCAGCCCGTATCGGACGTGCGACCGGTGGCACCCAACGCAGTCGAACTTACCTTACTGGGGCCAGATAAAACCGAGACCCGTCTGAGCCTTTGCATTCCATGATCTGTCGCCTCCCAGCGCCACGCAAGGCTTTCGCGGACCTACACCTAGTCGCAATACCGTTCAGTTAAGGCGTCTAGTTTGGTGGGATGCGGACCTGTTGGATGGGTGACTGGAGTCTGAGCAACGTCTGTCGGATTTGGTGTCAGTCGGTTCGTTGACGCAGGTGATTCCGACGCAGCTTGTCGCAGAACGCGTCGATCCACCGACCGCCGCGTCGCGCCGGCCAGCAGGCCCGTCCGGTCGACTGGCCACACGGCGGCCTCGATACTACGAACGACGAAAACAGAAAACCACCGACCCGACGAAAGCGGCCTCCGTCAGTTGCACAGGTGGGCCTGGCGACAACTGCTGACAAATCGCGGACAAGCGGGTCGGCAGTGGACCTCGTGAGCTCGTGAAAAAGCCGATGACCAGGGCTTTTGCCCTGGTCATTTGGTGTCGAAGGGGGGACTTGAACCCCCACGCCCATAATAGGGCACTAGCACCTCAAGCTAGCGCGTCTGCCATTCCGCCACTTCGACGTGACCGGGTGTCCAGGCTATCGCCCGATTCAGGACCTCACCATCAGGAAACTGAGGGCAACAATCGTCAGAACCCAGACGAGTGCGAACACGAACGTGATCCGGTTCAGGTTGCGCTCGGCAGCCGACGAACCGAGAGCCGCCGACCCACCGCCCCCAAACATGTCGGACAGGCCGCCCCCTCTACCGCTGTGCAGCAAAATGCCCGCGATGAGAGCCACCATCGAAACGACGTTGATGACCAGGACGATGTACAGCATGGTGTCACGCACGATCGACAATCCTAGCGGTCAACCTGAGCGTTCGAACTTGGCCTCCTGCCAGATGGTCACGGGTACCACGTCGGGAAAATGGCACGCCACCGGATGCCCTTGGCCGCGATCTTTTAGCTCCGGGAGCTGCTCCGCACAGAGACTCTCAGCCTTCGGGCAACGGGTCCGGAACGGGCAGCCGGATGGCGGGTTGATCGGCGATGGAACCTCGCCCTCAAGCACGATCCGACGCCGGATCTTCTCGAACTCGGGGTCGGGCTCGGGCACCGCTGACAAGAGCGCCTGGGTATACGGGTGAGCGGCCTTGGTATAGATCTCCTCCGCCGGGCCAACCTCCATGATTCGACCGAGATACATCACTGCAATTCGCTTGCTGAGGTGCCGAACGACCGACAAATCGTGCGCAATGAAGAGGAAACTCAAGCTGAGTTCGTTCTGCAGGTCCTGCAGGAGATTGATGACGCCCGCTTGAATACTGACATCGAGCGCCGAGACAGGCTCATCAAGCACGATAAACGCCGGATTCAATGCGAGTGCTCGGGCGATACCGATGCGTTGACGTTGACCACCGGAGAACTCGTGCGGGAACCTTTGTGCGTGGTCAGGAGCCAGGCCGACCAACGACAACAATTCGGCTACACGATCGTCATGATTACCGGCCACCTTCTGGATTCGGAGTGGCTCCGAAATCGCCGAACCCACAGTAAGTCGAGGATCGAGCGAGGCTTGCGGATCTTGGAAAACGATCTGTATTTCGCGGCGTAGCTGACGCAGCTCCGAACGGCTCATCCCGACCATTTCCCGACCCTCGAAGCGGATCGAACCGGCAGAGGGTTCGATCAGCCGGAGAATGCACCGGCCGGCAGTAGTCTTGCCGCTTCCCGACTCACCGACCAGTCCGAGCGTCTCACCACGTCCTATCTCGAACGAGACATCATTGACGGCCTGCACGGTCGACCGAATCGACCGCAACCCTTTGGCCGCACGCACCGGGAAATGCTTCGTGAGCCCAGTGACTTCAATGAGCGGTTCGGTGCTGACCGTGTTAGAGCTCATTGCTTGCTCGCCACGTACAACTCGTTTACCCGCACGCATGCCGTCATTGCATCGCCCATCGGTTTCAGCTCTGGCACGTCCCTTTCGCATCGTTCGTCGGCGTGCGAACAGCGAGGGCGAAATGCGCAACCCGATGGCGGCCGAAGCATGTTCGGGGGAGACCCTGGAATCGGGACCAGCCGGTCAAGCCCGTGTCGCGGTATCGAATGCAGCAGACCTTCGGTGTACGGGTGAGTCGGGTGGGCGAACAACGACGTGACGTCGGTGCGCTCAACCACCCGTCCGGCGTACATCACCTGGACACGATCAGCGACCCTGGCGATCACACCAAGGTCATGAGTGATCATCACGATTGCCGTTTGCATTTCGCGCCGAATCCGATCCAAGACTTCAAGAATTTGGGCTTGCACAGTGACATCGAGGGCAGTGGTCGGCTCGTCGGCGATCAACACATCGGGGTCGTTGGCGATCGCCATCGCAATCATGACGCGCTGCCTCATGCCGCCCGAGAACTCGTGCGGATACTGGCGGGCTCGCTGATCGGGCTGCGGAATGCCGACAATATCGAGCAACTCGACCGCTCGGGCGGCTGCCGCAAGCTTGGTCAGAGACTGATGCGCCTGAATCATTTCGATAATTTGGTCACCTACGCGATGGACTGGGTTGAGCGCCGACAACGGGTCCTGAAAGATCATCGCAATCTTGTTGCCCCGGATTCCGTTCAGTGTGCGCCGGCTCGCACCGACGAGTTCAGTCCCAACTACTTTCGCTGATCCGCTGATCTGGGCATTGCGCGGCAGCAAACCGAGCGTCGCGAGGAACGACACGGACTTTCCGGAGCCACTCTCGCCGACGATTCCGACCGCCTCACCCGGCGCGACATCAAGATCGATCCCTCGGACAGCCTGCACCAAACCATTCGGAGTCCGAAAACTCACTTTCAGGTTGCGAAGCGACAAGACTCCGTCGGTCACAGAAGCACTTTCGGTCACGTGGTTACCTTCCGCTGTCCAGCTTGGGATCGAGCGCGTCGCGTAGCCCGTCGCCAATGAAGTTGATGCAGATTGCGAGCAACACCAATGCCCCACACGGAAAAACTGCGAGCCACCAATCGCCCCGCTGCACACCATCTCTCGAGAGGCCGATGATGTAACCGAGCGATGTGCTGTTCTCTCCTGGCTGCGGCCCGAAGCCGAAGAACGACAACGTCGACTCGCCGACGACTGCACCAATCACCGACAAGGTCAACGCGACAAGGATCGGGCCGATCGAGTTGGGCAACAAATGCGAGACCACGATCCGAAAATTGCTGGCACCGACGGCTCGAGCCGCCTCGATGAACTCGCGCTCTTTGAGTGCCAAAACCTGACCGCGGACGAGGCGCGCCACGCCCATCCAACCGAAAATAGCGAACAGCACGATGATGAAACGGATCGACGATTTGCCGCCGATGATCGGCGTTAGAAACGAGAGTCCACCGAGGAACTCTCGAACGAGGATGATTGCGATCAGAAACGGAAACGCCAGGAAAAGATCTGTGACACGCATCATCAGGTCGTCGAACTTGCCGCCTCGCAGGCCTGCGAATGCGCCCACGGCAGTGCCGATCAGTACCGACAGGATCGCTGATGCCACCCCGATGAACATCGACGTGCGAATCCCGAACAGCAACCTCGAATACATATCGCGTCCGATGTCGTCGGTGCCGAACCAGGCAATGCTGCGTGGCGAGAGGAAGACGTTATTGCCCTCCTCGATCTTGAGTACCTGCTCGTTGATCCCGTATCGGGCAGTCAACGGTGTCGCCAACGCCATGAACATCACGATTGCGAGGATGACCGTCGAGACGGCGGCGCCATGGTGACCCCAATATCGCTTCCATGCCATCCGGGCGGGTGTGAACGCGACGACGTCGAGCCCCTGTTGCGCCGAGACATCGACACCCAACTCGGCGGCAGCATCGAGGTCGGCCTGGGGAATCTGTGGCTCCTGGATGCTAGTCAAGGCGAATTCTCGGATCTAGGAAGGCGTAGGCGATATCGGCCAGCAGGTTGAACACGATCACGAAAACAACGATGATCACGAGAAACGGCAGGAGCTTTGGAAAGTCGCCCAACAGCGCGGCGTCGACGAAGTACACGCCCATGCCCGGATAGTTGAAGATGTTCTCCGTGATGATCAGACCGCCAATCAGCGAACCGATGTCGATTCCGATCACGGTTACGACGGGGACGAGCGCATTTCTCACGCTGTGCCGAAACAAGACTCGTCGCTCTGAGATGCCTTTCGACCGAGCAGTTCGTAGAAAATCGGACGACGCCACGTCGAGCACCGACGCCCGCATATAACGGCTGTACCCGGCAATCGTTTGAATCATGACCACGATCACCGGGAGAGTCAAATGTTTGATCATCAGGAACAGGTCGAACCCGCGCTGACCGGGCGGATACACACCGGCGGGAGGAAGCCAACCAAGCGACACGGCGAAGGTCAACTGCAACATGACGGCCGACACAAACGGCGGCACGCCACCGACAAAGAATGCGGTCGTGTTGACTGTGATGTCCAGCCACCCGCCAGGCCGTCGGCTTGCGAGGATCCCCAATCCGATACCGAGACTGATACCCAACACGGCGGCAATTCCGGCCAACCGAAGCGTATTGAAGAACGAGTAGCGAAGCGGTTCCCAAACCTCGCCTCCACCCTTAATGCTTCTCGGCCAATGGCTCGGGCCACGAACGAACTTCCACAACCACTCGCCATAACCACGCACGTAACCAGAGGGCCCTGGGTACAAGCCGTTGGCTTGGCGGTACGCCTCTAGGCGCTTCTTGCCGGCCCGGGGGTTGGCCCGCTGATAACTGGCAACCGGGTTCCAGCCGATACGCACAGCGACATAGACGAGGAACGTCACCACGAGAAGGGTCGGCACCATCCAAAGCAATCGCCGAATGATAAATCGTGCCATCGATACCTCCCAACTCGTTGCAATCTGGAATTACGACCGGGGCATCCCTGGGCAGGGATGCCCCGGTTTTTGGATACTAGGTCAGATCGGGGGACCGACCGGACCGAATCCTGGGGTGGTTTCTATCAGTACGTTGTGACGACAGCTTCGCCAGCGAGGATCTCGCCAGGCACGAACGTCTGATCATTGGTGGGTTCGTATGCATTCGGGAAAATCTGCCCGGCTGCGACCCAGAAGAACCACGACGAGTTGGCGCAAGCCGTGATTGGGTTGGTGCAATCCGGAGTCGGGAACTGCTCGGCTCCAATTACCACCTGGCCGTCACCGTCGACGTCTTCGAAGTTCCACCAGTCGTTGAACGCCCGGTAGTTGGCGAGGTTGCTCTGAGTTCCAGAGACCTTGTCCGTCCGATAGGCACCGACGTTCGGGAACTGAAGGGTCGGCAGCAGCACATATTCGTCATGCATGGCCACGATCGCCTCCTTGATCAGCACCGTACGAGCGTCCGCATCAAGTGTCGCATCGGCTTCGTGCAGTTTGGCGGTGATGTCCTCGTTACACCAACCAGATGAGTTCTGGCCCTGGAAGTCGTTTTCCTCTGAGGGGATCTGATCGCAGACGTAGGTCGAGGTCAGATACACCGGGTCAGGGGCGACTGTGCTGATGTACATTCCGAGGTCGAAACTGAGCGCCGGGAGGCGGGTTTCGAATACGCAAGGCAGGGCCTCGCAGTTATCGGCCCGAACGTTGAATCCAAGTTCGGCCATCTTCGGAATCAGGAACTCCTGGGTGCTCTCACGGCGAGTGTTGCCCGTGTTGATCATCCAATGAACTTCCGGGACTTCGCCATCCGGGTTCGCCCACATGCCGTCGGCGCCCTTCGTCCAACCGTTCTCTTCGAGCAGTGCTGCTGCACCCTCGACATCGAACGTGTCTGTGAACACCGGATCGCAGTACGGACCTGGAGCAATTGGACCGCATTCGAGCAGTGGAAGGCCCTGAGCGAACGGTGCGTAGATCTGCTGGTAGACACCCACGAGGTCAACCGACTTCGAGAATGCCTCACGGTAGACCTCGTCTGCAAAGGCGCACGAACGCGTCTCGTCCGGCACACAGGCGTCGTCCTGCTGGAAGTAGAGCGCCTCGAACGAGCCGCCACCTTCAGCACCGAAATCCACGTTCGGATCGGCGAGTTCGGCGTCTAGACCGGTGTAGCCCTGAGGGAAGATAAAGTCGACTGCGCCGGACTTCAGTAACGTCGGGCCGTCCTCGGCGGCCACAATTACGATCCGCTCAGACTTCGGAACGAGTGCGCCCGTGTACCCGGGGTTCGTGACGAACACGATCTGCTCGGGCGTCCATTCCTCCATGAGGTACGGGTAGCCGCCGTACGCATACGAACCGTTGAAGTCGGTCGACACGTCGGTGCAGTCCTCGTGCTGCGATGCTTGGAGCAGACCTGGTTGGGCAAACAGCGTGCGCCAGGGAGCGAACGTCACGCCGTAATCGACGTGTACTTCCTTGGCGGTTGCACCCTCGGTAACCGCAAGGATCTGGTCATAGCCAACTGTGGTAATCGATTCCGGGGTGTTCACCGAGGCCTGCCACAGGCATTCGAAGTCGGCAGCCGAAACTGCTTCGCCGTCGCTCCAGACAGCGCTGTCGGACAGCGTGTAGGTGATTCGCATCGCTGTGCCTTCTGTGGGCCCGGAGTCCTCCGCCGTGGCCGACTCAGTGGCCGTTGCCGACTCGGTGGCCGTTGCCGACTCGGCTGTTGGCTCGGCTGTTGGCTCGGCTGATTCCTCGGCAGTTGATGTTGCGGAGTCTTCGCCAGTATTTGCGGCTTCGTCGTCGCCACCACATGCTGCGGCGATGAGCGACAATCCGACGGCAAGAGCGAAAACTCGCTTTGTACGCCTCGTGTTAATCACGTAGGTCCTCCTCATAGGTTGAAAGAGGGAGGTGTGTTGGACCATTGAGTTAGTTTCCCCCATTGCGTGTTCACGCTGCGAGATCCGTTCCCCGATGGCGGTCACCCGACCTGTCCTCCCCGATCATGTCGGGCAAACCTGACGCTAGCAGCCTGAGCTACCCATCGGTAGGAATGCGGATGTTTCATTAACGAGAATTTTTGGTTCAGATGTTCCGAATTATGGGGCGGCAAACCGAACGATTCGAGCGAACTCGTCCGGATCGAGGCTCGCTCCGCCTACCAACGCACCGTCGACGTCGGGTTGCGACATCAGTTCCTCGGTCGTGCCGGCCTTCACCGAACCGCCGTACTGGATTCGGACGGCTTCGGCCGTTTCGTCGTTGAACGTGGTAGCGATCGTGGTGCGAATCGCTGCACACACAGACTGGGCATCCTCGGCTGTCGCGGTGCGGCCGGTACCGATCGCCCAGATTGGTTCGTAGGCGATCACCATCGCGCTCACCTGCTCGGCCTTCACGCCCGACAGACCGGCGACAACCTGACCAAGCACCTTGGCTTCGGTCTCCCCGGCCTCACGCTCGTCGAGAGACTCGCCAACACACATGATCGGGGTCATCCCGTGCTTGAGGATCGCCTTGACCTTCCGATTCACCATCTCGTCGGTCTCGCCGAAGATGTCACGGCGTTCACTGTGGCCACACACCACAAGTTTTACGTCAAGCTTGGCGAGGAACTGCGGCGACACCTCGCCCGTGAAGGCTCCCTTTTCCTCCCAGTGGCAATGCTGCGCACCGAGCAGAAATTCCAAGTCGTCGGCCTCGATCACGGTCTGGACGCTGCGAATGTCGGTGAATGGCGGATGCACGCTCACGTCGACCTTTTCGAACGCCTCTTTCGGCACGAGGTAATGCAACTTCTGGAGGATCTGGATCGCCTCGAAGTGGTTGAGATTCATCTTCCAGTTGCCAGAGATCAGCGGCTTACGATTCGTGAGCATTCGGTGCACCTCTCAATGCCGCGAGACCGGGGAGGTCACCGAGTTCGAGTAGTTCGAGGCTCGCTCCACCGCCGGTCGAAACATGGTCGACCTCGTCGTCCAGCTTGAACTGCGCCAACGCCGCCGCGGAATCTCCCCCGCCCACGACCGTGAACGCCTTCGTGTCGGCCATCGCCTGTGCCACGGTTCGTGTACCAGAGGCGAAACGCTCGTCCTCGAACATGCCCATTGGACCGTTCCAGAAAACCATCCGCGCATCCATGATCACGTCGCTGAACGCAGCGGCAGAACCAGGCCCGATGTCGAAGCCCTTACCGCCGTCGGGCACGTTCGTGCCCCACGTCGAGAAGGTGCCGTTGGCATCAAGACCGACGAGATCCTGTGGCAGGTGAATCTTGGCGCTGTGATTCTCAAGAATCCGGCGACAGGTATCGACCTGGTCTGGTTCGAACAGCGAATCGCCGATCCGGTTGCCTTTGGCAGCGAAGAAGGTGAAGCACATCGCTCCACCAATCACGAGCGAATCGACAACACTCAGCAACGCCTCGACGACACCGAGCTTGTCGGAAATCTTGGCACCACCGAGCACCGCAACGAACGGACGCTTCGGTTGGTTCCGGAGGCCGAGCAGCACGTCGACTTCTTTCTCCAAGAGCCGGCCCATCGCCGATGGAAGGGTCTTGGGCGGCCCCACGATCGACGCATGTGCACGGTGGGAAGCACCGAAAGCGTCGTTGACGTACAGGTCGATTCCGTCGATCAGATTGGCGGTGAACTCGTCGCTGTTGCCTTCCTCACCCGCATCGAACCGAAGGTTTTCGAGCAGCTCGACGCCTGGTGCGAGTTCGGCGAGCCGTGCTCGGACTGCATCCATCGAGTACTTCGGATTCGGCTGACCTTTTGGGCGACCGAGATGGCTGGCGGTGACGACCGTCGCACCGTGGTCGCGTAACCAGTTGATCGTCGGAAGGGCAGCACGGATACGGAAGTCATCGGTGATCGCAGCACCCCCGCCATCATCGTGGAGTGGCACGTTGAAATCGGTGCGAACGAGTACCCGCTTGCCGGTGACATCGCCAAGATCCTCCAGGGTGGGAATCCCATTGATCATGGGCGGATCACGTCAGCGCTTCTTGCCGGTGTACAGCGCAAGGTCGACAAGTCGGTTCGAATAACCCCATTCGTTGTCGTACCACGCAAATACCTTGACCAACGTGCCCATCGACATCGTCATCCCGGCGTCGAAAATCGACGAGTGCGGATCGTTGACGATGTCGCTCGACACGATCGGGTCCTCGGTGTACTTGAGAATTCCCTTCAGGTCACCCTTCGCAGCCGCAGCCTTGTAGGCGGCGTTGATCTGGTCGACCGTCGCCGCCTTCTTGAGATTGGCCGTGAAATCGGTGATCGAACCGGTCGGCACCGGCACCCGGAACGAGGTTCCGTCGAGCTTGCCCCTCATCGACTCCAACACGAGTCCGGTCGCACGCGCCGCGCCCGTGCTGGTTGGCACGATATTGATCGCAGCTCCACGCGCACGACGCAGATCGCTGTGGGGACCATCGACGAGTTGCTGGTCACCCGTGTAAGCATGGATCGTGGTCATCATTCCGTTCACGATGCCGAACGCGTCGTCGGGGACCTTGACCATCGGGACGAAGCAGTTCGTGGTGCAGCTCGCATTCGAGATGACCTGATGCTTCTTCCGGTCGAAGTCTTTGTGATTGACGCCGTACACGATCGTGGCATCGGCGCCATTCGACGGGGCTGACACGATCACGAGTGGAGCGCCGGCTTCGAGGTGCAATGCAGCCTTCGGGCGATCGGTGAAAAAGCCGGTCGACTCGATCACGAGATCGACACCGAGTTCCGCCCACGGAAGGTTCTTCGGATCGCGTTCCTGAAGCACCTTGAGTGTGTCGGAACCAACCTTGATCCCGCCCTTGGTCGCCTTGATCGTGTCAGGCAGTACACCGAGCACCGAGTCGTACTTGAGTAGATGGGCCATCGTTTCGAGCGAGCCGAGATCGTTCACTGCCACGAAATCGATGTCCGCGCCGCGCTGCTTGGCAGCACGGAAGAAGTTGCGTCCAATACGGCCAAAACCATTGATGCCAACGCGCACCGTCATATCAGGGTGTCCTTTCACAGGGATCATTCACCATCGTCACTACCGGGCTGCCAGCGTAGCGTCGCGGTTCAGCGCGATCCGCCGACGTCTCGATGACTTGTTCGAGCGGCGATGCCGTGTGTGGCGAAGCGGCGCGATAACTCCTCGGCGATGGCGACCGATCGATGGCGACCCCCGGTGCAGCCGATCGCGATCGTGAGGTAGCTGCGACCTTCCTCCAGGTAGCTCGGCAACACGTCGAGCAACAGACGCTCGAACTGATCGAGGAACGTCGAGGTGACACTGCGTTCGAGTACGTAGTCGCGAACCTTCGGATCGTGCCCGGTGAGCGGCCGGAGTTGGTCGTCCCAGTGCGGGTTCGGAAGAAACCGAACATCCATCACGATGTCGGCATCGAGCGGGAGCCCGTTCTTGTACCCAAAACTTTCGATCGCGATCTGAAGGTGTTGCGAGTCAGCCGACTCGAACGCTGCGACCAGCCGTTCCTTCAACTGGTGAACGTTGAGATCCGACGTGTCGATCACCAGGTCGGCTTGTTCCTTGACACGCTGGAGCATCGCCCGCTCGAGTTCGATTGCCTCGAGCAAACCCTCCGCTTCGGCCGCTCGGGGATGTTTCCGTCGGGTGGCGTCATAGCGCTGCACGAGCACAGGCGTCGAGGCGTCGAGGAACAGCAACGTGACGCTGTGCCCGTCAGCGCGCATCTTGGCAACCTCGTGCAACAGGTCGTCGTGGTTGCGCCCCGACACCAGGGCGAGCCGGGTGATCGCTGTGCCCGGCTGCGAGGCGAGGTCGACAATCGTCGGCAGCAACGACGTCGGCAGGTTGTCAATCACGTAGAAGCCGAGGTCCTCGAGCACGTCGGCAGCCCCGGAACGTCCCGCCCCGGAGAGACCACTAATCAGAAGCACATCTGCCACAGTCCTCACACTACGCGGTTACCCCTCATGACTTGCGGAGGCGCAAGTACAACAAGCGCGGAATCGTCGCTGCGTCGGGATACTCGGGAGCCCGTTCGAGGAATCCGGGAGGCGGCGCGGGTTCCAGCATTCGCTCCAGAACGAGCCCATGCTCGGCAAGCGTGTTGATGTACCGAGACAATGGTCGGTGGATGAATCTGATGTAGACACCCAACTCGACCTGTTCGATCGACTCGGTCTCCACGAGGTACGGCCCGATCCGCCAGTACTGCTCTGGCGGGTCGATGATGTGATCGTCGATCCAGCCGCTCCCAGGCGTTTGAAGCAATGGATGGTTGAGGAAGAAACAGAACCGGCCACCTGGCTTGATCACCCGGGAAACCTCCTCGATCGCGGCGTCGACGGCATCGATGTGTTCGAACACGAGACACGCCACCGCAGCATCGAACGAGGCGTCGGCAAACGGAATCTCCGACGCCGTCGCCCGCAGGTAGTCGGCGCCGCCGGCCCGTTCCTGCGCAACACGAATTTGGTTCCACGTTGGGTCGATCCCGACGACGTGAGCACCGCCTGAAGCCATCATTCGGCTGATCTGCCCATCTCCACATCCGATATCAAGGATCGTCAGAGCGCCACCCAGTTCGGCCGCCGCCAGCGGAAGGATCTGCTCTTCGTACTCTGCGTCGACGCCCCCGGTGAACCCGTCGATCCACCAGTCTGCATGCGTCTCCCATAGGTCGCGGGAAGGGTCCCGATCCAACTCGTCACTCACGCGACCCGAGGCTACGGTCCCGGTATGAAGTTCTCATTGTGGCCAAACATGCGAAACACTCCAGCTGAGGTGTTCGATGCGGCACGTTGGATCGAGGCAAACGGGTGGCACGGGCTTTGGTATGCCGATCACTACATGCCGAACACCGACTCAAAGGAGATCAAGCCCGGCGACGCTCACGAGTGTTGGGCAATTCTTCCAGCCGTCGCAGCGTTGACCGAACGAATCCGGATCGGCTCGCTCGTAGCACCGACCTCGATTCACCACCCGGCGATACTCGCCAATCGGGCAACAACGATCGACCACATCTCCCACGGGCGGATGGTGCTCGGGATCGGCGCAGGGTGGCAGATCAACGAGCACATCGCCTACGGCATTCCACTCGAACCAGCCGGTCGACGCGTGACACGATTCGAAGAAGCGATCCAGATCATTCGATCGCTGCACACCGAGCAGCGGACCACCTTCGACGGCAGGGTGTTCACGATCACGGGTGCCACCGCTGACCCGAAACCGATCCAGTCGCCACTTCCGATCTTGGTCGGCACCGGAAGTCCGCGGATGTTGCGGATCACCGCCCGTCACGCCGACGAATGGAACACGTGGGGCGGCCCGGCGATGGCCGCTCAAAGACGAATCGCGTTCGACGAGGCGTGCGAGCAAGTCGGTCGTGATCCAGCATCGTTGTGGACCTCCGTTCAGGCCTTGATCTTCGTCACCGGATCAGAGCATGAAACTCGAAAGGTTCTCGACGGTCCCTGGGGTGAGCGAGCACTCGCTGGTACCGCGACCCAGATCGTCGCCCAACTCGGTCGGTACGCCGAGTTGGGATTCAAGGAGTTCATCATCCCCGACTTCAACCTAGGAGCCACACCGGAAGCCCGTCGCGAATCCCTCGAACGCCTCCAATCCGACGTACTCGCCCAAGTTGTTACAACTGGTGCCTGACACCGCCTGCAACGTCGGGCAGGACGCGCGGCGGGGGGGGGGGGGGGGGGGGGGGGG
>JANPLQ010000150.1:0-42913 GCA_031422395.1 Ilumatobacteraceae bacterium | reverse complement strand
GGTGCTTCGCCAGGACGTCGGAGGCTCGTGGAGCGTGTTCGTGACCGATTCGGCTGAAGCAGACGAGTCACCACGTTGACCTGGGCACGCCGCCACTCGGCGGCGCATGAATCGTCTTCTACCGGATCTTCTACCGGACGGGTAGAAATCGGTCACTTTCGTCCAGCACGCTTCAGCATGACGAATCGTGAAACACCAGATGAGACGGTACGAGACGGACTCAGCGACACCAGCCAACACCCCTTCAACGAGAGTTCAAGTCCCCCCTCGCCCACGACATAACCCCAGGTAGATGGGTGTTTCAAGGCTTGAGAGCGGGATCGCAGCGCCGGGCGTGCGGTCACGGTTGGACGCTTGTGGCATCGACGAGGCGGGGGACGTCGTCGTACACGCCGATGGCCACCGATGGCCCGGCGCGGATTTCGTCGATCCGTCGCGCCGTGCGGCGGTCGAGTCGTAGGGCGAGGTAACCGCCGGGTGCCCCGTCGACGATGCTCACCGCCGCCGACGTGCCGCCGAGCGAAGTGGCATCGACGGCAAGAGTGCCCCAGTGCAGGCGGAAGCGCAGCGCCGACGGATCGACGCCGGCCGGCAATCGGTCGAGCGGGTAGCCGATCGTCGTGCCGTCGATCCAGTAGGCGTCGGCGACGCCGAGATCGGGTGGCGGCTTGGCCGACGACACGGTCACCGTGAGCACGTGCGTCGCTCCATCGAAGGCGAACGTCGTCACCAAGCCGTCCGACGGCACAACGAAGGCGATGTTGGCGCCGTTGGGCACACCGCCGTCGCCGTAATTCTCGTCCCAGGACAGGCCGACGGTGGCCTTCACCTCATACGAGCCGGCCGGCACCTGCGTCGTTGCCAGCGAGCTGACGCCGTCACCGTCGGGGTCCTGCAGCCACGCGCGCATGCAATCCGGTTGCCAGTCGCCCAGGCAGCCCATCTCCGACTGGAACGAGCCGGCGGCGACGATGATCCTGGGCGTCTGCGCCGTCGAGGTGACGAAGTGCGTGCGATGGTCGTAGTAGAAGGTGGTCGGCGTGACGCCGTCGGAGGTGAACTCGATGTTGGCGCCGTCCCTCACGCCGCCGGCGCCGTAGTTCTCATCCCACGTCTGGTCGATCGCCGCTTTGTAGGCGTACGGCCCGGCAGGCAGCGTGTACGTCCCGCTCCAGATCTCATCCAGGACGTCAAGTGTCAGTTGCGCCTGGTCGCAGTCCGGCATCCAGTCGGCCGGGCAGCCCATCTCCGAGCCGAGCGTGCCCGGCACGCTGACGAAGTCGGGCTGGACGACGTCGCCGACGCCACCCCCGCCACCCCCGCCGCTCGGCGGGGGATCGCCGACGACACCGTAGCTCGTCGACACCGACAGGTGGCCGGCGTTGTCCTTGACGATCGCCCGGTACTCGATCAGCGCACCCTGCGGGTAGCCGCTGACGTCGTGGAAAACGCGGTAGGGGGCATTGTCGTCGGTGCCGACTAACTGCCAGTCGGTCGTGCCCACCGGTCGGAAGGCATACGTCACCTGGACGAACTGGTTTGCAGGCACGATCGCCCGAATCTCCGCTCGCCCGTGCACCACGCCTCCGGCGAGCGGTGCGGCGAAGAACGCGTCTGGGGCCTCGGAGCTGAGCTTGAGCAGTTGCTCGGCGCGGTAGACGCGCACCGTCAACGCCGGGACGGTGAGGGTGACCTGGCCTTCGTCGCCGGTCGATACCTTGTCGCCGCCCCCATAGAGCGAGCGAAACTTGCCGTTCTTCGTGTACGTGGCGAACGTCGCCGTCTTCGGCGTGTTGGCGTTGTTGGCGACAACCAGGTACTCGCGTTGTTCGGCGCGGTCGATCCGGCTGACCGCGAAGATGCCCGCGAGATCGCTGGCGAAGCGGGCGATCTGGGCGCCGTCCTGCAGCGCACGGTGATCGGCGCGCAGGCCCGCCAGCCCGGCGAGTGCATCGAACACGGCGCCGTCCGTGTCGAAGCGGTCGAGGCTGCCGGTCGGGCCGTCGAGCATTGGGTCGTCGTTGTAGCTGGCCACCTGGCTGGCGAACATGTCCTGGCGGGCGTCCTTGTCGCCGCCGTCGCCGATGAACCCCTGCTCGTCGCCGTAGTACACGACCGGCTGGCCGCGCAGCGTGAACATCAACTCGTTGGCGAACAGCGTCTTGTCCAGCGAACCGCCGACGAAACGGCCGATCCGGCCCATGTCGTGGTTGCCGAGGAACGTCGGCAGGTTGTAGGCGTTCGAATCCGTGTCGGTGTAGTAGTCGTCGCCGGCGAACAGATCGGCCAGGACGGTCGTCGGCTTGCCATTGGTCACGGCGACCGCAGTGGACTGGAAGCCGAAGTCGAGCGTCGACGGTAGTGCCGCGGTCGTCGAGTAGATGCTCTGAAACGCCGGGCTGGCGTCGAACACCTCGCCGAACATGAAGAAGTCGTCTGTGCCGATCGAGTCGGCGTGGTCGAGGATCGCCGGCGAGAACTTCTGCCAGAAGCCGACGTTGACGTGCTTGGCGGTGTCGATTCGGAAGCCGTCGATGCCGAAGTCGACCCACGCGTTATAGATCTCCTCCATGCCCTGCTCGACCTGTGGGTGCTCGGTGAACAAATCGTCGAGGCCGATGAAGTCGCCGTACTCGCTGGACTCGCCGGCGAACGTCGAGTCACCGCGGTTGTGGTACATCGTCACGTCGTTGAGCCATGCCGGAGTCTTGGCGACGGCGTCGGCGGGTGTGTTGAACACCGGCGTGTACGGGAAGCCGTTGACGTCCATCTCCGGGAAGTCCGGCGAGTTGACGTAGTCGACATCGTCGAAGTCCGCGCCGTTGACGTCCTCGTACGGCGCTGCTTCCTTGGAGATGTACGTGTACGCGCCCTCGGCGTAGTCGATGACGTCGGCGGTGTGGTTGGTGATGATGTCGAAGAACACCTTGATCCCCCTGCCGTGCGCCAGGTCGATCAACTCCTCGAGGTCGGCGTTGCTGCCGAGGTGCGGATCGATGTTCGTGAAGTCGGTGATCCAGTAGCCGTGGTACCCGGCACTCTCCTGGCCAGGAGAGCCCTGGACCGGCTTGTTGGTGAACGACGGGGTGAGCCAGATCGCCGTGGTGCCCAGTTCCTCGATGTAGTCGAGGTTGTCGATCAGACCCCTGATGTCGCCGCCGTGGTAGAAGCCCTTGTCGGTGGCGTCGAGGCCCGTAGACAGGCGATCGCCGCTCAGCCCGGCGGCGTCGTTGGCCGGATCGCCATTTGCGAAGCGGTCGGTCATCACGAAATAGAACTGCTCGCGGGTCAGCCGGGTGCGTAGCGAGTCGCCGGCCAGTTGCGTGTCTTCCGTCGTGACGGTGGTGTCGAGGTCGGTCGGGCTGATCGTCACGAGGTGCGACGTGTCGTCGTAGGCGATCCGCAACTCCGCCGGGCCGGCAATGACCAGCGGGATGTTGCCACCGTCGCGCACGCCGCCGGCACCGTAGTTCTCGTCCCAGGTACCGCCGACGGTAATCTTGAACTCCCACGCTCCCTCGGGAACGGCGAACGTCGTGGCGTAGACCGTTTCGCTCTCCTGCGCCAGTTGCGTCGATGTGCACGCCGGGTCCCAGTCGCCCGGGCATCCAAGTTCGCTCTGCAACGACCCGGTGACGGTGATCACCTTTGCCTCGGCACCCGCCGGCTGCGAGACGTTGACCCCGGCGAGCATCAAGGCGAACACAGCAACCACGGCGAACAAGCGATGTCGAATCATGACAACCTCCTCGAATCTGCCCGGGCTCGACCGTACCACGGTCGCGGGGGCGTCCTTTCCGGCAGCCGCCGAGCACGTGTCGGCGTAGATCGGCGGCGGATGCGAGTGGCGCGCCCTGGATACGTGAACAAACGGTTGCATGCAGTGTCGATTGGGCCGATCGCCTGCGATACGGTCATCGAACACACCACGACGGGGACCCAGGGATATCAAGACATGGCTGGAAAATTCGAACTCTACAAGGACGGTTCGGGGGACTTTCGGTTTCGGCTCAAGGCTGGCAACGGCCAAGTCATCGCTGTCGGTGAGGCATATGAATCGAAAGCCGCAGCCCTGAACGGAATCGAGTCGGTTCGCAACAATGCGCTCGACGCCGTGCTCGACGACCAAACCGACTGACGGTTCGACAGCATGTGTGGTCGGTTCGTTTCAGCATCATCGCCGGAGCGAATTGCGGCGTACTTCGGTGCTGAGACCAATGTCGAGACGCTTGGCGAGAACTACAACGTGGCGCCCACCAACGACATCTACGGGGTCGTCGCCGGTCACGACGGTGTACCCCAGATCCGGGTCTTCCACTGGGGGCTGGTACCGGTTTGGGCGAAGGACCGCAAGATCGGCCAGCAGATGATCAATGCCCGTTCCGAAACGCTTGCGGCCAAACCGGCGTTCAAGAGCGACTTCAAGAAGCATCGGTGCATCATTCCGATGGACGGATTCTTCGAGTGGACCGCCGGCATCGAGGGCGGTCCCGTCACGAAGGCCGGCAAGCTTGCCAAACAGCCGCATTTCATCCATCGCGTGGACGGGGAACCGTTGGCGGTCGCCGGGTTGTGGTCCGCGTGGAAGGACCGCGCGGAAGGCCCGGATGCCGAGTGGCTGCACAGCGCCGCCGTGATCACAACGAGCGCCAATGCCACGATGACACCGATCCACAACCGGATGCCGGTGATCTTGCCGAAAGCGATGTGGAACCTGTGGCTCGACCCGACGAATCAGAACATCGATGTGCTGGCGAGCCTGCTGGTGCCGGCCGCCGACCACATCCTGATGACCCATCAGGTCTCGACAGATGTCAACAACGTGAGAAACAAGGGCATCGAACTGATCGCCCGGCACGAACCTGTCAGGAATCCGAATCTGCTCGATTGATCGACCGATTGCGACGGAGCGCAGCTACGTGGTCAGCGATGTGGTGAGCGATGTGGTGAGCGATGTCGCGATCTGAGCGAGAGCGGAGTCGACGTCATCGCCCGTTGTTTGCCAACTGGTCACGAGTCGGATCACGCCAGGCCGGATTCGATAGAACAACAGACCAGCCGCCTCCATCGAAGTCGCTGTGTCGTCGCTGATTTCAGCGAACACGATGTTGACGTCGGGGCGGTTCAACAACGACACGCCCAGCTCTCGCAAACCGTCTGCCAATCGGGCCATCATCAGGTTGCTGTTGGAAGCCAACCGGAGCCAGAGACCGTCATCCAGATAGGCAATCAACTGCGCCGACTGGAAGCGCATCTTCGACGTCACGTGACCCGCCCGCTTGGTTCGATACACGAGGTCATCCGCCGCCCGAACGTCGAAGACGACGATCGCCTCGGTGCTGAGCGCCCCGTTCTTCGTCGCCCCGAGCGAGACGATATCGACGCCTGCTCGCCACGTGAGGTCTGCCGGCGAACATTCGAGGGCAACGATCGCATTTGCGATACGGGCACCGTCGATGTGTACACGCACGCCGCGCTCACGGGCTATCGCCACGAGAGCAGCGACTTGATCGACGGAGTAGATCGTCCCCATGTCGGTCGGTTGCGTGAGCGAAAGTACGGCAGGTTGCGAGTGGTGCGGATCACCCCATCGCACCGCATCGAACGCTGCCTGCAACGTGGCGGGCTGCACCCTGAAGTCGTCGCCCGCAACACCGCGGATCACCGCTCCACCGCCGAGCATCGACGTCGCTCCACATTCGCTTTGCAGGATGTGGGCCGTCTCGTGACACAGCACAGACCCCCACGGTGGACACAACGATGTGAGTGCGAGTGCGTTGGCGGCGGTTCCACTGGCAACAGGAAAGACCCGCGCCGTCGGGTGCTCGAAGACTTCCCGAACCCGCCGTTCGAGCTGGGCCGTCAGCTGATCAGCACCGTAGGCAACCGCCGAACCATGATTCGCTTCGGCAATCGCCGCCATGATCTCCGGCGCGACGCCGGCACTGTTGTCACTTCGGAACTCAATCGCTCGCATCGACCGGTTCTAACAGCACTTCGCGACTCGAATCGTCGTCGAGCTGCATCCACAGAATCGCCCCAAGTCCGGCACCGATCAGCGGGAACAGGATGAACGCCCACAACTGCTCAATCGCCTCACTCCCGGAGAAGATCGCCGTCCCGAAGCTACGTGCCGGGTTGACCGAGGTGTTGTCGATCGGAATCGAGATCAAATGAATCAGAGCCAGCGTGATCCCGACATGCACACCGACAACCGGAGCGGCGTAGCCCCGCCGAGTCGTCGATAGGACGACGAACACGAGCAACGCGGTCAGGACCACCTCGGTTATGACCATCGGCCAAAAGCCGTAGAAGCCATGACCCTGGTCCCACAGGTTGGACGCGAAGTTCGACTCGTCGGCGTTGAAACCATCGTCGCGTCCTTTGCGGATCGTCCAGATGATCACGCCACCGCCTGCAGCACCGATCAACTGGCCGATGATGTAGGCGGGAACCTTGGCACTGTCGACCTTCTTCATCAGCCAGAGACCGACCGTGACCGCCGGGTTGATATGGCAACCCGACACGTGTCCGATCGCATAGGCGGCCACCAACAGCGAAAAGCCGAACCCGAGTGCCACGGCAAGATGACCGCCGTTCGTGTTGTTGATCCCGAGAATCGCGACACCGGGGCCGCCCAACATCAGAATCGCCGTGCCGATCGCCTCAGCGACCAAGATCCGCGCGTTGCTCATCAATGTATTCACAACACCCCCAGTTGCATTGGACCTCGCTCCTGCAACGTAGTCCGTGCGTTACCGGCGTTCTCGGATTCCCTGGTCGTATGCCGCAATCACGGAAAGAATCACCATTGCGATCAGCGCGCTGACCCCGATGATCGTCACTCCATGGAGATGCATGTCGTCTGCACCAGGATTCCGAAATCCGGGCCCGATCGGGTTGTCGGTGATCTCGAACTGTGTGCTCACGGCAAGCCACAACGCCGGGAGCGCACCACCGATTGCCAGCCCGAGCCCGTAACGGCGAACCAACAGGAAACCGATCACGCCAGTCATCACAAGCAAACCGAGTTGCGCGAGGCGGGCGACCAGCATCAAGGCAGGGGCACCGCCGGGAGCCGCATCGAGGTACCAGTTGTCGCTCACGATTGCCAGGTTCTCGGGCAGCAGCGGGCCAGCTGCGACGACAACCGAAGCGAGCGCGCCGAGTGCAGCAAACCACGGGTTGAGCCCCGAACGACGGTCACCAGCAGCGTCGTTGATCGAGGCGAAGAACAACACGACTCCGAGCGCTCCGGCAGCCACCAACATCCAATATCCGAGATCGCGAGTGATCGTCAGGACGAACGCCTGCTCGCTCGGGATCAGGACGAACTCGTGCGCCGCATCGATCGGGAACTGAGCCAACCCGACCGCCAGCGCGGCGATACCCGCCAACGCCACACCACCTCCGCCCGCCAACCCTGAACCCCACCGCCAGCGGAACCCCGATCCGATCCCACCGACCACCATCAGGAGCGCCGCAATCAGCCCGGCAATCGACAGGTTGTCGGCGAGATCATCGACGATCCAGTCCCCGGTTCGAAATGCAGGTGGTGTGCTCGACCCGGGTGTCAGCCGAGCATCACTCGAGATCGAGAGGACGTTGGCGAACATGCTGACGAGCGTGACAATCGCCGTGACCAACGAAATCAACGTAACCAAACCGAAGTGGAACTTGGGCTGAGCCGCGAGAGGCGCCGAGACGATCGGCATTTCGGCAGTAGTGGACGGCAGTCCAGACGGTGTGTGCTCGTCGAGGGTGAAGTCGTACAGTGGTGTTTGGCCCGTCTCGTCGACACTGTCCTCGATCAGCGGTGTGATCGGCGCAGTCGGTGTGATCGGTGTAATCGCCTGCGTGACCGGAAGCGAGCCAGTAGCGACGGTGGGTTGGGCGGGAATCGAACCGGTCGGTGCCCAAACCAAATCGGGCGCTTCCCAGTCGTCAATCACCTCTGCCCCGACCTCTACCCCGACCTCTGCCCCGACCCCTGCCCCGACCACGGGAACGACCACGGGAACGACCTCGGTGGTGTCAGTCACGCCGCGCAACGATGCGCCACACCCTGAGCAGAACCGTTGGCCTGGTTCAACGGCCCTCTCGCATTGATGGCAGACCATGACGCCGCATGCTAGGCGCAGCGGTTGCTCCGGCGCGGTCGATTGGAATAGTCGACACGCAGTCGTCATTTCGCCAGCAGAATGCTGCCATGGCTGGACGCTTCGCTCCGTCACCAACCGGCGAGCTGCATCTCGGCAACCTGCGTACGGCGCTCGTGGCATGGCTTGCTGCCCGGAGCACCAATCGGGCGTTCATCGTTCGGATGGAAGACCTCGATCTCGTCACGTCGAGTCGTCACCACGCGCAACGTCAACTCGACGATCTTGCCTCGATCGGGATCGACTGGGATGGCGAAGTCGTGCACCAGAGCGAGCGCTTCGATCGGTACGAATCGGCGATCGGGCAGCTCCGGGATCTGGGCCTCGTGTACCCGTGCTTCTGCACACGAAGCCAGATTCGAGATGAGATCGATTCGGCGGCGCAGGCCCCGCACGCGTTCCTGCCCGACGGGGCGTATCCGGGCACCTGCCGAGATCTCACGGATCGCCAACGCGCATCGCGCTTGCGTGAAGGTCGTCGACCAGCACTTCGGCTGCGGACCGGCGGCGAAATCATCGAAGTCAACGATCTGGTGGCCGGTCGGTTTGTGGGTGCCGTCGACGATGTGGTGCTTGCCCGCGCCGACGGCGTGCCTGCCTACAACTTGGCGGTGGTGGTCGACGATGCCGCTCAGGGCGTGGATCAAGTGGTGCGCGGTGACGACCTCCTCACGTCGACGCCGCGACAGTTGCACCTGCAACGCTTGCTGAATCTTCCCGCTCCGGCGTACCTCCACGTCCCGCTGGTGTTGGGAGACGATGGCCAGCGACTGGCCAAGCGGCATGGCGCCGTGACGCTCAGCGACCTCGCCGCCGACGGTTGGCCGGCCGCTGGTGTCGTTGCTGTTTTAGCGCGATCACTTGGAATCGCCACAACCAACGAGCAGCCCACGATCCAACAGTTGGTTGAACGATTCGACGTGGGTTTGCTGCCGAAGGCGGCCGTGTACCGTCGTGACCTGTCTCCGTGACGGTGCCCGTGACAGTGTTATGAACGAAATACTCATCAAACCCTTGTCAAAGTTGATCGAATCGTCGTTGAGTGACACCGCCCTCGACCGGGCGGCGGGTAAGGTTCAAGCCGTTATGCAGGTGCGTGGTGCGATTCTTATAGCGGTGGGAACCGCTTTGCTGTCGGCTTGTGCGTCGACATCGATCGCCAGCACCCCACCGCCGCCGACCTCGGTGCCGACGACCACGACGACCACGACAATCGCTCCGACCACAACCCCGGCTCCGACCACCACCGTGGCACCCACGACCACCATTGCTCCAACGACGACCACGACCACCACGACAACAGTCCCGGTGAATCCGCTCGCCGTGCCGGCCCTCGACCCTGCGATCGTGGCGGTCGGGACGAGTGATGGTCCCGAGACGGCGCGAGCGCAGTTGCGGTTGCTCGAACTCGGTTTCTGGGTGCAGGCATCTGACGGTGACTACGGTCTGACCACCCAGCAGGCAGTGATGGCTTTCCAAAAGTATTACGGGTTGGTCACCGACGGAAGACTGGGCGACGAGACGGCGGCCTTGATGAGTACGTTGACCGAGCGCCCGCACGGTCGTTCCGATGCCGGCACGCTGGTCGAAATCGACAAGGGTAAGCAGGTGTTGATCTTCGTGATCAACGGCAGGGCCGAATGGATCCTGAACACGTCGACCGGCAACGGTCAGCCCTACCTCGAGCCAGACAAGAATTCGCCGGGAGAGTTCCAGCAGGGTGTTTCGATTACCCGCAACGGGCTTCACGAGATCTATCGAGAACGTCCGGACGGTTGGTGGGAAGGTGATCTCGGCGAGATCTACCGTCCCAAGTACTTCAGCGGGGGCCAGGCGATCCACGGTTCGAACAGCATTCCTGACTACCCCGCTTCACATGGGTGCGTGCGAATCAGCACCGTGGCGATGGATTGGGTATGGGAGACCGGGATTCTGCCGATCGATACGCCTGTCTGGGTCCACGAGGGGATCCCGGCCTGACCCCTCGGCCGACCACCCCGCCCGACGGTCGGATAGTTTGTGAATATGTCATAACAAATGGTTGACACCTGCGGTGATGCCCCGTTATCCTCTCGGTCGGAACCTGTTTTGGTTCGAAGCCCACGGCACGGAGACACTCGATGACAACCATCCATCACTGGATCGACGGAACCATCACAGCGGGTAACTCGACTCGCACGAGTCGCGTGTGGAACCCGGCCACTGGAGTTCAGCAGGCCGAGCTGCTACTTGCAGAGCCATCCGATGTCGACCGCGCGGTTCAGGCTGCAGCAGCGGCGTTCGAGTCATGGGGCGATTCGTCGTTGAGCGCTCGAACCAAGGTGCTGTTTGCGTTCCGCGAGCTCGTCAACCGGCGTGCTGCGGAGTTGGCGCAGTTGATCACCGACGAGCATGGCAAGGTTCTCTCCGATGCCGCCGGAGAAGTGCAGCGCGGTCTCGAAATCGTCGAGTTCGCATGCGGGATCCCGACACTGCTCAAGGGCGGTTACTCCGATCAGGTGTCAAGCGGTGTCGATTCGTTTTCTTTCCGCCAGCCGCTCGGCGTGTGCGCAGGGATCACACCGTTCAACTTTCCGGCGATGGTCCCGATGTGGATGTTCCCGGTTGCCATCGCCTGCGGTAACACATTCGTGTTGAAGCCGTCCGAGCGTGATCCATCGGCGTCGATGTTGCTCGCCGAGATCTGGGCAGAGGCTGGCCTTCCCAACGGTGTCTTCAATGTGCTGCACGGCGACAAGGTCGCCGTCGACGGCCTGCTCGATCACCCTGATGTTGCTGCCGTCTCGTTCGTCGGGTCGACCCCGATCGCCAAATATGTGCATGCCCGTGCCGGTGCCAACGGCAAGCGCGTTCAAGCGCTTGGCGGTGCCAAGAATCACGCCATCGTGCTCCCCGACGCCGATATGAGTTTCGCCGCGCAACACCTCGCCGCCGCCGCGTTTGGTTCGGCCGGCGAACGCTGCATGGCGATCTCGGCCACGATCGCAGTCGGCTCGGCCGGTGACCGCCTGATGGAACATGTCGAGCAGCAGGCTCGCTCTGTGAAGGTCGGCCCCGGTCGCGACCCCTCGAGCGAAATGGGACCGATCGTCACTCCCGAATCACGGGATCGGATCGTGAGTCTGATCGGCACCGGCGAAAAGCAAGGTGCCACGATCACAGTCGATGGCCGCGGTCTCGTCGTGCCAGGTCACGAGGATGGCTTCTTCGTCGGCCCGACTGTGATCGACCACGTCACGACCGAGATGGACGTGTACACGAACGAAATCTTCGGCCCAGTGCTCTCCGTGCTTCGATCCGACAGTGTCGATTCGGCGATCGAACTGATCAACTCGAACCCGTACGGCAACGGCACCGCCGTGTTCACCAACTCAGGTGGCGCCGCCCGCAAGTTCATGCGCGGTGTCAAGGTCGGCATGATCGGAATCAACGTGCCTGTTCCCGTGCCGATGGCGTTCTACTCGTTCGGCGGCTGGAAAGATTCACTGTTCGGTGAGCACCACATGCACGGCCCAGAAGGCGTCGAGTTCTACACCCGTGGCAAGGTCGTCACGTCACGGTGGCCAGAGGCCGGCACCCCTAGCGGTGCCTCGCTCGACATGCCAACTGCACGCTGAGGGCCGTTCCGATGCGACGCCGCTACCTCCCCGCTGGTTCAAACGTCGTCGCCAATGACCCGGTCGTATTGACCGCCGACGAGGCTGGCTGGGCGTATTGCGGACTGCGCGTGATCGGCCTAGCACCGGGTGAGACGCGCACGTTGTCGAGCGACGACACTGAACTGTTCGTACTTCCGCTGTCGGCGACCGACCTGACGGTGACCGTTGCCGACCGAGATTCCTCGTTCGCTGTCGAGGGCCGCACGAGTGTCTTCGCCCGCGTCACCGACTTCGTCTACATCGGGCGTGACACAGAGTTCACCGTCACGTCGACATCGGGCGGAGAAGTCGCGCTCCCGTCGGCGAAATGCGATCGCAAACTGGCCGCCACGTACGGACCGGCGAAGTCTGTTTCCGTCGAGATTCGCGGTGCCGGCCCTGCCTCCCGACAAGTGACGAACTTCGGCAGCCCCGACACCTGGGCGCACGCCGAGAAGTTGATGTGCGTCGAACTGATCACGCCTGACGGCAACTGGTCGAGCTATCCGCCGCACCGCCATGATGATTCGCCCGATTGTCCGGTCAACAACGAGGAGGTGTACTACTTCCGAATCGGCACGGCAGGCACGACCGCCTACTCCGCAGTCGGATTTGGGATGCACCGCACGTACACCCTCGACGGCCTGATCGACGACAACCTGACGATCAGCGACGGCGATGTCTACCTCGTGCCACGCGGTTATCACGGCCCATGCATCGCCGCTCCCGGGTACACGATGTACTACCTCAACGTGCTCGCAGGTCCTGGCGGTGAGCGCTCGATGGCGTTCTGCGACGACCCGGCCCACCACTGGGTGCGCGACACCTGGGCCGACATGCCGATCGACCCCCGATGCCCGATGACCGACGCCGATGGCGTCGTGTCCCAACACTGAAACGAACATCGACCATGTCATCCTTTCTCGAACGAGTGGCGGCAGCCCCGATCTCGTGGGGCATCTGCGAGGCACCTGGATGGGGCCTCCAACTCAACGTTGATCGCGTGCTCGGTGAAGCCCGCGGCCTTGGAATTGCTGCGATGGAGCAGGGAGCGCTCGGCTGGCTTCCCGTCGATCCGATCGAGCAGCGCGCCAAACTCGACGAGTACGGCATGCAACTGCTTGGAGGTTTCGTGCCGCTCGTGTTGCACGACCAAACGCAGCGGGACGACATGCTGGCAATCGCGGAACAAGTCGCTTCGAACATGGCGGCAGCGGGTGGTTCGATGTTCGTGACCGCGATCGTCGGCAGCCTCGGCGATTGGTTCCGCCCCGAGATGGACGAAGCGGCTTGGAGCGAACTGTTCGCCAACCTCGCCAGGATCGACGAGATCACGAGCCGTCACGGCCTCACGCAGGTCATGCATCCGCACGTCGACACGCTGATCGAAACCGATGGCGAGTTCCAACGGTTCCTCGACGAGACGACCGTCAAGGTCTGCTTCGACACCGGCCACCTCACGATTGGTGGCACCGATGTGGTCGCCTTCGCTGAGCGCTACATCGATCGAATCGGGATCGTGCATCTCAAGGATGTCGACGGTGCCGTCGCAACTCGGGAGCGTTCGGGCGAGTTGGATCTGATGGCCGCAACCCAAGCTGGGCTGTTTCCGTCGTTAGGAGACGGCGTCGTGCGTCTCGCTGACGTGATCAACGTGCTCGAAGGCGCCGGCTATGACGGCTGGTATGTGATGGAAACCGACGTGGCGATCACCGATCGCGAACCGCCGCTCGGTGAAGGCCCAGTCCACGGCGTCGCCCGCAGCCTCGCCTTCCTACGTTCGCTCGAACGGGCGACTAGCAGCGTCTGATGGGTGATCTTCAGTTGCTTACCGCTCTTCCACGGGGGCTGCGCCCCCGGACCCCATCGTCGTCCGGCTCGCTGGCGCTCGCGCGTCCGACCGGTCAGGATGGAGCGGGGGCGTGATGTCGGCAAATCTTGAGCTCCTGACCGCTCTTCCACGGGGGCTGCGCCCCCGGACCCCATCGTCGTCCGGCTCGCTGGCGCTCGCGCGTCCGACCGGTCAGGACGCCGCGGAGGCGTGATGTCGGCCAATCTTGAGCTCCTGACCGTGGGTCGGATCTGCGTTGATCTGTACGCAGAGCAACTCGAGGTACCGCTACGCGATGTCCAGACGTTCCGCAAGTCAGTTGGTGGCACCGCCACCAACGTGGCCGTTGCATGCGCTCGGCTCGGTCATCACACGGCCGTGTTCACGCGAGTCGGTGACGACGCAATGGGCGAGTACGTCCGTTGGGCGTTGGAGCATACCTTCGGCGTCGACACTCGATTCGTCGGCATCGACCCATCACTGCCCACGCCATTGGCGTTTGCCACGATGGAAGATCCTGGCGAACCGGCGCTGATCTTCTACCGCTTCCCTCAGGCGCCGGACATGCAGATCGAGTCACCCGATATCGATCGAGCCGTCATCGAATCGGTGCCGATCCTATGGTTCCCGACGTCATGTCTGTCGGCCGAGCCGAGCCGTTCGACGATCCACGACATGCTCGAAAGGCGCCGTCGTCGTGCTCACACCGTGCTCGACCTCGATTGGCGACCACAGTTCTGGGCAAGCCCCGCCGAAGCCTCGGCCGAACTCGATCAGGTGCTCGGTCACGTCACGATGGCGATCGGCAATCGGGCCGAATGCGAAGTCGCCGTCGGAGAATCAGATCCTGACCGGGCCGCCGATGCGCTGCTCGACCGAGGCCTGCATGCGGCAGTCGTGAAGATGGGTGGCGACGGGGTGCTGGTCGCCACGGCTGACGGCAGGCGTGAGCGAATCGCTCCGTACCCGGTCGACGTGGTGTGCGGGCTCGGTGCCGGCGACGCCTTCGGTGGCGCGTTCTGTCACGGACTGTTGTCCGGTTTGGATCTGGCGGAATCCGCTCGAGCGGGGAACGCTGCTGGAGCGATCGTGGCATCGCGGCTGATGTGCGCCGACGACATGCCCTACCTGGAGGACATCAATGCAATTCTTGACTGACGAACGCTGGAGCGAACTGATCGCCACCCGCGCCGAGCAACCCGGCCTTGCGCTCGACAAATTGCGCACGCGGCAGCGCCGTGCGTTGCTGACCGACAATCGACTGTTCATCGTCGCCGCCGACCACACCGCTCGCGGCATGCTCGGCGTTCCGGGTCAACCATTCGCTCTGGCCGACCGTCGGCGCACGCTCGAAGCGTTGCTGATCTCGCTTGCCCACCCGGAGGTCGACGGCGTGCTTGCCAGTGCCGACATCATGGAGGAGCTGGCGCTGCTCGGAGTGCTCGACAACAAGCTGGCTTTCGGCACGATGAACCGCGGCGGCGTGATGGGCGCCAAGTGGGAACTCGACGATCGAATGACGGCATACAGCGCGGCGTCGATCAAGGCCAACGGGCTCGACGGCGGCAAGGTGTTGCTGCGACTCGCCGATGACGACGCCGGCACGGCCCCGACCCTGCAGGCCTGCGCGCAAGCGATCGACGAATGCGCCGCGCTCGGGCTCCCGATCATGGTCGAGCCATTGCCGTATCACATCGATCCGAACGGCACCGCCAAGCTGCTCGCTGACGAAGACGCGATGTTGCGTGCTGTTGCGATCGGTGCCGGTTTGGGTTCCACCAGCACAGCGACGTGGCTCAAGGTCCCCGCCTGGAGCGACCCGGCTCGGATGCTGTCGACCACGACGTTGCCGGCCTTGATCCTCGGTGGCACTCCCGGGCCAGACCCTGAGGCGACCTACGAGTCGTGGGCCAAGGCAATGGAGGTTCCGAACGTGCGTGGGCTGGTTGTCGGACGGGCGTTGCTCTATCCACCAGACGGCGATGTTGCTGGTGCCATCGAGCGAGCCGCGGTCATCGTTCGACCGCGTTCCTGACCGGTTGACTGAAAGGATTTCGCGATGCAACTCACGACTGCGCAGGCGATCGTCAAGTACCTGATCGCTCAACGGACCCTGATCACTGTTGATGGCGTTGCTGGTGTCAATGTTCCGTTGTTCCCCGGGGTCTACGGAATTTTCGGACACGGCAACGTGACCTGTCTGGGTCACGCCCTCCAAGAGGCGGGCGATGATCTACCGACATGGCGCGGGCAGAACGAGCAGGGTATGGCGTTGGCCGCTGTCGGATTCGCCAAGGCCACTCGTCGGCGGCAGATCATGGTCGCCACGTCGTCGATCGGACCGGGTGCGCTCAACATGGTGACCGCAGCAGGTGTCGCCCACGCCAACCGGCTTCCGGTGCTGTTGATCGCCGGCGACACGTTTCAGAGTCGTATCCCCGATCCGGTGCTGCAGCAGGTCGAGCACTATGGCGACCCGACGCTCACCGTCAACGATGCGTTCAAGCCTGTCACGCGTTACTGGGATCGGATCACGCGCCCCGAGCAGCTCATCCACTCGCTCCCGCATGCCGTGGCGACGATGCTCGACCCCGCATCCTGCGGCCCTGCATTCCTCGCTCTACCGCAAGATGCTCAAGCCGAATCGTTCGACTTTCCCGATCGGTTCTTCGAGATCACGGTGCACGAGGTGCCACGACCACGCGCCGACACCCGCCAGCTCAGGCGAGCGGCCGACCTGATCCGACACGCATCGAAACCGTTGATCATCGCTGGCGGTGGCGTCCACTACTCGGGTGCCGAGGCCGAACTGCAAGCGTTCGCCGAGCGCCACAACATCCCGGTGGTCGAGACGATGGCGGGTAAGGCCTGCCTGTTGTCGGCTCATCCACTGAACGCCGGACCGACCGGTGTCACGGGATGCGAGTCAGCCAACGCACTCGCCGCCGAAGCCGACGTCGTCATCGCCGTCGGCACTCGATTACAGGACTTCACGACCGGATCGTGGACCGGTTTCGACGCGGCGGCCCGATTCGTGGGAATCAATGCAGCCGGGTTCGACGCCATCAAGCACTCGAGCACGCCGGTCGTCGGAGACGCCCGCGAATGCCTCGACGAACTGACGCCGCTGCTCGGTTACTGGGTGAGTTCCGAGTCGTGGTCTGAGCGAGCGGCTCGCGAGACCGTCAACTACCACGCGTACATCGACAAGATCGCCACACCGACCGAAACCGGGCTGCCGACCTACGCCCAAGTGGTCGGAGCCGTTGACCGAGCAGCGCTTCCCAGCGACTACGCCCTCACCGCTGCCGGCGGATTCCCAGGCGAGCTCAACAACGGTTGGCGAGCGAAGGGGCTCGACAGCTACGACTGCGAGTACGGCTTCTCGTGCATGGGCTACGAAATCTCCGGTGCATGGGGCGCCCAGATGGCGATGCCGGACCGCCAGGTGATCAGCTTCGTCGGCGATGGTTCGTACATGATGATGAACTCCGACCTCTATTCGTCGGTTCTGGCCGGTCACAAGCTGATCGTGATCGTGTGCGACAACGGCGGGTTTGCGGTGATTGATCGCCTCCAAACCAGCCAGGGAGGGGCGGGGTTCAACAACATGCTGTCCGATTCGCGTCACGACGAGTTGGTGTACGTCGACTTCGAAATGCACGCCCGCTCGATGGGGTGCAATGCCGAAACCGTCACCTCGATCACCGACCTGGAAGCGGCGATGCAACGAGCCAGAGCGTCGGAGCGCACGTACGTGATCGCCCTCAAGACCAGCCCGAACGACTGGACCGAAGGCGGAATCTTCTGGGAGGTGGGCGTCCCCGAAGTCAGCAACCGTCAGTCGGTCCGCGACGCATACGCCTCGATGCAATCCCGCAAACAATCGCAACGTCTCATCTAGTCGTTCTCGAACCAAAGGATCTACACAGTGACTGTCACCATTATCAGCGGTGGAACTCAGGGGCTCGGCGAAGCAGTTGCCCGCAAATTGGTTTCCGATGGGTCGAGTGGGCTCGTGCTCGCAGGACGCTCCCGCGATCGCGGGGAAGCCTTGGCTGCCGAACTGACCGAGCTTGGAACGCCATCGATCTTCGTCGAGGCCGATGTCAGCGAGATGGCGTCGTTGACAGGAATTGTCGAGGCCTGTGACGCACGGTTTGGTGTCGTCAACGGACTCGTCAATGTCGCCGCAATCTGCTCGCGGGCGACGCTCTTCACCGACACTCCAGAGCACTTCGACAAACAGATGACGATCAACGTCAGAGCTCCCTACTTCCTGATTCAGTCCGTCGCCAAAATGATGTTGCGTGACGGCACGCAAGGCTCGATCGTCAGCGTCGGTTCAACATCCGGACATGGTGGCCAGACCAAGCTGACCGCCTACTCGATGTCGAAAGGCGCCCTGTCGATCATGACCAAGAACCTCGCGTATGGCCTGCTGCGCCACGGCATCCGTGTCAACCAGGTCAGCCCCGGTTGGATGGACACCGAGTCGGAACATCGCACCCAGATCGAAGAAGATGGATCGCCGGAGAACTGGTTGGAGTTGGCGGAACCACATCGCCCACTCGGCCGACTCGTGAAGCCCTGGGAGGTCGCCAACGCAATCGCCTTCTGCCTGTCAGACGACTCTGGTCTGATGACCGGCAACATCATCGACATGGATCAATCAGTGCAGGGTGCCGGCGACCCGCCGCTTCCGAGTGCAGACGACACGATCTGGCCCTGATCGCCACGTCGACTATGTTCCCAAGCGTGGGGAATGCAGTCGGGAATCGGTTGGAAGGCGCCGTCGTCGCCGTCGGCAGCCGGTCCGTCGTGCGGATGTGGGGCGACGATGCGGTTGTCAAAGTTCCCAATGATGGCGTGCCTTCCTCGTGGATCTGGCACGAGGCTCAGTTCACGTCGGCGGTGTGGGCGATTGGTGTGCCCGCCCATCGCCTGCTTGGGATCGAGCAGCACGGCGAAAAACTGATCAGCATCTACGAGCGGGTTGGCGGGCCGACATTGTGGAGCCTGATCAACGCCGAACCGTCGAAGGCGGCAACATACGGCGCATTGCTCGGCGAGTTGCACGCACGCGTGCTGACCGTGGTGCCGCCCGTTTCACTGCCGCGTCAGGGCGACCGATTGCGATGCAAACTTCGTCGAGCCAGCGCCTCGTTCGACGTGCCGTACAGCGAGTCCATGGCGCGAGTTCCCGACGCCCGTCCGTCGATCAGTGTGTGCCATGGTGACTTTCATCCCGGCAATGTGGTGATGTCTCCCGGCGGTCCGATCATCGTCGATTGGTTCGACGCCTGCCGGGGTGATGCCGCGGCCGACATCGCCAGGAGTTCGCTGCTGCTCGGGGCCGGCGTGCCGAACTCGAAGCATCTCGGACACCTTCCGGGGCACACGCCCCAGATTCTTGGCGACGTGCACAATGCCTACCTCGCCTCAGTGTGTGGTCGACTCGAGATCGACCCTCGACTCGTCGACCGGTGGCGACGCGTCGAAGCCGTGGCGCGATTGGCTGAAGGTGTCGATCCAACCGACCTGCTCGAACTCTGGAATCAGGGCTAGCTGTTGGTTGCCATTTCGATGATGTTGCGGAGGATCTCGAAGATCCCAGGGGTGGCGGCAATCGACAGCCCCTCGTTCTCCGGGCACGGCAACTCGATCATCGCCCCAGCCTGCTCGGCAATCAGCGATCCCGCCGCGTAATCCCACAGTTTCGTGTCACGTTCGAAGTATCCGTCGACCCAGCCGGCACCGACCCAACACAAGTTCAATGCAGCTGACCCGAAACATCTGATATCGCGCGCTGCCGGAAGCAACTCTCGAATCACATCGCCCTGCACAGCTCGTAGGTCAGGCTGATAGCTGAAGCCCGTGGCGATCAGTGCCTGACTGAGTCGACCGCATGCGTTGACCGAAATCGGGATGCCGTTGCGACGCGCTCCGTGCGACCGGGCCGCCGAGAACACATCGCCCCGGATCGCGTCGACCACAGCGCCAGCGACGATCTCGCCATCGATCGCGGCGGCGATGCTGACCGAAAAGATCGGCACGCCGTACGAGAAGTTGACCGTTCCGTCGAGCGGGTCGACGATCCATTGCAGCCGTGCTCGATGTTCCGTGTCGCCGTGTTCCTCGCCGATGATCCCGCACTCGGGGGTCTCGATCTCCAGCTGTGCGCGGATCGCGGTTTCCGACGCGACGTCGATGTCGGTGACGATGTCGGTCGGTGAACTCTTGGCGCCGAGCCGAGTCGAATGCCCAACGCCCTCAGCCACGATTGCTGCCGCCATACGGCCGACTCGGATCGCGATCAACTCCAAGTCGCCCGCCGACGGCAGGTCACGCACGGGTGACTTCGATCCCGTACGATGCGAGTCGCTCGACCGTGAGGTCGTCGACCCTCGTGTCGGTGACCAGTGCGTCCATCTCGTTCAACGGCAGGTAACCGTAGGTTTGCTCACTGCCAAACTTGCTGTGATCGACGAGCGCCACCACCCAACGAGCGCTGTCGACCATTGCCCGCTTGACCGCGGCTTCCTCGCGATATGGCGTCGTCAAGCCGCGCTCCATCGAGAATCCATCGCAACTCATGAAGAGCACATCGGCGCGAATATCACGCACGGCATCGACGACGCTGGCGTCGACCATCGCGAACGTGTTCGTGCGAACGGCACCCCCGAGCACGGTCACGTCGCTGACGCCGCGCCGAACCAACGACAATGCCGTAGTCAACGAGTTGGTCAACACGTGTGTGCCGCGATTGGTCGGATAGAGCTCAGCGATTCGCTGCACAGTTGAACCGGAGTCGAGCAACACCGAGCCGGTCTCCGGGATATAGCGCACGGCGTTCTCGGCGATCCTCGTCTTCTCAGGGATGTTCTGGCTCTCCCTGTTGTCGAGCATCGGCTCGTGACGGTGACGGTCGAGTGCGACGGCGCCACCGTGGACTCGCCGCAGCAATGAGCGCTCTTGCAGCTCGGAGAGATCGCGGCGGATCGTTTCCGGAGTGACTTCGAAGTGTCTGGCGAGTTGCGACACGTCGACGGACCCCTCGCGCAGTGTCATCAGATAGATCTCGTGCTGCCGTGTCGGCTGGAACAGTCCCGGCTGGGCGTCGACGTGGATGCTCACCGCACCATCATCGCAGCCAGCGGGCCGACCGTTGCGAGCGAAGCCCAAGCGTCGTTGAATGTTTCGCGGAACCTGGAATTTTCACGGACTGCGGGCGGGAACATGTCGTGATCGAGGAACGCCGATGGCTCGGTAAGTGCCATTCGAGCGAACTGGCGAGAAGCTTCGATGCCGGCATCGAACGACTGTTGATCGTCCGGCACGGTGGCCAGGTAGCGCGCCCATCCCGCGAGCGCCAACGCCGAACATCCAACCGCGCCGCCGGTCGCCAGCAAGCGTTCGATGGTCGGAATCAGGAAGATCGGATACTTGGCCGTGCCGTCGATGCAAAGCCTGCGAATCTGATCGCGCACCCCGGTGTTCTCGAATCGTGCCAGCACTGAGGCGGCGTAGTCCTCCCGCGGGTACCCGGGTATTTCGGTCAATGTGGGAATCGATTCGGTGGCTAGGAACACGTCGAGGTAGTGGCGGACTGCCGGGTTGGCGATTGCCTCATCGACGTACTCGATTCCGGCGAGGAATGATAGGTAGGCGATGGTCGAATGGGCGGCGTTCAACATCCGCAGCTTGTACAGCTCCCAGGCGTGCACGTCGTCGCTGAACAGCGCCCCGGCGTCCTCCCAGCTAGGTCGACCGGCGGCGAACTTGTCTTCGATCACCCATTGCCGGAAGGCCTCGCCGACGACCGGACAGCGATCGATGATGCCATGCGTGTTGCGCAGCCAATCTCGGTCGGAGTCGGTCGTCGCTGGAGTGATCCGGTCGACCATCGAGTTCGGGAAGGTGCACTGTGTGTCGATCCAGTCGGCCAGTTGGGGTGATACGGCGCTGGCGACGTTGGCGACGGCGTGGCGAGCGACATCGCCGTTGCCTGGCAGGTTGTCGCAGCTCAGCACCGTGACTGCCGAGTTGCCTGCGATGCGACGCAAATTCAATCCGTTCACCAACATCGCGATGACGGCGGGAGGTTCGCCGGATGGGCCGGCTGCGTAGCCGCCCTCGGTGATCGTGAGCGAAACGATCGCAATCTCGGGATCGGCGATCTTTCGACTACCGATCTTGTGGTCGTCGACGGTCAGGCAATACTCGGTGATACTGCCGATTACGCTCACCTCGATCTCGTCGGATTGTCGCTCGATCAAGGTGTACAGGTGATCCTGGGTGCCAAGCGCTTCGGCCATCAGGCGGTCGTGCTCGAGCATGCCGATCCCGCAGATTCGCCACCCCGATCCGGCGTGAGCAAGGTCGTCTGTGTAGAGCGCCATGTGTGACCGATGGAAACCTCCGACGCCGATGTGCGCGATACGTGGAGCCGATTCGAACCTCGAATAGCTCGGCAGTCGCCGGACTCGAGGTGCGATCGCGTCCAGATTCTCGGTGTTCAGGAGCCACGGTTCGCGCACTCTGACATCTAAACAGAGGTAATCAGACATGGCAAGCCCATATTTGTGTCCGAAATGTCTTGCATTCGGACATAAACGCGCGTAGGTTTAGCTTCGAGCGCCTATGGGGGGCGACAACGCGAGTCGCAATCGTGAACGATCGGTGCGGCCACAACTCAAGGAGAACAACCAATATGAGCAAAGTCATGCACAAGGGCTTGCGCCGCAAAGCGCTCGCAGTTGGCGTGCTGTTGTCGCTCGTTGCCGCGGCCTGCGGTGGCGATGATGAAGACAGTGCAGCGGGGGACGCAGAGTCGACGGCATCAGCCGAAGACACTGCTGCATCAGCCGAAGATACTGCTGCAACCGCCGAAGATACTGCTGCAACCGCCGAAGGCACGACGATCAACGTCGCCATCGTCGGTAACCCGCAGATGGAAGACATCGCCAAGTTGACACCCGAGTTGTTCACGGCCAAGACCGGGATCACCGTCAACTATTCGATCCTCGGCGAAGGCGACTTGCGTGAGGTCACCACCCGCGACGTCGCCGGTGGCGGCGAGCAGTTCGACGTCATGATGATCGGCATGTTCGAGACGCCGCAGTTCGGGGCTCAAGGCCTACTCACCGACCTCACCCCGTTGGCAACCGCCGATCCCACCTACCAGCTCGACGACATTCTTCCATCGGTTCGTGGTGGGCTGTCGGCTGACGGCAAGCTCTACGCAGCACCGTTCTATGCCGAGTCGTCGTTCCTGATGTACCGCAAGGACGTGCTCGAAGCGGCTGGCCAGACGATGCCAGCGGCACCGACCTGGGACGAAGTGGCAGCGATTGCCAAGGCGGTCAACACCCCCGAAATGGCCGGCATCTGCCTACGTGGCAAGCCGGGTTGGGGTGACTTGGGTGCTGCCTTCACGACGGTGCTGAACACGTTCGGTGGCACCTGGTGGCTCGCCAACGAAGACGGTTCGATCGGGGCCGCACAGGTCGATCAGCCAGAGTTCAAGGAAGCCCTCAGCTTCTACGTCGACCTGTTGGCCACGGCCGGCGAGCCGGACGCAGCCAACTCTTCGTACAACGAGTGCACGAAGGCAATGATGGACGGCAAAGCTGCGATGTGGTACGACGCCACCGTCGCCGCCTCCAACCTCGAGAGTGACACGAGCCCGATCAAGGGCAAGCTCGGTTACGCCTTGGCACCGACGAAAGTGACTGAGGCTTCTGGCTGGCTGTGGAGTTGGGCGCTGGCAATCCCGAAGACCACGGCGAATGCTGATGCGGCATGGCAGTACGTCTCGTTCGCAACCGGTCCCGACTACCTCAAGCAGGCCGGCACCTTGATCGCTGGCGGTTGGGCTGGGATTCCTCCGGGCACCCGCGCTTCGACGTATGCGATCCCTGAGTACCAAGAGGCTGCTGCGGCGTTCGCCCAGCCGACCCTTGATGCGATGGCTGCGGCACCGATCGACAACCCTGGCACCAAGCCTCGCCCAGGCTTGCCCGGCGTGCAGTACGTCGGCGTTCCGGAGTTCCAGGATGTCGGTAACCAGTGCACCGAGTTGTTCTCCAGCGTGATCGCTGGTCAGACCGATATCGACACCGCCCTGGCTGATTGCCAGGACATCGCTTCACAGGTGTCAACTGGCTGATTGTTGTTGATCGTTGTTGATGATTGTCATTATTGATTGAGATGGGAGGTATCTGACGTCATGGCTGAGGAGAATCGAAGTTCCGCACTCCAACAGCCATGGCGTCGGCGCCTGCCGCTGCTTCCGGCACTGATCTTTACGGTGCTGATCACCCAGATTCCGTTCGTGATGAGCATCTGGTACAGCCTCACCAGCTGGAAGATCAACCCGCCAACCCCACGCACATTCATCGGGCTCGACAACTACACCCGGTTGTTCACGAGCGAAGACCGGTTCTTTCGTGAAGCCGCTCTCGTCACCATCGTGATGACGGTGTCGGCCGTTCTGATTTCGCTCGTGCTCGGCACACTGTTCGCGATTCTGCTCGACCGCAAGTTCTTCGGTCAGGGCTTCCTGCGCACGCTGCTGATCACCCCCTTCCTGATCATGCCGGTGGTCGCCGCCCTGATCTGGAAACTGCAAATGTTCAACAGCCTCTATGGCGTCTTGAACTGGTTGCTCGAACAGGTCGGCATCGAACCGATCGAGTTTGTCTCCAAACACCCGACGTCCTCTGTCGTGACGGTGCTCGTTTGGCAGTGGACGCCGTTCATGATGCTGATCATGTTGGCTGGATTGCAGAGTCAGCCCGCAGACGTACTCGAGGCAGCCAAGGTCGACGGTGCCTCGGCGGCTGGTGTGTTTCGCCAGCTGACCCTCCCGCACCTGCGGCGCTACTTCGAACTCGGCACGCTGCTCGGTACGATCTACATCGTTCAGGCATTCGACCACATCGACGTGATGACGGGTGGCGGCCCGGGTTCGACCAACGTCCCCTATTTCGTCTACCAACGCTCGATCGGTGGTGGCTGGCTGTTCGGTCGCGCCTCGGCGTATTCGATCGTCGTCGTGTTGGCGGCGCTGATCATCGCCAACCTCTCACTCCGCTTGCTGTCCGGTCTGCTCGAAGGTGAGGACGTGGTCTAATGGCATCTCAGCTCGGAGTCGGCGAACGGCGATGGGTCAATGTTGCGTTCGCAACGCTGGCCTGGATCGTCAGTTTGGCTTTCTTTTTTCCGATCTTCTGGGTCGTGATCAGCAGCTTCAAGGAAGAACTTGACGCTATCGGTGACCCGAAGATCTTCTTCGAACCGTCGCTCGATCGCTACCGCGAGGTGACCGAGTCGACGCAAGGCATCTTGTCGTTCGGTCAGGCATTTTCTACGTCGGCATTCGTGGTGTTGGTGTCGACCGTGATCGTGCTGGTGATGGCGATCCCAGCTGCGTATGCGCTGGCGATCCAGCCGGTCAAGAAGTGGCGCGACGTGTTGCTGTTCTTTATTTCGACGAAGTTTCTGCCGATGGTTGCCTCGATCCTGCCGATCTACATTTTGGCCAAGGAATTTCACCTGTTGGGAACTCGCACGGTTCTGGTGATCTTGTACACAGCGATGAACCTGCCGCTCGCAGTGTGGATGCTTCGGTCGTTCTTCCAGGAGGTACCGCGCGAACTGATCGAAGCCGCCGAGATCGACGGGGCCGGACTACGCGGGCAACTCAAATCCGTAATCCTGCCGATTGCTTCACCTGGCATCGCGGCGACGGCGCTGCTATGCATGATCTTCGCGTGGAACGAGTACTTCTTCGCATTGCAGTTGAACTCCGCCGGTTCGTCGACGATCCCGATCTGGGTAACAACCAACATCAGCGAGAAGGAGAACTTCCTCGCCAAACTGTCAGCCGCCTCGGTAATCGCCAGCCTGCCGGTTGTGATCGCTGGCTGGATCGCCCAGAAGCGCATGATCCGTGGCCTCGCCATGGGTGCGATCAAGTAGTCGAGCAAGTAGTCGAGCAAGTAGTCGAGCAGGAATCGAGAAGGATCGAAGATATGGCTTCCGTTCGGTTTGAGAACGCCACCAGGTTGTATGCGAACACGCCGCGCCCGGCAGTTGACCTACTCAATCTGGAGATCACCGACGGCGAACTGCTCGTGCTGGTCGGCCCTTCGGGTTCCGGAAAGTCAACCGCCCTGCGCATGCTGGCTGGGCTCGAAGCGCTCGACGGCGGGAAGATCTACATCGGCGATCGCGACGTATCGAACATCCGGCCCCGCGATCGTGACATTGCCATGGTGTTCCAGAACTATGCGCTTTACCCGCAACTGACGGTCGCCGAGAACATGGGTTTCGCGTTGAAACAGGCAGGTGTTCCGAAAGAGGAGCGGATCGAGCGAGTCAAGGAAGCTGCCCGCGTGCTCGACCTCGAGCCGTATCTCGACCGCAAGCCCAAGAACCTGTCAGGTGGCCAGCGTCAGCGTGTTGCGATGGGCCGAGCGATTGTTCGCCGCCCGCAGGTGTATTTGATGGATGAACCGCTCTCGAACCTCGACGCCAAACTACGAGTGCAGACCCGCACAGAGCTTTCCGAGCTTCAGGCACGGCTTGCAGTCACGACCGTGTACGTCACGCACGATCAGGTCGAGGCGATGACGATGGGTCATCGGGTGGCTGTGCTGAAGGACGGGATCCTGCAACAGTGCGACCCTCCGGGCGTGCTGTATCACGAGCCGGCTAACTTGTTCGTCGCAGGTTTCATCGGCTCGCCGGCGATGAATTTGATTACGTCGATTGTCGACGGCGGGGTCCGGATCGGAGACGTAGCGGTGAATCTCGACGAACACAGTCGGGCTGCGCTTCTGGCGTCTGGCGTGGGCAGTGTGGTGATCGGTTTTCGACCGGAAAGCGTGCGACTCGGCCACGGCGAAGGCGATGCGCGAATTCGCACGGTGGAGGATCTCGGTTCGGAGGTGTTCGTCCACCTACTCGTCGACCATCAAGGTGCAGCTACGCCGATCGTCGCCAAGGTCGCGGCTCCCTTCGCCGGCCACGCAGGTGAGAATGTGTCCTATTCGATCGGTGGCGCGTTGCACCTTTTCAAACCCGAAGGAGACCGACTGGCGTCAGGTGCCGCTACGTGACAGGGATCGCAATGATCACGGGCGCCGCCGGTGACATCGGTCGCGCCGCAGCTCTCAGGCTGGCGGCCGATGGGTGGCGGCTCGCTTTGGTTGACCATCCGGCAGCCGAACTGGCGCTGAAGGCGACCAATCAGGTCGTCGAGGAGGCGGGTGCGGATACGTGGGTCAGCACGTTCGATATCACCAGTGACGTCGAGGTCGGTGTCGCCGTCGCTGCCTGCTGCGCCGAGTTCGGGGTGCCTACCGGACTGTTCAATAGTGCCGGTTACCAGGGCAGGTTCACGGCGGTCCCCAACTATCCCTCCGACGATGCCCGCAAGGTTCTCGAAGTCAATGTGATTGGTGTGATGCAGGTGCTGCAACATGTCGCCACGGCAATGATTGGTGGCGGGGTCAGCGGGTCGATCGTCAACTCGGCGTCGATGGCCGGAGTCGGTGGGGCCCCGAACATGGTCGCCTATTCCGCCTCGAAAGGTGCCGTGATCTCGTTGACCAAGAGCGCCGCCAAGGATCTGGCTCCGCACGGAATTCGCTGCAACGCGATCTCTCCGGCATTCATCGGGCCAGGCAAAATGTGGGACAACCAAGTCGCCCAGCAAGCCGCTGCCGCAAGTCAGTACTACTCGACCGATCCCGAGACTGTTGCCAACCAGATGATCGACATGGTGCCGCTGCGACGGTATGGGTCGACATCAGAGGTTGCCTCGGTCGTTGCGTTCCTGCTTGGCAACGACTCGTCGTACGTCACGGGCCAAAACATCGAAATCACCGGCGGCTCCGCCTGACCAGTCGAACAGGTCAGTCGTGGTTCATGTCGGCAGCCCGTGCTCGTCCCAGCCGATGATGTCTTCCTCGGTGAGGTTGTTCAACATCGGGACATGGTCGATCTGGTTGATGATTGCGTCGATCCGGTCGGCGTCCGGTTGATTGCCGGTGGCGATTGGGCGGGTTGGGTCGCTCGACCATTCACTCCATGAGCCGGGGTAGAGACGGGCGTCGTTGATGCCGGCGAGTTCCATCGCCAGCAGGTTGTGGCAGGCGGTCACGCCGCTGCCGCAGTACACGATCGCGTTCGATCCGATGTTGCTGAACCGGTCCGCCAGTTCAGTGGCTGTTCGGTGGCGACCGTCTGCTCCGAGGTTGTCGGCGTGGAAGCGATTGATTGCCCCTGGGATGTGGCCGGCACGCGAGTCGATTGGTTCGATCTCACCGCGGTAACGATCGCCGGCACGAGAATCGATCACGGTCGCACTGGTGTTGGCGACATCCTCGGCATCGACAATTCCGGTCCATCCGTCAGGCGTCGGATAGTGGCTGAACGTTTGCGATGCAAGTTCGGCGGTGACCGGGAGCCCGGCGGCAACCCACGCTCCGAAGCCGCCGTCGAGGACTGCCGCTCGGAGATGCCCGATCGACTGCAACATCCACCACAGCCGCGCCGCGATCGCACCGCCCGCGCTGTCGTACGCAACGACGTGTGAATCGGGAGTGACGCCATGTCGCCCGAGCACTTCCGCGAAGTCGGCAACGGTCGGTAACGGGTGACGCCCGCCGCCCGGCCCGCCCGCAAGCTCGGTGTGGAGATCGACGAACACCGCTCCGGGCACGTGTGCGTGGTCGTACTCGCGGCGACCCTGATCGTGATCCATCAGATAGAAGCGAACATCACAGACGACGATGTTGGGATCGTCCAGTTGATCGATGAGTTGTTCCGGCGAGATCAGTGTCATCGGACTTCCTGAACGCCTAACGCACGATTCGGAAGTACTCGCGGAGGTCTTGGACGAAGGTTTCGGGGACTTCGAAGGCGGCGAAGTGGCCACCTTTGTCGTATTCGCGCCAGTGCACCACGTTGGGGTACAACTTGGCGACCCAGGCTCGGATCGGTGGCACGATCTCTTTCGGGTACACGGCGAAGCCAGTCGGAACAGTCACGACCGGGCGCGAGCCGCGGCCGAAACTCTCCCAGTAGATCCGTGCCGAGGAGGTCGCTGAACCGGTCGCCCAGTAGAGCATCACATTGTCGAGCATCTCGTCGCGTGTGAGGGCATTCTCGGGGTGGCCGTCACAGTCGGTCCAGGCCCACATCTTCTCGAAGATCCAGGCGAGCTGTCCTGACGGCGAATCAGACAGTCCATACCCAACGGTTTGCGGGCGCGACTTCTGTTGTGTCGAGTATCCCGAATCCCATTTGACGTAGTACTCCACCTTTGCCAACGCGTCGATCTCTTCCGGCGTCTCCGGGGCGCCCGTCGGGCGGGTCGACATCGCCAGCGTGAGATGGATCGCGGCGCAATGCTCAGGGTCGGTCGACCCGATCACCGATGTAATCGCCGAACCCCAGTCGCCGCCCTGGGCGACGTACCGGTCGTAGCCGAGCCGGGCCATCAATTGGATGAACGTGGCACCGATTCGATCGACGCCCCATCCGGCTTCGATCGGCTTGCCGGAGAACCCGAACCCGGGCAACGATGGGGCCACCACATGGAAGGCATCGGCCGCATCGCCGCCGTACTTCGTTGGATTCGTGAGCGGTTCGATCACCTTGTGAAACTCGACGATCGAACCCGGCCAACCGTGGGTGAGCAGCAGTGGCACGGCATTCTCGTGCGGCGACCGAACGTGCACGAAATGCAGATTCAATCCGTCAATCGTGGTTGTGTACTGATCGAACCGGTTGAGCAATGCCTCGCGTGCGCGCCAGTCATATTCGTCGGCCCAGTACGCGGCAACGTCTTGGACGTATGCCAGCGGGATTCCCTGCGACCAGTCGTCGACTACCTCGGCATCGGGCCATCGGGTGTTGCGTAAGCGCTGCCGCAAATCGTCAAGCACCTCGTCGGGAATCGCAATCGCGAAAGGCAAGATCGCATCATCCATAGATCCGACAGTAAGTGTTACAGATGGTTTCAGACACCATCTGTAACACTGGTGGGTGTGCTCAATGTCGTGTTGACCGGGTTCATGGGGACTGGAAAGTCGACGGTCGGACGATTGTTGGCTGAACGCCTCGGGTATCAGTTCGTCGACACCGACTCGTTGATCGAAGCTCGGCACGGGCCGATACCGGAGATCTTCGCCGAGCACGGCGAAGGCACCTTCCGGGAGATCGAACGCGAAGTAGCCGCCGAGCTTGCCGAATCGACCGGTCTCGTGATTTCAACAGGCGGTCGAATGATGGTCGATGCGGTCAACGCCAAATTTCTGGGCAAGTCGGGTCGCGTGTTCTGCCTTACGGCGTCGGTCGACACGATCCTGTATCGGGTTGCGCCAACGGGCTCGGTGCTAAAGCGACCGATGCTGGCTGGGTCAGATGTTCGCCAGCGAATCGGTGCCCTGCTGGCCGAACGAGCAGAGGCCTACGCCGCGTTCGAACAGATCGATACCGAGCGCCGCACGCCGAGTGAGGTTGCCGACCAGATTCTCGGTGAGCTCGACGTTCACCTACGATGACCGACGTGAGCGATCCTGCACCGCCGAGGGACTACGACGACATTCCGGGCACGTTCGTGTTCGACGGTCGTCGGAGTCGCGCCGGTTACCCCCTGAACTCGATGTGTATGTCGCTCAACCAACCGGAGAATCGAGCTGCGTTCCGTGCCGACGAGGCCGCCTATCTCGATCGATTCGGACTCACGGCCGAGCAGCGCCAGGCCGTCTTGGAGCGGCATTGGATCCGAATGCTGGAGCTCGGCGGCAACATCTACTACACGTTCAAACTGGCGGCTTTCGACGGGATGACGTTCCAGCAGTTGGCCGCCAAACAAACCGGTGTCACCGAACAGGAATACATAGCGATGATGGTCGCCGGCGGCCGATCGATCGAAGGTAACCGCAGTCGCCTGGCCCAACAACAGGAGGCCGTCGCGCATGGCTGAGCTGGTCGCCGGTGTCGGCACGTCGCACATCCCTGCCGTCGGGGCGGCGATCGACAAGGGCATGACCGGCAGTGACTATTGGGCACCGTACTTCGCCAAGCTGCCACCCGCTCGTGCATGGATGGCGGCCACGAAACCCGACGTGGCGATCATCGTCTACAACGATCATGCCTGCGCGTTCGAGCTCGACATGGTGCCGACGTTCGCGCTCGGGATGGCGGGACGATTCGAAATCGCCGACGAAGGGTTCGGCCCGCGTCCGGTTCCCGAGGTGATTGGCTACCCGGATCTTGCCTGGCATATGGCGGAGTCGTTGATCCTCGACGAGTTCGATATGACGCTCGTCAACGAGATGAAGGTCGACCATGGTCTCACCGTGCCGCTGTCTGTGATGTGCGGTGAGCCAGAGGCGTGGCCGTGTCGCGTCGTGCCGTTGGCCGTCAACGTGGTGCAGTACCCGCCACCGACGGGTAATCGTTGCTACAGGCTCGGGCAGGCGATCCGGCGTGCCGTCGAGTCCTTCCCCGGCGACGAGCGCATCGTGATCTTCGGTACCGGCGGCATGTCGCACCAGTTGCAGGCCCAACGAGCCGGCCTGATCAACGCCGCCTGGGATTCACGATTTCTCGACCTGCTTGTCAACGATCCGCAAGTGGCGGCACGGATTCCGCACATCGAATACCTGCGTGAGGCGGGTTCGGAGGGCATCGAGTTGGTGATGTGGCTGATCATGCGAGGCGCACTCGACGAGCACGTCACCGAGATCTACCGCGCCACCCACGTTCCTACCTCCAACACACACAACGGACTGCTGGTGCTCGAAAACACAAGTTGACCCAGAAGCAGGTTGACGTCAGAAGCTGCCTTCGGCGACCCGATCGATGCCCTGCAGAACGATCAGGTCCTCGTGCAGTTCCATCCAGATGTCGTGGAACGAACCGCACATCACACCGGTGAACATGTTCGTCCGCCCAGCGCACAGCCGCTCGATTGATTCGGTCAGGCGCCCCCCGTACCGGCTCATTCTGGCGACCACATCGGCGAAGCCCTCGATCACCGGCTGCGTCTCGACGCACAACGCCGCCAGTCCGTCGATACGGGCCTGGTCGTAGGCAGTATCGGAGTGATCATTCGGAGCCTCGCCACGCATCTGCCAATCGGTGCACAGTTGCTTGAGTCGTTCGTTGAGGCCAAGAAATGATTCGTAGTGATGGTGCAAGCCCGAGCGCACCGCTTCGGGAGCGAACCCGGCCAGGAGCGCTTCGTGACGCTCCTTCCCGGCCGGCATCAGGCCGTACATGTCACGCTTTTCCATATAGCGGACCAACCCTGCTTCCACGAGCGGGCTGAGCAGATCGGTTGCGCTGGTCCCGATGCTTTCGATGAAACCAGTCGGAGTGACGAAACCGCGCACTCGTAGCACATGCAGCACGAGCGCTTCGTCGACAATCAACGCCCCGTGCTCGATCGCCGCCGCCGGTTCAGTTGCGACTGGTGTGGAGAGCCCGAAATCGACGTTGGCGATGTCGACTCGTCCGCAGTCGAGCAGGGCTTGTGCCACCGCCAGCCGAGCGAGCGGCACTCGGAACGGCGAACAACTGACGGAGTCGACGCCGAGCCGAACGAGGAAGTTGGCCGAATCGGGATGGCCGGCGTGCTCGCCGCACACGCCGAGCTTGATGCCGGCCTTGGCGCTTCTTGCTGCGTTGCAAGCGATCCGCACCAACGCCCCAACGCCGTCTTGGTCGAGCACGGCGAATGGATTGGCCGGCAGGATTCCTTGTGCCTGGTAGGCGGGTAACAATCGTGACTCGACGTCGTCGCGGCTGAACGCGTACGTCATCTGGGTCAGGTCGTTCGTGCCGAACGAGAAGAAGTCGGCATACTCAGCCAACGCGCCGGCTATCAGCGCAGCCCGCGGCGTCTCGATCATGGCACCAATCGTCACCACGTCGGACGCCAACTCCGGATGGCCGATCTCGTCGAGCACGCCGGTCACCCAGCCGCGCGCGATCCGAAGTTCCTCGGCGTCGACGACGAGCGGAATCATGATCTCGACGTGCGGGCGCTTGCCGCGATCAAACAGGTTGGCGGCCGCTTGACATAGGGCCCTGACCTGCATCTCATAGAGCCCCGGCCGAACGACTCCGAGCCGCACGCCGCGGGTGCCGATCATCGGGTTCGCCTCGTGTAACCGTCGAACAGCGGCGAGTTCGGCCAATCCCTCGGCATCGAGTTCGCCACGCGCATCGCGAGTCGCCAGGTCGATCTGGTTCGGCAGGAACTCGTGTAATGGTGGGTCGAGCAGCCGTACCGTGACCGGCAAGCTATCCATCGCTTCGAGTAGCGTCTCGAAGTCGGTTGTTTGGGCGACTTCGAGCTCTGCCAAGGCTGCCGCATCGGTTTCTGGGTTATCGCTGAGGATGAAACGCCGCATGATCGGAAGTCGGTCGGCGGCGAGGAACATGTGCTCGGTCCGGCACAGACCGATTCCACATGCACCCAGTTGACGACCAACGCTGGCGTCACCCTCGGTGTCGGCATTGGCACGCACCTGAACGGTCCCGATATTCACGGCGTCGGCCCACGCCAGCAGGATGTCGAGCTCAGGCGGTGCATCGGTCCCTGTCGTAGGAAGGGCACCGAGGTAGATGTTGCCGGTGCTGCCGTCGATCGTGATCTCGTCGCCGGCACGCAGCACGGCTTCACCGATCGTGACCGTGTCACCCTCGATGATCATCTCTGCGGCACCGACCACGGCTGGGATCCCCCAACCACGGGCAACCACGGCAGCGTGACTCACCATCCCGCCACGCGCCGTGAGGATCCCGCGGGAGGCTTGCATACCGAGCACATCGTCAGGCGTGGTCTCCGACCGAACGAGGATCACAGCTCGGCCCGAATCGCCAGCCGCCAGCGCATCGTTCGATGTCAGCGCGATGCGACCGCTTGCCGCCCCTGGCGATGCCGGAAGTCCGACTGTGAGCGGTTCGACATCCGGATCGGCGGCGAGGCTGGCATGGAAGAAGTCGGCCAGGTCATCCGGCTTGACCGACGCCAGTGCGGCCTGAATGGCACTCGCCTGGCCGGATGCGGCCGCCGCGCGAACGACGTCGGTGATGTGTCGTGCAAGATCCCCGTTCACGTCGAGGACGTTAGTCAGTGGGCCGGCGTTGGCTGAATTCGGCCTCAGGCGGCATCGAGGATCGGCTTGACGTCGCTGCAGAAGATGTCCATCGTGCGCTTGGCTTCTTCCAGGGTCATGTCGCCTGTTGGGATCTGGAACACGATGTAGTCGGTCAGACCCTTCTCGAGAATCGCACCGAAGCGGTCGGTGATCTGCGATGCGGTTCCTGCGCCAGCGGGAATCGAGTCGTAGATGTGAGCGGCGATCCGTCGCAGCGGGATCAGAGCCGCGTCGGCGGCTTGCTCGCCGAGCACCTCGACGTCCCATTGATGAACGGCGTTGGCGCGCCTCATCAAACCGTTGACGCCACGCGTCGCGACTTCGATCGCCTCTGCTTCCGTCGGCGCGATCGAGAGCATCATCGTGCAGCCGACCCTCGGGACCGAGTTGGGGCCATCCATCCGAGCGGTGTCGCCCTTGTGGGCGTTCCATGTTTCGACGTAGAGGTCGTACACCTCTCGATTGATCGGGCCGGGCCACATCAAGCTCATCCCATGGCGACCGGCCATGACAGGACTACCGGGATACCAAAACGGGATGTGCTCCTGGACCGGTTTGGTTGACATCGGCATCGTCGGGAAATCGAAGAACTTCGAGTTGGCGCTGCTGATCTCGCCGGTTGCGAGTGCATCGCAGATGATCCCCAGGATGTCTTCGAAACGTTCCGTGGATTCGGGCCAGTTACTGCCGAGCCAGTAGTGCTCGATCGGCGCCACGCCGCGTCCGACGCCGAATTCGAGTCGGCCGTTTGTGAGGTTGTCGACGACGCACATGTCTTCGATGATCCGCACCGGATGATGCAACGGGAGGATCTTGACCATCGGGCCCATCCGAATCGTTTCCGTGATCTGCGACGCGGCGGCGATGAAGACTTCTTGGTTAGGTGCCATGCATAAGTCGGTGCCGTGGTGCTCGGCGAGGTGGAATCCCGTAAACCCCGCCTGGTCCGCCATGCGAATCAGATCGAGTCGATCCTTGAGCAGCTTGGCTGTCGGTGTGCCAGGAATCCCCTCGATGTGATCGAAAATCCCGAACGTCGGCTTGCCCATGTGGTTCTCCCCCAGATCGAAGTGTGTGCTGTGATCGTGTCACGCATGCAGTCGCAACGTGGTATCGACCGTTCGTCAGCGAAGGACGAGTCGACCGATCATGACATCGAGCACAGCGTGTTGGCGTTCGGCTGGCCACGTTTCGGTGTCGAACAGGGCCTGGATAGCGATCCCGTCGGCGGCCGCGATCAGTTGTTCGGCCAACGCCTCGGCCTGCCGATCACTCGCCAACTTGGCGGCGTCGACGAGACACGTCATGCGAGCGCGGAACTCGCGGTACGCGTCTTGTTGGGCGGCGGCCAGTTCGGCATCGCCCGTGGCGGTCGATGTGAAGGCGATCGTCACCAGCCAATGTCGACGGTGATCGTCGTCGATCGGGAGTACGCCGTGCAGCGCCGCTCGAAGTTTGGCATTCGGATCCAGTGATTCGAGATCGAAACGCAACAGCCGCCGGCGAGCGAGTGAGTCTTGAAATACGGCCAACAGCAACACGCGTTTGTCGGAGAAGTAGTGCGTCAATGCCCCGGTCGTCCAGCCGGCTTCGGCGGCGACGTCACGCATCGTCGCCGATTCGATCCCCGAGCGGGCGATCAGGCGTGCTGTGGCGTCGATCAGATCGGTGCGCCGTTGTTCGATATCGACTACGCGAGGCACGTCAGTATCCGATTCGTTGCGTGAAGCCGCCGTCGACAACCACGTTCTGACCGGTGATCCACGACGCCGCAGGGCTGGCCAGAAAGGCGACCACGTTGGCGACCTCGGCGGCGGTGCCGAACCGGCCTGACGGTTGGCGGGCGAGATTGTCGGCGTAGTACTCGGGCTTGCCGCGTTGGATCCGATCCCACGAGCCGCCCTCGATGAAGATCGGCCCAGGTGAGACCGCGTTGGCGCGGACACCGTTAGCTGCCTCGGCCTTGGCGAGTTGGGCGATCCAGTTCACGAGAGCCGCTTTGACGGCGCCGTAGCTCATCCCGCCGCCGGGGTAGTGGTGGTACTCGACGGCGGTGATCGTGCCGATCTGCACGATGCTCCCACTGCGCTCCCGCAACGACGGCAAGGCCGCCTCGACCGTCAGCACGGCCGGCAGCAGGTCGACGTCGAAGTTTCGCTTCCAGCCGTCGACGTCGTTCGAGATCCCGCCCAGTGCGCTGGCGTTCGGTATCACCACATCGATGCCCCACTGGCCGGCAACACGTGTCACCCAGCTCGTCAACGCGGAGTGGTCTGCAACGTCGATCGCTGCACCGGTGACCTCACCGAGAACGGCAAGTTCGGTGACCGCCAACTCGACACCTTCGGCGTTGCGGGCGCAGAACGCCACCCGCATTCCCTCGGCCAACAACCGTTCGACGACGGCACGTCCGACCCCGCGACTACCGCCCGTGACGATCGCAGTCTTGCCCGCCAGCGAAAGATCCATCACGCACTCCCTTCGAGCAGCGATGCAGCGCGTTCACGTGCGCGGCGCATGACGTCATCGTCGCCGGTACACCACTGCACGATCAGCTGCTTGGCACGGATCAGCCAGCCCTCGTCGGTGCGGACGCAATGGTCGTTGTAGTACCCGTTGAGCGTGAAGACGTCGGTACGGTCTCCGTCGACGATCACGTGTTCGGCGCAGACATTCACACGCACCACGGCGTCGTGGCCCTCGACCGCCACGACGTGATTGGTGAGCGTGTGACGCGAGAACGTGAGTCCGGGAAAGATCTGCAGTCCTCTCGCCACCCAATCGTCGGCGCGCCATCGGCCGACGCTTTCGGGACGCCACGAGGAGTAGTCGAGGTCGATCTCGTCGGTGAACACCGACCTGTACTTGACCCAGTCGCGTTCGTCGATTCCTGCCGCGAAGCGGTGCATCAGCTCAGTCAGTTCGGCTCGATCGTCCCCCGACATTGACGAGAACATATCACAAGTGTTATGTATAAGGCTCCCGTTGTGCAGCGAGGGGTCCGGGCAGGTTCGGGTAGAGGGTCCGGGTAGAGGGCGAGAGGAGATCACGAACATGGTGCATGTGCCGACTCGAGGTGACGTGCCGGTCCGACTTGGGCCGACCGTCAAGAACGTTCCCGACTATGGGCCGACCGTGATCAGCCGATCGCCGTACACCGACCCGATGCAGTTCGAGCTCGAACGCGACAGGGTGCTGAACACGACCTGGTTGCTGGCGGCACGATCGAGCGAGGTGGCAGGTGCCGGCGACTGGATCAGTTTCGAGAGTCATGGCGAAACCGTGGTGATCACGCGTCAACCCGACGGCTCCGTGGCGGCTTTCCACAACGTGTGCCGGCACCGCGGTACATCGTTCGTCACCGAGTGGAAGGGTTGCGGTGCCCGACGGTTCAGTTGTCCGTACCACGGTTGGGTGTACGACACCACAGGCAAGCTCGTCGGGGTTCCCGAGAAGCAGGACTTCAGCGCCGAGCACCTCGAAGGCGTGCGGGCGCCGGCGGTCGCTGCCGACGAATGGGGCGGTTGGGTGTGGGTCAATCTTGCTGGTCCGGACAAGGCAGTTCCCCTGCGACAGTGGATCGGTGACGAGATTCTGACCGATCTCGGCCAGTACCGGATGGACGACATGGTGCTGCTCGATGTACTCGAGTGGGAGGTTCCCGTCAGCTACAAGGCGATCGTCGACGGCTTCAACGAGATCTACCACACCGCTGCGTTGCACCACGTCGCGCCCGAATGGACCAAGTCGGCTCGCGATACGTCGTTCTACATCGTCAACGACCACAACTACATGTGCTTCGTCCCTCGGTACCAGCATCGGGATCAGCTCGCCGAGGACTGGGATCACCAGAAGTGGGCGATCTGTCATTACGTCGTATTCCCGAACACCGTGTTCAACTGCAACCCCGACCACATCCAGGTCTTCAATCCGATCCCGATCGACGTCGACCGCACGAAGTTCCTGTGCTGGGAAATCGTGTACCCGGGCGACGAGAACGACCCCGCCTACCAGGACTACCTGGCGCGGATGCAGGCCCACTGGGATCATCTCAAGGTCGTAGTCGGTGAAGACATCGAGATCTATCAGCAGCTCGCCCGCACGAAACGGTCGAGCGCGTACACCGAGAACATCCTGTCCGAACGTGAGTGCAAGATCGCCCACTATCACGAGACGATGTCACGCATGATCCGCGAGTGATCGTGCGATCAACCGACCGAAACAAGGGGAGTAACTGATGGGTAATCGTCTCGATGGGTTGGTGGCTGTCGTCACCGGGGGATCAAGCGGTATCGGCGAAGCGACCGTCCGACGGTTCACCGAGGAGGGCGCACGAGTCGTCGTTGCCGACCTGCAAGTCGAACGCGGACAGGAACTGACGTCGTCGCTGGGTGAAGTGGCTCGGTTCCTGCGATGCGACGTGACCATCGAAGACGAGGTTGCCGTCGCCATTCAGCTCGCCGTCGACACATGGGGTCAACTCGACGTGATGTTCAACAACGCCGGCATCATCGGTGCCGTCGGCCCGATCGCCGAGACCGACACCGGTGCGTGGCTCAAGACGATCGACGTGCTGCTGCATTCGGTGTTCTACGGCTGCAAGCACGCCGCCAGGGTGATGCTGCCCCGCAACAGCGGGTCGATCATCAGCACGTCGAGCATCGCCGGCGTGATCGGCGGCCTCGGGCCCCACGCCTACACGGCATCGAAGACAGCCATCGTGGGGCTAACGAAATCGATCGCCAGCGAACTCGGGCCGCAAGGCATCCGGGTCAACGCGATTGCTCCCGGCACGATCCCGACGCCGCTCACGGCGGTCGCCGTCACGGGTGACCCCACGAACATTGCCGCCGTCACGGAACGTTCGAAGTCGATGTTCGGCATCGCCGCCGACCCGATCGATATCGCCAACGCGGCGCTCTATCTAGCCAGCGACGAGAGCCGACTCGTCAACGGTCACACGCTGGTCGTCGATGCCGGTCGCAGCATCAACGGCGGATCGGCACGATTTGCGAGTGCGACCGCCAAGATGATCGGCATCGCCGGGGTGGACCACGAGTCGTGAGAGCGGCGGTGATCGACGCCAACGGGGGACCGGAGGCGATTCGGTATGCGGAGGTACCCGACCCGGAGGTCGTCGTGAGTGACTTTCCGAGGTGATGTCGGGCGGGCGCAGCGGGGGACACGAGGCGAGTCGTGTGCTGGAACGTTGGAACAGCGATCGATCCATCCGGCGGGCGGCATGGATCGCTGCCTGCGTTGCGGCCTCCAGTCAATTCCTCTACGTCGTCGACTCAGGACTGATCGCGATCTCGATCCCCGAGATCGAGCGGGCGTTCGACAACAGCCCTCGTGCCACGATCGCGTGGGTCGCCGCCGCCTTCCTCGTGGCGCAGTCGTCGTTGCTGCTGGTCGGTGGCCGGCTCGGCGATCGATACGGGCGCAAACGTTTCTTCCAGTTCGGGCTGCTGCTGTTCAGCTTCGGGGCACTGCTTACTGCGATCGCCCCCAACATCTGGCTGGTGATCGCCGCCCGAGCCGTGCAGGGGATCGGTGCCGCGTTCCTGACATCGGGCGCGCTGGCGCTCGTGCTGCCGATGTTCCCGGCGGAGAAGATCGCCGTCGTCATCGGGGTGTGGGGAACAATCGGCTCGATGGCGGCGTGGCTCACGCCCAGCGCCGGCGCGTTACTCGTCGAACACAGTTGGCGATACGGCTTTCTCGTCGTCGCCCCGATCGGTTTCGCAGCGTGGTTCGTCGGTCGCGGCGTGCTCGTCGACCAGCCGGGCGATCGATCTGCTGGGCGAACCGATCGACTCAGCTACATCCTCGGACCACCCGCACTTGGCCTGACGGTACTCGTCTTGGCGCGGGGCGAACGGTGGGGTTGGCAGTCGCCGCTCACGCTTGCCCTGGGGGCAGTCGCGGCGGCGTTGCTGGCCGCCTTCGCGTGGCGCTCGGTCGTGGCAACCTCACCACTTTTCGATCTCGAAATCGTCCGAAATCGGACGTTCTCCGCCAACGTGGCGGCCGGTGTCTGCCAGCAGGTCGGCTTCTACGGTTGGTACATCACGGCGCCGATCGTGATGCGAACGATGTGGGGTTGGTCGGTCCGCGAGATCGGGCTGGCGCTGGCCCTCGGTCAGGGGCTGGCCTCGGTCGGCTCCCCGCTCGGCGGTCAACTCGTCGTGCGCTACGGGACGCGACTTCCGATCACGCTCGGCGCGCTCAGCGCCGCCGCCGGGACCTTATGGTTGACGCTGACAGCCACGGAGATCGCAAACTTCTGGGGTAGCTACTTCCCGATGGCGTTGCTGTTCGGATTTGGTAGTGGCATGTGTGGCACGGTCACAACGGGGGCGGCGCTGGTGGCGCTGCCCAGTCACATGCTCGGCGCCGGCAACAGCGTGTCGCAATTGCTGCGACGCGTCGGCAGTTCGATCGGCGTTGCAATCGGCGTGTCGTTGCTTGGCGAAGCGAGCGGTGATGCACTGCTGGCAGGTGCGTTGCGCGTGTGGTGGTTCATCACGATCGTCCACGCCGCCGCCGTGATCCCGGTCTGGATCGACTCGCGCCGACCGCCGGTCAGTAGATGAAGGCCCGCGGCCACTGATATCAACGCGTCACGGCCGCGGTTCGAGGATGACGACGGCGGTCTCCGTAGAGCGGCGTGTGGCGTAGGCGTCCAGGTTCTTGTCGATCTCTCGCCACCGTGACCACAGCCGTTCCCGCTCGTCGCCGCGGGCGGCCCGGCCGGTGACCAGCCGCGGCCCGTCGGCAAGGTCGACTCGAGCGTCGGGGTGGGCCTGAAGGTTCAGCCACCATGCCGGCTCGCCCTCGCCCCAGCCGTTCATCGCCATCGTGACGAGGTTCGGCCCATCCTCGAAGTAGCCGACCATGACGCTGCGTTCGACCCCGGCTGCCGATGGGTGCCGTCGGGCACCTCGTGGGAACGATCGGTCCGCCGCCCGACCACGGTGAGACGCGCTGCGCCCCAACCGTTGGGTTTTGGCCGCCACAGCCCCCAACGGCCGCCCGTCAGGCGGTACACGCGACGATGGGTGAACCAGAAAAGCCGGATGAACCAGCGGGGAGGCAGTCGTGGCCTGGCCCTCGACTCGGACATGTGCGCTCCTCTCACAGACAGTCTCGACTCTGACGTTAACCCAGACAAGCGGAGTCCTCTACTTGACGGATCCCCGAGCGACATGCCCGAAAGCGGGTTCAATGGGCGTAGGCGGTGAGAGCTGCGACGACCGCTCGGAGTCCATCTGGTTGGTTGTATGGACGCTCGCGGTCGGGCGGGGAGAGGCAGTTGTAGCAGAGGGGTGGATTGATCCGGACCAGCAGATCCTCGCCGAATTGGACGGTTGCCATCCACACGTTCGGTTCACCCTCGGGGCAATCGTCTTCGTCGAGCGAGCCCCAACCGATACGGCCCTGCGCCTGCGACGGAGGCCCAAAAAACTCGTCGGGCACGACCCGGCCGAGGAGCGCTGCGTTTCCATCCGGGCGCTCGAGCGGCACGATCACCGTGCAGGGGGAGTCGAACAGATCGTCAGCCACGCCGAGGATCTGGGCCGACACGGTTCCATCGGGGATCGCCGCGAGGTTGAAGATCTCGACGCGGACGCCGGCGTAGTCGAGCTCGGCCATGCCGTCCCGGTAGTACGTCGCGAACAACTCCATCGCCGGCAGCCCAGGCGGCGCGAAGGAATCGCCGAGCCACCACGTCTGAAAGGGAGCGGCCTCCAACTCGACGAGCCGATCGTCGTCCAAGTCTTTTGGAACCGGGACCGGCGTCCGCATCCGAGCTTCCTGGACGACCAACAGCCCTTGTGCGTCGGTCAGCGCACCGGCCGAGCGGTCCATGTGCAGGACGGAGATGGCACCGACGAGACTGCCCGACCGCCACCCGACGATCGCTACCGAATCCGAGTCCGACACCGCTTGCACCCCGACAACACCCAGCCCGGTCGTCACCTCGACCGATCCGGGCGCTTCGTCGGTGCAACAACCGAGGCCGTAGTAACGAACGATCCCGTCGAACGCGGCTGGTGAGATGGCACGGGTGGCGAGGTCGTCGTTCGGGAACGCAACGACCAGGCTGTTGATGAACACAGTGGGCGCTTCAAGTTGGTTGAAACATCCGATCATCGCACCACCCGATTCACCGACAAGATCCAAGAACGGGTCACTGCCGCCCTCGGTGCTGAGACCACCTCCGCAATGGCTGTCGTCACCGATCCGGCCCCCCTCCGGAGCGTCAGGCAGGTGCAGCAACATTCCGTCGAGCACAGCCGGGTCGACCGGCACGCTGTCCGGCTCCGGATCGGTCGCAGCGACGGTCGAAGCCACGGGCGGCGTGGCCGACGATGGCGTCACGTTCTCGGTTGCCGGCACCGGAGATGAGGCAGACGCCGACCGTTCCGAAGCGCTCTCGCCACGGGCATCATCGACGTCGCCGCGTGGCCCGCACCCCGTCAGCAGGACCGCTCCGATCGACGTCACGACCACGTGGGCGGCCCTCGTCACCAACGCCACGACCACTCGTCACTGACCATCGTCGACCTCCCAGTAGGCACCGTGGACGATGCCACCGGCACCGCCCACGGTAGTGCTTCGCAGTCGACAGGTACGTTCGCGAGTTGCGAGGCAACAGTGACATTCAGTGGCGAACGAGGCCCCTCGCACCCGCCGCCGGAGCTCCCGTTTCTATTTTGGTAGGGGCGCGCTGGTGTCAGGGTTACCCGGGGTCTGTCTGGTGTTCACGTTTGGAAGCGGATTGTTGCGTGTGGTGGTGGTCTGGGTGCGCTGGTTTGGGTGTGGCCGTTGGGGTTGGTGACTTCGAGGGTGCCGTCGGGGAGCAGTTTCAAATGCCAGCCGGGTCGGTGGATCAAGTGATGGTGCCTGGCGCATAGCAATACAGGTTGTCGAGACTCGTCTTGCCGCCGTTGCGCCAAAATCTGATGTGGTGTGCGTCGCACCAGGCGATTTTGCGGTTGCAGCCGGGGTGTCGGCAGTGGCCGTCACGTTTGGCGACGGCACGGAACATGTCGAGTGGCACGCTGCGTGTGGCACGCCCAATATCAA
>JANPLQ010000149.1:0-32769 GCA_031422395.1 Ilumatobacteraceae bacterium | reverse complement strand
GTCTTGATCACCGAAACGCGGCACGGCTTCGTGTGCGCCAACTCCGGTGTCGATCAATCATCGAGCGGAGCGTCAGACCGGGTGCTCACACTCCCGGCCGACTCCGATCAGTCGGCCCGTCGCGTCCGAGAGACGTTCCGTCAACGCGGTGTGAATGTCGCCGTCGTGATCACCGATACGTTCGGTAGGCCATGGCGTGAAGGTCAGACCGACATCGCCATCGGTGTTGCAGGGCTCAACCCCTTGCTCAGTTACATCGGCCAGTCAGACCCTCACGGTCATGAGTTTCGGGTCCAGGAGATCTGCGTTGCCGACGAGATCGCGGCTGCTGCCGAACTGGTCAAGGGAAACACCAGCCGGGTGCCGGTGGCGGTCGTTCGCGGCTACCCCTGGGAGCCGAACGACGCTGCCACGATGCGACCAGTGATCCGCGACTCGAGCCGCGATCTGTTCAGATGAGCGGGTCGGGACGGCCGATCGCGGTCGTGATCGTCTGCCACGCCAGGTCGACTTGAGCGGGTGTCAGCGTTCGCTGATCCAACGAAGCGGTCCACTCGGTGAGCAACCGACCGTCTACGGCGATCGCTCCCGGGGCGACATCGACCGACGGTGCGTTGCCGTCGTCACCGATCCCCCAGTGGATCGTGATGAGTTGATCACTCGTCATCGCACAACGTCGCAGCGCGTCGTCGACCCCACCACGCAAGATCGCTGCACCGGCGATCTCGTGTGCAGTCGGCTCGTCGGTCCGTGCGGGTGGAAGCGCCTCCATCGAGGTTTGCACGGCGAACACCCCGGCCGGACCGATCAACACGTGCTCGACCCCGCCAAGCTTTTCGTCGGTGATCTCATAAATCACTCGCCACGGCGGTACCGGCAGTCCTCGCAACGCTCCACTGGTCAGGCGTGCTCCGGACGTTGTTGCGTTCTCGACGCTGGCGGCGGTGCCTCCGGCTTTCAGCCGCTTGGCCCACACGAATCCGGCGGGCGCGGCGATCCCGAGCAGGACAAGAGGGATGATGATCCCAGGCCCGATCGAGGCGGCAATCACGCTAATACTGAGTCCCATCAAGGAAAGTTTCGCAGGTTCACAGGGTCACTTCGATGATTGCCTGCATGTCGTGCTTGGTCAGGTGATCGTCGAAGTCGCATGCCAGCCGGTACAGCCCGGGTTCCTCGAATGTGACGACGACCTGCAGCGACTTTCCTGGTGCGACGATGTCGGCGAAACCGAGCGTGCTGCTGCGGGCATCGGTGACTCGAAAATTGTGGGCCAGTTGACCGGCGTTGAGCATTTCGAACGTCACGCGGTCGCCGACTTGAATATCGATCGGTTCTTCGGCGACGAACTCGTATTTGTCGGTGCTCGTCTCATTCGAATCAAGGGCGCGGAGATGGAGCGTGTACTCACGAGTCGCCGCGGACCCCGTGCCACCACAACCGAATGACCCCAACAGCACGAGGGGGAGCAACCAACGCGACCGCATACGCCAATTACAGCGTGATCGTGTCAGTACCGGTAGAGGCTTTAGGCAGTCAGATTGGTGGCGATCGACTGTTCGCTACGGAGTCGACCGGTGAGATGAACGAGCAGGTTCCACGCCATCTCAGGGTTCTTCTTGACGATCGTCTTGAACTCCCATGCGCTGAGTGTGGCGGCGACGACCGGAGTCACGGTCGTAACTGTCGCCGTTCTTGGGCCGCCATCGATCAACGAGATTTCGCCAAAGAATGTGCCGGGTCCCAATGGGAACTTCTTGCCCTTGCGCTCGACGACTGCCTCCCCGCTCAGGATCAAGTGGAATCCGACACCGCTGTGGCCCTCGGCGACGACACGGTGGTCGGCGTCGTGCTGCACGATTTTGACGAGGTCCCAGATTCGAGCGAGATCTTTCTGCGACATCCCTGCGAACATCGGCACTCCCTGAAGTCGTGCGATGCCGTCCTTCTTGCTAGTCACGGTTGTGCCCCCCTGTCGGTCCACCTGCGAGAGCAGATCGTACTCGTTAGCGAAGGTGCACGGCGACTGATTGGTAACGGGATTCAGTCGGCAGCGGTCCAGGCCAATGAAGTGTCACCGCGATGGGCGAGTTCGACTCGATCACCGACCGACGCGCGATGGTCGCCCTGGTGACGCACGACCAGCATCGCGCCGTCGTTGGCGACGACTTCGTATCGCACATCGTGACCGAAGTACTCCACACGGGCGACGACACCGTGAGTACCCGGCCCGACGATCGACAGCGACTCGGGACGGACGAGTAGATCGACGTTTCCCGCGGTCGGTGAGCGAAGGGCGATCGGTCCGACCGTCGTCAAGGCGGTTGTCCCATCAGCAACGCCGCGGACGAGGTTGGCTTCGCCCACAAAGCCAGCCACCCACGGATTCGTGGGGCTGCGGTAAAGGTCTTCCGGGCGGCCGACTTGTTCGATCACGCCGCCTCGCATCACCGCCACAGCATCGCCGAGCGCGAATGCCTCGTCCTGATCGTGGGTGACGAACACGGCAGTCACGCCGATCTCGGCCAAGATCGTCGCGACTTCGGTTCGAAGCTGCACGCGCAGCGACGCATCGAGGGCCGAGAACGGCTCGTCGAGCAGCAGGACGCCCGGTCGAGGCGCCAGCGAGCGGGCTAGCGCGACGCGTTGCTGCTGTCCACCCGACAGCGAACCTGGCCGACGATCGGCGACGTCGTTGAGTTCGACGAGATCGAGCATCTCGTCAACCCGCCTCACACGCGCTGAACGCTCGAGCGACCGCAGCCCGAAACCGATGTTGTCGCGGACCGTGAGGTGAGGGAACAGCGCCGGATCTTGGAACACCATCCCGAGATTGCGACGCTCGGGTGGCACCCACGTCGATTCATCGCTGACCACCTGTTGTCGCAGCGAGATTACGCCGGAGCGCGGTCGTTCGAGACCGGCAATGGCTCGTAGCAGGGTCGTCTTGCCGCACCCTGACGGCCCGAGTAGGACAGTCGTCGAGCATGCCGGAACCGTGAGTGACACGTTGTGGACGACGTCGGGAGTTTCGCCGTAGCCGATCGTCACGTGGGCGAGACTGACGTCAACATTGTCGACCTCAAGCACTCTGGGCTACCACCCGTCGCAGCACGAGGAACCACGTGAGCACACCCGACACCGTAACCAGCATCAACGAGGCCGCTGCCGCATCGGCGTAGAACCCCTCCTCGAACGCCGACCAGACCTCGGTTGCGAGGGTTCGGAACCCGATCGGTGCCAGCAGCAAGGTAGCCGGCAATTCTTTGAGCACCGCCAGCATGACGAGTCCCCCGCCCGACATGAGTCCCGTCCTCATCACCGGCAGGTCGATGTGAAGCAGGCGACGGACGGCCGATGGCTCCAGCAGTCGGGCCGAGTCTCGCAACACCGGGGATACTGCTCGGGCGGCGTCCTGCGACGATCCAAAGGCGAGGCTGCCGAAATGGATGACGTAGGCGAGGACGAGTACGGGAATCGTCTGATACAGCGCATTGATTGCAGGAGTGTTGAGGGTCAGCACTGCCAGTGCGAGGGCGATCACGATCCCGGGAAGGGCGAAGCCACCGACGATCGCCAGGCCTGCCAACCGTGACACGGCGTCGCCTCGGCGAACGGTGCGTGCGGCGACTGGCGCCACGACGCCGAGCGTCACCACAGCGGCACCGAGCCCCATGATTGCACTGTTGCCAGTCGGTGTGAGCAGATCGCCGATGTCGATCCGCCCGTCGCGAAGCCCGCCGCCCGCCCACACGAGGAGGCTGGAGAGCGGGGCAACGACACTGATTCCGGCGACAAGTCCGCATCCAAGCAACGCCGGGATCTGACCGAGACCCAAGTGATGGCGCTTTCCGACTCGGATCGTTTGCACCGTGTCAGGCTCGATATCGCCGACGACTGTTCGACTGAGCAGGAGTGCAGTTGTTGCCAGAGCGAGCACGAGCGCGGCGGCGGTGAACGACGTCGCTCGATCTGCCTGCCGAGTGGCGAAAATGACACGGGTCAGCGTGTCGTAGCCAAGCAGTTGCACCGCACCGAAGTCCGAGACGACATAGAGGAATACGATCAACCCGCCACCAATCACGGCTGCCCGAACGTGTGGCACGGTGATCCGGATGAACGAATCCCACGGCGATGCACCGAGTAGCCGAGCGCTCTCGTCAAGGCTTGGGCGCAGCGTCGCCAGACGGGCGCTGACCGGCATCAACACGAAGGGGTAGCTGAAGGCGGTCAACAGCATCCAGACCGGCCCAAGGCCACGAAATCGTTGTGGAGGATCGAGACCGACGAATTCGAGCGCCGACGTCAGGAATCCGTCCGGTGAGAGACCTGCCAGAAAGGCGGTTGCCCCAACGAATGACGGCAGTACGACGGGAAGGATCAGGACGACCCGCCACCCCGACCGTCCCGCCAGATCGGTTCGCATCAACAACCAGGCCAACAGTGTTCCGAGGACCATTGCTGAACACGACACAAGCGTCGCCAGTAGCAGGGTTCGCCACGCCGGTGCGATGAGGTCGTCGAACTGGGCGCTCGACGTTCGATCGGCGGTGATCGCCCGCCACAGCACGAACAACATCGGACTGGCGAAGAGCAATCCGATCGACCCCGTGAGGATCTGTCGCGCCCGAGTCGACGTCGTCACCGGCGGTCCAATTGGATTAGCCGTCGAGTCCGGCATCGGTGATCATTTGGCGCGTGCCGGCGAGGCCATCGCCGAGTTGATCGAAGTCGATCCCCCCGACATCTTGAAACGTCAGCGGCGGGAGATTCTGAGGAGGTGCGACACCGATCGCCAAAGGATACTCGTAGGTCTGTTGGGCGAAGTACGCCTGGCCGGACTCGCTCAGCAGGAACGTGATCAGTTCGGCCGCTTGTGTGGGGTGGTCTGAACCTTCCACGATCGCCGCCGCAGTGACGATGAGCAACGACCCGGGATCGCCTTCGGCGAACTGGTGATTTGCGGTGGTCTGAGACGGGGCCTCGGCAAGGGCGCGGTAGTTGTAGTAGTGGTTGACGAGTCCTACCTCGATCTCGCCCCGCGACGCAGCCGCCACAATCGCCGTGTTGTTCTCGTACGTCAACGGATCATTGGCGGCAATCCCCGCGAGCCACTCAGCTGTCGCTTCGTCTCCCTTCGACACGCGCATCGCAGTCACGAAGTCTTGAAATGAACCATTCCCCGGTGCGATTCCGATCCGGCCTTTCCACTGTTCGCCCGTGAGCTCGAACACGGAACTGGGAAGGTCGCTCTCGGCGAGCACGTCGGTGTTGTAGACGAGTACGCGCTGGCGACCGCTGAAACCGACCCACCGCCTGTCGTCGTCTCGCACCTCCGACGGTACCAATCCGAGCACCTCGTCTGGGACTGATTCGAGCAGGCCCAACTGGTCGAGGTATCCGACGGATCCTGGACTTTGCGACAAGAACACATCGACGTCGGTTCGACCTGCGGCTTGCTCTTCCTCGATCAAGAGTGCGAGGTCGGCGGATTGGCCATACTTGACCTCGACCTTGATGCCAGTCGACTCGGTGAATTCCTCGAGGATCGGCGCGATCAGGTCCTCGGTCCGCCCCGAATAGATCGTCACCGAATCGGCGCTGCTGCTGCATGCGGACAGTCCTGCGGTTGCGAGCACTGTGGCTACCAGCACGGTCACTCCGAACGCGCCGACCCGTTGAAATAGCATGCCCCTCACGATACATACACGCGCCTTGATTCGGAATATTAGGTATCCTTAACAACAATTGGGTGGCTGAGGTGAAGGCCGCCTGCGGTGCGGCAACGATGTGTGGCGGCTGCGAGCCGACCGTTTGCAATCTGCTGACACGACACGCCCACTCACCGCATTCGGCCCGTCAGTTCACTGGATCGCTGAATTCGGTCTAGGGTCGGTCGGATGCAGGGTGACCCGGGAGTTATCGAAATTCTGAACGAGGTACTGGCCGCTGAGTTGACGGCCATCAACCAGTACTTCATCCACGCCAAGATGTGTGACAACTGGGGTTTCGTACGCCTCGCCGACTATGTCAAACACGAGTCGATCGACGAGATGAAGCACGCCGACGCCGTGATCGAGCGGATTCTGTTTCTCGACGGCATTCCGAACATGCAGCGGCTCAACCCGGTGACCATCGGGGAGACCGTCCCTGAACAATTTGCGCTCGACGTAAAACTCGAATACGCGGCGGTCGAGCGACTCAACACAGGCATCGCGGCGTGCGTCGCCGCATCCGACAACACGTCACGGGCGTTGCTCGAAGGGATCCTCGTTTCGGAGGAGGAGCACATCGACTGGCTCGAAGCTCAGATCGAGGCGATTCGTCAAGTCGGTGACGCCAACTACCTTGCGCAGCAGCTCACATGACGGCAATCGCAATGTCGACCGCCGGCGAGCATCATCCGGCATTCGAGGAGTACTGCGAGTGTATTTTCGAACTTGCGGAGGACGATGTCGAGCTGATCCAGGCACGAATCGCCGAACGGCTCCAGATCAGCCGACCTGCAGTCAGCGAAATGATCAAGCGCCTCGCGGCCGAGGGCTTGATCACCAATAGCCGCGTGATTGCACTGACTGCCGACGGACGCATTCTGGCAGAGCGAGTGGTTCGTCGACATCGGCTGGCGGAACGGTTCCTCACCGATGTCTTGAAGTTGTCGTGGGCCGAAGCGCACCACGAGGCCGGCAAGTGGGAACACATCATCAGCCCTCACGTCGAGGACGCGATCGATGCGTTTCTCGGGTCGCCCACGACATGTCCGCACGGCAACCCGATTCCAGGGTCCGAGTATGTCGAGTCCTCGGCCTACCCGCTGAGCCAACATGAGGTCGGCGTCTCGTTCATGGTCAGCCGGATTCCCGAGGAGTTGGAGTTCACCCCTGGCCTGTTGGAGTTTCTCGAGGAAAACTCGCTGCGGCCCGGCGTGTCAGGGGTCGTCACGGCAGTTTCGCCGGATGGCACGCTGACGATCGAGATCGCTGGGCGCCACGTCGGCGTCGGCAAGTTCGTGAGCGAGCGGATTCTCGTCGAATGGTCGACAACCGCAGGCGACAATCACCCGAACACTGACCCGAGGGGGACCGACATTGCACCACTACATCGAGACCGAACAGCAACTTGACGAAATCATTTCGATCTACCGCCCACAACCTGGCAAAGCCGACAAGCAGTTGGATTTCATCGATCCGCATGCCAAGGCGTTCATCGCCCGTTCACCACTCGTGCTGCTGGCGAGCGCCGACCCTGGGGGCCGGATCGACGTCTCGCCGCGTGGTGATCCGGCCGGTTTCGTCCAGGTGCTCGATGATCACACGATTCTGATTCCCGACAGGAAAGGCAACCGCCGGCTCGACGCGATGCGAAACATCCTCGCCAATCCCCGCGTCGGTACGCTGTTCGTGATTCCCGGCCGAGAGGACACGTTGCGCCTCAATGGTCGGGCACGACTGACGTGTGATCCTGATTCGCTTGCGCTGTGCACGGTCGACGGAAAAGCACCTGTGCTGGCGATCGAGGTGTCGGTCGAGGAACTGTACTTTCACTGCGCCCGGTCGTTGCTCCGCGGCAAGCTTTGGAAGCCGGAGTACTGGCCGGACACGTCGGGTCTTGCCACCCTCGGCGCCGCGCTCCACGATCAACTCAAACTCGTGGACGTCACGGCCGACGAGATCGACGCCGACCTCGACGCCGCCAACCGCAACCTGTACTGAGACTCAGTCGTGTTCCGCAAGAATCCACGGTTGGCCAAACGGGCGGTATGGCTCGCCGCTGAGATCGATCGATGGATCGATCAGCCTGGCGGCAGGCCGACCGTTGAGCGACACGAAGACGTCGGCGTACACGGCGACCCTGATTCCCTGTTTGCTCTGTCGAGCGGCGAGCGTGTGGGCGGTCTGGCGGATCAACTCCGGATCGCCGGCCATGACCTTCCACTGCAATGGCGTGTAGAGCCAACTCGCCGACTCGATCGTGACAACGCCCGTGTTCCGATCGACGATTCGGTACTCGACGTCGACTCCCTTCTCGGTCAGCAGGACGTTCCAGGCGAATCGATAGCCCTCACCGGTCCACTCGGCATCACCCGGAATCAGCCACGCCCTGGCGGGAATTGCCAACATCAGGGCAACCCACACCGCAGCCGCCAACGTGGTGAGGGTGCTCCGACGGCGCGACGGAGCTGCGGTCGAGGCGACGGTTTGCAGCGTGGAACGGAATCGTGCGGTCACACGTGTCAACCAATCCGGTTGGAAGAAGATTGTGGTTGCACCGATCATCAACCATGGGAACACTCCGATCGGAAACAGCAGCCAGGTGCACGCATGAAAGGCGACGACTGCCACCCAAGCCGCCACGCGACTTCGCCTCCAGAGCAGGAAGGCGACAATCGTGCAGTCGAAGAGTGCGCCGGCCCAACTCAGCACTAAGGCAGTTCCAGACCGTTCGAGCAGGTTGCCGATCAGTGGGAGGTCGGATCTCGCGGGTAGCCAGAGTTTGAGCGGCAACCCCTCGAGCCAGTCGTGATCCAACTTGGCGATGCCCGCAAACGCGTACACAATTCCGACTTGGAACCGAACCAGCCACACCCAACCGTAGGTAATCGTCTGTGGTGTAGGCCTGACGGCGAAGCAGGTTGCGCTCGGCGCGACGACCAGGAGTAGCCCGGCGAGTGTCATGAACCAGTAGTGGTTGAGGTAGGTCGACGCGTCGATGAACTCGATCCACCCGAATCCGATGACGAAAACCCCGGCCGCCAGCCGTGTGTGGTATCCGACGGCGATCGCCGAAGATGCGATCGCCACGACGACCACGAGTGCCCGCATCCCAGCGAGTCCGGGAGCTGGCACCCAATCCATGTACGGGTAGTGCAGGTGCGTTGTGGGTTCGACGTAGAGGCTTTCAATCCAACCGTATGCCACCAGTCGGATCATGCTCACAACGCCGACGACACCGAAGATGATCCGAAACCCAGCCAGCGACGAACCGCTGACAGGAGCCTGCAATTTGGCCCGGAGGTTGATAAGCCGACCTAACATCTGATAGTTAGTGTGCACTATGAGAAGCAATATGCGGGCATACCATGGCGTCGTTTCATTTGTCTCGGTGATCGTTCTCACGCTGTCGGCGTGTGGCGACGACTCGACCGTTGAGAGTAGCGACTCGGGCGCAGCAGGCGAACAATTCTTGGCGGTCGCCACAACCTACGCCGATCTCGTCGCCGGCAGCTATGCAGCCTCGATCGAATCGGCCACGGCAATGCAGAGCGCGATCACCGCGTTTCTGGCCGACCCGACTGACGCTGCGATGGCCGCCGCAAAGGACGCGTGGCTGGCCGCCCGCGACGATTACAGCCCGACCGAGGCGTTCCGCCTCTACGACGGTCCGATTGACGACCCGGAAGACGGCCCCGAAGGCAAACTCAACGCCTGGCCGATGGATGAGGCGTACGTCGACTACGTCGACGGAGACCCCACTGCCGGAATTGTCAACAACCCGGTCGAGTTCCCCGAAATCAGGTCAGACGTGCTCGTGGCGGCCAACGAGGCCGGCGGCGAGTCGAACATTTCGACCGGTTGGCACGCGATCGAGTTCCTGCTGTGGGGGCAAGATCTCTCAGCCGAAGGCCCAGGCAATCGCCCCGTCACCGACTACACGACTGAACCGAATGCTGCTCGTCGCGGTCATTATCTGAGCTTGCTCGCCGATCAACTGCTCGTCGACCTCGATTTCGTCGCCGACCAGTGGGCCGCCGGCGACGGCTCATACCGAACCGACTTCCTCGCAGACCCGACGATCGCAGTGCAGAACATCTTCCGCGGAATCGGTGCACTGTCGGCTGGTGAGCTGGCCGGAGAACGGATGTCGGTTGCCTTCGAAACCAAGGATCAAGAAGACGAACACTCGTGCTTCAGCGACAACACCAACGCTGACGTGCGCAACAATGTTGCCGGAATTCGGATGGTGTACCTCGCCGAGTTCCCAGGCGTCAGCGGTCCGAGTCCGTCGAGCCTGATCGCAGCCGTCGACCCAGATCTCGACCTGCGACTGCGCTCCCAACTCGACGCATCAGTCGCGCTGGCCGAATCGTTTCCGGCTACGTTCGAGCAGATGATTGCGGCCCCGGAGGGTGACCCGGCCAACGCCGCGCTGCTCGCTGCAATTGTGTCGATCGAGGATCAGGGTGTCCTGCTCGCCGAGGCGGCGGCAGCGCTGGGACTCGAGATTTCGATCACCGTATGAGATGGCCGTGGCGGGTGCTTATGGTGGCAGTCGCTGCGGCTTCGACGGTACTCGGTGGCTGCACAGATGACGGCCCGCGACTCGTATCCGGTAACGCCGCGACTCCCGGCGAATTGGCACGATCTGGGGGCGACGCAACCGTATTCAACGACGGCAATGCGGCGTTCAGCCAAGCAGTTCCGGGTCTCGAACGTGAGGACAATCGGGCGTTTGCCGTGGGGAACAACTTCTTCAACGACAACTGGGTAACTGCGCCAGCATCGACTGACGGCCGCGACGGGCTCGGCCCAATGTTCAACGCCCAAGCGTGCTCGTCGTGTCACACGTTCGACGGCCGCGGCGCACCGCCTGTCAGCATCGAAGATCCCGAGCGTGGTCTGTTGTTGCGGTTGTCGATCCCCGGTGCTGACGGCGTTCCGCAGCCGGACCCGAACTACGGCGGTCAGCTCCAAGACCGAGCGATCAACGGTGTCGTACCTGAGGGTCGCATCGAGATCACGTACACGGACCTGCCAGGTGCCTATGCCGACGGCACGACGTACACACTGTCGAGTCCAACCTATTCGATCACCGAGCTCGGCTATGGACCTCTCGCAGACGATGTGATGATCTCGCCCCGCGTCGCGCCGGCGGTGTTCGGTGTCGGGTTGCTCGAAGCGATCGACGCGGCGACGCTGCTCGCCCTCGCCGACTCCGATGACAGCAATGGCGACGGGATTTCTGGCCGGCCCAACATGGTTCCCAACGAGAGCGGTCAACTTGTTGTCGGACGGTTCGGTTGGAAATCGAACGTGGCAACTGTCAATCAACAGAACGCTGGGGCGTTTCACGGCGACATCGGGATCACCAGCTCGTTGAACCCGAATCAGGATTGCACCCAGGTTGAGATCGACTGCGCCGCGGCGATCGACGGAGGCACACCCGAACTCGACGACCCGAAACTCCAGCGGATCACGTTCTACACTCGCACGCTGGCCGTGCCCGCCCGCCGTGCGGTCGGTCAGGCTGAAACGCAGGCCGGCGAGGAGCTGTTCTCGGAGATCGGGTGTGCTTCGTGTCATTCACCGCAGCTCGTGACAGGGGAGAGTGAGATCGCACAGTTGTCGGAGCAGACGATCCGTCCGTACACCGATCTGTTGCTGCACGACATGGGCGATGGTCTGGCAGACAATCGCCCAGACGGCGACGCCACCGGAACCGAATGGCGAACCGCTCCGCTGTGGGGGATCGGTCTGGTCGACGAGGTCAACGATCACACACGGTTCCTTCATGATGGCCGCGCACGCGATCTGACCGAGGCGATCTTATGGCACGACGGCGAGGCGGCCGCTGCACAGAAACTGTTTCGCGAGCTGACCGCCGTCGAACGACGTCAGCTGGTTGCATTCCTGGAGTCACTGTGAATCGCGTCGTCATCATCGCGTCTGTCTGTCTTGGGATGCTCATCGCTGGATGTTCTGGCGACGACGACGATCCGCCGAGCTCCGTGCCGGTCGTAGCCGGTGTGTCGCGCGACGACGTGATGTCGTCACTGACGAACGATGTGATCGTTCCGACCTTCGACGCGCTCGCCGCCAGCGCAACGTCGTTGGTAACGGCGATCGAAGTTCTCTGCCTTGGCCCATCGGACGACGCTTCGCTCGAGGCGACACAAGTCGCATGGCGCGAGACGCGATTGGCGTGGAACCTGACACGCGCGTTTCGATTCGGCCCTCCCATGGAGTTGCGGTCGATGTCGAAGATCGACTTCCCTGCCGACCTCGAAAAGGTCATCGACCTGCTAGCCGGAACTGATCCGGTCGATGTCGAGTCGGTCGCCGCGCTTGGTGCTGACAAGCGAGGGCTCGGCTCGATCGAGTTCGTGCTGTTCGGCGCCGATCAGGTCACCGATCGGGCGTGCGCGTTTGCGCTGTCGGCAGCCGGCTTGGTTGCCGGCGCAACCAGCGATGCAGCGCTTGGATGGCGTGCAGCTGAGCTCGGTGACACGAAACAGTTCATCGACGACTCGGTCAACGGGGTGATTTTTGCGCTGGTGGATATTGGGGATCAGCGGCTTGGTAAGGCCAGCGGTGCGGTCAGCGGAACCGCCGAGTACGCCGAAGTCGATAGCGGTCCGGCGCACACGTCACTCGACGAGATCGGAAGCGTGCTTGACAGCATCGATTTGATCTTGCACGGCGGATCCGATGCTGCCGGGTTGTACGACCTGGTGGCGATCCAGAGCGCCGAATCAGTCGATCGATTGGCGAGCGACCTGTCGGCAGCGCGAGCGGCCGTGACGGCAATCCCTGCGCCGCTGGCAGACGTCAGTGACACCGTGCTGACGACAGCGGCTTACGAAGCCGTTCGGGCACCGTTGCGCACGGTCCGAACCGAGACGGCGAGCCTGCTCGGCGTCACGTTGACGCTAGGTGATGCCGACGGTGACAGCTAACACCCGACGCTGGCTCCCGTGGCCGATCCCGGTTGGCTTATGTGTTGTGTTCGCCGGCGGCGGTTTGCTGTGGCAACGCGGATCGGGTGACTCAACGATTCCACCAAGTGTTCCATCCACGACTTTGCTGGAGGTGAGTGCGGACTCGATTTACCAATTCGATGGGCTCGACGAGATGGTTGCCGCCAGCGATCTGATCGTGACCGGCGAGGTCGTGTCGACGGTCCGTGGTCGGCTGGTGGGCGACCCTGCTGCGGGCGGTGTGATCAGCCGCATCGTGACTGTCCGAGTTGACGATGTGCTACTCGGTGGCGACGCGGCGACCGAACAGATCCTGGTTGAGGAGGAAGGATGGCTTCCCGATGGCACCCCGATCGTGGTCAGCGGCGTCGCCGCAAGTCAGGAGGGAGATATAGGTCTGTGGTTTCTCGACCAGCTCGCACCTGACGACGTCACGACCTACCTCGTGATCAACTCGCAAGGACGGTTTCTGAATGTCGATGAATTGACGATCGGTGGAGATCAGTCGGATCCTCTGGTGCAATCGCTGCAGAAAGCTCGGTTCGACGCTCTGGTACAACTCGTCATCGAATCGATCAAGTGAATCGGCCGGCGTCTGAGTGTCAGGTTGACATACGATGATAAGTGCACCTAACATTGATCCATGGGATCAAGTCTCCTCATCACATTGCGCGAAGGGCTCGAGATCGCGCTCGTCCTGGCGATCATCGTCGCCTACCTCCGAAAGATCGGTCGCGGCGATCGTCTCGATGCCGTGTGGACGGGTAGCGCGCTGGCGGCAGTCGCGTGTGTGATCACTGGCGTCATCTTTTACAAGGCGGTTGGGGAGTTCGAAGGCAAGTGGGAGCAGTTCATCGAAGGCACGTTGGCGTTTTCTGCCGTGGCCGTCCTGACGTGGATGATTTTCTGGATGCGAGGTCACGCACGTGGAATCGCCTCCGAGTTGCATCGCAAGATCGATGCGGCGATCGAGAAATCTGCGACAGCGTTGACTGTTGTCGCGTTTATCGCCGTCGCCCGAGAGGGTTTCGAAACGGTGTTGTTCCTGATCAGCGCTGAAACAGCGAGCGCGTCCGGGACGGAGGTCGTGATCGGTGGTCTGATCGGATTGGCGATTTCAGCTGTCCTCGGGTATTTGTTCTTCCTCGGAAGCGATCGCATCGATCTCCGCAGGTTTTTCAACTGGACAGGGCTGCTCCTGATCCTGTTCGCTGCCGGGCTGTTCGCCAAGGGCATCCACGAGTTCCGAGAGTTCTTCGAATTCGAGGGCACCTGGTACAGCAAGCCGGTCTGGGAACTCACCAGCGGGCCGTTGGCGACCGGCTGGACCTATGACTTTCTCAAGGGTCTGTTCGGCTGGAGCTCCGATCCCGAACGAATCAGAGTCGTCGCCTACATCGCCTTCGTCGTCCCGACGTTGTGGTTCTACTTTCGTGGAGCCGTCAAACCGGCACAATCTGAGGTGTCGGCGGTGCCCGCGGCGGCTAGGACGGGCGGTTTTGGACGTGTTGGAAACCGAAGCGGCCTTTGATGCACAGGTTGCCGTGCGTGACGGCGCTGTCTGGCGGCGACATCACTTTGACGATCTCGTTGTCTTGCACGTGCAACGTCAGATTGCAGCCGACTCCGCAGTACGGGCAGATCGTTTCGGTTTCGGTCTGGCGTGACTCGTCCCACGTGCCGGCCTCGCGCATGTCGTACTCCGACTTGAACATCAGCGCCCCGGTTGGGCAGACCTGAATGCAGTTGCCGCAATACACGCACGCTGACTCGGTAAGCGGGACCTCGAACTCGGTCGAGATGTGAGCATCGAAGCCGCGGCCGGCGACCTCGATCACGAAACTGTTCTGCCACTGCTCGCCGCAGGCGTCAACGCATTGGTAACACAGGATGCATTTGGCGTAGTCGCGGATGTACAGGTCGTTGTCGACCTTGACCGGCTGGGCGACGGTACGAGCGTCGGTGCCGTAGCGCGTCGGATCGGCGCCGTACTCTTCGTTCCACCGAGCAACATGGTCGGTCAGCGACAAGTCGACCGATGACCCGAGGAACTCGAGCACCATCTTTCGGGCGTGGTCGGTGCGGTCGGTGTGCGTGCGAACGACCATCCCATCCTCGACCGGACGCGAACACGACGGCACGAGTACGCGTGAGCCCTCAACCTCGACCATGCAGACGCGACACGCGTTTTTGGGAGTGATCGTGTCGCCGAAGCACAAGGTCGGGATTTCCGTGCCTTCGCCTCGGCACGCCTGGAGGAGCGTGGTGCCCTCGGGGACGGTGATTGGACGATCATCGATCGTCAACGTAATTCGCCGAGTGATCTGCAGATTCCCAACCACATCAGGCACGACTGAACACTCCAAGTCGGACGATCGCGGTTTCGATTGCGTTGTAGGCAGTTTGGCCGAGCCCGCAGATTGAAGCGTCCTTCATTGCCTGGCCGATGTCACGCAGGAGATCGAGATCACCGTTGCGGGCTCCACTGGCGAGCCGATTGATTGCCTCCTCCTGGCGAACGGTGCCGACCCGGCACGGCACGCACTGTCCACAAGACTCGTCACGAAAGAACGCCGCGATCCGCTGCAGTTGATCGACCAGGTCGACCGTCTGATCGAGCACCTTCACCACGCCGGACCCGAGTGACAATCCGACGTTACGGGTGACCTCCATCGTGAGTTCGAGGTCGAGGTCGTCTGGCCCGGCGAAACCACCTGCGGCACCGCCGAGCAACACTGCCTGCAACTCCGAACCGTCTCGTAGCCCGCCGGCCAACTCGATCAGACCACCGAGCGTGATCCCATACACGACCTCGTACACACCAGGCACCTTGACCGCTCCAGACACACAGAACAATCGGCGGCCCTTCGATCCATGTGTTCCAAGGTTGGCGTGCGCCGCGCCGCCGTCCAAGACGATCGAGGGGATGTTCATCAACGTCTCGACATTGTTGACCACCGTCGGTTTACCGAAGACACCAACTTCGACCGGGAACGGTGGTTTGTTACGCGGCTCACCGCGATAGCCCTCGATCGAGTTGAAGATCGCCGTCTCCTCGCCGCAGATGTACGCCCCGGCACCCTTGACGATCGTGATGTCGAAATCCGATCCCGAATTCGAGCCGATGTAGCCGCCACGCCGTGACTCGGTTATCGCGTGCTGCAATGTGGCATGTGCTCGCGGGTACTCGCCGCGCAAGTAGATGTAACCGTGCTGGCAGTTTGTTGCGAACGCCGCAATCGCCATCGACTCGATCAGCGCAAACGGGTCGTTCTCGATCAGGGCTCGGTCCTTGAAGGTGCCTGGTTCCGATTCGTCGGCGTTGCAGATCAGATAGTGCGGAAAGATCGGTTGCGTTCGGACTGCCTCCCACTTGCGGCCGGTTGGGAAGGCCGCCCCGCCGCGGCCCACGAGACCTGAGTCGTTGACCTCGGCGATCACGCCCTCCGGACCGAGTTGACGGGCTTTGGCGAGAGCGAGGAAGCCTCCGTCGGCGATGTACGCATCGATGTCGAGTGGGTCGACCCGAGCTGCTCGCTTGAGCAACACCAGCGACGGGTCACCCGCTTGCGGTACGGTTGCGACCCGGTCGGCTTCACGATCTGGAGTCGTCCCGCCAGCCCACGCCCGCACCTCGACGGGGGTGACATGCCCGGCTACGGTCTGTCGATTCGGTGACCCAGCATCGGTCACGAACGCTGCAGGCGCCTGCTCGCAGAGGCCGAGGCACGGCGTGGGGTGGGCACCCGCCGGCAGTTCGTGCTCAGTCATGCCGCCATATGCACGGCACGCCAGGTCGACGCACACATGGACCTGATGGCTTGGTCGCTGCTTCATCGAGAACAGCGCGTAGAACGAGGCAACGCCGTAGATCTCGGCTGGGGAGACGTCGAGCCGTGTCGCGATGTAGTCGATCGAAGTCCCACTGATCCAACCGACTCGGTCGTTGACGGCGTGCAGGGTTGGCAGCAGGAGGTGTCGCTGCGCCCGGTAGGCGTGTCCACCGCTGACGTCATGCACGTTGCGTTCCGGTGCCGTGCCGAGCACCGAATCGACCGCTCCCCGCTCATCGTCAGTCGGAGGGGCGCTGCGAGTCTTCAGATCCATTCGTGATCCATTCGTGGTACGACCGCAACGGTCATTGGCCGGCTGCCGCGTATTGAGCAGCGATCTTGTCGATTCGGACGGCGCACGCTTTGAACTCTGCGGTGCCCGACTTGGGGTCGGTGGCGTCGATCGTCAACACGTTGACGTCAATCTCGTCGGGGAAGTGGAACGTCATGAACACGAGGCCTGGGCGTAAGCCCGGGTCGATCAGAATCGGCGCTTCGACGCTGCCGCGTGGCGACGTGACGTGGACAATTTCGCCGTCGGCAATGCCCATCCGTTCGGCGTCCTCTGGCGACACGTCGATCGTTTCGCCGCGCCGATTGGGGCTGCGATACCCGGCGCTCTGAACGCCAGTGTTGTAGGAGTCGAGGCGGCGGCCGGTCGTGAGTCGAAGCGGGAACTCGTCACTCACGGCTTCGACAGGCGGATCGTCGATCACCACACTGAACGGCGCGAGACGGCCACGGTCGTTGGGGTCGTCGGCCCACAACCGACCGTGAAGGTACGACGGTTCAAGTCGATCTTCTGAGAAGCAGGGCCATTGGATTCCGCCGAGTTCTTCGAGTCGCGCCCATGACATGCCGGCATGCATCGGTGAGAGGCTGCGCAACTCGTCCCAGATGTCTTCGTTGGTGTCGTAGTGCCAGTGGTGCCCGAATTCGGCGGCGAGCGCCAACAGGATCTGAATGTCTTCGCGAGCATTGCCGGGCGGGTTGAGTGCCTTGCGGACGCGTTGGACCCGTCGCTCTGAGTTGGTGACCGTGCCATCGGACTCACACCACGATGTCGAACCGGGCAGCACGACGTCGGCCAGCTGTGCGGTCTTGGTGAGGAAGATGTCTTGCACGACCAAATGATCGAGCCCCTCCAGCAAATCAACGGCATGCGGGCCATCGGCCTCTGACTGAGCCGGATTTTCTCCGATCACCATGACCGACTTGAGATCACCGCGCTCCATCGCTTCGAACATCTCAGTCAGGTGCCACCCATTTTCGGCCGGAATCGTGGCATGCCACGCAGTCTCGAACTTCTTGCGGGCGAGATCGTCGACGACGTCTTGGAAGCCGGGCAGCTTGTTCGGCAGAGCACCCATGTCGCCACCGCCCTGGACGTTGTTTTGGCCGCGCAGCGGGCTGAGTCCGGCGCCGTAACGGCCGACCTGACCGGTCAGCAGGGCGAGGTTGATCAGTGCCAGCACATTGTCGACGCCGTTGTGATGTTCGGTGATCCCAAGTGTCCAACACATCTGTGCGGCGCCGGCTTGGGCGTACGTGTGTGCCAGTTGGCGGATTGCATCTGCAGGTACTCCGGTGACCTGTTCGCCACGTTCGAGTGTCCATTCCTCGACCGACGCCGCGTATGCATCGAAGTTCGAGGTAGCGCGCTCGACAAACGCCGTGTGTGCCAGGCCGGCGTGGATGATCTCGCGGGCGACGGTGTTCGAGAGTGCGACATCGGTTCCGACGTGCAGGCCCAGCCAACGGTCGGCGAATTGGGCCGTCTCTGAGCGGCGGGGGTCGACAACGAACAGCTTGGCCCCGTTGTGAACGGCTTTCATGACATGGTGGAAAAAGATCGGGTGCGCGTTACGCGCATTGGAACCCCACATCACGATCACGTCTGCGGCTTCCGCCTCCTGGTACGACGACGTGCCGCCACCGGCTCCGAACACTGTGGCCAGACCGACCACCGAGGGAGCGTGTCAAGTCCGGTTGCAGGAATCGATGTTGTTGGTGTCCATCACGACTCGTGCCAGTTTCTGGGCAATGAAGTTCATCTCGTTGGTCGACTTCGAGCACGAAAAAAACCCGATCGAAGCGCCGCCAAACTCGTCTCGGCTGCGACGGAAGCCTTCGGCCGCACGGCTGAGTGCGTGTTCCCAGGTGGTTGGGCGAAGGATTCCGTTCTCGCGGACCAACGGTTCGGTGAGCCGCTCCAGCGGCCGGTACTCGTGACGTTTCCTGTTGCGTGCCTGTTGTGGTCGCATAGGTGGTGGCATAGACAGAACCTTAGTTGATGAGGTACGGTTTGCATTCCACTAGACGGAACGAGTCCGCATGGTGGAACAGCAAAGAAGCAAAGAAGCAAAGAAGCAGTAGCAGTACACGTCGTCCCCGGGGGTCCAGTTTCATGTCGTTTCCATCAGATCTCGAAATCGCTCGTGCGGCGTCGGCCAAACCGTTACCGGAGATCGCCGCCAAGATGGGGATCGGCGAACACCTGCTCGAACCGTACGGTCGCGAACTCGCCAAGATCAGCCTCGACGCCATTGCGGAGTTGGCCGCCTCGGGTCGACCGAAGGCGAAGTACGTCGTCGTCACGGCGATTACGCCGACCCCACTCGGCGAAGGCAAGACCACCACAACGGTCGGACTCGGCCAAGCAATGCAGCACGTCGGCAAGAACGCTGTGATTTCGCTGCGTCAGCCGTCAATGGGGCCGACCTTCGGGATCAAAGGCGGTGCAGCGGGAGGCGGCTACAGCCAAGTGATTCCGATGGAGCTCCTCAACCTGCACCTGACCGGCGACTTCCACGCCGTCACGGCTGCACACAACCTGCTCTCGGCAATGGTCGACAACCACCTCCACCACGGCAACGCTGCCGGGCTCGACCTCAACAACATCACGTGGCGTCGCGTGATGGATGTCAACGATCGTTCGCTGCGCAACATCATCGTCGGGCTCGGCGGCAAGATGGACGGCGTCACGCGGCAGACCGGTTTCGACATCACGGCTGCTTCCGAAGTGATGGCGATCCTCGCGCTCGCGACAGATCCGACCGATATGCGCGCTCGCCTGGGTCGAATCGTCGTGGGGTACACCGCCTCCGGGTCGCCGGTGACGGCAGAGGACCTCAGCGCAGCCGGCTCGATGGCCGTGATCATGCGTGACGCGATCAAGCCAAACCTGTTGCAGACGATCGAGAACACGCCGGTTATCGTGCACGCCGGCCCGTTCGGCAACATCGCACACGGCAACTCGTCGGTCGTCGGTGACCTGGTCGGCATCCATGCTGGTGACTACCTGATTACGGAAGCCGGATTCGGTGCCGACATGGGTGCTGAGCGGTTCTTCAACATCAAATGCCGGGCCTCCGGGCTCGTTCCAGATGCCGCAGTTCTCGTCGCCACAGTGCGGGCGCTCAAGGCCCATTCCGGCAAGTACAAGATCGTTGCCGGCAAGCCGCTGCCAGCCGACCTGCTGGCCGAAAATCCCGATGATGTGCTCGCTGGAGCGGCCAATTTGGTGAAGCAGATCGACAACGTCAAGGCGCACGGCGTATCGCCGGTTGTCGCAATCAACGCCTTCCCTACCGATCACGCATCCGAACACGAGGCGATCCGACGTGTTGCGGAAGGTGCCGGTGCCCGAGTCGCTGTATGTACACACTTCTCCGACGGTGGCGCTGGTGCAACCGACCTCGCTCGTGCGGTGATCGAAGCGTGCGAGGAAACCTCGCACTTCAAGTTCCTGTATGCGGATGAGGATTCGTTGAAGACCAAGATCGAGAAGGTCGCCACCACGATCTACGGAGCAGCCAAAGTCGAGTACACGACTGGTGCCAGCAAGCAACTGGCCAACTACGAAGCCAACGGCTTCGGCAACCTGCCGGTCTGCATCGCCAAGACGCACCTGTCGATCTCAGGCGACCCGACGTTGCGGGGCGCACCGACCGGTCACACATTGACTGTCCGGGAGGCGCGTGCATCGGTTGGCGCCGGTTTCGTGTATCCGATCTGTGGCGAGATGAGCACGATGCCAGGCCTCGGCACCTCCCCGGCCGCCAGCATCATCGACTTCGATGAAAACGGCGAAATAGTGGGTTTGTCATGAGTGAATTTGAATTGACGGCGGGTGGGGCGATTTTGATGGACGGGAGTCGGCTTCGTGACGAGACTGTCGTTCGTCTTCGGGCTGAGATCGAGGCGCTCGGCAATCCACATGTCTGTTTGGCGACCGTGCTCGTCGGCGGTGACAAGCCGAGCCAGATCTATGTACGCATGAAGCACAAGAAAGCTCGAGAGGCCGGGATGGTTTCGAAGAGCGTCGAACTGCAAGAGCAGTCCACACAAGCCGAGGTCGAAGCCGCCGTGGCCGAACTGGCCGCCGATCCGACGGTTCACGGAATCCTCGTGCAACTCCCGTTGCCGCCGCACCTCGATCCAGAACCGGTGTTGGCACTCTTGCCGCCCGAGAAGGACGTCGACGGCCTGACCGAGCGATCAATGGGACGCCTCGTCCGCGGTCTGCCCGGACACGTGCCCTGCACGCCACTCGGCGTGATGCGGTTGCTCGAGCGCTACGGCGTCGAGACCAAGGGCAAGCGAGCCGTCGTGGTCGGACGTTCGACGCTTGTCGGGCTCCCGCAGGTCCTGCTGCTCGGTCGCAAGGGCTGCGACGCGACTGTGACATTGGCGCATTCGCGCACAGTCGATCTGGCTGGTGTGTGCCGGGAGGCGGACATCATCGTCGCCGCCGCCGGTCAGGCTCGGATGATCACGGCGGATCACGTCAAGCCTGGTGCCGCCGTGGTCGACGTCGGCGTGTCCCGGTCGGAGTCAGGGATTGTCGGCGATGTCGACTTCGATGCGGTTCAACGCGTCGCCGGCGCGATCACTCCGATGCCTGGTGGTACAGGTCCGATGACGATCGGCTGCCTGCTCGAAAATACGCTCGTTGCCGCCAGGATGCTCGGCGCGATTCCTTGAGGTGACATCGTTGAGTCGTGCGCGACATCCGAGATATTGCGATTCTGAACGCTGCCGATGTAGCGCGGTTGGCGCCGTACACCGAACTGGTCGAGGCATTCGAGGTGGGACACCGTTCAGCGCCCGCTGATGTGCGCCGGATTGCGTATGGTCCAGTCGGGAGTGATCAACATTTGATGGCGTTGCCGGCGTGGCAACCGGGCGAAGCGATCGGGATCAAACTCGTCACGGTCTTTCCAGACAATCCCGGTCGCGGGCTCCCGTCGGTGCAGGGTGTCGTGCTGTTGTTCGACGGGTCGACTGGAGAGGTCCTGGCGTTGATCGACGGAACGGAATTGACCTATCGCAAGACCGCCTGCGATTCGGCGCTCGGCTCGCGGCATGTGTCCCGGCCAGATTCGAATACGTTGCTGATGGTCGGCGCCGGCGCGCTTGCGGCGCACTTGATCGCCGCCCACCGGGCAGTTCGGCCGTCAATCGAACGTGTGTTGATCTGGAACCGAACGCCGGCGAGGGCCGATCAACTGGCCCGAATTGGTGTTGCCGACGAGGTTGTTGACGACCTCCAACGAGCGGTTGGCCAAGCCGACATCATCTGCACAGCGACGATGACGAAGGAACCCTTGATCCGTGGTGAGTGGCTAAAGCCTGGAACGCATGTCGACTGCGTCGGCGCATACCTGCCGGATCATCGCGAGATTGACGACGACGTCTTGAGACGGGCAGAGATCTTCGTCGACACTCGGCTTGCACCCCTGACCGAATCGGGCGACCTCGTGATCCCGCTCGCCAACGGTGTGATTTCCGAGTCGGACATCCGAGCCGATCTGTACGAGCTATGCCAGGGCAAGCATCTCGGTCGATCCAACGCCGGTGCGATCACGGTCTTCGAGAACGGCGGAGGGGGCCACCTCGACCTGATGGCAGCCCAACACATCTGGCGGAATCACCAATCCCTATCGTGAACGACGTGGAAGCCGAGTTTGTTGTTGTCGGGTCGGGTTCGGCCGGGGCGGCGCTCGCTGGGCGTCTCGTCGAAGCCGGCCGGGACGTCGTGTTGCTGGAGGCCGGCCCCGACTACGGAGTCGTCGATTCCGGTCATTGGCCGGCGGAACTGCTCGACGCCCGAATGCTTGCAACCTCCCACGACTGGGGTTATCGGCACGACCGATGGACGTTCGAACGGGCGCGAGTGATGGGCGGGTGCTCGTCGCACAACGGTGCGATTGCGGCGATCGGGCACCGCGCCGACTACGACGCGTGGCAGCTGCCCGGCTGGTCTGGCGCTGATGTCGCGCCGCTATTCGACGAGGTGATCCGTCGAATGCGGATACGTTCCTACGATCGCAGTGAGGCCGTGCCATTCCACGCGCAGTGCGTCGATGCCGCCGAGGCAATCGGCTGGCGGATAGCCAGTGATCTCTGTGATCTCGACGCCAACGATGCGTTTGGCATGGAGTCGGTCAACGTTGTCGGGACGACGCGTTGGAACGCTGCCTTCGCCTACCTCGACCCGGTGCGCGAGCGACCGAACCTACGGATCGTTGACGACGTACTCGTCGACCGAGTGATCGACTCGCCCGATGGGGCGACCGTGATCGCTGTGCGAGGCGGCGAGCCGATCGTCGTGCGGGCCGGCACCGTGGTGCTCAGTGCCGGCGTGTATGCCACGCCGGCGATCCTGCAACGTTCGGGCATCGGCGCAGCGGCGTTGTTGGGTGAACTCGGAATCGCTGTGATCGCCGACCGGCCGGGGGTCGGTGCCAACCTTCACGATCACCCGATGTTCCACGCCGATCGAGCGGTCGGCTCGCAACTGCAGCGATGGCTCGACGAGGTCGCTGCAACCGGCTTCCTGCCTGAGGAGCAAACGCTTGGCAAGGCGATCTCGGGTCAGTCGCCCGACGGGCTGTACGACCTGCACGTGTTCCCGGTCATCGGCAGCAATCAGACGAGCATGCTGTACGGGCGGGCGACGGTCGAGGTGGCGTGCATGACGCCGCGCAGTCGCGGGGCGCTCCGAATCACGAGTCGGGATCCTGGGGCGCATCCGCTGATCGATCACGGATACCTGACCGACCCCGATGGTCACGACATAGCGGCGATTCGCGATGGCTTGCGGATCGCCAACGAGTTGCTCGATCACCCACTCGTCGCCGGCCTCGTCGGCGAACCGCTCACCGATGGCTCGACCGACGACGCAATCCGTTCGCAGGTCGCTCACTATTACCACCCGGTCGGGACCTGTCGAATCGGCCTTCAGGACGACCCGTTAGCCGTGTGCGACGAACGCGGTGGCGTGATCGGAATGGACAATGTGGTTGTCGCCGACGCCTCGTTGATGCCCCAAGTTCCAAGAGCCAACACGAATCTCCCGACTGTCATGATTGGCGAACGAATCGCCGCGATCCTGATCGCGTTGCCTCCGGTATAAGACGCGCTTACTCGGGTTCCGGGTCGCTGCGGGACTTGAATCTGCGGCCTAGCGCGACGACGGTGACCGGGATGTAGAACGCTCGTGCTGACAGTGAAACCTCACTGAGGGGCCGTTTGAGCACGGCGACTCGGTAGGCGAAGAAGCGGTAGATCAGGAACACCATAATCAACACGTGTAGACCGATCATGGTCCAGATGAACCCGTCGAGCCCGACTGGGCTGCTCATTACGGCTGACGTCACGATCGGGCCGAGCAGCGCACCAGCCCCATACAACATCACCAATTTCGACGCCGCTGCGGGGATCTTCTCAGGCGGCACCCAGTCAGCCGTGTAGGCGCCGGCGATCGAGTAGAGCGGAAAGCTCGACCCGCCAATCAGCGCCATCAACGCCAAACCTGTCCAACCTTCCGGTCCCGCCGAAAGCAACGCAAGACATCCTGCGATCGTGCCGAAGGCAGCCATTGCCCCGACCTGACGGCGATCGACATCGTCGGAGGCGGCGGCGATCGGCCAATGCAGGAGCAATGCACCGATTTCCGGGGCGGCGACAAATCGGGCGATCTCGCCAGTGCTGAAACCGGCTCGAGTGGCGTAGATCGCACCGAGGGCGATGAAGCCACCGTGGGCCAGTCCGACCAGCAAGCTAGTTCCAACACCAGTCGGGACGATCCTGATCAGTTCGCGAGTCGAGAGATGCTCCGGTTCTTCCATCAACGGCGGGGCCGCATCTTCGGAGAGCGCAACGGGGGCGACGGCGAGCGAGATCAGGATCGCCCCGATCGCGAAGCCGGTGATCGACCTAGTGTCGACGGTGCTGAACAACAGTTGTCCGGCTGCATAGCCGCCTGTCGTCACCAATCCGTAGATCGCCAGCAACCGACCGCGGTGGCGGCTGCCAGTGAGTTGGTTGAGCCAGGCTTCGGCGACGACATATTGACCGGCGAGACAGAGCCCGGTGACGAATCGGAGCGCGATCCATGACGCCGGCGTGACCACCAATCCGATTCCGAGGATTGCAGCCGACAACACTGCCGCCAAGGCGGTGTATACGCGGATGTGGCCGACCTTGTTGAGTGCCTTGAGTGCCAGCCGCGAGCCGATCAGGAACCCGGCGTAGTAGGCGGCGCTGATCACGCCGATCACGCCTGTCGAAAAGTTCTCCAACTCTGAGCGAACGCCGAGCAAGGTGGCGAATAGGCCGGCACCGGCGAGCATCAGAGCCAACCCGACGAACAGCGCCCAGGTCGCCCAAACCAACGACACGGTCACAGCCCGACCGTCTTCCTGCACGGCGATCGGACCCGTTATGTCATCCATCTGTGAGCCAGTCCGTGCCGGGCATCATCCGGATCATGAACTCGTCGAACAGCGGCACGGTGAAGGCGGTGTCGCCGTGATTTGGACTCCACACCATGCCTTTCGAGATCAGTTTGGCCCGCAGCGGAGCCAGGGTTGACACCTTGCGGTCGAGGATGTCGGCTATGTCACCCGAGCGGTGCGGCCCAGGACCGAGCTGCGACATTGCTCGCAGGTAGCGCCGTTCCGATGGCGTAAGTCGATCGAACCGCACACGGAAAAAGCTCTCGTCAAGGCTGGCAATTGCGAGCGGTGTGGCGGTCAGTACGTCGTGACGCGTGATCGGTGATCCGGCGGCGACGTTCCAGGTCTGTTGCCCCCATTGCTGCAGGAAGTACGGGTAACCATGGGTCAGCGTGATGATCTCGTCGACGGCATCGTCGTCGATCCGAGTCGATTCCGATTGGATCGGTTTGCGAATTGCGTCGCGGGCGTCGTCGTGTGGCAGTGGGCCGACGACGGGAAACGAGAACAGTCGCTCGGCATACGACTTTGCTCGACCCATTTGCCCTGGTAGTTGTGGGAGTCCGGCGCCGAACATCGACACGGGAAGTGAACGTTGTGCACACCGGTGCAGGGCCATGATCAGCGCCGCCAACTGTTCTTCCTCAACGTACTGCAACTCATCGATGAAGAGGACGAGTGCCGTCCCGGCCTGAAGCGCCGCTGTTCCGGCGGTCTCCATCAGCGTCATCAGATCCTGTTCGAGGTCTCCGTTGTCGGCTAATCCAGGCTCCGGTTCGTAGTCGACACCGACTTCGATGTCGCCGTACTTGACTTTCAACGCCCGGGCGAAGCCGGTCAACGCACGCAAGGCTCGAATCGCCATGTCGCGAGCATTCGCTTGGCGACTCATTTGCAGTAACGCCAAGCGGAGTTGGGGAGCGAGTAACGCCGGAAGCGACCGGGTCTCCGGTGCCTCGATACGGATCGCCACGATCCGCCGCTGTTCCGCGACTTCCCGGATCCTGTCGAGCAGAACGGTCTTGCCGACGCCACGGAGACCGATCAGCAACATGCTCTCGCTTGGCCGTCCGCGCAGCACACGTTCGAGAGCCACCCTCGCCGTTTCGATCAGGTCGTCTCGCCCGGCGAGCTCGGGCGGAGGGGTTCCGGCTCCGGGCATGAACGGGTTGCTGATCGGATCCACAGCTGGCAGTGTATGCGAAGATTAGTGAAGTTACTAAAATTCAATAACTTCGATAATCTATGCAGAAGTTGGAATCAGTTGCCGTATGTTCCGGTAGGTGGGCCGGTTCCGCATCTTGGAACTCCTACACTCGCGAGATGTCGAGCGTGCAGTCGGTCGAGCGAGCATTTGCTCTGCTGCGCTGCCTGTCGAGCGGTGCCGCCGGCGTGTCTGAACTGGCTGACCGTTCGCAACTTCCGAAGAGCACAGTGTCGCGACTGTTGTCGACGCTTCAAGATCTTGGTGTCGTCGAACAACTCGATGCCGGTGGCGACTACAGAATCGGCGGCGGCTTGATCGACATCACCGCAGGAGCATCTCCCGGTCGCAACCTTGTTGCCCTTGCCCGGCCACACCTGGCCGACCTGGCTGAGGCGCTCGGCGAAGCGACCGGTCTCTCGGTGCTCGACGGCGAGTCCGTCTACTACCTCGATCAGATCGACAGTTCACACGCAGTCCAGGTCAAGGATTGGACGGGCGAGCGAATTCCGTTGCATGTGGTTTCATCGGGTTTGGTCTTGCTGGCGGCGCTCAGCGAGGCGGTCCGCGAGGCGTATCTTCGGCGTCCGCTGCTGCAGTCGACGCAGCGGACGATGACCGATCCGAACGCGCTCAGAGTCCGACTCACGGCGATCGCCGCGGCAGGGGTCGCGTGGGTGTACGAGGAGTACGCAGAAGGGATCAACTCGGTAGCTGCCCCGGTGCACGACGCCACAGGCCACGTGGTGGCGGCGATTCACGCCCACGGCCCGAGTTACCGGTTCCCGGCAGCGGGACAGGCGGACTGGATCGCCACTCAGGTCGTCGATGCCGCCGACCGGGCGAGTATCCGCCTCGCCGGCAACTTTTCAACTGAACCAACTGATGACTAACTGCAGATGACTAACTCCAGGCCGTTGCTCTGGGTCGGCATGAACTGGTATTGTTCCATGATGTGGACGCGTTCCGTATCGTGGAACGCACCGAACGAACACCACAACGATGAACGACAGGGAGAGCCGTGAGCGACGATTTCGACGACATCGATCTGGCACTGCTGCCTGACGACGAGCTCGTCAAGCAGATGCACGACGATCTCTACGACGGGCTCGCCCCCGAAATCCTCGAAGGCACAACGATTCTGCTCGACCGCGGGTGGTCCCCGGACAAGGTGCTCAACGTCGCCCTCGTCGAGGGGATGCGAATCGTCGGGATCGACTTCCGAGATGGCATTCTTTTCGTTCCCGAGGTGCTGCTGGCTGCCAACGCAATGAAGGGTGGGATGGCGATCCTGCGCCCGCTGCTCGCCGAGACCGGCGCAGCGTCGGTAGGCAAGGTCGTGATCGGAACCGTCAAGGGCGACATCCACGACATCGGCAAGAACCTCGTGGCGATGATGCTTGAGGGGGCCGGGTTCGAAGTCATCGACCTCGGAATCAACTGTGACGTCGACAAGTACCTCAAGGCACTCGATGAGCACCAGCCCGACATCCTCGGTATGTCGGCCCTACTCACCACCACGATGCCGTACATGAAGGTCGTGAACGACACACTCGATCAGAAGGATCTGCGCAACAAGTACATCGTGCTGTGCGGCGGCGCCCCGCTCAACGAAGAGTTCGGGCACGCGATCGGCGCCGACGCCTACTGCCGCGATGCAGCCGTCGCCGCCGAAACGGCGAAGGAGCTTGTCAACGCCCGTCGGCTGCGCACCGCTGAACCTGCCGGACCGTCGGTCGCGTGAGTAAGCCGCTCGTGCTGGCGTGTGGCGCGTTGGTTCGCGAGTTGCGCGCTGTGCTCACCCAGGAGGGGCTCACCGATTCGGTCGAGGTCGACTATCTCCCCGCACCGCTCCACAACCGACCAGACCGAATCGTTCCGGCGATCACCGAACGACTCGCATCGGTGGCAACTGACCGGCCCATATTTCTTGGGTACGCCGACTGCGGAACTGGTGGTTTGCTCGATGCTTTCATCGACTCCAGCGAACATCAGATCACCCGGCTCCCCGGGGCGCACTGTTACGAGTTCTTCGCCGGCTCCGAGCGTTTCTTCGAACTCCACGAGCAAGAGTTGGGCACGCTGTATCTGACCGACTTCCTCGCCAAGCATTTCGACGTCCTGATCTGGCAAGCCTTCGGGATCGATCGTCATCCTGAGCTGAAGGATATGTATTTCGCCAATTACAAGCGGGTCGTGTTGCTCTCGCAAAGTGGCGACTCGGCCGTGCTGGCGGCAGCGCAGGCGGCGGCGCAACGTCTCGATCTCACCTTCGAGCACGTGCCGACAGGCCTGGAACCGTTTGCAATTCCGATCCGCCTCGCCCTCAAGACGCATATAACTGAACGGATTTGGGCGTAATGGCGCGCCGCGGATCGTCCGGTGGGCCGGAGGTTGTCACGATCTATTGGCGTGATATCCCCGCCCAAGTGAACGGGCAGTCGGGGCGCGATCGGCACCAGGTCGTACTGTCCGGCAAGTTTCAGCGGGCCGTCGATCGGGCCAAACGCAAGGCCAAGATCTACACGGCCGAGGAAGATATTGCTCAGTGGCGTCGCACGAGCAAGCCGTGTGACGGCGATGTCGCCGCTGCCGCCGTGGCGGAGTCCGCTCGGCTCGAAGACGAGTACACCAGGGAGTACCTCGGAATCCTGGCCTTCTCTGGCGGCTTCGCGGCCGACCTCGTGAGCGGTTCCGAAGTCGACCAGGTGGCGTTGCTGGCGCTCGAAGAACTTGACGAAGACGAAGAACGCGAGCAAACACTCGCAGAATTGGACACGGACCAGTGACAGAAACTCGGATTAGCTCGGCGACGCGTGAGATCGTGATCGGGTTCGATCGGCCGTTCGTGATGATCGGCGAGCGGATCAACCCGACGGGACGCAAGATGCTTGCCGAGGAGATGAAGAACGGCGACTTCAGCCGAGTCGAAGCCGACGCCCTCGCACAGGTACTTGCTGGCGCGCACATGCTTGACGTCAACGCAGGGATTCCGCTCGCCGACGAACCCGCGATGCTTGCTCGGGCGGTGCAACTGGTGCAGGCCGTCACTGATGTTCCCTTGTCGATCGACTCGTCGATCATCGAGGCGCTCGAAGCCGGCTTGGCCGTGTATCAGGGCAAGCCACTCGTCAACTCGGTCACGGGCGAGGACGAGCAGATGGAGCGCGTACTTCCGCTCGTCGCCAAGTACGGCGCTGCGGTCGTGGCCATCTCGAACGACGAGACCGGCATCTCGATGGACCCCGATGTTCGATACGCCGTCGCCAAGAAGATCGTCGAACGCGCCGCCGATTACGGAATTCCCGCCAGCGATATTGTCGTCGATCCGCTCGTGATGCCGATCGGAGCGCTCGGTCAGGCCGGCCAACAGGCATTCCGATTGATCCGCCGTCTGCGCGAGGAACTCAAGGTCAACACCACATGCGGTGCCTCGAATGTCAGCTTCGGCTTACCGAATCGGCACAACATCACCGGCACGTTCCTGTCGATGGCGATCGCTTCCGGGATGACTTCGGCGATCATGAACCCGATGCACGCCGAGGTCAAGTCGGCCGTGATGGCGGCCGACGTGCTGGCCGGGAACGATCGCGATTGTGCGGCATGGATCCGGGCCAATCGTGACCCGAATGCGCCAGCCGGGGAAGGCGCTCGCGGTGACCGCGAGGGTCGCCGCCGGCGTCGGCCGACGGAGTGATCGATCGTCGATGGGCGATCATCGCATCGTCTTTACGCCGTCGGGTCTGAACGGCACCGTCGAACACGGCACGACTGTGCTCGAAGCGGCGCGTCTACTCGGTGTCGACCTTGACACAGTATGCGGAGGGCGTGGAATCTGTGGCCGCTGCCAAGTCGAACCGGCGGTTGGTTCGTTTGCGAAGTGGGGGCTGACCGTTGTACCGGCCGCGCTCGGTGAGCGTGCCCTGATCGAGACCGATTACCGCGGCAATCGACCGCTCGTGAACGGGTACCGGCTCGGCTGTGCTGCACGGGTGTGTGGCGATGTTGTGGTCGACGTGCCGGCCTCGAGTCAGCGGCATCGTCAGGTCGTTCGCAAGGATCTCGACCTGCCACCGATCACCGTCGATCCGTCGTTCACGCTCTGGTATGTGGAAGTCCGGAAGGCCGAACTCGGTGACGATCTTGATGGTGATGCGGTCACCGCCGCCGGCGCGATCGGCGAAGCGGTAGCCGAGCAACATGGCAGGTCGAAGCCATCTGCACCATTCGCCGTGCTGGCGGCGCTTCAGCCAGCGCTTGATCGCGGCGATGGTGCCGTCACGGTCGCCATCGATGAGGCAGACCAACTCGTTGCTGTGTGGCCCGGTTTCGTCGACGCCGCGTACGGCGTTGCTGTCGACATCGGATCGACGACGATCGCCGGGCACCTGTGTGACCTGTCGACGGGTGAGGTGCTGGCGAGCGCCGGTCGGATGAACCCCCAGATTCGCTTCGGCGAAGATCTGATGAGTCGTGTGTCGTACGTGATGATGAATCCCGGCGGCGAACGGCAACTGACGGCGTCGGTGCGAGAGGCACTCGACGAGCTGATTGGCGAGCTCGTCGGTGCCGCTGCCACGACACGCGACCGCGTGCTCGAAGTCGTGCTGGTCGGCAACCCGATCATGCACCACATACTGCTCGGGATCGACCCAACCCCACTCGGCCAGGCACCGTTCACGTTGGCAACCAACCGCCGAGTCATCACCACAGCGAACGAGCTCGAACTGTCACTCCCGAATGCCCGCTGCTATGTCGGGCCGTGTATCGCCGGCCATGTCGGGGCCGACACTGCTGCGGCGATCTTGGCCGAAGGCCCGCACCGATCCGTTGGTATGCAATTGCTGGTCGACATTGGCACCAACGCCGAGATCGTGTTCGGCGACTCGAGGCGGCAGTTCGCGGCGTCGAGCCCAACCGGTCCGGCATTCGAAGGCGCCCAGATTTCGTGCGGTCAAAGGGCGACCGCAGGGGCGATTGAAGGCGTTCGGATCGATCTCGTGACGTTGGAACCGCGCCTCAAGGTGATCGGCGTCGACTCCTGGTCTGACGAGCCCGGATTCGACGAGGCGCTCGACACGATCACGATCTCCGGTATCTGCGGCTCAGGTATCATCGATGTTGTTGCCGAGATGTTTCTCGCTGGAATTATCGATCGAGAGGGTGTCATCCGAGGCGAGCTTGCCGAACGCACATCACGTGTGATCGCCGATGGCCGGACGTTCAGCTACGTACTGCATGGTGGCCTGCATGGGTACATCGATTCTGGGGACCGAATCGCCGTCACGCAGAATGACATCCGGGCGATCCAACTCGCCAAGGCGGCCCTCCGAGCTGGGATCGATCTGCTCGTCGAGCACGCTGGCAACCCGCCGATCAGCGAGATCCGCCTTGCCGGTGCGTTCGGTGCGCACATCGACCCGCTGCACGCGATGGTGCTCGGTCTCGTCCCCGATTGCCGACTTGATCACATCAAGGCTGTCGGCAACGCTGCCGGCACCGGTGCCGTTCAAGCGCTTCTCTCGCGCAGCCTTCGAGCCGAGATGGAGCAAGCTGTTGGCGACGTCGTGAAGATCGAGACCGCAACGGAACCTCGATTCCAGGAGTTGTTCGTCGCTGCCATGGCGATGCCGCATGCCTCCGCCGAGATGCCGTATCTCGCAGCTTTGGTGAACCTGCCAGAACCAGTCGAGCGAGCCGACAGCGGCGGACGCAACCGCCGCCGCAGGACAGGAACTAGTAGACCAGGAGCAAACGAATGACAGAGCACGACGAACCACGCCGCGGTCGCTCGGGAGGTCGTGATGGTCGCCGCACGATGCGCGCCAACACGGCAACGATCGCCGATACCTACTTGACGCGAACGATGAAACCGTTCGAGATCGTCTCCGACGAAGGCCTCGAAATTCTTGAACACAACGCCGACACGATCCTCGAAGAAGTTGGCGTCGAGGTCCGCGACTACCCGTCGGCGATCGAGCGTTACCGCGACGCTGGCGCCGAGGTGACCGGTACGCGAGTGCGCTTCCCGAGAGGTTTGTGCAGGAGCATCGTGCAGGCGTCAGCGCCCGCCACGTATGTGCAGCACGGGCGCAACGCTGAACGCAACGTGCAGATCGGCGGCAACGCCACCGTGTTCGCCCCGAACTATGGCTCACCGTTCGTGCACGACCTTGACAACGGCCGCCGGTACGCCACGCTGGCCGACTTCGAGAACTTCGTCAAGCTGGCATACATGTCGCCCTATCTGCATCACAGTGGGGGCACCGTGTGCGAGCCGGTCGACGTGCCGGT
>JANPLQ010000148.1:0-18919 GCA_031422395.1 Ilumatobacteraceae bacterium | reverse complement strand
GCGGTTGCGTCGACGATCTCCTTGCAGAATCGGAACACCGCGTCCGGCGCGCCGTCGAGCGGAAGTGGATATCGGGCTGAGTCGGGATCGAGTCCGACGCACAACAACGAGTTCGCAGTGGTCCACGAATGATTCAGTTGGTCATGAAATCCCACGTGCGTGCGGCGGCTCAGTCTTCGAGTTCGATCGCCGCCGTGGGACAGAGTTCGGCGGCTTCGCGGACCTTGTCATGGAGTTCCTCGCCGGGATGCTCCTGCAGGACATACAGGAAACCGTCGGTGCGGACCTCGAACACTTCAGGACAAATCTGCATGCAGCCGCCGGTTGAGGCGCACATGTCGTAGTCGACCGTTACTTTCATAGACACGCTCTCATCGGTGTTGTTCCTCTTCGGTCAGACCTGGTCAGGATTTGGCTGCACGGTACCCGTCGGCGACCGCATCTTCCTCGTTGGCGTAGCACCGTTCAGCGATCGTGCGAGCGTAAAATCGTCCGCCCGGTTGATGGTAGATCCCTGAGTTCTCGTTGGCCTTGATCGAATATCCTTCCGGGCAGGCACCGTCGACTGGGGCGACCCACCGTTCAGCCCGCACGCTGACGGATGTCGTTGGAGCTGTGTCGGCAACGGCTTGGCGCGTCGGGGTGCTCGAGTTCGGTTCGAACGGAGGCCATGAGGGTGCGTCGGGCGAGGTCGCCGGTTCGTTCCTGCGTTGCCAGGCTGACCAGCCGGCAAACCCGGCACCACCAGCCAAACCCAACCACAATGCCCACCACGACGCCCGCCGCAAGATCGTAAACATGAAACCCGACCCTAATCGAGTGCTGATGTGAGTGTTAGCAGTGTTGACGTTCGAAGGCGGACAGGACCGCTCGCAGGCTGGCGGTCGTGATGTTGGGGTCTTGGCCGAGGCCCCACCTGATCTCGCCGTCGGCTCGAACAGTCTCGACGTAGGCAACCGCCTGCGCGTTGGCGCCTCGGCCGATGGCGTGTTCGGCGTAGTCGACGACGTCGAACTCCTCGGTCCAGTGGGCGGTGATCGCATTCACGAATGCTTCGACCGGGCCGTCACCTTCACCCATGATCGTGACCGCCGCACCGTCAACTGCGAGTTGAGCCGACACTTTGCTGCGGCCTGACCCTTCCGTGCTGAGCGTGTGTATCTCGTGGCTGCGGAGTTCGAACCGTGGTTCGGTCGGGATGTATGCGTTCTGGAACGCATCCCACATGATCAGTGGGCTGATCTCGGTGCCGGAATCCTCGGTGATGTGCTGAATCGTCTTCGAGAACTCGATCTGCAACCGTCGGGGCAGGTCGAAGCCGTGCTCTTCCTTCATGACGTAGGCGACGCCGCCCTTGCCGGATTGCGAGTTGACGCGGATCACCGCTTCGTACGAACGTCCCACGTGCTTCGGGTCGATTGGCAGGTATGGCACGCCCCACCGGTCGTAGTTGTTCGGCAGTTTCTCGAGGCCCTTCTTGATCGCGTCCTGGTGCGAACCCGAGAACGCCGTGTACACGAGGTCGCCGACGTATGGGTGACGGGGATGCACGGGCAGCCTGTTGCAGTATTCGGCGGTCCGGCGCAGCCCATCAATATCGGTGATGTCGAGTTCAGGGTCGACGCCGTTGGCGAACAGGTTCATCGCCAGGTTCACGACGTCGACGTTGCCGGTCCGCTCGCCGTTCCCGAACAGGGTTCCCTCGACACGATCTGCGCCTGCCATCACACCGAACTCGGCTGCGGCAACGGCGCAGCCCCGGTCGTTGTGCGGATGCAGGCTGACGATCACCGATGAGCGGTGTTTGATCGTGCGGCAGAACCATTCGATCACGTCGCCGTACACATTGGGTGAGTAGCACTCGACGGTGGCCGGGAGGTTGAGGATGATCGGTCTCTCCGGTGTCGGCTCGATCACGTCCATCACCGCTTCGCAGACCTCGATCGCATACTCGGGCTCGGTCAACGTGAAGCTCTCCGGCGAGTATTCGTAACGGATGATCGTGCTACCCATCGTCTTTTCCAACTTGCGGCAGAGGCGAGCGCCATTCACGGCGATGTCCTTGATGCCTTCCTTGTCGAGGCCGAACACGACCTCACGCTGCAACGGGTTGGTCGAGTTGTAGAAGTGCACGATCGCTCGCGGAGCGCCTTCGAGGCATTCATATGTGCGCTCGATCAGTTCTTGGCGGCACTGCACGAGCACCTGAATCGTGACGTCGTCCGGAATCAGATCCTTTTCGATCAGTTCGCGCACGAAGTCGAAGTCGGGCTGGCTGGCCGATGGGAAACCAACCTCGATTTCCTTGAAACCCATCTTGACCAGTTCCTCGAACATCCGCAGTTTGCGGGTCGGGTCCATCGGGTCGATCAAGGCCTGGTTGCCGTCGCGTAGATCGACCGAGCACCACAATGGTGCCTTGCTGATCACGACGTTGGGCCAGGTGCGGTCGGTGAGCACGACGGGGATGCAGGGTGCGTATTTCTCGAACGGCATTCGTTTAGGTGTGACGTTTGCTGGTGGCATTCCAATTTCTCCAGTGGTTCAGATGACAGGGTGCGGATTTGAGCGAACTGGCCGGAAAAACAGAAGTGCCCCCGGCCGGGCGGCGGGGGCGGGCGAACGCGGCTATGTGAGCGCTCGCCCTACATAAGGAGAAGCAACCCCGTCGTCATCAGGTGTAACCGTAGCGCGTCTGGCTATGGAACTCAACGACTTTGTCGACATCGACCGCGTAAACCCGGGGACTGGGCGGGCGCGCAGGTAACCTGGCCCGCATCATGACCCCTTCAGACGCACGGCCTGGCGGCCGGGGAGCGCCTCGCCGTCGACGTACCGAGCGCACACCAATCGATCAAAACTCCGGCCCAGCACGCACGGGCAATCTCACCACAACGACGACATTTGCAGCGATCGAACCGCCAACCGGCTTTTTCGCGCTCGGTGTTCCCGCCAGAATCGACGACGGCCTGGCGGCAAATGGTTTCGCCAAACCGTTTGCGATTCAGACTGAGGCCGTCCCTTTGGCGATGCAAGGGCGCGACGTGTGCGGCCGCGCCAAGACCGGTTCCGGTAAGACGTTGGCGTTCGGCGTGCCGATGCTGGCGCGAATTACCGACAAAGCGGTGGCTCGCAAACCGCTCGGGTTGGTGCTGGTGCCGACGCGTGAACTGGCCGTGCAGGTTGCCGAAGTGCTCGAACCGATTGCTGCTCACGCAGGCATGAAGGTGCTTGCCGTGTACGGCGGTGCCAGTCGGCATACGCAGATCGAGGAACTCGACAAGGGTGTCGAACTTGTCGTCGCCACGCCGCTGCGACTGATCGACCTGTTGAAGTCGAATGAGGTCGATCTGGGTTCGTGTCAGATCGTCTGCCTCGACGAGGCCGACCGTATGGCCGATGACGGCTTCACCCCGCAGGTCGAATGGATCCTGCGTCATTGCACGGGTCGGAATCAGACGATGCTGTTCTCGGCAACGCTCGACGGCGACGTTGGCCACCTCATCAAGCACTACCTCAAAGATCCGATCGAAGTGGCGATTGACGAGGCAACTGACACTGTCGGAACAATGCACCATCTGTTCCTCGCAGTGCACCACATGGACAAGGACAAGGTTGTCAAAGCGATTGGCTCTGGGATTCCGAAGCTGCTGGTGTTTTGTCAGACGAAGCGTTCGTGCGACCGGGTGACGCAAAATCTCGAGGACCTCGGAGTGCAGGCGTCGGCAATCCACGGTGATTTGCCTCAGAAGTCGCGTGAACGGGCGTTGCAGCGGTTTGCGGAAGGCAAGCTGGCGGTACTCGTGGCAACCGACGTGGCGGCGCGAGGTATCGACATCGACGACATCGGTGCCGTTATCCATTACGAACCAGCGAAGGACGGTAAGGACTATCTGCACCGTTCGGGTCGCACGGCGCGCGCCGGTCGTGACGGTTGGGCGATTACGTTTGCCGAGTACAACCAGCACACGCAGGTGCGAATCCTGCAGCGCCTGCTACGACTCCCGACGATCCCTGCGATCGAGGTCTTCAGCAACAACCCGAACCTGGTCGACCTCCCCCTGTTCCACGCCGACATCACGACGTCATCGCCCGCGCCCGGCTGAGGTTTCGCGACACCTGCGATCCATTTTGCGGCAGGAATCACGACGAGTTTCGTCGTAGTGGCTGCCACAAACGCCTGATCCGGATTCTGTGGCAGGCATCACGACGTATTCGGTCGTGATTCCTGCCACAAAATTGGTGGAGTCGTGGAGCCGTGGAGGCGGGAGGCTCGTTTTGCGGATTCTGGCGAATACGCGATTCGGTCGCACCGACGTGATGCCGGCGCGGCGTTGCCGTTACTGGAGGTAGGCGGGGCGGTTTGCTTCGAAGGCGTCGATTTCGGCGGCGTGGGTGAGCGTGATCCCGACGTCGTCGAGTCCGTTGAGGAAGCGGTGCTGTGTTGCGGCGTCGATCGGGAATGCGGCAATGATCCCGGCTGACGGGACCTCGACGATCAGTCGCTCGACATCGACGACGATCTCGGTTCTCGGGTCGGCCTCGATCGCTGCCCAGATTGCCTCGACGGTCGACTCTGGCAACACGACGGGCACAAGCCCGTTCTTGGTGCAGTTGTTGCGAAAGATGTCGGAGAAACTTGGTGCGATCACGGCGTCGAATCCGCCCTGTTGGATTGCCCACACGGCGTGTTCACGGCTCGATCCGACTCCGAACGCAGGACCTGCGACGAGGATCGAGGCACCCTGGTACTGCTCCTGATTGAGCACGAAGTCGCGGTCGTCGCGCCACGTCGAGAAGAGGCCCTTCTCGAACCCGGTCCGCTCGACTCGTTTGAGCCAGTCGGCCGGGATGATCTGGTCGGTATCGACGTCGCTGCGCTTCAACGGAACGCCGGTACCCGAAACAACTCTGACAGACTTCATGAGCGTGCTCCTACATAAGGGAAAGCAAGCGGAGCGGACGACGAACCCGCCATCAGAGTAGATCCTCTGGGGTGGCGAAGGTGCCTTTGATGGCGGTGGCGGCGGCTACGGCGGGGGAGACGAGGTGGGTGCGGCCGCCGCGGCCCTGGCGGCCTTCGAAGTTGCGGTTGCTGGTGCTCGCCGACCGTTCTCCCTGTGCCAGTTTGTCGGGGTTCATCGCCAGACACATCGAGCAGCCCGGTTCACGCCAGTCGGCACCGGCGGCCCGGAAGATCTCTGGGAGTCCTTCGGCTTCGGCCTGTGCTTTCACTCGGTGTGATCCGGGGACGACCATCACGCGCTTCACGGTGACGGTGCGACCTTCCATCACTGCCGCAGCGGCGCGGAGGTCCTCGATCCGACTGTTGGTGCACGATCCGATGAACACGGTGTCGACCGGCACGTCACGGATCGGCGTGCCGGCGGTGAGCCCCATGTAATCCAGGGCTCGGGTGACGGTCTCGCGGGTGGTTGCGTCGGCGAAGTCGTCTGGTGACGGAATCACGTCATCGATCGAGGCGACCTGGCCCGGGTTGGTGCCCCAGGTGACCTGCGGTCGCAACGATGAAGCGTCGATGTGGACTTGCTTATCCCACGCCGCACCTTCGTCTGTACCCAATGTGCGCCAATCTGCGACGGCGGCATCCCAGTTGGCGCCGGTCGGTGCCTGGTCACGTCCCTTGAGATACGCGTACGTCGTGTCGTCGGGGGCAATCAAGCCTGCTCGCGCACCGGCTTCGATCGTCATGTTGCAGACCGTCATTCGTCCCTCCATCGACAGGTTGCGGATCGCCTCGCCGCGGAACTCGATGACGTGGCCGATCCCGCCGCCGGTGCCGATCGAGCCGATGATCGCCAAGATGATGTCCTTGGCGGTGACATCGGCGGGCGGTGTGCCGTCGACGTTGACCGCCATCCACTTCGGGCGCGATTGCGGGAGCGTCTGCGTGGCCAGCACGTGCTCGACCTCGCTCGTGCCGATTCCGAATGCGAGCGCTCCGAAGGCTCCGTGGGTCGCTGTGTGGCTGTCGCCGCACACGATCGTCATTCCCGGCATCGTGCGGCCCTGCTCGGGTCCGATCACATGAACGATTCCCTGGTTGGGGTCGCCCATCGGGAAGTTGGTGATCCCGAACTCGCGCGTGTTGGCGCGCAGCGTTTCGATCTGTTTGGCGGAGATCTCGTCAGCGATCGGCAGATGAATGTTTTCCGTCGGAACGTTGTGGTCTTCGGTGGCGATCGTCAGTTCGGGTCGCCGAACCTGGCGGCCCGAGAGGCGCAGGCCGTCGAACGCTTGCGGGCTGGTGACCTCGTGCACGAGGTGCAGGTCGATGTACAGCAGGTCGGCCTCGTCCGGCTGGGAGTGCACGAGATGGCGATACCAGATCTTCTCGGGCAAGGTCATCGGCCCAGCGGGTGTAGCGGGTGAAGCGGGTCCAGCGGGAGTAGCGGGTGTTGTGATTGTGGGCGCTGTCATGGCGGTTGTCTCACCTTCTGAGATACCATTCTTACGGTATGGATATCGTAACCGGAGTCGGCGTGCTCGACAAGGCCGCACATATCTTGCGTGCCGTGGCGGAGGGGCCACTTGGCCTGAACTCTCTTCAGGCCGCCACTGGACTGCCCCGGGCAACCGCTCATCGGCTGGCGGTGGCGCTCGAAGCTCACGGTCTGCTCCGACGCGATGACGACGGTAGGTTCGATCTTGGGCCCGAGCTGGCAGCGCTCGGCCGAGCGGCAACCGAGCGTTTCCCGTTGGGATCCATCGCGTTACCGATCCTCGAGTCGCTCCGCGATCGAACGGGGGAGAGTGTCCAGTTGTTCGTCCGTGAGGGAGCCCACCGTCGCTGCGTGCTCTCGCTCCAATCACCGCATGCGCTGCGCTGGATCGTGCCGGAAGGTGTGTTGTTCCCGCTTGAACTGGGATCTGCCGGCCGTGTGCTGACTGGCCAAACTGGGGTGCCAGGGTGGGTTCAGAGCGTCGAGGAGCGCGAACCGGGAGTCGCCTCTGTCAGCGCCCCAGTTGTCGCAGCCGACGGATCTGTGATCGCAGCGGTGTGTGTGTCGGGCCCGATCGACCGGCTGACACGCCAACCCGGAAAGCAGTACGGCACCAACGTGGTCGAAGCAGCCACCCAAACCAGTCAGATATCTGCCCGTAGCCGTCGGTGAACTAGGGCAGACCGATCGCGCCGGTCGTGATCGCGTCTCGCAGGTTCACGTCAGTCATGACCGCCCCGGTGAAGTCGGCGCCGGTCAAGTTTGCGTCTCCGAGGTTGGCGCCCGTCAGGTCGGCGCCACGCAGGATTGCCCCTGACAGGTTCGCCTCAGACATGTTGGCGCCAGCGAGCACGGCATCGCTCAGACCAGCATCGGTCAGGTTCGCAAGACCGAGTGATGTATTGCTGAGGTCGGCTCCGGTCAGGTTTGCTCCGGTCAGATTGGCTTCATGGATTGCGGCGCCGGTGAGATCGGCGCCTTCGAGCTTGGCACGCTGCAACGAGGCCTGGCTCAGCACGGCCCCGGTGAGATTGGCCTCCGAGGCGACGATGTCGTCGAGGGTCGCGCCGGTCAGGTTTGCTCCGGCAAGTTGAGCGCCCGACAGGTTGGCACCGGTCATCGTTGTGCCGCTCAGGTTTGCTCCGGTCAGATCGACTCCATCCAGTGACGCACCGGTCAGGTCGAGACCCGTCAAGACCACATCGGTGAGAATCGCACCGGAGAAGACCGCGCCTGTTGTGATCGCTCCCGTCAGCACTGCACCGGTGAGGTCGGCGCCGGTGAAGTTTGCGTTGGTGAGGTCGGCATCGTTGAAGCTGGCGCCGGCGAGCTGGGCTCCACTGAAATCGACGTTGGTGAGTATCGCTGTTCCGAACGTTGCAGCGGTGAGATCGGCGTTCGTGAATTGGGCGCCGTCGCACTGCGCCGAGTTGAGTCCGACACCGGGCAACACTGCATCGACGAACGATGTTCCGGTGCAGGTGATCTCGACCAGGTTGGTTTCCGTCCCGTGGGCACTGGCCAGCAAAGCATTGGTGAAGTTGCCCTTCCCTGCGATGAAATTGTCGAGCGTCGCACTGGTGAGGTCGGCGTCGGTGAAGTTGCCCTCGGCGGCCGAGAATCGTGACAGATCGGCGCCAACCATGTTGCTGCCGGCGAACACACCGCCGAACGATGAAGTGTCGGTGAAGTCGCCATCATGGAGGTCCATCGCCGAGCAATCACGGCCGGCATGCAGCACGCACTCGCCGACCTTCTTCGAGGCGGCGTCGATCACCTCGTCGCCGAAGTCCTCATCGATCACCTCGGGCGACGAGGATGACGCGCACGCCGCCAACGCAACGAGCAGTACTGGCACGACCCGCATCGTCCGCATTGAAACGATCCTAGACGGCGGGGCGCCGGGTGTCGGGTTCGTTTACTGTGGTCGGGATATGGGTGGAGATGTGGTGGACATGACTGCGACCGAGGCTGATCTCGAATTGTTGCCAAGGGACTGGCGGGATCAGGTACTTCGACTGGCTGACGAGCGCGATGCGGTAATTCTGGCGCACAACTATCAGCTCCCAGAGATTCAAGACATCGCTCACCACACCGGCGACTCACTCGGCCTGTCCCGTATCGCTGCCGAGGTGGAGCAGTCGATGATCATCTTTTGCGGCGTTCACTTCATGGCCGAGACAGCCAAGATCCTCAGCCCCGACAAGACGGTGCTGATTCCTGATGCTCGGGCGGGGTGCAGTCTCGCCGAGACGATAACCGCCGAGCAGTTGCGGGCATGGAAGGCCGAGTACGACGACCCGGTGGTGGTCAGCTACGTCAACACCACGGCGGCGGTGAAGGCCGAGACCGACATCTGTTGTACGTCGTCGAATGCTGTCGAAGTGGTGGCGAGTATTCCCGAAGGTCGGCATGTGCTGTTCTGCCCCGATCAGTTCCTCGGAGCACACGTGCAGCGCACCTTGCAGCGCGACAATATGCACATCTGGCTCGGCGAATGCCATGTCCACGCCGGCATCAATGGGGCTGAACTCAAGGCCCAGGTCGAGGCCGACCCTGACGCTGAGTTGTTCATCCATCCCGAGTGCGGGTGCGCCACGAGCGCGCTGTATCTGGCTGCTTCGGGTGTCGTGCCGATCGAGCGGACCAAGATTCTGTCGACCAGCGGGATGGTGGCGGCGGCGCGGGCAACGACCGCCAGACGGGTGTTGGTAGCGACTGAGACAGGCATGATCCATCAGCTGGAACAGGTCAACCGCACGACCGAGTTCGCCCCGGTCAACCGGGCGGCCGTCTGCAAGTACATGAAAATGATCACGCCAGCGAAACTGTTGCGGTCCCTTCGCGATGGAACCGACGAGGTCGACGTTCCGGCCGATATTGCCGAGAAGGCTCGGCGTAGCGTCGAGCGGATGATCTCGATCGGCACGCCATCGCCGACGGCTGAATGACTGGGCGCACCGGACAATGAGTGGATTCAGACTGCCGTCCGTTCTGGCAGCACCAGCAGTTTCATGGGAACGTGACATCGATGTCGTGGTGCTCGGCTCGGGTGCGGCCGGTTTGGCTGCGGCGTTGGCGATGCGCCCGCAACGATCGGCGCTGGTGGTTACCAAGGACGTGCTGGCGGCCGGTTCGACGGCGTGGGCGCAGGGCGGGCTTGCGGCTGTACTCGACCCGAAGGATTCGATCGAGAATCATGTGCGAGACACGCTCGAAGCTGGGGCCGGGCTGTGTGACGAGGGTGCGGTGCGCACGCTGGTCACCGAGGCACCGAGTGCGATCCGAACGCTGATCGAACTCGGAGCAATGTTCGATCCGGATGAGTCGGGCGAGATGGCTCTCACGATGGAGGGCGGTCATTCGCACCGCCGAATTGTTCACTCCGGCGGCGATCAGTCAGGTGCCGAGGTGCAGCGAACGCTTGACACGGCTGCGCTTGCGGCCGGTGTCGAAGTGCTGGAACACGCATTCGCACTTGATCTCGTGACTGCCAGAAATCACGAGGGACGACGGCAGGCTGCCGGGATTCGCGTCGCCATACTCGACCAGCTTGGTGCCGTCGATTCGGTGGGCGTGATCCGCGCCAGAGCTGTCGTCTTGGCTACGGGTGGATACGGGCAGGTGTTTGCATCGACTTCGAATCCGCCAGCGGTCACTGGTGACGGCCTAGCGCTGGCGTTGCGTGCAGGGCTGTCGGGGCGCGATATCGAGTTCGTTCAGTTCCACCCGTCGGTCTTGTGGATCGGCCCGGCTGCGACGGGGCAGCAAGCGTTGGTGTCGGAAGCAGTTCGTGGCGAAGGCGCAATCTTGTATGACGGCCTTGGCCGCCGCGTGATGAAGGGCGTCCATCCACTCGAGGATCTTGCTCCTCGCGATGTCGTTGCATCTGCAATCAGTCGTCGGATGGCCGAGGCTCCCGGCGGAGTTGGGGATCACGTGTTTCTCGATGCAACCCATATGGGTGACAAGTTCTATGAGCGATTTCCGTCGATCACTGCTGCGTGCAAGCAGGCAGGGATCGACCCTGCCCGGGAACGAATCCCGGTTGCGCCCGCCGCACATTACGTGTGCGGAGGAGTGCCTGCCGATCTTGACGGTGTCACTGAGATGGCTGGCTTGTTCGCAATCGGCGAGGTTGCCTGCACAGGCGTACACGGTGCCAATCGGTTGGCGTCGAACAGTTTGACCGAGGGTGTCGTCGCTGGAACACGGTTGGGCAGTGCGTTGAAGCAGGCGCTCCCGACGGCCGTCGAGCGGGGTTCTGAAATCGGGCGCAGTTTTGATGCCCCACTTCGCAACCCTGCGCAACGGGTCGCGATTCGTTCGGTGATGTCGAGCCAGGTCGGCGTACTTCGGACGCCAGAGGGTCTTGAGGGGGCTGTTCAGCAGTTGCAGGCACTCGCCTCGACGTCGTCGACTGGCGTCGCCGGATCACGGGCTGCGTGGGAAGCCACCAACTTGTTGACTGTTGGAGCAGCGGTGACGACTGCGGCCTTGACTCGCACCGAGAGTCGCGGCTGTCACCGCCGAACCGACTACGAGCAGCAGCGAGACGCCTGGCTGACTCACCTCGACGTGCGGCTCACCATCGACGGCGGCATCGCCGTAACCGGTGTCCCGCACCTGTAACCGCACATGCTCGCCGCCGTTCCGCGTGGGTCAGTCCCAGCGGCGGGGCAGGTCGGCTCGCACGCTGACTGTGTCAGGGCTTGGCCCAATCGACGCCCGTAGCACGTATTGATGGCTGCCGGCCCAAAGTTCGGCGAGCGCGAACCCGTTGCCGGCGTCGCGCACGCCCGTTCCGAGGCATTCGAGTGAGACGATCTCGAGCCCGGCCTGGTCGGCCTCGGCAGACCACAGGTTGACGAGACCCTGGCGAAGTGTCGGATCGTCGAGCAAGTCGGCACCGTGTAGTCGCAACTCGACGTTGGTGATCATCACCGCAGCAAGCTGTGCGAGGTCGATCACGGTGTCGCCGGTGATGTCACCATCGAGCATGACGACGGCGGCATCGTGGGAGCCGGCAAACCCGCCGACGAACCCGTAACGCACCATAGGAAGCCCGTCGTCGCCGGTCGTTTCCCAACGGACCCGGTCACCAGCTTGGAACATCAGACGATGCCCCGCGCTTCGGCGAGTACGGCATCGGAGAACTCGGGCCACAATCGCAGCGCCTCGTCGCGCCAGTCGGCGAACGGTCGGTCGGTGAGGGCGACCACGCCGACGGCTGCGGATGGATCGACCCACATCATCGAGCCGTACCCACCGAAGTGCCCAAACGTTGCCGATGAGTTGGCGCGGCCAGTCCAGTGCGGCGACTTGTCGCCACGGATCTCTAGGCCAAGCCCCCACGGGCACGGATCGAAGCGCCCCACGTTCGGCACGATACCGGCGAGTGCCGGATATTGGGGCGCACAGATGTCTGCCACGGTTGTCGACGCCAGCAAGGTCGGCCGAAGCATCTCTGCCACGAACCGCGCAACGTCGTCGAGTGTGCTGTTCAGGCCGTGAGCGGGGGAGCCGCTCAGCTCGGTGCTCGCCATTCGTAGCGGGTCAAGAACTGCTTCGCGCAGATAGGTCTCGAACGGCATGCCGGCGGCTCCCGCCAACTCATCGGCTGCCCGTTCGATTCCGGTGTTCGAGTAGATCCGGCGTTGTTCGATTTGCGTGATCGGTTGGTCGCCGTCGAAGCCGAACCCTCCGGCGTGGGCGAGCAAGTGCCGAAGCGTGCACCCTGCCGGCGCGGAAACATGATGCAGCGCAGCGTCGAGGTCGAGGACGCCTTCTTCGACGCCGATCATGATCGCCCAGGCACTGATTGGCTTGGTGAGCGACGCCAGTCGATACTGCCGCTCGGTGTCACCGATCGAGTCGACGGCGGTGCCGGACGTCGACGTCGGGTCAGGCCGCACGACCGCAGCTGCGACGTGCTCCACCGGCCACGATGTGACCAGGTGGAGGGCCTGCATCGGTCGGCCCTGTCAGCCGTTCGAATCGGCGCGGATCAGTTCAGCGGTGCGGAACGCCAGCTCAAGTGCCTGGCGTCCGTTGAGCCGCGGGTCACACACGGTCTCGTAGCGGTGGTCGAGGTCGGCGTCCTGCAGGTCGTCGGCGCCACCGATGCATTCGGTTACGTCGGACCCGGTCAGCTCGACGTGAATCCCACCTGGCCAAGTGCCTTCGATCCGGTGAGCCTGGACGAAGCCTTCGATCTCTCGGATCACGGCGTCGAAACTGCGGGTCTTGCGACCGTGTGGATTGGTGTACGTGTTGCCGTGCATCGGGTCGCAGGCCCACACGATGGGGTGTCCGCTCTCCTTGACCGAGCGCAACAACGGACGCAAACGATCGACGATCTGATCAGCGCCCATCCGTGAAATCAGGGTCAGCCGTCCGGGGATCCGTACCGGATTGAGCACCTCGCAGAGGGCGATCACATCTTCGCCTGTCATCGACGGCCCGACCTTGACACCGATCGGGTTGCCGACTCCACGCAGAAATTCGATGTGTGCACCGTCGAGTTCGCGGGTGCGCTCGCCAATCCACAGCATGTGTGCCGAGCAGTCGTACCAGTTACCGGTCGTGGAGTCGCGTCGCGTGAGCGCCTCCTCGTATGACAGCAGGAGTGCCTCGTGGCTGGTCCACACATCGACTTCGCGGAGGTTCGAGTTCGACTCGGTGTCCATCCCGGTCGCCCGCATGAAACGCAGCGCCCGGTCGATCTCGGTTGCGAGCTGTTCGTAGCGTTGACCGGACGGGCTCGATGCGACGAACTCTTGTGTCCAGGCGTGAACCCGATCGAGGGCAGCGAAGCCGCCCTTGGTGAATGCTCGCACCAGGTTCAAGGTTGACGCCGATTGGTGATAGGCCTGCACGAGCCGGTCGGGTTGCGGAATCCGAGCGGCCGCAGTTGCCCCATCGCCGTTGACGATGTGTCCCCGGAACGCCTGAATTTCCTCGCCGTCGATCATCTCGTAGTCGGATGAGCGTGGTTTGGCGAACTGGCCGGCGAGTCGGCCGACCTTCATCACCGGCACACCCATCGAGTAGGTGAGCACGACTGCCATTTGGAGGATGACGCGCAACTTCTCACGAATGTTGTCGGCGGTGAACTCCTCGAAACTCTCGGCGCAGTCTCCGGCCTGTAGCAGGAATGCATTGCCTGCTGCGACCTGTGCCAGCCCGGCCTGCAGCTTGCGGGCCTCGCCGGCAAACACCAGCGGGGGATAGGCGCCGATCTGCTTCAGGGCACGATCGAGATCAGCCTCATCCGGCCAGACCGGCTGCTGCTTGATCGGGAACGAATACCACGAGTCGGGAGACCACGCCTTCGCCATATCACAGCAGCCTATCGCTCCCGAAAAAGCGAATGGCGACCGATTTCCCGGTCGCCATTCCCCGATTGTTGCGGCTGTGGTCAGACAGCTGTGGTCAGACGGCGAGGATTCGCTCGGCGTCGTCACGCAGACCAGCGACGGCCCGGCTGACGAGCCGACGTGCGGCCTCGGCAGTGACGCCGAGGCTTTCGCCGACCTCACGGAAGCTCTTGCGCTCGCCGTCGAGCAAGCCGAAGCGAGCTTCAACTGCGTAGCGGGCGCGACCGTCGAGCGTGCCGAGCAGTTCGTCGAGCAGATCGCTGTCGACGAGTGTCATCACGTGGTCTTCGGGAGTGCCGTCACCGTTGGCCATCAGGTCACCGAGCGTCGCATCGCCGTCGTCGCCGACGGTCTTGTCGAGGCTGACCGGTGTGGTCAGTCGATGCAGTTCGGCGTTGGTTTGATCCAACGTCTCGCCGTCGCCCGATGCCTGACGCAACGCAGCGCGGAGGCTGGCGGAGCGATCGCCGGGGATCCGGATGAGGCTTGCCTTCTGGTCGAGCGCACGCCCGATGGCCTGGCGGATCCAGAACGTGGCGTAGGTCGAGAACTTGAAGCCACGCCGCCAGTCGAACTTGTCGACGGCATGCTCGAGTCCGAGGTTGCCTTCTTGGATCAGGTCGAGTAGGTCCATGCCCTGCGGCAACGGGTAACGCCGAGCAATCGACACGACCAATCGCAGGTTGGCACGGATGAACCGGTCCTTTGCCTCGGCGGCGGATGCGACCTTGCCCTTGAGCTCGGCGCTGCGCTTGCCGTTCTCGAGCTGCTCGGCCGCTTCGCGGCCCTGCTCGATGATGCGCGACAACTCGCGCTCGTCCTCTGCTGTGAGCAGAGGGACTTTACCAATATCGTTGAGATAGAGACCGATGGAGTCATTCATGTGATTCGTACAACCGTTCGTGGGGAGTTTTCATTTCGGGCCCGACTATGCCGTGTGGCACACGGGCGAGTGTTTTTGTGAGGGTTTCTGAGCGCTTCGCCCGTACGCTTTCAAACATCGGGTGCGCGCTATTTGTTCCCGAGTCAAGGGTTAATCAAACCAACCTAATTTGACCGGCTGTTTACTGTAACAAACCTGTCAAGCCGCGACGTGGTCCAAACGCGGCCCGGAACGGAAAGTGCCGACCTAGACTGGCACGTTGTGCCCCGGCTGCCGACAACACCCCAGCGTGTGGGGGTAATGGGCGGCACGTTTGACCCGCCGCACGTTGGGCATTTGGTGACTGCTGTGAATGTCGGGCATGCGCTTCAACTCGATTTGGTGATCATGATGGTCGCCAACGTGCCGTGGCAGAAGTTGGGGACCCGCCCGATCACGTCGGCGGAGGACCGTTTGGCGATGGTTTCTGCGGCCGTTGAAGGAGTTCCCGGTCTGGTTGCCGGTGACGACGAGATCCGGGCTGGGGGGCATTCCTATACGGCTGACACGTTGGCCGGGCTCCACTCGGCGTATCCGGAAGCGGAGTTGTTCACCATCGTCGGAGACGATGCGGCTGCTGGGATCCACACCTGGGAACGGTTCGAGGAGGTCGCTGACCTGTCGCGCCTAGTTGTCGTCGACCGACCCGGTACGCCAGTTCGACTCAGCGCATCGATTGATTGGATTCGGGTTGAGGTTCCGCGGCTTGACGTCTCGAGCACCGATCTTCGCCAGCGATGCGGTGACGGTCGGCCTCTTGATTATCTCGTCCCTGACTCGGTGCTCGACGTGATTCGGCAACGTGGCCTATATGGAGTGACTGCAATATGACGGCGATCAAAGCTCGCCGTACGAGGAACACCTGGCTAGCCGTTGTCGCTACATGCGTTGCGATCGTCAGCGCTGTCGTGCTGAGTGTCGCTGGTGTTCGGACGCTGGCCGACTCGAAAGCCGGCCGTCGGGCCGGGGGGCAGGATGACGCTGTGACGTCGCAGCAACTGCCGTCGACGCCGACGGCGCTCGTTGGAACGGTCGATGATGACGGCCGATTGACGTCGCTCGTCGTGTTGGTACTCGATGTCGACGGGCTCGGCGGGAGCATCGTGTCGCTCAGCCCGTCGGCCGACGTTACGTCGGGGAATGCCGATGATCTTCGCCCGTTGAACGCCGTGCTGGCAGTCGACGGTCCTGAGGCGTTTCGGTTCGCTGTCGAGGGGTTGACGGGGCTCTCGTTCGACCTGATCGAGTTGGTCGACGAGCAGCGGTTCGTTCAGCTGGTGACGCCGCTCGGTGATATGCCGGTCATTCTGCCAACACTGCTGTTCGACGAATCATCGGAGGAGGAATGGCCGCAGGGCGAAGTCGCCATGAGTGCTCCGGCGGCGGCGCGGGCAGTCACCGCCGTCGACCCAACCGTTGCCGACTGGTATCTCGATCCGGGCCGTTCGGCAATCTGGCGGGCGATCACAGACCGAGTCGGTGCAGGAATCGGCTCCGCTCCGTCGGGCGGCGGCGGCGTTGCGCTGAATCCGCCTCGCACCCTTGACGATTTTGTCAACCGGCTGTTTGCATCCAATCTTGACTACCGGTCGATGACATTCCGGGCGCTCGACGATCAACGCGTGGCCGATCGACTGCAACCGTCGTTGAGTGACGCATTCGGTGTCGACACGGTCGACGCCGTCGTCGTGCACGATCGGGCGGAGATGCTGATGGTGGTAGCTGCCATCGCTCCAGGTCGAGTGGGAGCTCCGTCGAGTGCTCCTACCTTCCGAGTTGTGACCGGGTTTGGCGAGGCCGATCTCGCTGCGCTTGGCCTGAACAACGCTGATGTCACGAAGCGTGTCATCGACGGCCTGCTCTTCATTCAGGTCAATGTCGTCTCAGTATCGACGGAGGTCGAAGGGACCGTTCCTGAGGTGACGCAGATCGAGGTCGCCGATCCGACCGTGATTTCTGTGGTCGAGAAGAGTTATGCGTCGTTGTTCGGCGAGATCGAGGTGCGCAGCGCGGACGTCGTGATCGAAGGCGTCGACATTGTCGTGACGGTCGGCCGGTCGTACCTCGAAACCCTCCGTAGTGATCTGTTGAATGACGTGGCAGGCTCTCAGGACGATGATTCGACTGCGACAAGCGATACGACGGGAAACGATGGCTGAACATGATTGATCAAGAGGCGCTCGACCTTGCGTGCATCGCAGCCCGGGTCGCGGACGCCAAGCAGGGCAACGAAATTCTGGTCCTGCATGTCGGCGAAGTACTCAAGGTCACCGAGTACTTCGTTGTGGTTGGGGCGTCGAACCGTCGACTCGTGCGAGCGCTCGTGGATGACATCGAAGCTCAGTTGAAGGAGCTGACGGGTCGTGCGCCGCTTCGGATGGAAGGCGTCAAGGAGCAGCAGTGGGTGTTGATCGACTACGGCGATGTCGTCGTGCATGTGTTCCTGTCGGAGATCCGTGACTTCTACGAGATCGAACGGCTGTACACCGACGTGCCCAAGATCGATTGGGCCGTACCAGCCACCGCATGAGTCGGTTCGACTGTTGTGTTCGCCCGCCGTTCGTCGGTATCGTGGCGACCCGTCGGGGCTATAGCTCAGTTGGCAGAGCGCTTCCATGGCATGGAAGAGGTCAAGGGTTCGATTCCCTTTAGCTCCACGAAATCCCCAGGTCACAGGCCTGGGGTTTCCTCGCGGCTTGGTCCTGACACCTCGAGGGGACCCTGTTGTCCGGTCAGGTCCGTGACCACGTCGTGCCGCGTCCGGTCCCGTCGACGGTGACTTTGTCGCCCGCTTTCAGTTCGGTGAGCACCAACCGGATCGTGTTGTCCGACACGCCGGGCACCGCGCGACGGATGTCGGCGATCGTGAACTGGGCGGGGGCGTGCAAGAGCACGTAGTCGCGGATCCGGTTCTGTTTCGTACCTGCCGAGGTGCCTGCTGCGACACGGTCCGCGAACCGTTCGTACGCTTCAGCGACCCGGTCCAAGAAGTAGCCGACCCACGGCCAGACGCTGTGGCTGCCGTTATCGAACCAGTGGGTCGTCGACGCAGCCAACGCATCGTAGTAGCCGTCCTTGGTGTCGAAGATCAACTGTTCGACCGCCACGTACCGGCCGACGCCGTACCCGGCTCGTTGCATCAGATGCGCGGTCAACAGTCGGGTGACGCGCCCGTTTCCGTCCGCGAACGGATGGACGCACAACAAGTCGAGCCCGAACGCGGCGATGACGAGCAGCGGATGGATGGCACCGCCGTCGAGGGCGGAGTTGGTGCGGGCAATGAGTTCGACGATGTAGTTCTCGGTGTGCATGGCAGGGACCGGCTCGAACCGGACCGTTTTCGTTCCGTCGGTGTTCCGGTCGACGACGAGGTTGTCGTCGAGTTTGAACCGGCCGCCGCCACCGTCGACGAAACTGAACAGCAGCCGATGCAGATGCAAGATCAGCCCAACACTGAGCGGGCCCGGGTCGTCGTGTTGGAGATAGTCCTGCGCGGCGGAGTACCCGGCGAACTCAGCTTCTGACCGGTCCTTGAACCGTGACGGGTTCGCCGAGACGAGCCCGGCGACGCGGCGTTCGGCGACGATCACCCCTTCGATTGCCGATGATGCGGTGATCGACTCGATGCGGGCCCGTTCACGTAACGCGTCGAGGAGCTGGGGGAGCTGATCGGCATACCGTGCTTCGGCGCCGGCTGCGAGATCGATCGCCCGCAACGTAGCAACGATCGTTCCGGGGACCGGGTCGAGTGTGTCGGGTCGTTGGAAACTTCGCATAGAAACACCACAAACCTACCAAAAGCGTCACATATTGTGATGATTAGTTGGTTGGTTGGTGGGAACAGCAGCGAAGCTGCCAGCACGGTCAGTGCGCCACAGAAGGTTTCCCCAGTCGGGAACGAGAACTCCAGCATGACGATGTTGCTGCGCGCGCGATCGGGGGATCAGATCGCGCACCCCAGGAACCGGGCCGAGTGCCTGATCAGGCCACTGGGGTGAGTGTGTTGGTTATGCTGAGGTGTGTCTGACTCTTCCGCGGAGATTGGGTTGGAAATGAACCAACTCATGGGGTCTCCTTGGGGTGGGTTTGGTGGTTGTGGCGGTGGTGTTCGAGTCTGAGGGTTCGGGCTCGGTGGAGGCCTTGCCGGCGTGCCT
>JANPLQ010000147.1:0-28625 GCA_031422395.1 Ilumatobacteraceae bacterium | reverse complement strand
CACGCATGCGACCAAGCAGGGGTACAACAGAATTGGTCGAAGCGAGAGCGCCCCGGGCCTGTTCAGGCCGAGCAGCCACCACGTCTCTGAGTTGGCGCTGCTCTACGTTGCTGCGATTGCAGCACTGGAACTCAAGTCATTCTGCGAGTTCGTGGACCGCCGGCCGGAACTGATCGGCCTCACCAACCGGAGCGGAATCGGGTCGCTGCTCGACCGGCTCCAACTCGTTGGCGGCCACCTGTGGTACGTCGGACAGATGCCGTCCGCATTCGACCGCTTCGTCGAAGCCAACAAGCGAGTGTGGCAAGCATGGGACAAGTCGGGGCCAATCCCGGCGGGCCGTCAGGCACCCAACGAGATTCCCTCAGAGGAGGTCGGCTACTACACCGACCCGCTCGAGAGATTGCACCAGATGCACATTGGCGGCAACGAGATGACGACCGGCTTCTCACACCGTCCGATGTGGTGAGTGTCACCCGCGAAGTGGGCCTATTTGGATCTCGCCGCTCCAAGCGTCGCGGATCATGACGACGTCACCGCCCGAGAAGTGGTCGACTACTGCGCCGTCAAACAATGGGCTGACGTTCGTCGTGATGTGCGAGTAGGCACCGCCGTCGCCGTAGCCCCACGCGATGTTGAAGACAGTTAGTTCGGCTCCGTCGCGCAAGGTGACGATGGTCAACAAGCCGTCGCGCTGCCGTAGGAGCTCGATCAGCTCCCGGCCAGCCGACTCCGGTGTCGTGCGTGCATTGTGGCAGATCTCCTGCCGAGGCTCACAGGTCGATGGACAACCCCTTCTCGTTGGACCTCTCCGGTCGCATCTGGTCGATGATCGACTCGATGACTTCGCGGTGGGCTTCGTAGGCGCCTTGGTGGTCGATCACTTCGTGGTAGGCGTGGTGGTGTTGTTCGATGCGGGCGGCGAAGATGCCCCATACTCGTCGGCCGTTGGCGTGGTCGGGGGTTGGGCCGAGTTCGTCGATCGCCCAGTCGGGTTGTTCGAGGCGGAGGTGGTGGGCGCGGATGTGGATGTCGTTCCAGATTGTGTGCTCGACTCGGTCGAGGTCGGCGTTGTCTCCTTGGTTGGCGTGGCCGTCGTTGACGAGTTGGTTGAGTTCGTATTGGTCGGCAAACAGGTCGCGCAGCTGCTCGCCGGTCAGCAACGACGGCGGCTCGATCGATGCTCCGCCGAGTTCTGCTTGGCGGGTGTGGGCGGGTTGGTCGATCCGGTCGGTGGTCAGGCAGCGGGTGAGCACGTCGGTGGCGGTGTCTTCGCCGGTGGTGGCGACGAACGCCACGTTGTGGTCGCGTCCGCGGGTCATCGGGACGTAGATGTTGCGGACGTCGGTCGAGCTGTCGAGATAGAGGATGCCGATGTCGACGGTGCGGCCTTGGGCTCCCATGCCTGTGGTGGCATAGGCCAACTCGACGTGCTCGGCGACATAGGCGGCGGGGAGGCAGACGGTGCCGTTACGGCCGACGGCGACGATCGAGCCGTCACTGCCGATGTGATCGATCGTCCAGGTGGCGCGGTTGCGGACCATCTCGCCACGATCGGTAAGCAGTTGGCGATCGTTGTGGCGTGTGGCGATTTCATCGCCAACGAACACCTGGCCGCTGGCGATCTGGGTGTGGCGGCTGTCGGGGTCGATCTCGCCGGCTCGGATGCGACGCTGTTGGCAGCGTTCGTTCAACATCGTGACGGTTTCGTTGGTAGGTGCCATCAACAACACGTCCTCGCCGGCTTGACGGTGTTGCCACCAGGTGTTGACGGCGACTCGTTCCATCTGTGTTGCCGTTCCGCCGTGCAGGCGATCGTGGGAGTCGTAGATGTCGAGGACGTCGATGTCGCCTCGGCGGAGTTGCAGGCTGGCGTGGCGTTCCCACTGGTTGGTGAAACGGTGGACGCTGTCGAGTTCGATCGCGCCGAACGTGTCAGCGAGCAGCCCGAACATCCCGCCGCGCCCGACGGCGGTGAACTGCATCGGGTCACCGACGAGAGCGATCCGCCACTCGCGGCGATCCGCCAGCTCAGCCAGTTCGGCGAGTTTGGCGGTGGGGATCATGCCTGCCTCGTCGACGATCACGGTCGTCCCGGCGGGCAGGTCGTAGCGGTGATCGGGTGGCCGGGCGAGGCGGTGTTCGATCAGCAGTTTGTCGACCGTGTCAGCCACCACCCCAGTACCGGCAGCGAGGACTTCGGCGGCCGCGGCAGACGGTGCGACACCGAACACGGCCCGGCCGTCGCGGCGGAGTTGCTCGACAGCTGGAGCGAGGGCGGTCGTCTTGCCAGTCCCAGCCGGACCAACGACGAGCACCAGTGCGCCTGACCCGGCGACCGCCCTCGCGGTCGTGCGTTGCGGACCATTCAGATCCTCGAGCTCGGCCGTGAGCTGGTCGTGGTCGATCTCGACGATCCTGAGTCTGCGGTCGGCCCACTCGATCAGCGATGCTTCCTGATCGAGGATCGCGCGAGTGGTGAGTGCTCGGTCGATCGCCGATTCGCTGACCGGGCGGCCATCGCCACGAAGCAGCGCACCCTCCGGTATCGGGCGGGACAAGTCGACACAATGCGACACGGCCAGGTTCATGGCGGACCGATCGATCCAGCCGACCAGCGAGTCGGCGTCGACACCGATATCGGTCGGCATCGCGGCTGCGATTTCGCGTTGCAGTTCGGTTGGTCGCCACGACGACTGACGCTCCGAAATCGCCGCCATCGCCGCCTGCAACACCCGGGGGGCGTCGCCGTCGTCGAGATCGAGACGCCGCTCGGATCGATCAACTGCCTCAGTCACAACCCGCACGGGATCGAACCCGATGCTGCGTGCCTGGGCGACCCAGCCGGCGTGCAGCGATGCCGCGTCGGCGGCGTGCGGTTTGTGCGGTCGGCTGTCGACGACGGCTTCGCGTTCGAGTCGCCACCGCTCCCGAGGCGACGGCTCACGCTCCATCGCCTCGATGAACCGGTCAAACTTGTCATCGACCCGACGACGAACATCAGACGTACGCGACGAAAACTCGGCCAACAGATCAACACTCATGTCGCGCATCTCGGCAATCCCATGTACCGGGGCGTTCCAACGCACACCGAGACGCTCCGTCAACTCGGCTCGCAGACCAGCGTGATACAGCGCCGACAAGGTCTGCTGGTCATGCTTAATCAACCGGGCGTCGAGCGCCAACCAACGCCCATCCGAGGACTTGACCCGGTTAGCAATCACCAGGTGGGTGTGGATCTGCGGATCAAGCGCCCGGCTCGTGTGCTGCCGAAACGCAGCCGCCACAATCCCCTCCGCATCGACGACCGCCGCTTCCCCACCAATCCGATACCTCGTATGGGCATGACCTTCGATCCAACCCGCCACCGCCGCAACCGCGGCGTCATGGCTGGCGAGCACCTGACGTCGCACCTGGTCGTCGCCGAGTGCGAACATCACCGACACCGACTTCGGCGCTGAACACGTCACGTCGAACCCGCGCACCGACTTCTCGTCGAAGGCGCGGCCGAGATGCCGATCCGGGCGCTGCGGGTCCATCCCACCCATCAACGCCAGAAACGCTTCGTCAGCAACCTCGCCGACGAGACCGAGCTGTGCTGCGCCGTCGCCGAACCAGACACCGCCTGGCTCACCCGAGTCGAGGTAATAGTTCGGCAACGCCTCCACGTAATACGCGCCAGCATCGGCCCCCTTCAGCGTCGTCACCCGCACCGTCATCGCCCACCACCCGAGCAGGGACCACGCCCTGAACCACTCCCTGCCGCGTTCGTGCACTCGTCTGTGCTCACTGTGATGTTCGGTCGGGAGATGGTTGTGTTCTGCATGGCCAGCTACACCGAGAACAGCCGAGCGGATTGCTCAGGCTTCGTGCGGCGGGCCCGCGTAGGGCGAGTTGGAGTTGTCGGTTCGTCGACTGTCTCCTCGTTGATCGGCCATGTGATCGCGCCACCAAGCATGTCCTCGAGCGCGACACGGGGTACTCGGAGCTGTCGCCCAACCTTGACTACGGCGAGCCCACACGCACCGTCGGTGCGGATGAACTCCCGCGCCAACGCATACCCGCAGGTGCGCCCAATCCGCAGCACGGCCGCCGCCTCGCGCACCGAGAGGAAGTCCGGCGGGTTCGTTACTTCGGTTCGCGCAGTCATCATTCGGCCCCTGTCCCGACGTAGAACTGATCTCGTCCCCTCTAAACGGGATTGCAAAAGGCCATTCGTGGAAATGTTGCTCCCAACAAATCTCCAGGTAGCACCTGGCGGTTACCGCGACTCACCCGACATGTCCGGGGCAACAGGCAAGCAAGCGAAACGAGGTGATTTATCGCAACGGTCGAGCCCGATGCGCTCAGCGCCCGGCTCCGACAAGCAATCTCCGAAAAGGCACCGTTCAAGACATTCCTGGCAACGTTGCTTGTGTGTGAGGAGGCCTTGTAACGCCGCTGGGCAGCCACCGCCGTCGCCGCTCACCTCGCCGAAGCGTCGAGTTCAGCCCGAAAGGTCTTCTTGTCAGTCCACCGGAAGACACCGTCGGCATCTCGCAGCTCTGGATACTGCACGGCCGCGCCGGTGACGGGCTCGACGGTCCAGAGCACGTATGACTTGTTGCATTGCTGCTCGCGCCAGCCCGCGCTCCAAAGATCGTTCGGGCCGAGATAGCGGTCGTAAATGCGATGCACTCGGGCTTCGTCGGTCTGCTCGATTGATGCCGGTCCGGTCACTCGAACCTGCACGACGCGGCCGACGGGATCGAATGTCTCGACCATCACTGACACCAGCCGGCGGTTCTGCGCCGAGCGGAGAAACGCGCTGCTCGGCCCGGGCGAGTGGAACCAAAACACGTCCTCAGCGAACAAGTACCACATCGTTGCGAGCGCAGGGCGCCCTGTCGGAGAAACCGTTGCAACCGACGCGGGACGAAGCGGCTCATTGAGGAAGGCCCGAACATCGAACTGCATGACCAGACACTAGGTGTGCCGCTGGGGAGGGGCGGGCGCACAAGAACTGCCGGTCGGCATCACCTCACGAATATGTGATCCGCACATATCGCGCGTGGCGAACGATGCCGGCGCTCTCGCGCAGGAGTTGCCTACATCGGCGCATCCGGCGCGGTCGTGGCACGTCGGTCTGTTCCGGGCCCTGAGATCTTCGGGCGTCCGCACGGTGTAGCCCGCGGCTTGATCGTCGTGGCGGAGACACGCCGAGCGGAGTTCCGCGAACCCGCCCGATCGCCGACCGGACAGCTTGTCGGTAGTCCACGCGCTCAGTAGGGCGGCCTCAGCCTCGATCGAGCACACTGCTATCGTCGCCGAGATGGACCGACCGGCTACGGGCCGGAAGCACTGATGGATTCACGCTTCAAGGCTTGGATGTTGGCCAGCGGGAACGATCCAGCCGCGACGAACTCGCGGATCTCGAACCTGCGACGTATCGAGGCGGCGTACGGCGACCTCGACGCGATCTACGACGACGACGGCTTCGCCTCGCTGCTCTCTGAACTGAGCTACAGCACGAACGACGCCCGCATCAGCGCGCCGAACCGCTCCCGCGTGCCGATCGACGGGGATCTACGCAGTGGCCTTGCCACTCTGCGTTCCGCACTCAGCAAGTACATGCGGTTCCGGCAGGAAGTCGCCCGCGCGACGTTCCCCGACGCAATGGACGAAGCCCCACCCGCGCCACTCGAGGACATCACCGGGGAGGCGCGGGAACTGACGTTCTCCCTCGAGCGCGATTTACAGGCGGCGCTACGCCGGTCCATCGACCAACTCGATCCGGGACTGACAATCGTCGACGGTGGCGCCGAGTACAACGTGGCGTCCGGACGGATCGACATCCTCGCCGAGGATGCCTCAGGCAGGCGGGTGGTGATCGAACTGAAGGCAGTACGGGCCTCCCGCGACGCCGTCGGACAGATCCTTGCGTACATGGGTGATATTCAAGAGCAGACCGGCGAAGAAGTACGGGGCATCCTGGTAGCACCCGAGTTCGACAACAAGTCCCTCTCCGCAGCGCGGGTGGTGCCCACGCTGCGGCTCGTCACCTACGGGTTCACCTTCACGTTCACGCCACAGCCCTGAAGCGGGCCATGAACCCGCATCGACTCGGTGCCGCGCTCGCTCGCTCTCACGTTCAAGCCGTCGTCGTCCGGCGCGAGTGACTGGTGAGACGCAGCTCCGTCGGTCGCCGCTCTGACGAGGGCGTTGGCATCGAGAACAGCGCGAACAATTGCTGCGTGTTCAGGCGAGGGGTTGACGGATCGACGGAATCCGGGCACACTGGTCTTGTGCCTCGCAGTAGTGAGGCAAAGTCGAAAGCCCCGGAGTGCCAGGCCGAGGACCGCAAGGTCGTCTAGGACGGGAGCCGGGGCTGACGCATTTCTGGGGGCAGGTCTCACATCGGCGCGATGAGACCACCCGCGACCAGTCGCTCGAATGCAGCAGAGTCCTTCCCGATCAAGTGCTCACCGACTGCGCCTGCGACGGCATCTGCCAGCCAGAGCAACGGCTCCCGCTTGGAACGGTGGTCGTAGACGTAACCCAATCCACCGGTGGTTTGAAGCGGATGCCGCGCCAAGACCTGGCGATCGCGGATGTTGATCCTCTCGTCGCTCGCCTCGATCACGAGGTGATCGACGCCTTCACCGTGAACCCACGTCGCGATCTGCTCAAGAAGTTCGGCTCGCACGCCGAGCTGGCCGCGACGGCCGGTCGGCGACCAACGGACAGTTGCAGCTACGACGGTTTGGCACACAACGTCGATCACCTGACCGCGCATGTTTGGACCCTCTCGCGCCCAGTGGATCGGCTTCAAACGGGCGGACACCAGGGCTCGAAGAATCGCTGTCACTTCCGCTGGGTTGATCACGACGGCCGCGCTCACGACGTAGTACACGCCACCACCTGCGTCGTGCCCCGACTCGTCGACGACGGCGACGAGCTCTCCGGCGAACGGCTCGCCGTCAGCGACTGTTGGCTGCGGCCGGTCGCTCATTGGACCTTCCGGTCATCGTCGTCCTCAAGGGCGAGGACGTTGCCGATGATGTCGGCTGCCTCTCGGTCTGACTGTTCAAGGAAATGGGCGTATACATTCAACGTCGTCGACGCGTTGCGGTGGCCCAACCTGCCGGCGACCGTGCGGACGTCGACTCCTGCACTGAGGAGTTGAGTGGCGACGAAGTGTCGAAGGTCGTGAAGCCTGACGCCGGGCATGCCTTCCATGTCGCACAGGCGCTTGAACGAGCGTGACACCGAATCCGGGAACCACGGCCCGCTGCCGTCGGCGGCGTTGCTGAACACGAAAGCATCACCGGGCAACACCATGCGGCACGTGGCGGCACGGTCCTTCATCCGCTGGTGATGATCCGTGACGATCTGTGTCGTCCTGGGATCGAGCGACACCCGTCTCGCTGAATGAGTCTTGGTATCCTTCTCGACCAATCCGTTCGGACCGAACACGACACCTCGGGCGATCGACACCGTGGCGTTCGCGATGTCGATGTCCGTCCACCGCAACGCGACCAGCTCCGAACGTCGGGCGCCTGTCGCCGCGGCGAGCATGAGGAAGCAGGCCAAGTCGGGCGACTCCTCTCCTGCCCGGCGCAACACCCGCGCCAAGTCCGCTCGATCCGGCGGTTTGATTTCCGACACTGGAACACGCGGAGGCGTCGTCGCTGCTGCTGGGTTGACGCCGATCCAGCCCCACTTGAGTCCCTGGCCGAGCGCACGCCGCAAGATGCCGTGGATACGTCGCACCGTTGCAGGGGCCAGCGGACGGCCCCCCGAACCGCCCGACACCTGGAGCTTGCGATAGAACGCGTCGAGTTCGGCGGGCTTGAGCCGAGCCAACGGCCGTGCGCCCAGCGTCGGCATCAGCGACCGGTCGATGTAGCCACGCGTCTCCCTCACCGTCTTCGGCGAGAAGTCCGGTGTGGCGAACTCGAACCACGCCTCGATCAGTTCCCCGACCGTCGCCGTCGTCCGCGTCGCCAGGCCACGCTCGGCCTCGGTCACCATCTCGGCGAGCACTCGCTGCGCCTCACGTTTGCCACTTCGAACCGATCGCGTGGCATAGCGCTGCTTACCGCTGACCGGGTCGTAGCCGAGAAACACACGCAGTTCCCACGACTCGCCTCGTTGACGCATGAAGCCCTTCATCTGGCATTCTCCCTGCTGCATACTGGCTGCATATATTGGCACGCCATTGGCAGCAGGGCCGAAAACCAGAAGAGCCACTCCGAAGAGTGGCTCTGACCTGGGGTTTCTTGGTAGCCCGTACGGGATTCGAACCCGTGCCGCCACCTTGAGAGGGTGGTGTCCTAGGCCTCTAGACGAACGGGCCAAGCTACGCACCCGACGCTAGCGGCGAACCGTCGACGTCGGGCTATGTGTACCGGCGAGCCGGTTTGGTTGGGGTGCAAGGAATCGAACCTTGAATGACAGAACCAGAAACTGTTGTGTTGCCAATTACACCACACCCCATTGGAGCGACGGCCGATTGTACCGGGATCACCCGGTGAGGCCACTCAGCCGACCAAAGCCGATCACGCGACCGATCGCCACGCCTGCGGCTTCGAAAACCTGGCGTCGTGCCGATGTCCATCTGCCGACCACGCTGGTCGGCGTCGGCGAGACATGAGCGTCCAATCCGACCTCATCGGCCGTGAGCTTGGTGCGTAGGGCGTGGTACGGGTCGGTCACGAGCAACACCCGGTCCAACCCAGCTGCCTTCAGAACGTCGGCGGCGGCGTCAAGCGATTCATAGGTCGTCGAGCCGGAGTCCTCCGACAGGATCACTTCGTCCGGCACCCCGTGCTCAACGAGGTATCGCCGTGACGCCTCCGCCTCGGTGAACCGGTCCCCTGGCTGCTTGCCACCTGTCACCATCACATGAGTCGCCGGGCCCTGCGATCCCAGGTCCGACCCCATCTCCAACCCCAGCTTCGACCACAGAACGATGACGTGGTCGAGACGCGCCGCAAGTTGCGGCGACGGACGGCCGTCGTACTGAGCGGCACCGAGCACGACGATCGCATCAACGGAACCGACATTGTCGGCGTCGTCGGAGCGAGCAGCGAGGACGACCTGGATCAGGCTCACCAGGTAGTACACGACAAGCAGCGCCGCAACACCCAGCACGACCTGTATCCAGCGTCGACGGTCCATCAACCAGCCAGGCGTTGAAGTGCGGCACGCATCCGGCGCAGCGATTCGTCGCGACCCATCACTTCGAGTGCCTCGAACAGCGGAGGTCCAACGGTTCGGCCGGTGATCGCCACGCGTGTGCCTGCTGATGCCTTACCGAGTTTGATTTCGTGCGACACCATCAGGTCTTCCATAGTCGTCTTGAGCGACAGGTGGTCCCACGCACACGTCTCGTACGCCTCCGTCACCTGTCGGAGCAATGCCGTGGCGTAGTCGGCGCCGAACGTCGTATCCCACGAGTCTTGATCGATCACCGGGTCAGCGAGGAACAAGAAGTCGACCACACCGGGAGCGTCGGCCAGCGTCACCAATCGGGGCTGGATGTGGAGCGCGATCTCAGCGAACTTGGCGCGATCCCATTCGGCCGGAATCCACGGATCGCAGGCCGCAACGAATTGATCGACCGACATCATCCGGATGTACTCACCGTTGAACGCACCCAATTTCTTGACGTCGAAGAAGGCTGGCGACAAATTGACGTCTTGCAACCGAAAGGCCGGCTCGATCTGCGACCACGGGACGATCTCGTGATCACCGGGCGACCAGCCCAATGTCATCAGGTAGTTCACCATCGCGTCGGCCAGATAGCCCTCGTCGCGGTACTGCTCCAAGGCCACCTTGTCGCGCCTTTTCGACAGTTTCTTGCGCTGCTCGTTGACCAGCACCGGAACGTGGGCCCACACCGGAGGCTCGTGACCAAGCGCCCGCCAAATCATCTGCTGCTTAGGCGTGTTCGGTAGGTGCTCCTCGGCCCGCACGACATGCGAGATCGCCATCTCGACGTCGTCGACGACGTTGGCAAGCAAGAACACCGGTGTGCCATTGCTGCGCAGCAACACGAAATCCTCGATCGTCGCATTGTCGAACTCGACGTCACCTCGCACCAGATCATGTACGAGCGTCGAGCCCGCCGGCACACGAAATCGGAGCACGCGATCAGGCCCGGGACCTAGATTGCGCTCCCGTGAGTAGCCGACGTACCCGGTCGCACCAGTCTCGTCGTTGCGAGCCTTGATCTGCTCAGAGGTCAGGTCGCAGAAGTAAGCGTGACCGGTCTCGAAGAGCCGAATCGCGGCGCCGATATGGGCATTGGCGTTGGCACTCTGGAAGTGCGGCCCCTCAAAATGCGGATCGCCAGCTGAGATCCCGATCCATGCCAACGAATCGATAATTCCCTGCGTCCATTCAGGCTGGTTGCGAGCGTCGTCGGTGTCCTCGATCCGGAGTACGAACGTACCGCCGGAGCTGCGCGCCAACGCCCAGTTGAACAATGCCGTACGCGCCCCACCGACGTGGAAAAAGCCGGTCGGCGAGGGGGCGAATCGGTAACGAGGTGCGGGTGCCATGACCCAATCGACGCTACCCGCTACTCGCGCACCGACGTCAGCGCCAGGTTTCTGAGCTGCCGAAGCGCCACCGACAGGTTGGTGATGTCGAAGTGATCACCGCGCCGTATCTCGGCAAGCAGGCCGACCGTCCGTTGCACCGATCGATCGTTGGCTTCGAGCCATGCATCAACGGAGCCGTGTTCGAGGGCGTTTTCGGCCAGTTCGGCGAGCGCCGACATCAAATCATCACGCAGCGATCCGCGTGCTTGTGTCTGCCAGCGATCGCCACGCGGCAACGCGCCGACCCCGTCCCACAACCACATCAGTTCGAGCCGATCGAACACAGACCAGTACGCCGTCGCCGCCTCGACCGGCCGCACCGACGCTCGGTCGGCCAGTTCGATCATGTCAAACGTCGTGTGTAACAGCGGCCACACCGCTGAACGTTCCGCGAGATCGTCGCCGATCCCCTGCCCACGCCGTGTCCGATTCAACTTGGTGACAGCGCTCCGCATGGGACCCTTCAGACACACCATGAAGTTGGACGCCAGATCCCGAATCGGTCCACCAAACCGTTCGATCTCGGCAGCGAGGTCGAGCGGTGGGCGTCGATGCCGAAGGAACCACAACGAGCACCGCTCTGCCGTACGCCGGCAGTCTAAAAACAGTTCTAGTTGACGTTCGAGGTCAACACTCTCGAGCTCATCGATCTCGTTCCACCAGTCATGGAATCCGAGTACCTCCCTGGCGACGAACCAGGCTCTCGTGACATCGGTGACCGAGGCTCCCGTGTCCTCGGTCATCCTATGGTCGTAGGTGATTCCCGACAGATTGACCATCTGGTTGACCAGTTGTGTGGCTGAGATCTCACGCCTCAGTCGATGCCTCAGAATCTGTGACTGATACTGATCGCGCAGCGGTGTCGGGAAGTAGTCGATCAGGTCAGGTTCGAGCAACGGAGAATCAGGCAGGTCGGTGCGAAGCAACTCGCCGACATTGACGTTCTTGGTGTAGGCGATCAGGACGGCGAATTCGGGAGTCTGGAGCCCTGCACCCGCCGACTGTCGTTCGGCAAGTTGTTTGTCGGTCGGCAAAAACTCGAGGGCGCGGTCGAGCCAACCCTCACGTTCGAGTTGGTCGAGGTATCTGACGTGCACGTTGACCATCGGCAACGCTTGGCGGCGAGCGATCATCAACGCCAGCGTTTGGGCGCGGTTGTTGTCGAGCACCAACTCACCCACCTCGTCAGTCATCGACACCAGCAGATCGTTGCGCTGATCAACACTGAGATCGCCCGTGGCGACCGCGTCGCTGAGCAGAATCTTGATATTCACTTCGTGGTCGCTGCAATCGACACCTGCGGAATTGTCGATCGCATCGGTGTGAATCAACCCACCGGCGAGGGCATATTCGACACGACCCAGTTGCGTGAAACCGAGGTTGCCGCCTTCGGCAACCATCCTGCAGCGCAATTCACGCCCGTCGACTCGCACAAGATCGCCGGCCCGATCACCGACGTGCGCATGTGACTCGCTCGACGCTTTCACGTACGTGCCGACGCCACCATTCCACAGCAAATCGACCGGCGCTCGCAGGATCACCCGAATCAGATCGGTTGGGGCGAGCTCGGAATCCTCGATGCCGAGCGCCTGGCGTACCTCGGCGGAAAGCGGAATCGATTTGACGCTTCGTTGGAACACCCCACCGCCGGCGGAAATCAGCGATGCGTCGTACTCGGCCCACGAGGACCGGGGCGTGTCGAACAGGCGTCGACGTTCCAGAAACGACCGAGCCGGATCGGGATTGGGGTCGAGGAACACGTGGCGGTGATCGAATGCGGCTACCAGCTTGACGTTCGGCGATCGAAGCAAACCGTTTCCGAACACGTCGCCTGACATGTCTCCGATACCGACAACAGTCAACTCGTCGGTGTCAGCGTTCTTGCCGAGAGAGGCGGCATGACGTCGAACGCTCTCCCAGGCCCCTCGGGCGGTGATCGCCATCGCCTTGTGGTCGTAGCCGGCACTCCCGCCGGACGCGAACGCGTCGCCGAGCCAAAAGTTGTACTCGGCGGCGACCTGATTGGCAGTATCGCTGAATGTCGCCGTGCCTTTGTCGGCGGCGACAACCAGATAGGCGTCGTCGCCGTCATAACGGACGGTCCGCTCGGGTGGCACGACTTCCCCACCGATCACGTTGTCGGTCAGATCGAGCAGCCCGCGTACGAACATCCGGTAACACTCGACGACCTCGTCGCGGTTCTCGGCGGGTGTCGACTTTGGGCGCTTGACCACGAATCCGCCCTTCGCGCCAACCGGGACGATGACCGCATTCTTGACCATCTGCGCTTTCACAAGCCCAAGCACTTCGGTCCGATAGTCCTCGGGCCTGTCGCTCCAGCGCAACCCACCGCGGGCAATCGGTCCGCCACGCAAATGGACACCCTCGACACGCGGGGAACACACGAAGATCTCGTGCTTCGGACGCGGAGCCGGTAAGTCTGGAACCTGCGACGGATCGAACTTGAAAGCCAAGGTTTGGCGTCCCTGATAGGAACTCGTACGGACGGTGGCACGAATCAGCGCGAGGAACATCCGCCCGATCCGGTCATCGTCAAGCGATGGCACCCGATCGAGCACGTCAATCACGACTTGATCCAACGCATCGACCTCGACCGACCGGGATTCGGCATCACGGTCGGGGTCGAACTTAGCCTCGAACAGCCCCGTCAGACCCGCCGCCAACTTGGGCACGCGTGCCAAACAATCCTGCACGTAACTCCGGCTGAACGCCAACCCGGTCTGATGGGCGTACCGGGCATAGGCGCGCAGCACATCTGTCTGACGTGCCGTGAGTCCGGCGATCAGAATCAACCGGTTGAAGCCATCGGCCTCGACGTGTCCCTCCAGCAAGCCGACCAGCGCCGCCTGGAGCTCCGCTTGTCGATCCTCGTCGATCTCGACACCGGGCGGCATCTGCACACCAATGTCGTAGATAAAGAACGGTTCGCCGCCGAGCACGAACTCGTAGGGGTGCTCGTCGAGCGCACGCAACCCCAAGAATCCGAGCAATGGAAGCAGATCGGACAACGAAATCGGAGCACCGCGCCGGTAGACACGCATCCTCCACGCCCCGTCAGGGGAAACCTCAGTAGCCTCACCAGGGGTTTCACCATCGCGGACGATTGCAGTGCCTGTTGACTCACCCGAGTCGAGCATCCCGATCATTCGCCCCAAGTCACCCACCGCGACCGACGGATCGACATTCGTCTGGTAACCGGCGGGAGCGTGTGTACCGACACGGTGGAGCAGCGCTGTTGCCTGACGCTCACCAAGCAGAACCGTCGCAGCGTGGTGCACGCGGTCGAGCCACGACGTCGTCAGTCGGTCCACCTCGTCGGACAGCACGTCGAGATCAGGGACCGGTGCGGCCTTTCGATCAACGGTCAGCGTTACCCGGGCGAGGTTGCTCGACCCGATCAGCGACTCCAGGTCACGAATCGCCGAGCCGTAACTGGCCGCGACGATCTCGGCGACCCGCTCAGGCAGTTGCGCCGTGAATCGATTCTTCGGAAGGAAGACCAGCACCGTCGACGACGTCCCCACCGGCTCGGGCACATCAAACACTCGCACGATCTGGCGTTCCTGCAAACCAACGACGTCGATTACGAGCAACGCCAACTGGTCAGCGTCGAGTTCGAACACGAGGTCGCGCGGCAGGGTCTCGAGCACATTGCGCATCGACCGACCGGTGTGCGTTTCGGCTCCAGCCGAGGCGAGGCCCAGCACGGCCCGTGCTCGCTCACCGACTGTCGGAATCGCCAACACACTCTGCCGATAGGCGGTGGAGGCGAGCAGTCCGACGAACCGTTCGGCGACCGGTCTGCCATCCTCGGTTCGGAACACCGTGACGGCCGTCATCCGGCTTGGTCGGTGTACCGACGCCACCCGCGATGACCGGGCGATCGTCACACTGGAACCAGATGCGGCGACAACCGGAATCTCCGGGTCGAGCGGCGACGTGATGGATAGTTGGCCGAGCGTTGAACTTGGCCGACACGTCGGACCTTCTGGGCTCAGGTCGTAGGTGGCGGCACCGAGGAACACGAACTGACCGCTGGCGAGCCAATCGAGCAACGGATCGAGTTCGGCGTGCAACTGCATCCGTTCACGCATCGGCGCGAAGTCGGCCACCACACGATGAACCGAGTCGATCGCCTCCCTCAGATCACGCTGTAGCGCGTCAGCATCGGCCGGGCTACAGCGGTCAATCTCGACCTGCGTCCATGCCTCCAGCGTGACACCGTACTGCTCATCAGTTTCTGACACGACAGCTGCGAGCTCACCGGCCGGCCCGCGCCTGACTCGCAGCATGGGATGCACGAGTAGATGAGTTGTCACCGAGTGTCGCTCCAACACGATTCGCACCGTGTCGACGAGGAACGGAGCGTCGTCGGTGATCATGAACACGATTGATCGCTCGGAGTGCCAGCCGTCACGCCGGCGATCAGGCGAGAGCACCTGGACGATCGTCTCTCCACTAGCCCGCCGTTGGCCGATCCTGAAGTGCGCGGCGGCAACGGAATACAAGTCCTCGTCGCGACGATCGTCGACATCGAACTCAGGAAGCTCTTGATAGTAGCCAGGCAAGAACTCGGCGAACGCCAAGTCCTCTGGCCTTCGGAACGCAGCCAACACGCCCAATCGCCGGATTACCGGCACAGATCCCTCGTCCACCGCTCCCACTCTCCTTGATCGCCAACCCAATGTCACAGCCCACGTCGGGCGATCAAGCGCAGTCTGGCTGAAGTTCGTCACCCGAATGGTCGATACTAGAGACTGTGGAGGAGGTGATTGAACGCGCAAGGTCTGGCGACGTCGACGCGCTCGGCCACCTGTGGCGGGCCTACAACCATCTGCTGCTCCGATACTTCCGTGGTAAAGGTATGGCCGAGCCGGAAGATCTCGCCTCGACCGTATGGGTTGAAGTCGCTTCGAGCCTGTCGCGATTCGAAGGTTCCGAGTACGACTTTCGACGCTGGCTATTCACGATTGCGGCTCGACGACGGATCGACGACATTCGCTCGACCAAACGACAAGAGGCTCGCACCCAACGCGACCGCCAAACAACGATCATGGAATACGCCCCTGACACCCAGGTCGTTGCCGACCAAGCGGCGGCGATCGACCGGGCGCTCGCCATCATTCGCACCCTGCCGTCGGATCAAGCCGAAGCGGTACTGCTCCGAGTGATCGGTGAACTGGGGATTGCCGAGGTGGCAGCAATCATGGGCGCCTCTGAAGGCAACGTTCGAGTGCTCGTCCATCGCGGCCTGAAACGACTCGCCGAACCCGCATCCCAGCCCGCATCCCAGCCCGCATCCGATCCAGCGGTTGTAACAAATCAACCTCGACCGACGATGTCTTCACCGTGACCAGCGAAGACCACAACTCTGATGTGTCGATTGCGGCCTTGCGATCCCCTGCTCTTCCCGCAGAGCAGGTCGGCGAAGCGGCCGCTGTCACGGCAATGCTCGAAGTCCTCTCGACAACTCGCGCACGTGTTGTCGGACGTCGAACGCGCCGTGGAATCACCATTGCTGCTGTCACAGTGGCCAGTCTCGGGGTCGGCGGTCTTGTGGCCGCCGGCCCTGGCTTCTTCCAGGCTGCCGCCAACAAGGTCTTTATCAACGACGATCCAACTACCAACGGTCAAGACGACGAGAACGAGGACGAGGACGAGCAGGACGAAGTCAGCTCGACCGACGACTCATCGAACGACGACCAGGCGAGCGACGACACGTCGGACGAGTCCGACGATCCGAGTGTCGAAATCGCCCCTCAGCGATCCGAAACCGACCCTGCCAACACGTCCGACGAAATAATCTGCGCCGAAGGCAATCACGGGCAGACCGTTTCGAGCGTTGCGCATGCCACAGAACCTGGCCCAGACAAGGGCCAAATCGTGAGTCAGGCAGCGCAGTCCGACTGCGGCAAGACCAACGTGTCCGAGGACGGCGGCGTCCAACCCGACGATCCAGGCAACCCCAACGCGACAACTCCGGCCGACACGCGCCCGACACCAACCCCACCAACCAATCCGGGTAACGGCAACGGCCCACCTGACGATCCGGGCAACGGCAACGGCAACCCGAACGATTGAGCGCTAACGTCGTCCGGGTGAGTTCCCGGGCCCGCCAACCCCATCCAGGTCATCGATCCGTCGCCGGCGGGCTGGCGCGTGCCGCCGTGTTTGGTATTAGTGATGGGCTGGTTTCGAACGTCTCCCTGATCCTCGGGTTCGCCGGATCTGGCGTCGACACAACGGTTGTACGGCTCGCTGGCCTGGCTGGTGCCGTAGCGGGCGGGATCTCGATGGCGGCAGGCGAATGGGTCTCGGTGTCATCACAGAACGACCTGATTCGACGTGAACTCGAGATCGAACGGCGTGAGCTCGAACACAACGCCGAATTCGAAACGCAAGAACTGGCAGCAATGTACGAAGGCCACGGAATGGGTTCGGAACGGGCGGCCGCAGCAGCCCACGAAGTCATGCAACAGCCGGAATCGGCGCTCGTCGTGCATGCCCGCGAGGAGCTTGGAGTACATCCCGACGACCTGCCATCAGCCGGGAATGCGGCCGCCATTTCGTTGGTGTGCTTCCTATTCGGGGCGTTGCTTCCCGTGCTGCCCTGGTTTGTGGGCGGAGGATTCAATGCGGCAATGGCCTCGTTGCTGATCGGTGTCGTGGCGGCGGCGATCGTCGGCTGGCTGATCGGGCGCTTTGCCGAGATGCGCGTGGTGTACGCGATCGGTCGCCAAGTCGTGATTCTGCTCGTGGCATGCGGTCTGACCTACCTGATCGGCGAATTGGTCGGCGTCAATCTCGGCGGCTGATCGCCGCACGGGCGTCGACCGCCAGCACTTCAGCGGCCCCGCGTGTCGAACCCCACGTTGTGAGATGCCCCATCTTGCGACCGGATCGTGCGCCGGCCTTGCCGTACAGGTGGAGGGCCGAGTGCGACGTCTCCCATGCGCGCTCCCATGCCGGTTCTCCATCGGCCCACAGGTCACCGAGCAGATTGACCATCGCTGCCGATGGTTGCGTCATCGACGTGTCACCAAGCCCGAGACCGCACACCGCACGGATCTGTTGTTCGAACTGGCTGGTCTGGGCGACGTCGAGCGTCCAGTGCCCGCTGTTGTGCGGGCGCGGTGCCAGTTCATTGACGAACAACTCGTCGTCGACGATGAAGAACTCGACCGTCAGCACACCGACGTAGGCGAGCGCATCAGCAATCGCCTGAGCGAGTCCGATGGCGCGGTCGGCAAGCCGAGACGAGACGTGCGCCGGGATCACGGTGAGATCAAGGATTCCGTTCCGATGCGAGTTCTCGACAACCGGGTAGGCGGCAAACCCTCCCTGAGCGGTGCGGGCGGCCACGACGCTGACTTCGGTCTGCAGCGGCAATGCCTGTTCGAGCACACACGGCACCGAGCCCAACAAACGCCAGGCCGCTCGCATCTCAGACGGATCGGCGACTAGCCGTTGACCCTTGCCGTCGTACCCGAGTCGAGCCGTCTTCAGGATTGCCGGATACTGGATCGCCGGATCAGCGTCAGGCGTGTCGACCACAGCGTACGCGCCGACCGGAAACCCTTGCTCGGCGAGAAACTGCTTCTCGCGAATCCGATCCTGCGCAATTCCGACGGCGTGCGGTGACGGGGCAACACGTGTGTGTCGGTTGAGCAACTCGAGCGCCGCCATAGGTGGGTTCTCGAACTCTGTGGTGACGACATCGGATTCGTTCCCGAGGCGTGTCAGCGCACTGAGATCGTCATATTCGGCAACCAAATGAACGTCGGCGACTTTGCCTGCCGGAGCGTGCGGATCGGGTTCCAGCACCATCGTGCGATACCCCATGATGCGGGCGGCGATCAACGCGTACCGACCAAGCTGGCCGCCCCCCAACATGCCGATCGTGGCGGGAGGGAGGATCGGCAAGGTGGGCAACGAGGTCATTCCGGAGGAAGCGTGGCGGCAGCCGACAGATCGCGCTTTTCATCCCGGTAGGCCTGCAGCGCCTTTGCCAGTTCCGGCCGATCGGCAGCCAGGATCGCCACCGCGAACAGCGCCGCATTGGTTGCACCCGCTTCGCCGATCGCGAAGGTCGCGGTAGGGATACCAGCCGGCATCTGCACGATCGAGAGCAACGAATCCTGGCCTGAAAGGTGGACCGACGACACGGGGACGCCGAGTACCGGCACGATCGTCTTTGCAGAGAGCATCCCTGGCAGGTGTGCTGCCCCGCCTGCGCCGGCGATAATCGCCCGCAGGCCACGCGCCGCGGCCGACTCGGCGTATGTGAACATCTCGTCGGGCATCCGATGTGCAGAGATCACTCTCGCCTCGTGCGGTATGTGGAAGTGGGTCAGCACCTCGACCGCCTTCTGCATCGTCGGCCAGTCGCTGGTTGAGCCCATCACCACGCCGACGACGGGATCGACGCCGCTCACAGGCCCTGCGTTCGCTGGCGATCGGGAGCGATCCTGACGATGACCCGTTCGCTCTGGATCGGTGGCTGGTAGTCCTGCCCCGTGTACTTCTGCGAGAGAGCATCGATGCCGGCGCGTGCTTCGGGGCCTCGAACAGTTTCGACAACACGTCCACGAACCTCGGCGTACTTGTACGGGCTGTCAACCTTCCAGATCGTGACCGTCACGTTTGGGTTGGCTTCGATCGCCTTGAATTTCGCCCTATGGACCTCGGTGTTGATCAATACGTGGTCGTTGTCAGCATCAACCCACATCACGTGGCTCAGGATCTGACCACTCGGCAGATTCACGCAAATCGTGCCGAAGTTAGGGCCTTGGGCGAGGTCGCGGATCACTGGATCAAGCATGCTGATGAGGCTACGTGGTCTGATAGGGGCATGCAGCAGATCAATGTGCTCGGAACCGAACTGATGCCGTGTTCCTATGACCCAATCACCGGCTACTACAGAACGGGATGCTGTGAGAACCGCGGCGACGACCCCGGCATGCATGTGGTGTGTTGCAAAGTGACCGACGACTTTTTGCTGTTTTCGAAGGAGGCAGGCAACGACCTATCAACGCCGATGCCGGAATACGGGTTCGCCGGCCTCGTCAACGGCGATCAGTGGTGCGTGTGCGCCGCCCGCTGGGGCGAAGCGGCCGAGGCTGGCCGGGCCTGCCCCGTCGTGCTCGAAAGCACGCACGTATCGGCATTGGAGTTTGTCGACCTCAGTAGCCTGAGAGCTCACGCCGTGACGGCTTGAGGTCGATTCACCAGGCTCCGGTCAGATCGCGCCAACGGGTGGCAAACATCGTTCTCGCCTGCTCCGGCGAGAGGCGCAGCGTCGATTCGGGCACGATGTCTGCAATTCGGCGACCCTCGGCGTAGTGGTGATTCACGTTGCCGACGCCTTCGAACAGTTCGCCGCGGCGAATCACGAGTTCCGCCGGCGGATACTCGTCGAAGTAGCCCCAGATCGTGAACGCCAGATTCACATCGTGGATGACTGGTGCCCGGCTGAACAGTGATGCACGGCGCAGCGCGATTCCGAGGCAGCCACGAACCGCATCGTCGAGTCGTTCGTTCGCTTGCAGCTTGATCTTCGGAGTGAGTCTGGCGGCGATTGTCAGCGCGAAACCCTGGTCGGGGCCCTGTGCACCCATCCGAGAGCCCGTCGGTTGGAGCCCCTCGACCACCCCAGGTCGCACAGGGCTCCATGCGTCGGGGACGACATCGGGGGAACGGTAGTACTGCGATTCGCGAACACCGGCGGGAGCTGATTTGGGGGCTGCCATAGCGACGCTGATCGTAGCTGCAGCAGACCGTCGCCCGATCAGGTGGGTGCAGGGGCGTGGAGTAGACCGAAGATCAGGCTTTCCTCGAGTGCCCGCCATGAGGCTTCGATGATATTCGGACTGACGCCGATGGTGGTCCAATCGTCGATGCCGTTGGTGGCCGACAACAGCACTCGTGTGACCGCTCCCGTTGCATCGCCCCCATCGAGAATCCTGACCTTGTAGTCGGTCAGATGCACGTCGGCTATCTGCGGATAGGCCTGCTGCACTGCCCGCCGTAGCGCCGTGTCGATGGCGTTCACGGGGCCGTTGCCCTCGGAGGTGAACACGTGACGTTCCTCGCCGACCCAGACCTTGACCGTGGCTTCAGTGTTGAACTCCCCCGTTGATAGCTCGTCGGTGATCACTCGCATCGACTCGACCCGGAAGAACTCTTGCGTCCAACCAGCGGACCGACGCATCAGCAATTCGAGCGAGGCATCGGCGGCCTCGAAATGGTAGCCCTCATGTTCGAGTCGTTTGAGGTCATCGATCACCTGATTCACCGCCGGACCATCCATGATCAGGCCGAGCTCGTCGGCTTTGATCTGGATCGTCGCCCGGCCAGCCATCTCGGACACCACGAACCTGGTGCCGTTGCCGACCAGTTCGGGGTTGACGTGTTCGTAGGCATCCTTGGCGCGCACGATCGCACTCACGTGTAGGCCAGCCTTGTGGGCGAACGCAGACGAACCGACATATGGGGCCTGCGGGTTGACCGCTCGGTTGAGCGTCTCGGCAATCCGGTGCGACACGACCGTCAACCGCTCCATACGACCCTCGGGCAGACAGCGGTAGTCCTGTTTGAGTTGCAGGTTGGGGATGATCGACGTCAGGTTCGCGTTACCGGTACGTTCCCCGAGACCGTTGAGCGTGCCCTGTACGTGGCGCGCCCCACCGCGCACCGCCGACATCGAGTTAGCCACGGCACAACCGGTGTCGTCGTGGCAGTGGATGCCGATGATTGCATCGTTGCCGACATGCGCATAGACCGATGCGACGATTTCCTCGATCTCGTGTGGCAGTGAACCGCCATTGGTGTCACACAGCACGACATGGCTGGCACCCTTCACGATCGCAGCCTCCAATGCCCGATACGAGAACTCGGGGTTGGCCTTGAAACCGTCGAAGAAATGCTCCATGTCGACCAGCACCATTCGACCGTGCCCTCGTAGGAACTCGACCGAGTCGGCAATCATTGCCTCGCCCTCGTCGAGCGTCGTCTGGAGCGCTTCGGTGACGTGATAGTCGGAACTCTTGGCGACGATGCAGACCGCCGATGTGTTGGCGTCGAGCAGGTTCTGCAAGGTGGCGTCTTCGTCGACTTTGCCGCGAGGCCGTCGAGTCGATCCAAAGGCGACGAACGTCGATGTCGTCAGCCTCAGCTCGGTCGCCGCCCGGGCGAAGAACTCGATGTCTTTCGGGTTGGCACCCGGCCATCCGCCCTCGATGAAGTTGACACCCAGGTAGTCGAGTTGCTCGGCGATCCGGAGCTTGTCGTCGACGGTCGCCGAAACGCCCTCGACCTGGAGGCCGTCGCGGAGGGTCGTATCGAAGATTTCGACAGATTGTCGCGTATCGAAGATTTCGACTGTCTTGGTCATCGCGGTTCTTTCATGTAACGGTCTGAATTCGGGCAACAAAAAAGCCGCCCGGGGGCGGCTGAGCGAGCACGTGGCGAGACCACGTGCTCTAGGAAATAATGATGATGTTGGCGAGTTCGCTGCGCATCAAGGACTATTCAACCCGATCCAGGGCGAATCGTCAACGAAAGAATCGGAGCCAACCCTGACATCCATCCTCCCGATGCCTCTGACCAGGTCCGATGCTGCCGTCGGATCCAGTACACGCGAGAGCGCGAAGCCCTGTTGGCGGTCGCATCCAACGTCGCGCAGAAAGGTGAACTGCTCGTATCGCTCGACTCCCTCGGCGATGACTTCGAGGCCCAGGGCGCGCCCCATTTCGACAATCGCCCGAACCAGGGCCTCCATCCGAACGTCCGTTCCGACTTTTGATACGAACGACTGATCGATCTTCAGGCCTTGCACCGGATAGCCGCACAGGGCGTGCAGTGACGATGTCCCTGTGCCGAAATCGTCGATGTGGAGCACGATTCCGGCGCGTCGTAGCGACTCCATGACAGCCATCACATCAGACACCTGGCCGGCAATCACGTCCTCGGTGATCTCGACGATCAACTGCCCTGGCTTGATCATGTAGCGCTGCAGACAGGACCGAATGTGAGACGACAGTTGCCGGTCCCAGAACTCAGCGTGGGACACATTCACGGAAACTCGAACGGTCTGATCTGTCTCTTGATGCCAGTCGTGCAACTGCTTGCAGACCGCTTCGACGACCCACCGACCGAGCCGAACCATCTGACCCGATTCCATCACGGCTGGCAGGAAGGCACCTGGCAACTGCAGCCCGCGCTCGGGGTGGCGCCACCGAATCAATGCCTCGAAATGAAGCGTGTCATCCATGTCGGACGACCAAATCGGTTGATAGTGAACTTCGAACTCGTCGAGTTCGAATGCCTGGCGAAGCTCGGCCCGCAACGCCAATTCGGCCACGGCGTGGGCATGCATCTCGACGTCGAAGATCGTGCACGATCCGCGCTCGGTCGCTTTGGCCCGGTACATCGCGATGTCAGCATCGCGGAGCACATCCTCAGGGTCGATGTAGCCGGCGGAACTCTGTGTGATCCCGAACGTCGCCGTGACCTGCACCGTATGTCCGTCGAGTTCAATCGGTTCCGTGATGGCCAGACGCATCCGTTCGACGATCGCCGAGACCTCATTCAGCGTCACGTCGTTGAGCAACACGGCGAATTCGTCACCACCGAATCGGGCTGGCGTATCGGTGTCGCGAGCAATCCGACGCACACGGTCGGCGATCTCAACCAGCAGATCGTCACCCGCAAGGTGCCCGAGCGAATCGTTGACGAGTTTGAATCCGTCGAGGTCAAGGAAGACCACTGAATACGACCGGCCAGGTGATGCCTGGACCGTAGCAATCGATTCCGTCAGCCGATCAAGGAAGTGCTGGCGATTCGGCAACCCAGTCACACCGTCATACATTGCGCCGTGCCGGAGCCGTTCCTCGAGCTGCTTCTGAACTTCGATGTCGGCAAGCGAGCCAACTACGCGTTGTGCCGTATTGTCGCTGCTGCCGACCGGCAACGCTCGACAGAGCACTCGGCGATAGTGGCCGGCCCCGTCAGCGACGCGCTGCTCCATCTCGAATGGTTCGAGGTGCCCGATCGCGGCAGCACTCAACAGGGTCTTGAACTCATGTCTGTCGTCCGGATGGAGGCGCCCTAACCACCGATCGAGCGACGCCAGCCCAGCCGACGTCCCGAGACCGAGTAGATCGTTGCATCGCTCGGAGAAATACGTCAACCCTCTGGCGATGTCCCAATCCCACAACCCATCATTCGTCGCCAGCGCAGCAAGCCCATAGCGCTCCTCGCTGGCTTGGACACGTGCGAGCATCTCCCGCTGTTGGAATGCACCAGACAGGAACGATGCCCACTGACTGTGGTGCTCGCGTCCTGCCCCGGTCGTGGTGTCGATTCCTGCTACCACGGCGAGCAGTCCCCAGTCGTTCCCGCCGGAGCGAACGGGAATCACGAACGTGACCTCGTCGATCGAGTGGTCTGCGGCGTCAATCAACGCCCGGGGAGGGAACGATTTGACGTCGAGTTCCGGCTTCTGGGGCGCGGCCAGGTTCGCATCACGATCGTAGAGGTCGACCACGGTCAGGCGGCCGTCAATTGGGTCGCCCCTCCACAGGGCCAGACACCCGGCCTTGACCCGCGTCGATGCCAGCCAGTTGAGGTCGTTGCCGGTACTGGACTTGCCGTCAAACATCTGCACGCCGACCTCGTACTGTTCCCACAGCGACTGCTCGCGGAAGGCACATCGCTGCAGGGACCGTCTGGCGTACCCGCGCCACAACGCGCTGCTGATGTCGCCAATTGCGAAGGCAGCCCCGGCCGACACAAAGCCAGTGCCACGTGTCTGACGGCCATCGACCACCAACTTCGAAAGACACTCACCGATTTGCCGCATCGCCTCCGGCTCAGCGCCTGCTCCGCCCAACGCCTCGGCGAACGACGAGATTTCGTGCTGTGATGGCCATTTGCCGTTGTCGCCCGCGGCAATCAGCGAATCGACAAACGCGCCGGTCGCCTCAGCGAGGTCACGCTGGCTTCGCAGTTCTGTCGATGCGGCACACGCTGCGAGAATCTCGGCGACGGCGGCATCTCGATCCGGCGACGTCTTTCTGATCGAGTCGTCTCGGTTGGCGATGCATCCGCACGACACGCGCGGCACGAACGTCGATGCCGTGACATGGGTCGCCATCTCGCCGGTTCGCCCTAGCATCCGATCGAGCAGCAGCGACGCCGCAAGTTCGCCTATTTTGATGGTCCGTTGGTTCACGGTTGACAGGCTGGGATTGCTGAATGAACCACCCTCGATCCCGTCGAACCCAACCACGGCAATCTCGCCGGGTACATCGACACCGCGAGCTCTGAACTCCTCGAGCGCACCGAGCGCATTGCGATCGGTGGCAAACATCACAGCAGTCAGATGTTGTTCGCTTTCGCAAATCGCTCTCGCGGCCGCAGCACCACCCGGTTCAGCGTTGTCGGTCGCCGCGAAGAACCAGTCATCGAGCGCCGGGGAGCCGGACTCGACCATCACTGCCCGGTAGGCGTCGTACCTAGCCTTCATGTCCGGTTGATCGAGGTTGCCGACGAATCCGATCCGGCAATGGCCGTGCCCGATCAGATGTTGGATCGCCTGCTGAACTCCGGCGACGTTGTCCCCTACGGCAACCGGAACATTGACGCCTGGAAGAGTCACCGAGGCGAGCACGACGGGGATCCCGGCATCCTCGAATCGTTGAACGTCTGCCGCAGATGCACCGCCAACGGTCACGACGACACCGTCAAGATGCGACCACGCGGTATCCCGAATCGAGGGCGGATTGTTGGTTGCCGCGACTGAGTCGCCACTCATCCCGGCGTCAAGCGATTGGAGCGCGATCACCTTGCCGCCAGATTCGCTGATCCGCCGCGTGACACCGGCCAGTATCGACCCAAAGAAGTAGCCGCCGCCGACTGGAACGACGACGCCGACGGTCAACGGCTTGTCCATCGCGCCTGTCATCTCCCTTCGGCCTGATTCCGGAAATCGTCCAGATCAGCGTGACGCACGCTGTACTCGTGTATCGGCGCAGCCAGAACAACACTTGACAGTCAGGGGGAGCACCAAACTGCGATGCCAGACCGTGACGCTGAATCGCCGAAGCGAGCCCAATCCTGGGGACATCTTGTGGACGGGCGGTGGACAACTCGTGAAATTTTGGGGATTGACGAAAAGTTTGGGGGATAACTATGTGGATACGAAAATACCTCTTGACCTGGGGTTATGTGTGCGCGATTGTATGCCTCGTACCGGAGAGCGCATGTCAACCGGGGCTGAGAGACCGAGTCTGCAGAACGAAGATTGCACGGGTAACCGGGCAGCGGAGGGAAGCGGAAAACGGACCCAGTTCACGAGGCGAAAGCGGTTCCGGTCGGAGCGAGAAGCCATGTGCTCTCGAGCACCGAGTTGCCGGGTAACCGGTGGCCACGGGCGAGAGGGCATTCCGGACTTAGGACGAGGAAGCACCCCAACTGCGACCACGTTCAAGGAAAGGCGGCGCTGAACGATGGCACGGTTTACCGGGTTAGCGTGAACGGCGTCGAGGGCCACGGGTCGGGAAACCGGCAACCGGGTTCGATGGAGGGTGACAGCGGGTCGGGCAACCGAAACGATGGAGCCGCCGGAGGCGAGGGTTGAAGGGAACTGCGAGCCAAGTCGTGTCCGGCAACGGAGTTCGGGTAACCGAGCGGACCGGGCGGGAAGCGACGAGGGGAGCGGGAGAACGGCAGTCGGGTCCAAACGGCCATCGCCCGCCGAGCCGTAAGGCGCGACGGGCGATGTATTCGGTTCGAGACGAAGGCTAACGCCCGAAGATCGACCGGTGGTGGATCGCTCCAACCTTCGGGTAGCCCTGGGAAGGTGCGCAAGCGCAAGCTAGCTGCACCGCCCGGGGCTACTCAGGTTTTCGGGTACGGTTCTCCCCGTGACAGACCCCCGACCTGAGCCGCAACGGGAACTCTCCCCAGGGATGCGCGAACAGCTGGACTTGGGGTACACGTTCGGAGGGATTGCGACATTCGCTCACCGACCGTTCCTCACCGACCCCGAGCAGCTTGACGCCTGGCAGCCGGATGTCGCCATCGTCGGTGCACCGTTCGATCTCGCAACCACGAACCGACCAGGTGCCCGGTTCGGTCCGCGAGCGATTCGCTCGCAGGCGTACGAATCGGGCACGTATCACCTCGACCTTGGGATCGAGATCTACGATTACCTCGAAGTCATCGACTACGGCGATGCACATTGTCCGCACGGTCAAACCGAAGCGAGCCATGCCAACATCCGCAAACGGGTCTATGAGATCGCCTCGCGGGGAATCGTGCCGATCATTCTCGGCGGCGATCACTCGATCACCTGGCCGGCAGCTACCGCCGTCGCCGACGTTCACGGTTACGGCAACGTTGGCATCGTCCACTTCGACGCTCATGCCGATACTGCCGACATCATCGACGGCAACCTTGCGAGTCACGGGACTCCCATGCGGCGCCTTATCGAATCGGGGGCCGTGCCTGGCGATCGGTTCGTGCAGGTTGGCCTGCGCGGCTATTGGCCGCCAGCCGACGTGTTCGCATGGATGAAGGAACAGGGCATGGTGTGGCACACCATGCAGGAGATTTGGGAGCGCGGCTTCAAGGAAGTCATGGCCGACGCGATCGCCGAAGCGCTCAGCAAGGCCGACAAGCTGTACATCTCACTTGATGTCGACAGCCTCGACCCGGCATTTGCACCCGGCACCGGCACGCCGGAACCCGGCGGGATGACACCCGTCGACCTGTTGCGGATGGTCCGCCAACTCGCCATCGATCACGAGGTCGTCGGCATGGACGTGGTCGAGGTCGCTCCCGCCTACGATGTCAGCGATCTAACGGTCAACGTGGCGCAGCGAATGGTCAAAGAAGCGCTCGCCGGAATGGCCGAACGCCGTCGCCGAACTCCCAAGTAACCCGTTCATGTCGCGCTCAACCCCCGCATCCCGTGTCTGGCGCGACATGAACGAGTTTTTTTGGGCCCTCGACCTGACAAACTCAGCCTGTGAGCGGTCGGGCGTTTTTTGTTGATACTGATACGGCCTCTGACGATGCGGTGGCGCTGGTTATGGCCTTGCGCCATCCGGATATCGATGTCGTCGGGATTGGGGTCGTCGCTGGCAACGTGCCGCTTGATTCAGCGGTTCAGAATGCGCTGTATACGCGGGAACTCTGCGGTCGCAACGACGTGCCGGTGTACGTCGGTGCTGACGTTCCCCTGCAGCTGCCGCTCGGTACTGCGCAGCACGTCCACGGGAACGACGGGATGGGTGACTACGGGCTCGTACTCGCAGGGCGAGTGCCGAACGAGGGGCATGCCGTTGACGCCCTGATCCAGGCCTCGCACGACTACGCCGGCGAACTGACGCTCGTCACGTTGGGACCACTCACCAACATTGCCCTGGCGCTCCAGAAGGACCCGACGCTCCCCGCTCGGCTGAATCGTTGCGTCGTGATGGGCGCCGTTGCCGATCACGTCGGCAACATGAATCCGGTCGCCGAATACAACATGTGGGCCGACCCGCACGGCGTCGAGGTCGTGCTGGCCGCCAACCTGCCAATCGAGTTCGTCGGTTGGGATATCAGTCGTTTCTACGCCGTAATCGAACCGGCACTGGCAGCCGAGATCAGAACAATTTCGTCGCTCGGCGAATTCGTCGTCGATGTCAACCGGGTCGTTGCCAAGTTCTGCGCGCAAGACACCAAGCTGGCCGGCTTCGATCTCCCCGACCCGATCGCAATGGCATACGCGATCGACCCGGCGATCGCAACCGAAACCCGCGACCTGCACCTCGCAGTCGAAACAGGCAGCGCCTTGACTCGCGGCATGGTGGTGATGGACTTGCTCGGTTTCATGGGCCACGAACCGAACGCGCTGGTCGTCACCAAAGCAGACAGGTCCCTGTTCATCCAAATGCTGCTCACCGCCGTGAAGTAGCCCCGCCCCCACGAAACCCGCGTTCATGTCGCGTTGAACACGTCATGGAG
>JANPLQ010000146.1:0-5691 GCA_031422395.1 Ilumatobacteraceae bacterium | reverse complement strand
CACCGATGATGATGAACGCCTGAACACCGACGATCGTGGTGAGGCCGGTGGCGAGCAGTTTCTCGAACGTGCGGTCGGTTCGTAGGGCGACCCGGAGGCCGGCGCCGATCAGCAGCAGATAGGTCATCAGGATCGACGTGGCACCGACCAACCCCATCTCTTCGCCGATCGCCGCGAAAATGAAGTCGTTCTGCGCTTCAGGAATTTTGTCTGGGCTGCCACGTCCGAGGCCAGTGCCGACAATTCCGCCGTCTCCGATCCCGTACAGCGCTTGCACGATCTGGAAACCCTTGTCGTATTCGTCAGCCCACGGGTCGATCCAGATGTCGACACGGGTTTGCACGTGACCGAACATCCTCCAGGCTCCGAAGGCGGCAACCCCAAACATCAAGAACCCGATGATCAGGTAGCTGACTCGTTCGGTGGCGACCCACATCATCACGACGAACAGGGTGAAGAACAGCAGCGACGATCCGAGGTCGCGTTCGCCGACCATGACGACGACGGCAAATCCCCATGCCACGAGAATCGGGGCGATGTACTGGAGTTCTGGGATCCTCAGTGGGCCGAGTTTCCAAGTTGAGGCGGCGATGAGCTCGCGCCGTTCCGCCAGATAGCCGGCGAAGAAGATCGCCAACGAAAGTTTGGCGAACTCGCCAGGCTGGAAGCTGAGCGGACCGAGTTGTACCCAAATCCGTGCCCCGTTGACGTTGGCACCGAGTCCGGGCACCATCGGCAACAGCAACAGCACCGAACCAGTGAAGAAAAGAATCCATTTGTAACGGGACAGGTCGGTCGCCCGTTGGACGAACAACAGGGTCGCCACGAATGCGGCGATCGCAACCAGACTCCACAGTGATTGCAGGCCGGCCAGATGATCGTCGAGCCGGGTGATCATGACGTATCCGATTCCGTGCAGCAGCACCGCTAGCGGGAGCAGCGTGCCGTCGGCTCCTTTGGCGAGCAGTCGCACGGCGACGTGGGCGACGCCGATCAGGATCAGCAGCAAGACGAGGAAGGGACCGATCCTGGCAGGAATCGCGGCGTTCGCGCCGAGCGAGGCAAGTGTGTAAGCGACACCGGTGATTGCCGCCGCCATCACGATCAAGGTGAGTTCCGTTGATCGCCGGCGCTTGACCAGGCGGGCCGAGACCGGCATCGCCCCGGTAACCATTACGGCACCGTCGTGGTCGAAGCGATGGTGGTGGTGGTGGTCGTCGTCGTTGTCGTGGTGGTGGTCGTAGTCGTCGGCGGTGTCGTTGTCGTGGTGGTCGTAGTGGCGACACGCTCGAATACGAATCGTTCGGCGCTGGCCTGCGACTCGAACTCAGGTTCGGCGTTGACGAGTTTGATCGATGCGTCGTCAAGCTCGTCGCGATTGAACTGGCCTGCAGCCTCGTGAGTCGGCTCGAACCACAACACTCCGCCCTTGCGGCCCTGGTAGATCACCACTTCGCCGCCGTCGTTGAAGGCTACGTAGTAGCCGTTGCGGGCCCAGGCGGCAAGGATCGAGAATCCGAGCACGAGTACTGCGGCGACCCCGAGCCCTAGTAGGAAGCGCCCGAGTCGGCCGCCTTTCCTGGTGGTGACCGTCGGCTCGACACCACCGTCGTAGAGCGCAGGTGCGTCGAGTCCGGCGCTCGCATTAGCGGGTTGATCGCCCTGGTCGGTTGAATCCGGTGAGTCAGGTGGGTCGGAGATGATTTGGACTTCGCCGGTCCTGCTCACGTGGTCGTCGTGGTCGTCGTTCCAGAGCGGGACAACGTCAAATTCTTGCGTCGGGTCTGGCGGTTCGTCACCGGCCATCACGTCGACGACAATCACCGTGATGTTGTCGCGGCCACCGGACGCGTTGGCGGCGTCGATCAGCGCATCGGCGGCGGCTTGCGGGTCGTCAGGGTGGGCCAGCAGCACTGCCTCGATGTCGTCGTCGGCGACCTCATCGACGAGTCCGTCACTGCACAGCAGAAATCGATCGTTGAGAATGATCGGCATCGTCCAGGAATCGACGCGGACGACTGGTTCGATCCCGAGGGCGCGGGTCACGATGTTGCGGCGGGGATGGGTCCGAGCCTCGTTACGTGAGATCGCTCCTTCGGCGACGAGTTCCTGCACGAAGCTGTGGTCGATCGTGACTTGGCGCAGCCTGCGATGGCGGAGCACATAACTTCGTGAGTCGCCGACGTTGGCGACCGCCAGGACCTCGCCGTCATGGGGGTCGGTGACGACTGCGATCGCCGTGACCGTCGTGCCCATTCCGGCTTGTTCCGTGTTGGCGAGCGAGGCCTCGTAGATTTCGCCGTTGGCCTCGTTGATCGCTGCTACGAGATCGCTGAGCGAGTTCGACACTCCGAACGGCAGTCGCTCGTGCAGGCGCGTGACCGTCATCTCACTGGCGATCTCGCCGGCCAGGTGCCCGCCCATCCCATCGGCGACGACGAACAGCCCGTTGTCGGCGTGGGCGGTGTCTTCATTTTGTGGTCGGATTTGACCAGCGTGTGTTGCAGTGCCCCAGCGGAGGTCAGCCATTACTGAGCCTCCAGAACGGTGTTGCCAAGCTGAATGCGGTCGCCGATGTGGACGGTGCGTTGCACGGTCAAGCGGGTGCCGTTCAGAAATGTTCCGTTTGTCGAACCGAGGTCGTCGACTACGACGTGGGTGCCGGCGATCGAAACCCTGGCGTGGTGGGATGAGATGAACGAATCATCGGTGATTTGAACGGTGTTGTCGTCATCGCGGCCGATGCTGACAGTCCCGGTGACCGCGAATGTGGTCCCGCGTCGTTCCTTTGGCTCGAGGATGAGGAGTCGAGCAGGGAGGGTGCCGCGCCCCTTCGGAGGCTTTGTCGTCCGCTTGCCGGATTTCGGTGACGACCCTGCCGGTGATGTTGGTGAATTTGTTGGAGCGGCCGGGGCGTTGGCGGGTTGACGGACCTCGCTCCACACAGCCCACAAGACGCGGGCGAAGAACAGGTACAGCAGAGCCAGCAGCACCAGCTTGAGAATGTCGAGCACCGGATCAGGCATGGCGCAGCGGTTACGAAGCCTCGAAGCGAAGGTTGATTGCAGCGATCGTGATGATGTCGCCATCGACCAGGCGACGGTCGGCAGCGATCCGCTCACCATTGACGAAGGTGCCGTTGGTCGAGCCGCGGTCGACGATCACGAAGCCGCTGCCGGATCGGTTGATGACTGCGTGGTGGCGGCTGATGTTGCCGTCACTCAACATGATCCGACAGTCGGTCAGGCGGCCGATGATGTTGCGCTCGTCGGCCAGTTCGATGCGGTCACCGGACGGCATCACGATTGTCCCCGGCCGCTTGCCTGGCTCGGGTTGTTTGAGTTGCGAGGCGATCCCGAATCGGCCGGCCTTGAGCGTGTTGTCGACTCGCAGCTCGACGGATACCGGACCCATGAAGTGGTAGCCCTCTTCGCGTGCGTACTCGCGGATGGCTTCGACCAGCTCGGTTTTGAGGGCGTCTTCGATGTCGGCGAAACCGGCATGATCATTGGCTGAGAGCATCAGGACGAAATCGTTCGGCACGATCCGTTGGCCCTTGACGTCGACCGAGCGATGGTCGTCCATCTCCCTGATGAGGCGTCGACCAAGTTCAATTGGTCGGATCGAGGTGCGCGAGCGTCTGAACACACCCTCGACCATACGCTCCAGACGGTGCTCAAGTCCTTGCATCCCCATGGTCGGGGGAAGGCTACTGGTCGCGCTGGTCACCCGGACCGCAACTGGGCGCACGACCAACGTGCGTCCCGTCTGCTGTCGCGATCATGTTGTCGCACATCATGATCGCGCACCAATCGGGGTCAAGCGGTCTGGACTTTGCGGCGTTGTCGCCACATCGGTCCGCGGGTTAGCCTGATGTTCCACTCGGGCGAGTGGCGGAATGGCAGACGCGCTAGCTTCAGGTGCTAGTACAGGTAACTGTGTGGGGGTTCAAGTCCCCCCTCGCCCACGACATAAACCCTGGTAGATGGGAGCTTCGAGGGGTCAAAAACACCCCACTTCTACCGAACTTCTACCGGAGGTATTCGAATTGCGCTCAACAACTCGTGAGAGGATTCCCGTGGTTCTGCGCGACGAGGACGACCGAACACCCCTTCGCTAAGTTGGGTGCTGTTCCCCACAAACGGTTGGGGTGTCCTACAGTAAGCAGCCATGGGAGGGACTTGATGGCGCGTGCAGACCTCCTGATTGACCTCGTAGAGGCCGAGAACCGTGGAGACCGCGCCCGATTCCGCACTCTCGTGGAAGCGGTCATCGCCGAGGAGCGGGCAAATCAGCACCACCTCGTCGCGGATCGACTGACTGAACTGATTACCACGACCGGTTCGGCGACCCTCTTCGCGCGAGACGACGCCGCCGTGCATGCGAGTGACCTCGTCACCGAGGTCGTTCCGAGGCGAAGGCTGGCGTCGCTTCAGTTGAACCCCACGGTGGCGTCGGCCGCGGCTGAGCTGATTGAGGAGCACCACCGGTCGGAGCTGCTCCGAAGTCACAACCTTGAGCCACGCAGCAAGGTTCTGCTCGAGGGCCCGCCGGGGAATGGCAAGACTAGCCTGGCCGAGGCGATTGCCGTCGAGACCATGCTGCCTTTCTATGTCGTTCGGTACGAGGGCGTGGTCTCGAGCTTCCTCGGGGAAACGACGGCGCGCCTGAACAGCGTGTTCGAGTTCGCCCGTACGCGCCGATGCGTTCTGTTCTTCGACGAGTTCGACACCATCGCGAAGGAGCGTTCTGATCTTCACGAAACAGGCGAGATCAAGCGGGTCGTGTCCACGCTACTGCTCCAGATCGACCGTCTGCCGGCACATGTCATTGTGGTCTGTGCGTCGAACCATGGCGAGCTGCTCGACCGGGCAGCGTGGCGCCGATTCCATTTACGCCTCTCGCTCGGGGCACCGACCCGCGCCGAAGCAACCCGCTTCCTTGACCGGCTGGCGACGTCCCTTGGTGCGCTTGGGCTGGCATCGCGAACGCTCGCAGATCGTCTGCAAAGCGCGAGCTACGCAGAACTGGAGCAGTTCGCGCTGGACATTCGGCGGAGGTACGTTCTCGCGCTGCCCGACGCTGATCTGAAGGCAATCGTCCAAACGCGGCTGGAGCAGTGGCGGACCCATGCGTCAGCGTGAGTGAGCCCCGACCGCTCTTACCATTCGCCGCTCCGGTCATCGAGCCAGCGGGGACAGGGCAATCGTTCCCACCACTGGTGCGAAGGCCGACCTCCGCGCGGCAAGGTACCCGACTCACCCCTCAGTTCGGCATCCTTCGTGAGGCATTCCACGCGCAGCGCGCCCACGTCGGTGTCGCGGCGGGCTCGCCAACAGCCGAACTCGTCGCGGTCTTTGACCTAGCGGGCACTGTTACGGATTTCGTGAAGGCGTGCCGCCGAGTCGAGGGCTTCGAGTTCCTTGCCGACCTCGCCGACGAGGAGGTCGAGGGGGACGACGACTTCTACGTCGAGAAACGCGGACAGCGAACCGACGACCGAGTTCCCCAGACGCTCTACCTCGTCATGACGAACGCTCAGGCCGTCAACCAGCTCACCAGCCTGTTTACATCCTGGCAGGCCGACCCGTCCGTTTCTTTTCCGCGAGGGCTAGGGCCACTCAAGCAGGTCTTCGCTCTGTTGCGATCGATCCGCCGCTGGGGGCCTGAGGACCGAGTTCGGGAGACGGG
>JANPLQ010000145.1:0-12430 GCA_031422395.1 Ilumatobacteraceae bacterium | reverse complement strand
CTGGGCAGGATCACCCGCCAAGACCGCCGCAGGGTTGGAGTTGGTGAGCAGATCGACACCCCACTCGCACATCATGATCGGCTTACCAGGTGCCTTGGCGGTCGCCCAGTTGTAAAAGCCCGGCCAACCGATGTCGTTCCTGACGTTGTTCGTGAGGACGGCAAGGTTCTCGGTCTGGTCACTCTTGGCGTACGGGTCGTAGCACATCCAGTCGACGTACTCGTGGCCGGGGTAGAGACCATCGAGGTACGACTCCCAGCCGTAGTACCCCATCGTGTTCCACACGAACACGGCGTTTGTGACACCCAATTCACGCAGCCTGGTCACCACGTGGCGATACATCGCAGCATAGTCGGTGGCGGTCATTCCCGAGCCGGCGCTCGGGTTGACGTTGTCTTCCGGCTCGTGATAGATCGTCAGGAACAACTTGTGCGGGTACGCCTTGAGACCACTCGCGACGGTTGCAATGTTGGCGTCGGCGCTCCCGTTGGCGATGTCCCGCCAGGTCTGGGTGCTCGGTTTCCAGTTGTAGAGCAACAGGCTGCGTTGCTTACCTGGACGTTCCGAGGACCTGATTTCGTCTGCTGTCGGGAACCTGGCGTTCCCGGTCTTGTAGAAATGCAAGATGTCGGGGGTGTTCTGGGCGACCGCTTCATACTCGGCCAACCCCGCCGTGTAGTCGTAACTCCCATTACGTGACGGCGTCGAGGCACCAAACCAGGCACCACACGACGGCACCAACAAACTCGACACCGTGCACTGACCGGACGGAGTGGTCGGACGTGGTGCGGGTGTCGACGGGGTCACCGGCACAGAAATGGGTGCCGACGGCGATGTGAAGTACCCAACTTGATCGAAGATGTAGTGCGCATCAGTCGACGAGAAGATGTTGACACCTGCGGTCGAGGTACGCGAGACAGCCATGTTGGCGATCACCGGCACGTCCTGGAGATTGATCGAGGAGGTTCCCGGATACGCTGATCCATTCGAGAAGACGGCACCGAAACCGGGCTGTCCGTTCTGAATCATGGCCAGCGAGCCGACGGCCGCGCCTCCTCCGGTCGTCAGGAATGAGCGGCTCTCGTTCGGCAAAAACGACATCGAGTCGCGAGTATCCAACTGGCGAACCGGGGACATCGGCACGAAGAGACCCTCAGCGGTCGACGGTGCCGACGGCCCGGTGAAGTAACCGATGAGATCGACGATCAAGGTGCCTCCGTGCGACGAGTAGACCGTCAGCTTCCGGTCGAGGAGTGGGACGATGGCTGTCGTCGCCCGCACTGAGTTGGCCGCTGAAACGTTGAGCGTCGAGGTGTTTGGAAGCGTCCGTTCGGCGTACGCGGTAAAGAAGCCGGGTACGTTCGGTGATGCCGACGTCAATGTCACGATGGCGGCGATCGAATCGGCCGGAACACTCGTAGGCATCGTGATCGTGGTGGTGCCACCGGGGGCGAGCGGTGCAGTCGACCTGGTGTCGAGCAGGCGTCGCGGTGTTTCTGGAACGAACCGGCCGGAGGTCGCCGAGGTTGCGTCGACGAACGCTCCGGTCACGTCGATCACGATTTCCACTGGGTTGAGTGTGTAGATGTCGAACTCGCCGCTTACTCCAAGTCGGATAATTGCACCCGTCGAGTAGGTCTGCCCGGGCTGGTAGTTGAGATTCGATGCGTTCGGCATCGCTTCACCAGTGGGGTAGACCAACATGTGCCCGGCCTGGGTCGCCTCGGTGGCCACGATCGAAACCGCGACGGCATCGGCATTGGCCGGTACACCGTTGATGCCGGTCACTTTCACGCGCCATGTTCTGGCGTTGACTCGAGTCACGCCCAGATCGGTGCGTGTATCGACGAGTCGGAACGGATCGACCGCTACGTACTTGGTGGGAGTTCCAACCGCTGCAAGGGCAACATCGTGGGAACCCGGCACGACCAAGAATGCGGCAAGTAGAACGGGGACGAGGGCGAACCACACGTGTCGCCATCGTGCGGACATGAACCGATTATGCGGTGTCGTAGCCAGATGTGTCATTATGGGTTTTCTCCTCTTTGCTGCGTGCCCCGGTCTCCAGGGGCCCACATGATCTACGACCGCCGCTCCGGACATCATAGGTAACAGTTGTGTGTCGAATGTGTCGGTTATGTAACGAAATGGTGTGGTTGCCAGTTCGGCGGCTGCAAACCTTCGACACATGACTGATGCGGCGATTTCATTGATGATCTCACTGATGATCTCACTGAGGTATCGGCGGATTGGCCGCGTTCGTGAGCGTGGCGACGTCAAGTTCGTGTCGATTGTGTTCAGATCGATGCAACGATTGCGCATCTGCCGCCCGGAGAATACCGGTCAGGGAACGGCAGGTACCGATAGCATTCCAACGCTATGGCGGATTTTCGTATGGGCGGGGCATCTCGACAGCTGCCGGGTTCTGATGAGAACCCGGACCTTTTAGCAGCCTTGCGGCGGCAGTGGGCGACCATTCTGATCGCCTCGATCATCGGGACGCTGGTTGGTTGGGCGTATGCAACGTCGCAACCGACGAGATACGAGTCGAGATCGACGTTGCTGCTGATCGCCGCCGGCGACGAGCAGAGCCCTGGGGGCGGTCGCGATCGCACGCTCGACGTCGACACGTGGGCGACGGTTGCCCGGTCGACCGTGTTGCTGCAACAGGTGGCGAATCAACTTGGTCGTGAGCTTGGTGACGTACGTGCCCGAACCACGGCTACCGCGGCACCGACCGGTGACGTCCTGGTTTTCACCTTTGAGGCCGGAGATTCGGACGTCGCCGTGGAAGGCGCAACCGTGTATAGCGAGCAGTTCCTCACAGCACGACGGACATCAGTCAACGCCGTGACAGTAGAGCGGCAACAACAGCTCGAGGATCTCCAACAGGACCTCACCACCCAAATCGCCGATTTGTCCGCGCTGATCGCGACTGAGGAGCAAAAGGGCGACAGGGCGTCCGAGAGTCAGTTGGCGGTGCTCACGGCTACGCAACAGCTGGCGATCGAGCGATCGGCGGAGATCAGCTCCGAACTCGCCACGATCGACACCAACGTCGAGGCCGGCCGGATTATCATCGACCCGTCGACCGCAGTCAACCGCGCCGGCCTCAGTCGCCAGCTCAGCGCCATGGGAGGCCTGTTCGTCGGTGTGATGGTCGGTCTCATCTTGGCATTGTTGCGTGACCGTTTCGACGATCGTTACGGCAGCGCGACGTCGGTAGGGGCATTTGGCCTCAACGAAATCGCTCGAATCCCGTTCGCACCCGAGGGAACCCGCGCGGCTCGTGTCGCGATGCACGAGTACAGCCGACTGATCACTCGATTGACGTTCGCCAATCGCGGGGAACCTGAGGCCGGGCGTTCCGTGCTCTTGCTTCCGGTTGATACCGAGACGCTCCCACCGGAGGTGGCCCGTTCCGTGGCGGCCACGCTCGAGACCGGTGCGAAGGCGACGGGAATCCTGATTGGAGTCCTGCCCGAGCAGGAGAACCCGGAGATCAGTCAGGCGTACTGGGATGCAACCGTTTCCGCCGTTCACGGATTGCGTGACGTCAATGACCTTGCGCTCGTGCCGATGCTTGCGCTCGACCGTTCGGCAACCGGCATCGGCCTCGCCGCACTCGTTGACGACACGTTGCTGCTTGTGTCCGAGGCGACTCCAATGCAATCTGTGGTGCAAGCCATCAACGATCTACGGGCGGTCGACGTCGACAACGTGCAGGTGGTCGTCGTCACCGGGGTGCCGAGCGGTGCTTATCGCCGCAAGCGATCGTAAGACTTGGCGGGTTTGCGTAACAGCATCGCAGTGATCAGGGAGCGGACACCACGACGGTCCACCCGATCGACTTGGCGCCGGCAACCGTACTCGTGGCAGTCGCCCCTGGCCATGTGCCCGCAGCCACTGATGTGTCTCCAGCTGCCGACGTGATCCTTCCGCTGCCGGAGCCGACTGAGTTGGCTCGGGTGATCACGCCACTGGGAAGCGTCCAGCCTGTGTTTGCGCTCGTCTTGTCGGCCCAGTAGCTGACCACGATCGAGCCTGACGTGGCCACCGTCACCGATGGAGTTGTCAGCATCGTCGATGACGATGGGGAGACTGCGGCGGTAGCAAGTGTGATCGTGGTCGCCCCCGAATACGCAAGCAGCACGCTTGACGACTTGCCGGCGAGCCCGAGAGTGGTCTGGACTGTTGTGCCGCTCGTCGTGCCGTCAGCCGTTCGCGTGAATACCCACGATCGCACGTCAGGTGAGCCGGCCTCGGCCGTTCCGAGTAGCGACCAGCCGCTCGGTGTGGTGAGTGTCGTCGCCACGTTGGTCGTGACGAACAGCAGGAGCTGATCGCCCGATTGCACGGCCGCGGGGATGCCCACGGAGGCAATGCTGCTGTTCTGGTTACTGCTGTTGGCTGTTCGGAAGCCGACGACGGCCAAGCTGACACTGACAGTCGCCCCGAATGTCGCTGTGGTGCCGTCGTCGTCGGTGACGGTCAGCACGACGTTGTAGAAGCCGTCAGCGAGATAGACGTGGTTGGGTGTCGCTCCGGTTCCGGTTGCTCCGTCGCCGAAGTCCCACCCGTAGGACACAATCGTTCCATCCGGATCGGAAGATCCGGTTGCGTCGAATACGCAACTCAGCGAGGCGCACGACGAGGAGAACGTTGCGGTCGGCGGCAGGTTACCCGTCGCAGGCGGTACCACGATCGTCCATCCGATCCCCTTCGTTCCGGCGACGGTCGAGTTGGCTGTCGCCCCCGGCCATGTGCCGATCGGAGCGTTGGCGTCGGCGATCGCAGCCGTGATCCGGCCCGAGCCTGATCCGACCGATGACGATCGCAACGTGACCGACGGTGGGGTGACCCAGCCTGAGTTGCTGGCCGACTTGTCGGACCAGTAGCTCACGACTGCAGAGCCGGTATACGTCACGGTCGCCGGAGGCGTCGTGAGGGCGGTCGACGAGGCACCCATTGTCGAGGACAACGCCGCCGTCGGCGGTGTCGCATTCGAGTAGGCGACCAGTGTGCGTGCCGACTTGCTGAGTACCCCGAGCGTCAGCGTTACCGTCGACCCTGCGGTCGAGGCATCCGCTGCTCGTGTGAAAACCCACGACCGCGTATCAGGGGTGCCGTCCTGAGCGGTCGCGAGCAGTGTCCATCCAGACGGTGTGGTCGCCGTCGTTGCCGCGTTGGCTGTCACCACGTACACGAGCTGATCGCCAAGCTGGACCTGCGCCGGTACGACAATCGTGGGCGAGGTGGTTGATGAGTTGGCGCTGGCCGCCGCCCGGAACAACGCCGCCGCGCCAGGTGCGATGGCGTCGATATCGGTTTCTGCAGTCGCCGGCGCCCCATCGTCGTCGGTCACGGTCAGCGTCACGTGGTACGTGCCTGCAATTGCGTAGTCGTGGCTCGTGGTCGAACCGCTGCCGGTGGCTCCGTCACCGAAGTCCCAGCTGTACGACACGATCACACCATCGCTGTCGCTCGACCCACTCGCGTCGAACGAGCATCCGAGCAGCGCACAGTCAGGGCTGATCGACGCAGTCGGGGGGACATTCGGTGGGTTGGCCACATTCACGTCGACCTGATGTTGGCCCACGCCGCCACGATCGTCGACCACAGTCAACGTCACGGTGTAGGTCCCCGCTGCCGCATATGAGTGCTGCGACGTGATGCCGGTTGCGGTGCCACCGTCGCCGAAGGTCCAGTCGTACGAGATGATCGTGCCATCGCTGTCGGTCGAGAGTGCCCCGTCGAACGAGCAGACGTTGATCGAACAGTTGCTGGTGAAGTTCGCAACAGGCACGACGTTCGGTTGAGCTCCGGTCGAACGGAACAACGCCCGGCTGCGCCAATCGATCGTGGCATTGGCGGTCGTCGGTGTTCCCGTCACGAGACCGTTGACGAACGCGACGCTCAGCAGGTTTCCGGTGGCGTCGTCGCCGAACCAGAGCCGACCCTGACCGAGGAACATGCCGCGCACGCGTGACGGGCTGAGCCCCGCGATGTCGCCGGTGGCGATCGACCGCACGGCGCCCATGGTGTGGCTCTGGGGCGTGAACGTTCGGTAGTACAGACTGCTCTGACCGGACACCGTGTAGTAAATCCGATAGGTCGACGGGTCGTAGAATATCCCGGTCATCGAGGCCATGTCGGTCATGATGTTGTTTGACCACACATCGATCGCCACACCCGGTCCGAAGGTCGACCCGTCGAGCGTCCGCCGCATCACGGAACCATCGAGATGGAACGTGTACAGCGTCGAGTTCACCATGAACGCACCGCGGACGGTCCGCCATGGCACCGTTCCCGCGACGACCGTTGAGTTCGTCGGGGGAGTGACCCCGTCATACTGGTGCTGCACCACATCGTCCTGAGTTCCGAGCGTGCCGGACGGGGTGATGTCACGCCGAATGATTTCGATACCGTTGATGAGCGGATTCTCGACGCCGTGACGGAAGAGAATGTTGACCGAGCCATCGCTCACGATGTCGAACGCACGCATCGTCCCGATGTCGTGACCGACGTCACCACTGAGGTCGAGGTCGTTGAGCACGTTGAGGCCGTCGAGGTCGACGTCGAAGATCCGTTCGCCGACATTGTTCGTTGCGGTCGCACGGTTCGACAGATACAGCCGGACCTGGATCGGTGTGCCTGCGGCGACAGGGAAGACCCACGCCATTTCACTCCCGGTAGCCGGATCGTATCGCTCGGTGGTCCAGAGGTGCGCTGGCGGCCGATCGAGGTCGCCCTTCGGAACGCTTGAGTCGTTGGCCGGCGTGGAGAGGCTTGATGGAGCGGTTCCCGTACTGCTCCCGCTGTTGCGGAAGGACGATGTCGATGCCGTGTCTGCTGCCCACGCCGGGCCGTCGTCGGCGGACGCCAGCAGCGGACCTCCGGCGTTGATCCGGTAGAGCACACTCTGGTCGACAGTTCCTGTGGTTCCGGCGGTGCGGCCGAGCTGAAAGATATCGTTCGGGAGATCACCGATGTCGTTGGTCGGTACCGAGATTCCGGTGCTCCAGGGGAAGAACGCCAGCCTGAATCGGGCCTCGTCATTGAAGCGCTCGGTATCGCTGCCCGCCCAAATTCCCTGTTCGGTCACGTGATAATCGAACAACCCGACCCCACGTTCGCGTCCGGGATCCCACGAGTACGGCAAGCCGTTTGTGACATCTAGCGCCGCCATACCCTCGCGGGCGACGCCGCCGGCGCCGTGTCGGTCCGCTGCGAACGGGTTGTTGACCCAGCGCATGTGCCCACCGACGTAGAGCACCCCGTCGTGGATCTCGGTTGCGTACGTCGTGTCACCGCCGGTGTAGCTGATCCAGGTCGGGCTGAGGTTGGCTTGCTCAGTGCCGAGTTCGAGCCGTGAGATCGTGTCGCACGACGTATCAACGCGGTAAGCGCCGGTTGTCGAGAAGACGGCGAAGGTGCCGTCTTCAGAGATATCGAGGTCGCGCATGAAGCTGTCGAAGGAAGTCGCGCATGCCGACGTGAAGAAGTTGGTGTGCCAGGGGCTCAACACGGCCGGGGCTGTTGTCAGGTCGATCAAGGCAACCTGGTCGCGAGGCTGGCCATTGACACTCGTGAAGTTGCCGGTGATCAACAGACGACTGCCATCGGGGGTTGCGTCGATCTTGATCACTTTGCCGACGCCGCCGTTGTGCAGCCCGGCGAGTGTCACGTTGACGCTCGTGGTCAACGCGCCAGTCTGGGCGTTGAGCGATGCAAGGTAGGTGCGAGACTGCCCGGCGACGGTAGTGAAGAGACCGGCAACGTACAGTGTGGTGCCGACGAGCCGGAGGTCACGGACAAGACCGTTGAGCCCGCCGGCATTGAACGATGTGACCAATGCTCCGGTTGCGGCGTCGATCCGGGCGACCTTGCGCCGATTGACACCGTTGACCGTGTTGAAGTCGCCGCCGACGTAGATCGATGTTCCGTCTGCGGCAGGAATCACGACTTCGACAGTGGCACTGAGCGTCGGTGCGAACGCCGTGTCGACGACACCCGTGGTGGCGTCGAAGGCGGCGATGCCGAGCCGGTTGTAGATCGCGCCGCCGTTGCTGTCGGAGTTGGCTACCTGTGTGAATGTGCCGCCGATGATCACGCGGTTGCCGACCTGCCAAATCGAATTGACCTGGCCGTTCAGGACGTTAGGCGTGAAGTTCGACGGATTCTCAGTCGGTAGCGACGCAATCGAATCGCCGGCGGCCTCGATGATGCTGGCGCTGCGGATGCTGACTCCGGTCGCAAACGTGGCGACCGCTCCGATCACGAGGATTGTTTTCTTGATTGATGTCATCACAAGGGACTCCGTACATGCGGTCTGAGGCGGGTTGATCGGCTGCCTGGGTGCGGCAGCGAGGGTTGGATTGGGAAGCCATCAGCTGGCACCGCGGCAAGCGAGGACGACGCCGACGGTCCGCATGCAGATCATCAGATCGTGCTTGAGTGACCAGTTGTCGACGTAGAGCAGGTCAAGGCGCTTATATTGATCGAACGAGGAGTCCGAGCGACCGCTGACCTGCCATAGGCCTGTGAGGCCGGGCAGGACACGTAGCCGCTCCTTCGTGGTCTCGTCCCACTGGGTGACCTCGTCGGGCAGTGCCGGCCTCGGACCTACCATGCTCATGGTGCCACGCAACACCGCGGCCAGCTGCGGGAGCTCGTCAATTGACAGCTTTCTGAGGACGCGGCCGACGGATGTAATTCTGGGGTCGTCGGCCATTTTGAACAGCGGTCCATCGGCTTCGTTGAGTTCGGCCAATTCGGCCTTGCGCTGTTCGGCGTCGACCACCATGGTGCGCAGCTTCACCATCGTGAACAGATCGCCGTTCTTGCCGACTCTCGTCTGCCGAAACAACACGGGACCCCGCGACGTTACCTTGATGGCAACTGCGCTCACGAGCAGTAGGGGAGCGGACACGATGAGGAGTATCGCCGCGAATACTGTGTCGAATGCCCGCTTCGCGAGGTGCGGGACGCCGTCGCGAATGACCGGCTCGACGTAGAACATCGAACGTCCGTCGACGCTTTGCGGACGCAGCCGGGAGATGTCGATATCCCGCAACGCCGACGAGATTGTCACGTGGTAGCCGGCGTCGGTCAAACGTCGAGTCATGACATTGATCTGGTCATCGGGGACTGAGGCCGGCGACACCACGACACCGCCGATACCGAAGCGCTCCATCACGTCGTCGAGTTCGTCGATCGATCCGAGCACAGTCACCCCACCTCGGTGGCCGAGATCGTCGGATCCGACGAAGCCGACGACGTGATAGCCGAGGCTTGGATCACGCTCGTACATGTGCAACAGGCCGACTGCATGCGGGTCAGTTCCGATGATCGCGATCCGGCGTCGGATCCGGCCACTCGCTCGCATCCCGGCGAAAACCCGACGGGCGAGCAGGCGCTCAGCGCCGACGCTTGCCGACATACCGATCGCCATCATCAACACCCACAAGCGCGACAGGTCTTTCATCTGCACGGCGAACGCCAGCAGCACCATCAGGCCTGTGCCGACACATGCTGCGCGGATTACGTTTGTCACTTCGTCCACTCGCCGAACGTTGGCTCTGGCACGGTGGAGATGGTTCAACGAAGCACCGATCGCGAAGCCTGGCAAGCTGGCAACCGCCAGCGCTACGTGGCGTCGGAGGCCAGGCCCTGAGAGGGGATCGAGGGCGAGTTCGACGCCTACGACCCACGACAGACCGACGAGTACGGCAACCGCGTCAGCAATCATGAGTCGGCGCCGCAGCGCGATTGGATGAATCGGTCTCGAATCCAATCTCGTATCCGCCAGATCCTGCGTGTCAGTGCCCGCCTTCTGATCCAACACATCTGACGTGGTTAACGTCCGAGAGTTCTTTGCGATCGTCGCCGCCATGTTCCGCTCCATGTCTTTTCGCCATAACCGACCGCCGTCGGCTGGAACACATATAACCAGACTTCACCTAGAATTAGCGAGGACTTACACGAATCTGGGGAAACTTTTCGATCGATTTACGCCCATCGCGGTTGGCAACACACTCATGGTGAAAGTTGTTGCGGCGGTTGCCCAAATCTGGACTGATTGGCACGGCTCAAATCCATCGACTGGGATTTCTGGGCGGGAGTAGTCGACTCGGACTAATGTTTCGAAGATCGTGACGGGCGACGACGATCCAGAGGTCGACAAATCTCCGCGCCTACCGGCGCGGCATGCAGCACACGTCGACCAACCGCGTTCTCGCCCTGACACCAGCGCAGCGATCGTGTCGCAGGCTGCGGATTCGAGCGCGCCGTCGATCAAGCTGACTCCGTTCGAGCCGCGGCCGCTCGTGTCGACGCGCATGCCGGGCACCATTCTGATCGGCATCAGATTCGCCATGTTGCTGTGGGCGCTCTACTTGTCCATCGTGTCATGGCGTGCCCGCAGCGTCGGGGGTTCCGTCTCGACCACGTTCATCGACCGTATGACGATCGCCGCTATTGTGCTCGGCGCGTCCTGGCTTGCCGCAGGTGCACTGTGGTCGGAGCGACGAACACGAAACGTGCATCGACTCGACGGTCGATTCCCGTCACGGACCCGCGCTGTCCGGTCGTGGATTTATCCGTTGCTCTGGGTGCCGCTGATGGCAGTGACCGCTGTGCGAGCCGAACCACATCCCGAGTTCGACGTCAGGCCGCTGATCATCGTCGGCGGATTCATGATCACCATGCTGATTCCGTACCTGTTGATCCAACGTGTGTTTCGCTCTCTCGTTCGAATCGTGCCGGACGCACCGATCCTCGTGCTCTACGTGCTCGACGTCGTCACGTTTGGCTTGGTCTGGTGGCGACTCTCGACGTGGCCGCGTGATCAGTCGACCCTCGACGCCGGCACACTGGACCTACTCGTCGGATCATCGTTCGCGGCGACGACCGCTCTACTTGCCGGTCTCGGCGTCGCGTATTACTTGAATCGCAGCGCCGACTACTCGCAGGTACTTCGCGAGCTGATGATCAGGACTCGCCACGATCAGCGAATCGCCAGAGTGCAAGGTCTCGATCTGATGGACCCTGGCACACGGTGGGCGTTGTGGTTGGCGCGCCGGGCGGCGGACGAAGCGGAGATCTCGATCGCAGGCGGTGGGCACGTACATGAGTTGCGACCAACGTTGCCGATGCCGTCCGGCCAGCGCGCTCCGACTCGCACGCCGTCGGTGTCCGAGGTGTCCGCCGCGTCGGACCGAGCGAATCAACGATCAGAGGGTGCGAGAGTGCCGGTGCGCTCACTCAAGTCTGGACGGACCGCAGCTCCGATCCAACCCCCGACATCCGAGCCACTGACTGCGGCGCACGTCGAGCCGATCTCGACGAGCGCCGCCCGAGGGAGTCGCTACAGCCCAATCGGAGTCGCGAAGCGCATGTCGTTGCTTGCCGAAACGGGCCGTGGCAACGTCGACGCCGCTCGGACGGCGCGCAGCCAGTTTGGCCGGCTTCGGCAGATCGGTACTGGCGAGCTGACTACTGCTCGACAATCGAGGGTGGCGTCTAGTGGAACCATCACCGATCAGTTGGCTGCCAGAGTCGGCGCCGACTTGGCTCGCGGGGGAGGGGAGGATTTTGTAGCCGCCGTGCGTGAACTGTCGGAACGGTACGACCCGGCGGAGTTCCATGATCAAATGTTCCGGACCGATACCAGCGAGATTCACGATCGCCGCGATCACTCGGGTAATCCTGAACCGCCGCGACTGATCGTGGTTGAACTGCTTCGCTATCTGGCGCTGGCGATGATCGTTGTCGCCACCACGGGCTGTGCCTGGACGTTCCTTGTGGTCGTCGATATCGAGCGGGTGCTCGTCGAGGGGTCTCCCGAGATTGTCGATGTTGACCTCGACCGTCTCCAACAGGCGAGGTCGATGGTCGCCTACGGCATCGCTGCCAGCCACATTCTCGTCGTGGGGTGGTTGTTCGCATCGACGTGGTGTGCAAGAAACGCGCGCATATCGACGAACTGGATGCGATCGAGTGTCCTGCTATGTGTCGCTGCAGGGGCGCAGATCGTTGCCGTGATCGTGGAGGATTGGAGCGCTGGACCATTGACGATGTTGGCGGCGGTCGCCACGACCTTGGCGGCGATCGTCGGGCTTCGCGATCTCGTCGGGCTGGCAAGCTCGTTCGGCAATGCGGTGTCACCGATCAATAGTTGGATCGGGGTTGCGGCGGCGACGGTCGTGCTGCTCCTGATCAGCCCGTTGGGTGGCACGATCACAGGAAACACAGCGTCAGCCGATATCGCAGGGTTCGCCGCAATCGTTGGGTTGATGTTGGGTGCCGGGCTCGTACTCGCCGCTCTGGTAATGAGTGGCTTCGAAAACTCGCTGAAGGCATCGCCACGACTCGCCAACCCGGGGCGGGTTGCGGAGAACTGATGCAAACGGCGGCTGGCGTGTGGCGC
>JANPLQ010000144.1:0-10444 GCA_031422395.1 Ilumatobacteraceae bacterium | reverse complement strand
CTTTTACAACTGGGCGACCGCCAAGGCACCTGGTAAGCCGATCATGATGTGCGAGTGGGGTGTCGATCTGCTCACCAACTCCAACCCTGCGGCGGTCTTGGCGGGTGATCCTGCCCAGTTGCTGAGCAGCTACCCGATGCTGAAAGCGCTCGTCTATTGGAACGACGTCGACCAGGTGAATGCCCGGATCGACGACCCGTCCGCCAAGGGCACAGCGTACGGTGCGGCCTATCGCCAACTCGCCAATCGCCCATACTTCAACTCCACCTCCACCGCTTCGGCGCCGTAAGCGCCGTAAGCGCCACGGTAGCTGGCGGTTCGGTTTCGGTTCGGCTGATTCGATAAGATCTCGAAGGCAGTTCAGGCGGATTGCCGAAGTAACCAAGGCGGGTCACGATGCGCAACCGACGAACACGATCGACTCAGCAGCTTCGCGTCTTGTGCGCGAGTTCGGCTGGAGGTCACCTAGCCCAACTCGTTCGCCTCGAACCGTGGTATCGGAGCCACGAAGTCCGCTGGGTCACGTTTGACCTGCCGGATGCCATGAGTCTCCTGGCGGCAAGTGACGTGGTGTGGGCTTACCATCCGACGACGAGGAATCTCAGGAACCTGCTTCGTAACACCGTCGGAGCGATCAGGGAGATCAGGCGAATGCGGCCAGACGTGATCCTGTCGTCCGGCGCGGCAATTGCGGTGCCGTACTTCTGGGTTGGCAAGCTGCTTGGCGCGAAGACGGTCTACGTCGAGGTGATCGACCGAATTGACACCCGCACATTGACCGCTCGCCTTGTGTCTCCGGTGACCGACCTGTTCATCACTCAAGACCCGTCCCAGCAGGAGCTGTTTCCCGGAAGCTACTTCATCGGTAGGTTGCTGTGACGCGTGTCGTGGTGTCCGTTGGAACCGATCATCATCCATTCGATCGGCTGATCGAATGGATCTCAGCAATCCAGGAGAAGCTTGCCATCGATGTTGTCGTGCAACGTGGAGCGACAGGCGCCAAGCAGGGGGTCGATTCTGTCGACTATGTCACTGCGCCCGAACTTGCCGCTTTGATGCAGACCGCCGACGCCGTGGTTTGCCACGGAGGTCCTGGCACTATTTCGATGGCACAGCGGGCTGGCCATCGACCGATCGTCGTGGCACGTGATCCTTCGCTCGGCGAACACGTCGACGACCACCAGATGCGATACGCAGCCAAGCTGGCACGGGAGGGCACGATCGAGGTCGCCGATTCTGTCGACGAGTTAGCCCGGCTCCTGGCAGAGCCTCGACCGGTTCTCGACGCAGTCGACCACGACGCCGCGATCGCAGAGGCGGTCGGACTGTTTGCATCGCTTGTCGACCGACTCTTGATCGGCGAGCTGCCGAAGCGGAGATGGCGAAACCGTTTTCTCGTGCGGCGGCTTCCGTGAGTGCGATCGTGTTCATTGGGGCGGTAGGCCGCAGCGGAACGACGTTGCTCGAACGCACGCTCTCGACGAGTCCTGACTTCATTGCACTTGGCGAGATGGTGCACATCTGGGATCGAGGCCTCCGGGACGGTGAGCCGTGCGGGTGCGGTCTCGGACTCCGTGAGTGCCCTTTCTGGCATACCGTCGGCGAGTTGGCGTTCGGCGGTTGGGATAGCGTCGACCTAGAGGCGATCGCAGCCGATCGTCGATCAGTGGATCGCAATCGGTTTATCCCGTTGCTCATCGCACCGCGCCTAGGTCGGCGACGGTTTCGCAGCGCTCACGCACGACTCATCGACGTGTTGAACCGCCTCTACGGCGCTGTCAACGAAGTTGCCGCGGCGTCGGCTCCACATGCGGTGCTGATCGACTCATCCAAGCACCCGTCATACCTGTTCTTGTTGCGGAGCATGCCCGACCATCGCGTCAGCCTGCTTCAGGTAGTGCGCGACCCCCGCGGTGTGGCGCATTCGTGGTCCAAACGGGTCCTTCGTCCAGAATCCGGGAAAGCAATGGAGCGGCTCGGCACGGTCCAGGCTTGCGTTCGATGGGTCAGTCACAATCTGCTCTTCCAGCTTGCCGGGTTTCTAAGGGTGCCCCGGCGGCGGCTTTCGTACGAGCGGTTCACTCACGATCCGTCGGAGGTTGGCACGAGAGTCGATGCCCTCCTGGCGCGGTCGTCACCGACGGAGCTGTCGGTCGACGGCGACACGGTCATGTTCGGCATCGACCACACCGTTTCGGGCAATCCCATGCGGTTCGACGGTGGAACCGTGACGATCCGATCTGACGACGCATGGCGTGATGAGATGCCACGAAGCAGACAGCTAATTGTTGGTACCCTCACCACGCCCCTTAGACAGGTCTACTCGCGATGACGACACCATCACAGTTCCCCGCCGTTGTCGCCGTGGTGCCGACTCACAATCGACCAGAACTCCTTCGCCGAGCAATTGATGGGATCGTTGGCCAAGACTACCCAGGTCGATTGGAGGTGATCGTTGTATTCGACCGGGCCGAACCCGATCAGTCGCTCGCATGGAACGACGAGTCGCGATCGGTCAGCGTGATCGCCAACACGAGGACACCTGGATTGCCCGGCGGTCGCAATAGCGGGATCGCGATGTGCGATGACGCGACCTACGTCGCGTTTTGCGACGACGACGACCTGTGGCTTCCCGGAAAGCTGCGTGCACAGGTCGACTACATGGAGGCGCATCCCAGCACCACATTGTGCACCACGGGGATTGTCATTGATTTCGACGGCACGGAAACCCAGCGCCCCTCACCGGTTGACGAACTCACGCTCAAGTCGCTCGTCTACGATCGCACGACCGAGGCACATCCTTCGACCTTTCTCTTCCGCAAGTCAAACCTCGATGATGTCGGTCCGGTCGACGAGGAGATCCCCGGCGGGTACTCAGAGGACTACGACCTGCTGCTCCGCATCGCCAAGGTGGGCCAGATCTGTTGCCTTCGGCAACCCTTGGTCAGTGTCCGATGGGGACGAACATCGTACTTCACCACCCGATGGCGCATGATTGTGGATGCGCAGCGGTACCTGCTGGCGAAGCATCCTGAGTTCGGCGATCATCGACGCGCCGAAGCGCGTGTGTGCGGTCAAATTGCATTCGCTCTCGCAGCGCTTGGCGAGCGCCGCGAAGCGTTTCGCGAGATCAAGCATGTCATTCGCCGGTGGCCGTTCGAAAAGCGCTGGATCGTGGCGGCAGCAGTCGCACTGAGAATCATCTCGGCAGAACGCGTCCTTGAGCTCTCGCACCGGGTCGGGCGAGGCATTTGAACCGTGCGCGCAGCTGGTCGACCGCCGATACTTCAGCCAGGCTGGATCGTTTATGCACTTTTCGTCATGAACCCGCTGTTCTGGGTACTTGGCCTGGGCGGTTTCATCTGGTCGATGGCCGCATTGCCGCTGGCAGCATGGCTGTTGCTGCGACCGCACCTCGAACGCCCACCCACAGTTGGGCTGTTCGGCGTCTACGTCCTGTGGGCAGCATTTTCTGTAGTCAAGCTCGATCGGTTCAGCCGGGTCATCACATTCAGTTTTCGGTTCGGCGTGTACCTCACGTCGCTCGGCCTGGCCTATTACGTCTACAACGAGCGCCGCGTACTCAGAGCGACCTTCGTCAACTGGATGGCGATGTTCTGGGTTTGGGCGATCATCGGTGGATACCTCGGTCTGTTGCTCCCAAGGGTTCGGTTCAAAGCAACGCTGGCAAGCATCCTGTTGCCTCCGTCGATCGGTAGCAACGAATTCGTGGGAAACCTCGTACGCCCACGATTTGCACAGATCCAGAATATCTTCGGTGTGCCGATCCCGAGACCGTCAACGTTGTTCGCGTTCACCAACGAGTGGGGGGGCAATGTCGGCCTCCTCACCCCCTTTTTCGTTGCCGCGACGCTGTACTCGCCGGATCCCCGCCGGCGTCGCCTCGGTGTGGTTGGGCTGGTGATCGGTGTGCCCCCAATGATCCTCTCTGTGAATCGAGGGCTGTGGCTGAGCGTGATCGCGATCTTCGCCGTGGTCGCAGTTCGCAGCTTGCTCAACGGCAGAACCGCCCCGCTGAAGCTGCTTGCCGCCGGGATCTTCTTCGTGTCGATCCTGATGGCCCTCACTCCTATCGGAACGATTGTTGGTGGACGGCTCAGCGAGGACGACTCCGGTTCACGCGCCGGCATCTACAGCGAAGCGTGGAACGGCGCCCTCGATTCTCCGATTTTGGGCTGGGGTGGTCCACGCCCTTCGATCAATCCGTTTTCACCTTCTGTCGGTACACACGGACACATTTGGTTCGCCATGTTTTCTCATGGTTTCGTGGGCTTAGGGCTCTACTTGGCGTGGTTGGTGTGGGCCATGTACCGCGTCAGCCATCGACACGACCAGGTCTCGATCATGCTTGCCAGCGTGATTTTCGTCGGCGCGCTCCAGGCGTTCTTCTACAACATGTTCTCTGGGTCGCTCCCGATCATTCTGATCTCGCTCGGCTTGGTCTTCCGGCGTGACGATCCAGTTGTCGAGTACCGCGATGTCCCCGACGATGCGATCGCTCGGGATCGCGTGCCCGAACTCGCGAGCCGGAGCACTTGAATGGCGGAGGTGCTTAAGGTCGAGTCAGTGCTGTGGTCCGACGCCGAATTTGGTGGTTGGCGGCCCGACGACGGGAGCACACAGGAACGGTTTGTTGCCACGCCGAGTTCAGTTGACATCCGTCAGCTGCTTCCGTGGCGGGCGTCGAGCGTCATCGCCTCGTGGCGACGCGAGAGCGACGATCGCTCCCGACGGTCACGATGGCGTCATTCGCTGGGTGCCGCCGGATTGCTGTCAGTCGGCGCAATGTCGCGTTCACGGCGCGTCGGCATCGCTCGACGTTCATCGCTCGTTGCCCAAGTTGCCGCATCACTCGGTGTCCCGATGGCAACCGGGATCGTGCTCTGCGGCCCTCCGAGGGCAAATCAGAAGCCCGTGATTCAGCTCCACGACGAACGCGGCCGCGCGATCGCGTTCGTCAAGGTGGCGTGGAACGACTTGACGCACCGCCTGCTCGCGGCTGAGGAGCAGTCGCTCATTCGGCTGAACGGAATCCCCGACAAAGGATTTCTTGTTCCGCCGGTGCTCGCACGAGGAGTGTTCGGAACTGCAACCTGGTTGGCGATCGGCCCAGTCACGGTGGATCACCGCGGCCGGCCGGACCTGGGACAGGTCGACGCGCTTGCGTCGGCGGTCGAGCGCACCGGGAATCATTGGGACGGGCGAACGGGCGAGTCGTCGTACATCGCTCGGCTGATCGACGAATCCAAGGGACTCGCCGCCGGGGAACCTGCGGTGGCGCGCCTCGTCGAACGCTGGGGTGACCGGCCGATCACGCTCGCCGGTGCTCACGGCGACTTTGTGCCCTGGAACATGTTGTCCGGAGCCCCGCAGCCTGCGGTGTGGGACTGGGAGCGGTACGACTCAGCGGTACCCGTCGGATTCGACCGGCTGCACTACAGGGCACAGGTCGGACTGCACCGCAAGCAACAACCACTTGACGTCGCGATCGGCGCGATTGAACGTGATCTGGACCGGATCCTGTCGGATCTAGCGCCTCCGCAACGACGAGCCCACCTGGAATGGTACGTCGCTGACTTGCTGTGCCGATACGAGCGCGATGCGGGAGACGAACCCACACCGCGACTCTTCGGCATGATCACCAATCTCACCGAGATCCTGAAGGGTATCTGACATCGCCATGAGCGTGATTCCACCAGAAGTAAAGCGTCGAGCGGCCCAACTCGGACGCAACGCGAGCGTCCCGTTCGCCCGGCTCACGACACCGTTGCGGATGCTTCCCGATTACGTGATCGTGGGAGCGCAACGGGCGGGCACGACGTCGCTGTACAAGTACCTAACCGAGCACCCAGATGTTGGACGGGTCCGTTTCGGCAAGGGTGTGCATTACTTCGACACGAACGCAGATCGCTCAATGATGTGGTACCGCTCCCACTTTCCGTTCGACTCCTCCAAGATCCCGTTCAGGCGACGTCCAAACCGGGTTGGCGAAGGCGCGCCCTACTACATGTTCCATCCCGAGTGTCCGCGTCGCATCGAGGCCGCCCTGCCCGGCGTCAAGGTCATTGCGATTCTGCGTGACCCGATCGAACGGGCCCATTCCCACTGGGCGCACGAAACGGCACGCGGGTTCGAGACGATGTCCTTCGCGGATGCTTTGCTGGCTGAGGACGAGCGGCTTGCAGACCAGGAGGGCCTGCTCGGGCCGCCATCCGGACGCAGCTTTGCGCATCAACATCACTCATACGTTCGGCGTGGCCAGTATGACCAACAGATCGAGCGACTCTGGAACGTTTTCGGTGAAGATCGAGTTCTGGTTCTGTCCTCGAAGCAACTCTTCGCTGAGCCTGCAGTGGCGTACGCCAAGTCACTCTCCTTTCTCGGGCTGACGCCCCATACCGCGACCTACGAAGTCCACAATGCCCGCTCGTACTCGAGGATCGACCCGAGCGTTGAGACATGGTTGGCGGAGAGATTCGGTGAGTCGAACGAACGGCTGGTCACACTGCTCGGGTCGGAGTTCGATTTTCGTCGTGGATGACGGTCTTGACGGTCTCGGGCGCCGAAGCGCGCTCGCGCTCGTTGGCGCAGGTGTGAGTGGTGTCGCAACGATTGCCACACTGTTCATTGCTACTCGCTCGCTGACGAGTGTTGGGGCTGGCGAGTTCTTCGTGGCGATCTCGTTGTTCGCGATCATCCAGGGGATCTGTTCGTTCGGCGCTGAGACCGGTTTGCAATACTTCGTTCCGGCGATGACCAAGTTGAGCGCCCGTCGCCTGATCCGAATCGTGTGGATCACCTCGGCGGTGGTTGGTCTGATCGTCGCCAGCATCGTCTGGTTCACTGCGGGTTGGTTCGGGGAACTACTCGCAAAAGGTGAGTCGAGTGGCGATGGCGCCGCGTCTGTGGTCCGCTCGATAGCGATTCTGCTTCCGTTTGCAGGCCTGTACGAGGTGTCGATGGGCGCTCTACGGGCGTGCGATCGTGTGCTGATGTCGACGGTGGTCGACCGAATCCTTCGCCCGCTGGCACAGGTCGTGGGGATGCTCGTCGCCGCCGCCTTCTCGACCGGATCACGTGGTGCCGTACTGGCCTGGGCGATTCCGAACGCTGTTTCGGTCGTCGTAGCGACATTGCTCCTCGTACGTGTCCACCTACGCCTCGCGGCATCTCGAACTGAAGAGACCTCGCAGCGCGAATTCTGGCGCTATACCGCCCCGCGCGCTGTGGCGCGTATCGCCCAAACGCTCACCCAACGGCTCGATGTGCTGATCCTCGCGGCGGTGTATTCGATCGAGGAGGCGGGCGTATATGGCACTGTGTCTCGGTGCATGATCGCCGGCGTGATGATAGCCGGCTCGCTTCGACAGACCATCCAACCGCAACTGCGTCGGCTAATCCTTGGCGGCGATCGCTTAGCGGTCAAGACGATGTATGGGGCCTCGACGACATGGTTGGTGATCGTGACATGGCCAATCTTCATCGCGATGATGACGCATGCGCCGGTCGTGATGCGCTCGTTTGGACCGGGCTACGTCACCGGCGCAGATGCACTGATGCTGCTGAGTGGAGCGATGCTCGTTTCGACTGCATGCGGGCTGGTTGATGTCGTGCTGCTGATGCTTGGTCGGTCGTGGCTGTCCACGATCAACGTGGTCGTGGCACTTGCCTTGAACGTGATTCTCAACCTTGTGCTCGCCCCAAAGTATGGGATGATGGGATCAGCAATTGCCTGGGTCGTGGCGATCCTGGCGACGAACCTGCCGCCACTTGTGCAGACCGCGCGTGTGGGGCTGCACCCAGGGGGTACACCGCTCTTGACGGCCACCGTGGCGTCGGTCCTTACGATCGCCGTGCCGTTGACCCTTGTCCGGTTGGCGTTCGGGGTAGCCGTCGCGCCGTTCGTCGTCGTCTCTGTGATCGCACTCGGCGTATATGCCCTCACACTCAACTCACTGCGAGAGCGGGTGCTCCTTGATCGTCTGATGGGCGATCTACGAAGCCCGCGGCGTCGGGCGAACAACCTGTAGCCTCGTCCGCAATGGTCGGGAGCCGCTTCGGTGCAGTTCGACTCATCCTGATCTCGCTGGGGGCGACGATGGGATGTAGCCAGACGAGTCTCGTCGACGAAGTTTCGTCGACCGCTGCTGTTTCGTGCGGCGTCTCCGACCTGCTTGTTCCGGAATGCGGGGCCTGGTTCGGCGCATCCACGCCCTCGGCTGACGGCACGTACGACTACGTGCGTGGACTCGACGAATACGAAGCCGTGGCTCAGAACGAGCCCGACGTTCTCCACCTGTATCAGCGAGGCGCTGGGGCGTTCCCGACGAACGAACACAAGGCGCTTGCCGAGCGCCCAGGCCATCAGCGCAGCCTTCTCTACTTCAGTTGGAAGCCGGCACCAGCACTCACGTGGCGACAGATCGCTGATGGTGAGGTCGACGAGGTAATCGCCGAAGTCGCACTCGGTCTCGTCGACTACCCACATACCATGTTTCTCACCGTTCATCACGAGCCTGAGAATGAGGTGATCGATGAACCGGGTTCGGGGCAAACGCCGGCCGACTTTGTAGCGATGTACCGGCATGTCGTGACGCGCCTGCGAGCGCTGGGAGTCGACAACGTCGTGTTCGTCATGGCGTACACGGGATTCGGCCGATGGGCCGACATCGTCGAAGACCTGTACCCAGGAGACGACGTCGTCGACTGGGTCGCATACGACCCGTACGGTTTCAAGGCTCATTCGACGTTTGCTCGGTTGCTGAATGATCCAGTCGGCGATTGGCCAGGCTTCTATGATTGGGCGACGCAGCAAGCACCCGGCAAACCGATCATGGTGGCCGAGTGGGGATTCCAACTTGAACAACAGCCGGACGCTCCAGAGATCCTCGAAGCTGCATCCAGCACGCTTCGTTCAAAGTTTCCGATGATCAAGGCGCTTGTCTACTGGAACGATCGCGGCGATCAAGTCGATGCTCGTCTGGATCCGACTGCCGAAGTGGCCCGCCGATTTGCCGAAATGTACGCCCGTCTCGCTGGCGATCCGTACTTCAACGGAACATCCACCGAATCGGCTCCGTGAGGGCCGAGTGGATCAAACAGTCGTACGTGGAAACCGTTGGAGCACGTCGGCAGTCAGCTCGCGAACTCGTTCGACCTCGTCAGGCTTCAGCCGCTGATCTGATCGGTTGATCGATGCCCGGCTGTCCATCCGCCGAAACGCTGTTCGCGAGATCCCGCCCCTGATGCTCCACGAAAACGCTCGATTGTTGTCTACCGGCGCCGACGTCGCTTGTTCGATCGATGCCCGCGCCCTCGGCGTCCAATTCAGACCGCACGCGCCGTAAAGCGCCTCGAACTGAGTCATCGGCTCGTTGGCCAAATCCTCGTACCGCCAGACATGGACACCGCCAACTTCCGTTCTGACGGTATCGATATAGCGGTTTCCAACGTTCCACAGACAGCACATTTGGTCGATCCAGTCACCACGTGTGATCCCCATTTCGATATCCGCGCGCATGTCGGTCAGATGGTCTCGCACCAGGGGAGGTTGGGCGAGCAGTGTTTGGAGTTTCGGTTGCCATCCCAGTTGGCGCCAGCTCCCGATCATGCCAACAGGATCGCGGACGAGGAAGATCGTTCGCACTCCCATCACCTCCGTGAGCCATCGTGCCGAGAACAGCGCGTTTGGATCATCGAGCATTGCGCGGCGTCCGCGTATTGACCCGACACCGAATGCGCCGGCGTATTTGATCGCCCGCGCCGCTTGGTACGGCCGCCGAATCGACCGCAACTCGGGGATTGGCCGAAAGCGAAGTCGTAGCGTGTCCCGGAAGGCGTTCCTCCATCGCTCATCATCGAGGGGGTCAATGTATTGGAAGTGATGTGTGACCTCTGAGTTGAGCACTCCCAACGAGCCACCCGGTGGCCGCCTTACGCTCATCGGCTCGTTGATATAGACGACCTGTCCGCTCGCCTCGAGCATCTTGCCTGTCCAACTGGTGCCGCAGCGGGGTAGACCAGTGACCAGCAGTGGGACGTTCTGCATCCGTGGAGTGTACTGGCAATGTGAAAATGAATGGGGTTATGGCCTCCTGGAAAGGCCATAACCCATTCATCTTCGGTTCTGTTGGTCTACGGCGCAGCGTTCGGGCTGGTTGCGTTGAAGTATGAGCGATTGGCGAGTTGGCGATAGGCCGCACCGTACGCTGTGCCCTTGACTCCGGGCTCGTCGAGGCGGGCATTCACCTGGTCAATGTTGTTCCAGTAGACGAGCGCCTTGAGCATCGGGTAGCTGCTCAGCAACTGGGCAGGATCACCCGCCAAGACCGCCGCAGGGTTGGAGTTGGTGAGCAGATCGACACCCCACTCGCACATCATGATCGGCTTACCAGGTGCCTTGGCGGTCGCCCAGTTGTAAAAG
>JANPLQ010000143.1:0-4870 GCA_031422395.1 Ilumatobacteraceae bacterium | reverse complement strand
CCGCGGGGGCGTCGGGCCGCCCCGATCGGCAGTTCGGTGCTGTGGCTCTTTGCAACGAGGTCTTGATTGCTGCCGATCTTGACGCAGGACGCACTGCGCTGATGGGTCGTAGGCGTTCGCCAATTGGGACGAGCTCGGTGCTTCGATCATCGCCCTGGACGCGCCCGTACCTAACGTCTGAATCAGCGCTCGTGAAACGGGTCGGCCTACGTCGCATACGCTGCAAGTCCGGACGCGCCGGACGAGCAAGGAGCAGCGAACCATGACGATCACTATCGGCTTCAACCACGTCGCCACGCTGACGACGGACATGGACCTCACCGTCCACTTCTACGAGAAAGCGTTCGGCGCGAGCGTCACCTTCGAGATGACGGCCCAGGAGGATCACCCGTGGATGAAGATCCTCGACCTCGGCGGCGGTGCCGCGCTCAACGTGTTCCAGGTCTCGGCCGAGGAAATGATCGGCGAGCGAGGTCGACAGGGCGGCCGTGGCGCGATCGACCACTTCGCGCTGGCTGTCGACTCGCGGGCCACGCTCGAGGAAGTCAAGGTACGACTCTCGGCCGCCGGTGCGCAGGAGGTCGGCGAGATCCAGCAGCTCGGTGCCGAGCTGTCGCTGTTCTTCCGCGACCCGGACGGGATGGAACTCGAGGTGTGCTGCCCGGCGAGCTGATCGAGGTCAGCGCTACATCCCGACGATCCCGCCGCCTCGCACACGACGCGATCGGACGGCAGGAGGCGAGCGCTGCATCGGTTGCCTTGCGCCCGAGCATTGAGTTCGTCGGTTGCAGACCACCCGGTATATCTCGAACCCCTCTACCGTCCATAGCGGCAGATCTGCGCTCCGCTACTCGTCACGTCCGCGGAACAGTCGCCACGCGACTCCGAACCACACACCAATAGCGACCAGCCAGATTGGGGCGACCCGAAGCGCGTCGCCATCGGAATCGCCCGTCACGAACGGGACACCGCTGCTGCCGTTCGGGGCGTACATGACCCACCCCCCATCCGGAGGCTCAACGAGGATGTGGCTCAGCGTTGCAGCGACCACAGCGAGGGTCGCCGCCAGCGCCAGCAACAGCACGACGCGCCGACCGAGGTTCACCTCCCGATCATGTCACGAGCCCCGGAAGAGTCCCAAGGTCCGTCCGAGCTGTTCGGTGAGTGCCGAGCGGCAGATCTGGCGCGTGATCGCTAAAGCCGGTTCCACTCGTCGACGACCACTTGAACGCGATCGTCGTACACGACACGGCCGGGATTGGCCGAGTGAAGGAGCCGGACCTCGACACCGTGTTCGCGTAGCAGCGCCATGATGTCCTACATCCTGGTCACCGGTTCGCGTGCGTCGTCCTTGAACCATGCGACGGCATCGCGTGGGACCCGCTCCGTCGAGAATGACGGGACGGGTACGTGCTCGTTGAACCACTCGTACAGCTCGCCGAGGCGAATGTTCTCGTCCGCGGTCAGCTCACCTCGGTCGCGAAGGAGCCGCGCCTCGGTAAGGATGCCGGTGAGCTCCTTGTGGTGTTGGCCATCAGTTCCAACAACGAAGCGGACGAACATTGCGCCGATCCTTCCACCACCAACGCTGATCCCGATCGGCAGTTCTGGCGCGCAGTCCGCGCGCACGAATGTGGGTCAGCAGGGTAGGACGTCGAAGTGGACGGTAAATGTGAACTCGAAGAGCGGGCCGACGAAGGAGGTGGTCAGCTCATGGGCGCCGACTGTCAGCGTGCCGGGGGGCAGGAGTGCACCGACGCTGAACCACAACCACTGCTCTTCGTCGGAACCCCAGTTCTCCTCCTTCAGCGCGGTTCGTTGGGTCTCGACCCGGGTTCCGTCGAGCTCGTAGATGATGTCGACGAGCGCCAAAGTCTCAACCAGTTGCTTCCTGCTCTCATAGAACTGGAGATTGTCGCCGGTGTTGAAGTTGAGGACATGCCATCCGGACCCGCAGTAGGAGGCGTCCTCCTCCGTGAACGGGTAGATCCGGACATCTTGCGGATCGCCGGTCGGGAGGATCCCCTTGGGAGTTCCGTTCGCGTCGGAGTTGTGGAGGACGTTGATGTTCGTCCCTGCCGTAAAGCCAGCCTGGAAGACGGCCTGAGCGTCGCCGCGTGTCCGAGCCTTAGGGCTCGCCTGGGCGACGTTGGTGCCGAACAGGACCACAACCGCCGCCACCACCAAGCACGTCAGCGTCCGAACCGTTCGCACATGCATCGTGCGCCCCTCTCGCGTTCCGCCACGATCGGCAGAACTCACTCCCACTGTCTCACACATTCGGAGATAAGCAAGCCGACGCGAGCTATCCCGACAGGACGGCGCAAGAAGCATTGCTGAGACGAGCGAAGCGCGACCGAATGCCCGATATGGCGCTCGATGTCCACGTGCCGGCGCAGGTGACACCGTTGGGTTGCACCTACTCCGCGAGGCCCCGCGTGAGCCAGTACTGCAGGTGACTCGGTCGGTGGCAGCGCACCACGTCGTCGGTGACCTCGACACGCTTGAAGAGCACCACATCGAACAGCGCATCGGCGACCATCCTGAGGGCGACAAGGTGAAGGCCGCGAGGCTCTTCGCGATCGGCGCTCCAGTGGGTCACGTCGTTTCGAGCATCAACGATTGCTTTGATGGCTGGCTTGAGGAGGGGGCCGACAATCTGGCCGACCTCCGGCTCGCCTTCGCGGGCAAGCTGTCTCACGCGTTGTCGAAACGTTGGCTCGTGGGCGTGCGACAACAGACGCTCCAGGGTCTCGTGATGTTGGGAGTCAATGCTGGCGAGTGCCGCCTTTCAGGCATCGATCGCCTTCTCGTTGGTCTCGTCGGGGTAGAGCCGACGGTGCAACGCTTCCAGCGCTTGCGCCACAAGCAGAAATCTCGTCGATGCGAAAGTTGGCCCCGAGACGAGATCGGCGACTCGGAGGCCGATGGGTAGGCGAAGCGCCTCGTGCTGGCCGAACCACCTCGACATGAACGTCTGGAACTCCGGCGGCTCTATCGGCAACCGAACCGCCGGGAAGGTCACCCCTCGTTCACTGGAATCCGGATTCCCAAAGGGTTGCCAGTACACGGTCGCGCACTTGCGGTCCTCGCCGGCTGCGCTCTTCGTTGTCGTGCTCGGTCCGGCGACCTCGCAATGATTCAGCGTCGCCCCCCGCTGCAGCGCGAGCGTCATCAGATTTTGCAATGGGCCGAGAACCGACTGGCGGAGGTCAGGGAACGCCTCCGGCACCGCAGTCCTTCCAACGAATACCAGACGATCCCGAAACTCAAAGTCGCCCTCGGCGGTGGAACCGCGGTCCACGAGTTCAGATCGCAACTCGATCGTGACGCCCGCACCGACGTCCGCGCTGAGAGCGACCGACGGGGTGTCAAGCTGGCGGGGACCTCGTGGCCCGAGCGACACGATCGACCATGCCCTGTCGAAGCCCAGGCGTATCTCATCAAAGGCGAGATCCTCGTCCGCCGTCTGTTCGATCCCGTCGAGCGCGTAACTAACGTGAAACTCTTCACCGATGCCCTGACCGAACCGCTGACATCCGACAAGAGTCCAGTGACTCCCCTCCGCTACGCCGACGATGACGCTTGGACCGTCGTCGTTCACATCTGGTTCTAGCCACACCGCCGCAGTGAACAACCGCACACCATCGCTCGGGGTGCAAACCAGACGGCCGCCGACTTTGTGGTCCGGCGCCGATGGTTTCCACCATGTTCCGTGTCTGTCGAACGGCTCCGGCCACGATGCGGCACTCTTCACTCGACCGACCCTAACCCTGACATCATCAGCCCCGGCGCCGATGTCGCTTGGCTTTCGCCTCGATCGAGACGATGGTGCAGAGGCCGAAGTCGTCGCGTATGCGGGCGGTTGGGCCGACTTCTCGACGTGGATGCCGGGGTATGAGCCAGTTCAGGCCTCTCACGAAATCGACCACGCCAAACAATTCGCAGACCGACTCGATGAGGCTCTCAAGACACTGATCGGATAGCGCCGATCTGCCGATCTGCGTGGTCGCTCAGATACGCGAGCCGAGCAGAACACGCGCTCCAGAACACGGCTCGAACCGACCAGCCAATTTCGCGTCCAGTAGCGACGTCCGGGTTATTCCGGTAATCGGTCGCGGTTATTCCGGTGATCGGTGGCGACCATCCGAACCGACCGGCATCGCCTCGTTCTCGAGCGCATAACGTTCCGTCGTCGGCGGCCAGAACGTTCCCGATCACCCGTGTAAGCGCGCATAGAACCGGCGATCTGTAGGTGATGAAGACACGGGCGGGCCGGGCGTAACGCGACGACGCCGCGGCGTTCGTCGACTACCGTCGAACATGGGTCTGGTCAAAGCTTTCGCGACGGTCACATGCCGATGTCGAGGGAGGGTCCTTTGACCGTGGGGCGCTGAAGTTCGATCGCCTTCCTCGGTGGGGCGATGAGGTCGCGGGCGTCGACGATTGTCTCGTTGACTTGTTGCCAGGTGAGTGCGTCTCGGTAGTTGGTTGGTTCGGGCCCGATGGCGCTGCGTTGGTCGGTGATGTCGTGTTCGATTCGGTGTTGTTCGATGGCGACGACGGCGCTGACCCATGCCCGATCTTTGGCCGGGTTTGTCGGACGACTACCGATTGTTTCGGTGATGTAGTTGGGTGGCTCGTTGACGGCGCGGACGGTGTTGTGTCGGCCTCTCTCGCTGAGGATGTCGCCGATTGCGTCGATTTCGATCTGGTCGGCTTGGTGGGCGGCGAGGTGACTCCGGCGGCGGTGTTGGCTGGCGTGCAGGGCGGTGATTTCGGTATCGATCCGGTCGGCTTGTTGTTCGAAGCGGCCGAGATTGTGGCGTTTGGTGAGCAGATCGACATCGGGCAGCCGCCGTTCTTTCCG
>JANPLQ010000142.1:0-3675 GCA_031422395.1 Ilumatobacteraceae bacterium | reverse complement strand
CAGAAGTCACCGAACTCAACATCCACGGCCACCGACGCGCCCTCGACGCCGGATACCTGAGCGGGCCGACACTCGAGATCGGTGGCATGTCGTTGGTGGCGGGAGACAAGGTGATTTCGGTATCGATCCGGTCGGCTTGTTGTTCGAAGCGGCCGAGATTGTGGCGTTTGGTGAGCAGATCGACATCGGGCAGCCGCCGTTCTTTCCGCGACCGTTTACGGCACTCCAATGCGGCGACCGAAAGCGTCGTCTCGCGGACCTGGATCTCGACTTTGCGTCGAGACTCGACGAGCGCAGCAACATCAGCGGTACGGTCGGGTGGCGCTTGATCGAGCACTGTTTGGACGCGGCGACGCTCGACAAGTAGGTCACTGGTGCTCCACGTGGCAAGCGGGATCGCGGTGACGCTGTCAAGGGCGAGGTGTTTGTTACGTCGCCGTTCGAGACTGGCAGCGAGCACCTCTATCGGATCCGGCTGGTCGACAGTGCGGGCATGGGGCCCGTCTTCGAGTTGGAGGTCAAGTTCGAGCATGCACGACCGGGACATGTAGATCCGATTCTGCTTGCGACCGCGCGACAGGGCTTCATAGGCGAGTTCCCGGTAGAGCAGGTCGTTGCCGAGCAGCATCGTCTGGTCACACGTCAACCCGTGGGCTTTGTTGACCGTCATCGCGTAGGCATGACCAACATGCCCGGCATCGACATAACGGGCCGGAACGTTGACGATCCCACGTGTCAGCTGGACGCGGATTGTGTGCTGGTCGGGGTCGACGTCGAGGATCATGCCTCTGTTGCCGTTGCGGACACCGAGTTTGCGGTCGTTACGCAACATCATCACCTTGTCTCCCGCCACCAACGACATGCCACCGATCTCGAGTGTCGGCCCGCTCAGGTATCCGGCGTCGAGGGCGCGTCGGTGGCCGTGGATGTTGAGTTCGGCGACTTCTGAGCGGCGACCGGCGAGCATGATCGCGTCGTCGCCGTTCACGGTCGCGGTCCACCAGTCGCCGAGCAGCAGGGTTTTGGTGTGGTCGGCGTCGAAGCCGATCGTGATCCGCCCGTGTTGCTGATAGGCGTGCAGGGCGTGGGTGGTGTTACCGTCACGCAACTGACGGAGTGCCTCGATTTCCCATTCATGTTGTTGACGACGGTTGTCGCTCAACTCGATCGCCGGCTGCCGCAACGTCAAGGCGGCGAACAAACCACCGGCTGCGATCTCTGGGAGCTGCCTCGGATCCCCCACCAGCACCGCTTTAGCACCAGACCGATCAATCTCGGTCAGGAGGCGTGCGAGGTCGCGGGTGCCTGCCGTCCCGGCCTCATCGACAACCAACACCGTTCACGGGTCGAGCCCGCCCGGCTCACCACGTTCGATACCGATCAACATCCGAGCGATCGTGGTCGACACAATCCCGGCCGCGTTGGCGAGTTCGTCGGCGGCGACACCGGTATGAGCGGCACCGATCACCCGATACCCGCTGCGTTGCCACGCCTCACGAGCGGTCGCTAAGGCGAACGTCTTCCCGGCACCGGCGGGAGCGGTGATGATGTCGACACCATTCCCCGACGTGGCGATCTGGATCACAGCCCGAACCTGCTCATCCGACAACGACGGCGACAGACGCAAGGCCGCCAATAGTTGATCTTGTCCGCACACGCCGCGTTCGGTGTCGAGCAGGCGGCGTGCGGTGTCGAGCGCGTGGCGTTCGATCTCGAGCAGCTCGAACGTCGTCCACCGCTCAACCGCCGGCAACCTCGAAATCGTGCGCCCCGATCCGTCACGAATCACCGCCCGTTTGCCGGGCACGATCCCATCCAACGCGGCGACACCAAGCCGGTCAAGCAAACCCTCAGCGAGGTCTTCGATCACACCGATCGACGCCCCAGCGGGGAGGGCGTCGCACCACGCCCGCAAGATGTCGTTACGGTTGAACGACGACTCATGCGCCGTCAACCCAGCTACGCCGAGCATCTGATCCTCAACCACCCTCCGGTCCTCATCGGCCAAGGGGATCGGGCCGACACACCCGATCAGATCATCGAGTCGGGCAGGATCGAAACCGATCTGATCGGCACGTTCGATCCAACGCGCCCGCAACTGCCCGATCCCGGGGTCGACCTGTTTCGTGCGGCGAGTATCAAGCGCAGCAATCATCGCAGCCTTCGCAGAATGTTGACCGCGGATCGCCATCCGTTCCTCAATCTCGACACGCCGAGTCGAGAACGCCCTCAACACCTCCCCCGGAATCCCGGCAATGTCGGCAATCCCGTTCGTCACCTGACCCCACTCGACACCCAGGGCGACCGTCAAGTTGTAACGCAACTCCGCTTCATACAGATAGCCGATCGTCTTGGCTGACGTATACAACCAGCGCCCATCCAACGTCGCCCACCTGCCGTCGTCGCCGCGCACCATATTCGGGACCAACACATGGGTATGCAAATGCGGATCACCATTCCGAGATGTGCGATGCCGAAAGGCGGCGGCGATCAACCCCTCACCGCGAACCAGACGAACACCGCCATGCCCGCGCCGCGACCACACCGCATGCCGTTCAGCGAACCCGAGCGCCGCCTCAACCGCCCGGTCGTGGGCGTCACGGACCTGGCGGGCCGTGTCCGGATCACCGAGCCCGAACAACACAGACACCGACTTCGGTGCCCTAAATGTCAGATCGAAACCAGGCACCCGATGCGGTAGACCCAACCGTGTCCCAGAAACCGGGTCCTCGCCAGCAAGGACAGCCCGCAAATCCTCCGGTCGCACCCTCCCGGACAGGCCGAGCATCGAGTCGCTGCTCGCAACCCAGCAGCCCGGCGCTTCACCACCGACGTAATAGTCCTCAACACCCTTAGCGACCGCTTCGAGATAATACGCCTCCTGACCATGCCCCAACTTCCACACACTCAACACCCCCGCCACCCCCAACGTGACCGCCGAACCACGCCCCGCACCAAGGTGCAAATTCGTGACTCAAAATCGGGTAGATCACACATCGTTGATCGGGCGTGGACTCACACGTCGAGCGCGAGGGCGTCGATCAACGACAACTGAACAGGACTCTGACCGTTCAACCTGCGGGCAGGCTTGGCGAGCGACGCAGTTAGAACGGTCGGGCATCGCACGAACAGGTTCGGCGGGAACGACAGTCGGTAGTGACTCGGACCGAACCGGCCGTCGTGCTGGCGACTGGCGACAAAGATCACGAGCGCTTCGTCAGCGAGCCTCCGGAGCGCCCGGGCGACGGTGTCCTTCGCCAGGCCGAGCAACTCAGCGATGCCACGTACCGATTCGAACGACACCGACTCACCGGCGCAGTCGACGGAACTCTCGGCGAGGCACTCCAACACGACCCAAGCAATCGGCCCGAGCCTCCGCCGGATGTCAGCCGCGCTCGGACCGAACGTCACGATCGTGTTGCGACCAACAACCGGCTGGCTTTCAAACTCCACCGGACACTCCCAACGGAACCTCAGCGTCGCAAAGCCGAACCACCCGCCCGGCCAACGCCAGTTCGAGCAACGCCCTACGAGGCACCCGCAAACACGACGCACTCAGCCGGATCACCGGCATCCCCGACGTGCCTCCGGTCGCCAAATACTCAGTCGCAAGCTGATACGCCAACGACCGACCAATACGGAGCACACGCGCCGCCTCATCGACAGTCAACAACG
>JANPLQ010000141.1:0-3703 GCA_031422395.1 Ilumatobacteraceae bacterium | reverse complement strand
CGTACACGCCTGGGCTGGAGGGTGCTGGCACTGTCGTGACAGTTGGTGAGGGTGTCTCGTCGCTGGTGGTTGGCGACCGAGTTGCGTGGCCGGCAGCGGCCGGGTCGTACGCCGAGTTGGTGGCGGTGCCCGCAGATCGTGTGGTCACGGTGCCGGAGATGGTCGGCCTCGACGTCGCCTGTGCGGCGCAGTTGCAGGGCATGACGGCCCACTATCTGGCGACCGATACGTTTCCGCTGACTCCTGGCAGCCGATGCCTCGTTCATGCCGGGGCCGGCGGCACCGGGCTACTGCTGATTCAGATTGCCAAGCGACTCGGGGCCGAAGTGTTCACGACTGTCGGCTCGCCCGACAAGGCTGAGCTTGCGTCGGCCGCAGGGGCTGACTATGTGATTCTGTATCGCGACGTCGACTTCGCCGAGGCGATCACGTCGATCGCCGGACCTCGTCCGCTCGATGTGGTGTACGACGGCGTCGGTGCTTCAGTGTTCGATCAGAGCCTCACGTTGCTCCGCAAGCGAGGCACGATGGCCACGTTCGGGAATGCCTCCGGTCCGGTGCCGCCGGTGTCGCCACTCCTGTTGTCGTCGAACGGTTCGCTGTTCCTGACCCGTCCGACGTTGTTCGACCACATAACCGAACGTTCCGAGTTGGAGCGCCGTGCTGCCGATTTGTTCGGCTGGATCGAGAGCGGCGATCTGGATGTGCGGATCGGTGCCAAGTACGACCTCGAGGACGCAGCCCAGGCACACCGTGGATTGGAGGCCCGCGAGACCACGGGCAAGGTGCTGCTGATCCCGTAACGATCAAGATCGAACTCAAGCGTCGGTGACCCCCTGTTCGAACTGGTTGGCGGCGGTGTCGAGTAGGTGGTCGTGCGCCCACTTTGCCAGCGGTCGGGCGATCCGCATCATCATTCCGAGCGTCGTTGAGCGCGGTGCCAACGTCGATGTCAAGCGGATTTCGCTTCCGCCGGATGCGAGTCTGGAGATTGTCACTGAGGCAGGCCCAACGAGATCGCCCGTCACCGTGGCGGCGATATGTCCCGGGTCGGTTACGACATCCAAGGTGATCGAGAATCGCAATCCGATCTGGATTGGCGATCGAACGGCGCAGTGCCATGTCGTCCGCGGCGACAGGGCGCGGTCGGCGTCGGGGCCGGTGTCGAACTCGACGAGCCACGGCCACCACGATTGATAGCGGTCGACCGCTCGCAGCGTCGCCCAAACCTTTTCGGGATCGGCCGAAAAGCGATACCGTCGATCCGATTCGAGTTGCATCAGTCGCGGCCTGCCCACGCCGCCAGGGCAACGGGGTAGACCAGCCCGGATCCTGATCGCCTGAGGACGCGACCGACTTCGGTCAAGGTCCAACCAGAATCGACGAGGTCGTCGACGAGTAACACGGGCCCGATTCTCGCTGGCTGCGTGACAGCGAAGGCACCGGCGGTATTGCGATGCTGATGTGCCGAGTTCTGTTGGCTGCGCTGCTCGGGTCGCTCTTCGCGCTTGACAACGATTGGCTCGTACGGGAGCCCGAGCCGGTCGGCGAGTCGGCGGGCGAGCGACGTCACGAGTTCCGGGTGACGCAGTGAAGCAACCGATGCGACCCACGTGGGGGCCGGGTCGGGCGCCCAATCGACGATCAGTTCGGCGAGAGCTGTGACGAGACGATCGTCGAAGTGTTGATCCTGCTGTTTCCCTTGCTTGACGAGTTGGCCCCAGCCTGCGTCGCCCCAGACCGAAAGTGCCCGACCCGCCTGCAGTTGTTCCGCAGCGGGTATGCCTCTGCGCGCTCCTGATGCCTCGTCGTATTGCTGCTTCTTTGCACGGATCTCGATTGGCCGCTTCTGCAAGAACTGCTCGGCCTCGGCGATCAGTTCGACCGGCAGGTCGCGAGCGGCAGAGGTCCCCGTGCAGTTGTCGCAGATTCCACATGAGTCGAGTGACGGGTCGTCGAGCAGACTTGCCAGAAAACTCATGCGGCAGCCTGTCGATGTGAAGTAGTCACGCATCGCCTGCTGCTCGGCTCGGCGGCCGGCGGTGACGGCGTCGATCCGTGCCGACGGATAGTCCCACGGCTGGAGTGTGCGTTCATACGTTTGGCCCCCGACCCGACGAATCGCACCTTCGACGTCGAGTTGTTTGACGACCAGTTCCAGCGTCCCGATCCTGATGTTCAACTGGTTTTGAACCTGGATCAACGGCAGTGGGATGTCGGACTTGTCGAACGCCAAGATCACGTCGCGCACGATGTGTTCATGGGCAAAGGCTCGCTCGATGAAGAAGTCTTGAATCTGTTCGTCTTCGAGACCGCGCAGCAAGATCCCGTGGCTTCGTTCGAGGGCGCGCCCGGCTCTCCCGACCTGTTGGTAGTAGCCGACGGGGGAGCCCGGCGCTTGGAAATGAATCACGAAGCTGAGGTCTGGCTTGTCGTAGCCCATCCCGAGCGCGGTGGTGGCGACGAGCACCTTGAGGTCGTTGGATTGCAGTCGTCGTTCGGCGTCGAGCCGATCCTCATTGTCGAGCGAGCCGAAGTAGGGCTCAGCGGAGATGCCACGCGACTGCAGCCATTCGGCGACGTTTTGCACGTCGCGAACGGTGAGGCAATAGACGATCCCTGACCCGTCGATCTCGGGGATTGCCTCGGCGAGCCAGGCAAGTCGTTCGGCTTGCCGGTCGAGTGGGATCGCGCTCAGGGCGAGACCGTGACGGCGGAGCGGGCCGCGGAAGGTGGTCATCTCTGCGCCGAGTTGGGCGGCGACATCTTGAACGACGCGGTCGTTGGCGGTCGCCGTGCAACCGAGCACCGGCACTTCGGATCCACTCAGCCGATCGACGAGCCGCCCGATACGGCGGTAGTCGGGCCGGAAGTCGTGGCCCCAGTCGGAGATGCAGTGCACCTCGTCGATCACGATCAGCCCAGGCCGGCCACCGATCAACGGCATGATCTTGTCGGCGAACTCGGGGTTGGCGAGTCGCTCGGGCGAGACGAGCACGAGGTCGACGGTGTCGTGCTCGAGTGCGTCACGGAGTTCGTTGACCGTGGTAGCCGAGGCGCTGTTGATCGTCACACTGCGAAGCCCGAGCCGTTCGGCGGCCTCGATCTGGTTGCGCATCAACGCCAGCAGCGGCGAGATCAGCAACGTCGGCCCGGCACCACTCGCTCGGAGCAGATGGGTGCTGAGGAAGTACACGGCGCTCTTGCCCCACCCGGTGCGTTGCACGACCAATGCTCGTTCGCGTCGGACGACTAACGCCTCGATCGCCTCACGCTGCCCTTCGCGAAAGACGGCATCCGGGTTTCCGGTCAGCCGCCGCAACGCCTCGGTCAGTTGATCAACTTGCGGTTCCGCCATTCAGCCAGCATGACACCACGGTGTCGCAGAGTTCCCCCGACCAGTGAGATCCGTCAAACTTGGCGGACGGCGGTGACGAGTCGCGTGGCTGCTCGGGTGGCGGTCTTCCGGCTGGTCACGCCTGATGGAACGATTGAATCGATCGCCCACTGCCGGACGGGTTCGTCCGAAGCTGGCGTGCGTCAACTGCTTGGTGCGCGAATGTTTGGGCGGACGTGGGCGGCGCGGGCGATAGGTTCCTGAGTTCACAATCCCACCTTTGGAGCACAACGTGGATCGCACCGCGCTGCGCGAGGCACTTGATGCCCTCGCCACCAACCACCTTTGGACTTGGCAGTACCGCAC
>JANPLQ010000140.1:0-1537 GCA_031422395.1 Ilumatobacteraceae bacterium | reverse complement strand
GAAGTCGAACCGATCGAAGGTGCCGCCAAGGACTACCGAGAAATGCGCCACAAACCGACCGAGGTATGAATCCGACCGATTTCCGGCCGTTCAGTTCAAGTGGATTGCCAAACTTAATGTCTAGATCTGTTCATAAAGTTGCATAATGGGGTCGTGGACTTTACTCATCCGATCGAGGCGCTGATCCCTGGTGCACGCGGGCAGATCCTCGGGGCACTGTTGCGAGCGGGCCGCGAGATCTCGACGTCCGAGATCGGGCGCCTGTCCGGTATCAGCGCCACCCAGGCATCGCGCGTTCTTCGTCGGTTGGTCGAGCTCGGCATTGTGGAACGACGCGAGGTGCCACCCGCAGTTCTGTACCGGCCGGTCGATGACAACGTCGTGGTTGGACTGCTGCGGCAACTACGCGACGTGCGCGATGTGGTGCTCAGCTATGCGGCCTCGACGGCGATCGAGATCGTTCCTCCACCAGTGCTGCTCTCGGTATACGGCTCGGTGGCGACAGGGTTAGCCGGACCTGGGAGTGATATCGACGTGCTGGCGGTTCGTCCGGACGGTGCCGAGAGCGACGATCGCTGGGTCGAATCGTTGGACCACTGGCGTTGCGCGCTTGACCGATTCGCTGGATTGCGAGTGAGTGTGCTGGAGGTAGACGAAAGTGAGTGGAGATTGCCTGGTCGCCTCCCAAGGTCGCTGTGGAGCGAGATCGATCGTGATCAGGTCGTACTGATGAGGACAACCAAGGTCGGTGCATCTTGAGCCGCGGCGGGCCGCGTACGCGACCAGTTTCGAAAGAACAAGCCGTGATGTTCATGGCCAAGGCCGAAGAGTTTGTCGCCACCGCCGAAGATGCGCTGGCGGAAGGTCGCAACAGCCCGGCCGCGGGCAATGCAGTGCACGCGGCGATCAATGCCGCCGACGCGATCCTCGGTGCTCGAACTGGTCAACGAGCGGCCGGCCAGGATCACGACCAAGTCGTTGAGTTGATCGTCGCCGTGCCCGGTATCGGTCGGGACGCGGCGAATCGGTTGCGACGCCTGCTGCCGCTCAAGACCAAAGCTGAGTATGACCCGACGCCGGTCAGTGCCAGCGATGCTCGACGCGCTGTGCAGCAGGCTCATGCTCTCGTGGTCATTGCCCGTCGGGTCGTCGCAGAACGCCTGGGACTCGACACGCCCGATTGAGCTGCTGGCCGAGTTACAGCGCGAGGTGTCCCGGGATGGCGAGGTGACGCTTGCTCGCTTTGGCGGGGCAGGTCGCTTCGAAGTCGACTAGACGGATCTCACTGCGGCGTATCGCTGAGTCCATCGCCGTTGGTCGACGTCCACAGTGCGGCATCGTCGCTTGCGGCCCATTCGTCCCACGCCGCCTCGTAAGCGGCCCCAAATCGCTTGCCGCGTTCACTGCGTGGGTAGGCGGGGGCCGGCGATTCGAAAATCCTCCCGGCGGCGCGTGATCCCCCTGGCGTCGAGTTCGGCGACCAGGGGGAGGGCGAACTTGCGGCTGGCGCCGGTGTGGTCGCGGAACTGGGCGACAG
>JANPLQ010000139.1:0-14696 GCA_031422395.1 Ilumatobacteraceae bacterium | reverse complement strand
TCGGCCGGCCCAGGTTGAAGTCACCGTGATTGTCGATCTCGACACGCTCACCGACGGGCTCCACGAACATTCCATCTGCGAGTTCGGTGACGGAACCCCAATCCCGGTCGGAATGGCACGCCGCCTGGCATGCAACGCATCGATCCTCCCCGTCGTCTTAAACGGAGACGGAATCCCAATCGACATCGGACGCACCCAACGACTCGCTAACCGGGCCCAACGCCGTGCCTTACGAACGATCTACCGGACCTGTGCCTTTCATGGATGCGATATCAGTTTCGACCGCTGCGAAATCCATCACCTCCACGAATGGGCCAACGGCGGCAAAACCGACCTAAAACACCTCGTACCGACCTGCAAACACCACCACCACCTGATCCACGAAGGCGGCTGGACACTCACCCTCGCCGACGACCGCACACTCACGATCCGAACACCCGACGGACAACTACACGCCACCTGTCCCATCCAAATCAGACCAGGCCGACGAGTCCAACAACACCAACAACGCAAACAGACCAAGCAACAAGAACAGCAACAGCAACAAGATCAGTGTCGAGACAAACAGGACGACCAGACGATCCAGACCCTCCAACTGTGAGGGTCGCATCGTCGCGTCCGGTCGGCAATCTGCGCTTGCCGATCACATCCACCAGGCAGGCGAGCCGCACGCCCTATCAGGACTGGAGGTACAGCTCCCAGCCGGGTTGTACGTGGCGGATATCGGCGAGCAGCAACGACTGTCGGGTCGGAACGCCGGGCTCACGCCGAAGTGTCCATCCATGCAGGCGGTGCATTTCGTCGAGTGACCGGTCGCGCTTGTACCCGTTGTGCTCGCGGCACGCAGCAACGAGATTGTGCCATGTCGATCGCCCGCCTCGGCACGACGGAACCAGGTGGTCGGCCGAGTCACCGCGGTGCGTGCATGGTCGACCATCGACGATGAACTGGCACACGTGAGCGTCACGCAGGCGTACGCGGCGAGCCGTACACGTAGGGGGTCGATGGAAGGCGTAGCGCACGACGCCGATCCTTGCCACCACGGTCGGGATCACGACTTCTATCGATGGCGACCGCATCACGGTGGCGATATCGCCGGACGCGGCGACAGCGTGGCCAGCGACCAATAGCTCGCAGGCGCGCTCGACACCGATCACGCGATCGATCCTCCAAGACGGATCGAGCAGTAGAACATTCATGATTTCGGCCTCCCTTCGGCCACTTGCGTAAGACGTGTATATCCCGATTACGACCATTTTAAGAGTTTTTGGCACGGCAGGAGGGATTCGAACCCTCAACTTTCGGTGTTGGAGACCGACGTTCAACCAGCTGAACTTCTACCGCGCCAAGATCCTGCCCGAGCGCCAAACCCAAATCCAAGCACGTTTCCGACTGCTCGGGGGCAGCCATCTCTCAGTCGGAGCGAGCTGACTTCGTCCGCCAACTAGGCTCACACACGATGATTGGGTCGGTGCGGTCGGCGCGGATCGACGATCTCCGTCGCGGAGTCGGGTACATGTTCACCGATCTCGATTGCGAGTACGCAGCACGCTCGCTCGACCAGGTTCGCCAAGTCCTCGCCGACGCAAACACGGCGGCTCGCAACGGCAATTGGGTGATCGGGTTCTTGACGTACGAGGCGGGCGCCGCGTTTGACTCGGCGATCCCGGCCCGATCCACAGCTGTTGGTTTCCCGCTTGCGTGGTTCGGGGTCTACCGCCAACGGGCTGAGGTCGAACCGATCAACCCGCCGGACTCGCCGCCAGCCGTTGGCGATGTTCGACGGCTCGGCGGCGGCGATTGGTATCAGGATTGTGTCGAACAGATCCGATCTCGGATCGCCGCCGGAGACGTCTACCAGGTCAACCTGACCGACCGCCTCGTCGCCGACTTCGAGGGCGATTCGGCCGATCTCTACCGCGCCATGGCGACCGCCCAGGGCGGTGCCTTCAACGCTTACATCGAGTTCGAGCACGCCTCGATCGTCAGCGCTTCGCCGGAGCTCTTCATCACGTTCTCGGATGGGGTCGTATCGACGCGTCCGATGAAGGGCACGGCCGCTCGTCGGGCCCGTCAAGACGACGATCATCGAGCGGCGACCCAATTGCGGGCGTCTCTCAAAGAGCAGGCTGAGAACGTGATGATCGTCGACCTGCTTCGCAACGATCTCTCACGCGTTGCGCTCCCTGGCGGGGTGTCAGTTCCTGCGTTGCTCGACACGGAACGATTCGAGACCGTGTGGCAGCTCACGTCCACCGTGCGGGCGGAGTTGCCAGACACGGTCGAGCTCGGCGACGTGCTGGCGGCGACATTTCCGTGCGGGTCGATCACGGGCGCGCCGAAGATCGCCGCCGCCAAGGTGATCGCCGAACTCGAACCGTGGCCACGAGGTGTGTACTGCGGCTCGATCGGCGTGATCAGCCCGAACACAGCCGGCGGCCAACCATCGGCTGTCTTCAACGTGGCGATTCGGACCGCAGTTGTCGATCGCCGGTTGAACACGCTCACATTCGGGGCAGGCGGGGGGATCACCTGGGACTCGTATCCGCCGGATGAGAACCGTGAGGTCGAGGCCAAGTCGGCTGTGCTGACCGCCATCCGTCCCGAGTTTCGCCTGATCGAAACATTGCGACTCGATCAACACGGACCGCAACACCTCGACCGACACCTCGCCCGGATCGAATCGTCTGCCGAGTACTTCGGATTTCGGTGCGACCGGACCACGATTCACGAATCGATCGATGATCTCCCTGTCGTTGAACACCCGTCGCGGCTCCGGATCGAGCTCGCTAAGGACGGAACGGTTGAGGTCACGACCGCCCTACTCGGTCCGGAACGTCGGTCAGTCAACCTCGCTGTCGACACACGACGGGTTCGTTCGAACGACCCGTTCTGCTGTCACAAGACGACGCAACGAACCCACTACGTCGAGGCCACCAGGCGCCAACCAGGTGTCGACGATGTGATCATGGTCAACGAGCGTTACGAACTCGTGGAGACCACGATTGCCTCACTGCTGTTCGAGATCGACGGTGAGTGGTTCGTTCCGCCCCTGTCGTGTGGTGGGCTCGACGGGATCGGCCGCCAGCTCCTGGTCGAGAGCGGATCGGTGCGTGCACGTGGGATCACGATCGACGAAATCGACCGAGTGTCACGATTCGAGGTCGTCAGCTCGCTCCGCGGCCGTCGCCGAGCTGTACTCGTCGACCGATGATCATGCGGTGAGTGCCGCGCCCAGTCAACCAATAATCTGCCGAGCCTCGACCACGTCGGGTTGGTCGAGGTCCTCGTCGATGGCGGCGACCGCAGCCACCAAATAGTCGCCTGAATCAACCAGGCCTCGATCGCGTCGGAACCGAGCGAGGCTGATCGCGGCCCGAAGTTGTAACGATTGGACACTACGCCGCGTCGTCGCATCGAATGCCGCTCGCAAGTCGCGTTCGACATCGTCTGGCGGCGCACCGAGAGCGGCCAGCGCCTCGCCACGCAACCGGAGCAGCTCCGATTCAAGATACGCAAATTGCTGCGGGTGACACCTCGTCAACATGTCATCCAGCACGCTGTGTGCGTCAGACGGACGACCAGCACGGAGGTAACCGTCGGCCAACATCGCCGTGTTGATCGGTTGCTCGGCAAGAGCGCCAATTCGTTCGAGTCCAGCGACTCCGTTGCGCATCAACTCCAGCCCTTCATCGTGCGTACCATCGAGCGTGCGCACCCAGCCCAGCTGCACCTGCGCTGACGGAACCACATAGCCAAAGCCGCGTTCACCAGTCAGCCTCATCAGCATCGGTTCCGATGTTCGGGCCGCTTGATCGTCGCCACGAAGAAATGCAAGATGCGTCGACTTGAAGGTGACCAACGCCTGTGTCACGAGATACGGGAGCGAGTCAGCTAACTCCGCCGCTTGCCGCATCCACATCCGACCTTTCGAACGCCTACCGAGTGACCAGAGTGCGATCGCCCCATAGGCGAGCGACGTGGCACAAGGGTCCTCCTCAGCAAACCGGGCCGCGACACCCCGATGCCTTGACTCGTCGTAGAGCTCGATCGCTCGATCGAACTGGGTCAGCGCTTCGTCGAAGTGACCCAAGTAGTAGAACGTTTGACCGACGGTGTCGTGCGCCATCAGCGAGAGGTCAGTTCGGCCAACCGTGTCGGCGATATCGAGCAAGCGACGATTGATCTCGATGCACGCCTCGTGGTCCGCTCCCACCATGTGAAAGCCGGCGAGGTTCCACAACACCTCGAACAACTGCTCGCCGTCACCGATCTCGTCGCACAACGCCCGGGCGACCAAGCACGCCTGCTCAACCTCAGGTGACGAATAGCCCTTGAGCACCACGAGCGCATTCCGCAACGCGGCGTGCACGTCGAGCTCTCGCTGGGCCCGTTCCCTCGAAGCGGGGAGCGTCGCCAGCAGTTCGAGCGTACGACGGTAGTGGCCCAGCGCTTCGGCGTGGTTCGAGCCGGCGGTCGCCCGCTCGCCAGCCCGCCGATAGGCATCGATCGCGTCAGCGACCAGCCCTGCGAGGTCGAGATGCCGCGCCAGGAGTTCGGGTTGCTCGTCGCGTGTGTCCTCCTGACCTGCGAGGGCGGCAGCGATCCTTCCGTGCAATTCGCGACGCGTACTACGCAACAAGCTCTCATAGGCAGCGTTCTGTACGAGCGCATGTTTGAACATGAACCACTCAGTCGAATTCGGGTCACGGCGGCCAACCAGGCCGGAATTCTCGAGCACCTCGAGAGAAGCGAGGATCGACACCTCGTTCCGGCCACAGGCCTCGGCGAGTAGCACCAGACTGAACTCGCGGCCGATCACCGCTGCGATCTGGGCAATCTCCCGCTCGACGCCCAGTCGGTCGAGGCGAGTCGCCAACGAATCGTGCAGCGTCGCTGGGACTGCGGCGTCAAGCAGAGCGTCGTCGAGGGCGTACCCGGACCCTTCATCGACCAGCATGTGCGAGTCGAGAACCGTTCGCGTGAGTTCCTCGGCGAACAGGGGAACACCGTCTGTGCGCTTCAGAATCCGCTCGATCACGGTGTCGGGCAACGACTTGCCGAGTGCCATACGTTCAACGATCGTTCTGACATGACGATCGGCAAGTCTGCCCAGTTCAAGTGTGGCCATATGCGGAGCCGGCGACCATGGCAGAGCGGTTCCCGAACGTACGGTGATGACAATCATCACCCGCCACGACACCGACCGTTCGATCATGATGCCAATGAGTTCGAGCGACGTCGGATCGGACCATTGCACGTCCTCGACGATCACCAACGCTGGCTCAGTACTGCACACGTGCTCCAGATGTGTGGCGATCACATCGAGCGTTCGTTGCCGCCGCTGCTCTGACGTCCACGTCAACTCCGGATACGCATCTCCGACCTCGATCGACAGCAACGCTGCGAATACCGCCATCATGTCGACCGGAGGCGACGACGTGTCTTCACCATTCCCGTACTCGGCGTTGAGGAGGCGCTCGAGTCGGTTCAACTTGACATCGTCGGGATCGCCGGGACCGATGCCGGCGGCCCGTCGAACCTGCTCGATCACCGGCCACAGCGCCGTTCCTTCGCGGTAGGGCGAACATTGGAATCGCAGGGTGCGCGGTGACCCCAAGCCGGTGGAGGCAAGGGCGCCGGCGATTTTCGACTTGCCAATACCGGCCTCGCCACTCAACACCACGACCTGACCAGAACCTCCGCATGCCAGCGCCCAGCGGGCCGTAAGCGAGGCCATCTCCGGCTCACGGCCGATCACAATGTCGGTCTCGAAGGCCTCAGTACTTCGACGATCAGCTTGGTCGATCACGTCTCCGACAGCACGGAACAGCCGTACAGCTGACGATAACCCCTTCAGTTCATAGCGCCCGAGATCCTCGACATGCAACGATCGGGACACGAGTTGGGCCGTTGCCTCGCTCAGCAGGACCGATCCTGGAGTGGCAACCGTTTGGATGCGGGCTGCGATCACCGGCAGTTCACCCACGATCTCATGTTCTGCCCCACCAACCGCGCCGACGACTGCGACACCGCTATGCACGCCAATCCGAACGCGAAGTTCAGGCGAATCTGGCTCCCTCGCCAAATTCAGCTGATCCAACAACCGAATTACCTCGAGCGCCGCTTCGACCGCCGACCTAGCCGACTCCTCCAGAACCTGCGGGTACCCGAAATACAGGTCGACCCCGTCACCAACGACTTTGCCCATGTGCCCGCCGTATAGACGAGCAGCAGCGTCACAGCACCGGTAGTACGAGTCGAGGAGTGAGCGCAGGTCCTCAGGGTCGAGGCGTTCCGACAGGCCAGACGAGCCGACAAGATCGCAGAACACGACAGTCAACTGACGTCGCTCGGCCTCCGAGGTCGCCACGGTGACGACAGATGTGGCGACGGCTCGAAGAATCCGTTTGGCATCGCCGATCGAGACGCCAAGATCGCGCAGCTCTGCCAAGCTGAAATCTGGGAGCACGTCCAGGTCGACGTCATTCTCGTCGAACAGGCCAACGTACCTACCGAGTCCGAGCGCCTTCAACCAATCGGCAATCTCTGTCGTCATTGCATCGCCCATTCGGGAGGGTTCGGCATCTGGGCATACATCGACCGGAGGTGTTCGATGTCGGTGTTGAAGCGATCACGCGACCAGTCGATGTAGGCCGCCTGGGTGACATGGATCGGCACGCGTCCGACGAGGTGTTTGGCGATCATGTCTGCGGCCATCATTCCCGACATGATGGCGTGCATCACCCCGTGCGACGACAGTGGGTCGAGTACAAAGGCGGCGTCGCCAACCAGCACGTACCCCGGACCCGCAACGGGAGTAACCGATCGCCAGGTCACGTCGGCACCTCGCGCGATCGCTGCCACGCTGCCGATCGAGGCAAGTTCAGCGGGCGCACCGATCGTTGCCGCCGACGCGCAATCGAACGGCAACCGAACCCACGCAATCGTTCCCTCGGCAACCGGCGCGGTCCACGTCCAGCCATCATTTTCGGCCGTGAGAAGCGGTCCGTCCTCGATCGGTTCGCCGCTGACGAGGCCATACCGTGCCACCAACCGCGGTGAGCGACGACAGATCGGCAAACCGAGCGCACGCGACAACCAATGACCGGCACCGGCGGCGTCGATCACAACCCTGGCCGGCACCGTGCCGCCAGCATGACGGACCCCGATCACTGTGCCGTGATCGTCAACCATGGGGTCGACTCGGCCAACTTCGTGAATCACGACACCGGCATCAGTCGCCGCCCTTCGGAGGCCTTGGTCGAACACCTGACGGCCGACGTGGAATCCCAACCACGGTCCGTCGGCGTCACCGCCAAATGGTTGGAATTTGCGTTCACAGTTCCACTCGACGAAGTGTCCCTCGTGACGCTCGACACTGGGATCGAGCAGCACCCGGTGAGCTCCTAGTTGCCGCAGCAATGGTTCGATCGCCGGATGCAACGTCTCGCCGGGCGAATATGGCCGACGGTCGGGTCGATGCAGCATGCGAACTGACAGCCCTTTGCTTGCTGCCCAGAGCGCGGCGGCACATCCGGCCGGCCCGGCTCCGACGATGACCACATCAACGAAGAGATGGGCTACGTCATGGAGATCGTCTTGACCTGCCACGCCTCGCCCCCACGTGTAATCAACACTGAGAACAGATCGGTGTAGAAGTCAACCTCCTCAAGGATCTCGATGTGACGCAGCTTGAACGTTGGCCCCTGGTTGTCCTTCCCGTGCCGGAACAGGGTGCCGCCGTACACCTTGGACCCACGCCATATGTGACCGGTGGCTGCGAGCGCCGCAGCGACGCCAGGATCATCGGAGGGCTCGACTCGGTAGTGCAGCACGTTCCAGACCGCCTTGGCAAGCAGAAACACTTGCATTCGCACAAACAAGGTTTCCTGCTTGCCGTTGGGACCAACGTCAGGTGGCAGTGTGATCCCGAGCGCGTTGTAGACCATCGCCATCGAGAGCACCCGGTCGCAGTATTCGGCAAGGTCGATCTGGGCCGTGAGGGCGGCCGTGAATCGGCTTGCGAGCGCTTGATCCACGTAGTCGGCATAGTCGATGTCAGTGAACTCGATCACGCTGGTTGGTCCGGTGCCGACACGCACTGGGCCTTTGATGCCATCCCACGGCATATCGCCGACCATGCCGATCTCCTCATCCGTCAGAGGGCTGACCGTCGGCCAAAACCTGTCCGGCTGGAAGGTGCGCGTTGCGTCGGGCGCGACCGCCGGCCAATAGGTTCCGAGCGCGGCGCAAATTTTGGCATCCTCGACGAACGGCGTGCCGAGCCCGTAAGCGGTCAGGAAGAGTTGTGAGGCGTCGGTGTCGGTGACGACATCGGTGGTGACATCCCAGCCCGGGTCAAACACGCCGGAAGCGCCGTCAGGAAGTGATGATTTCAACTGCACCGTCGCCGCCGGCCATGCCACCGGTTGGCCGTCGTCAATCTCGAGTTGACAGACGATCGCAGTTGCTGTGGTGTCGGTCAGTCCGGGGCCGGCAGGCGGCGCGAATCCGGCACCCACAAGCTGCTGATTGGCGGCGATCCTGCTATCTGACAATGGCCGTGGCAACACCGTCCAAAGGCCGCTGCGGATTTCAGCGGGCAGCGTTTCCGCCCATTCGAGCAGAGGGAGTTGATCGCAGTAGGGAAAGAAGTCGGGCCCAGCGACGACCGAGTACGCCGCCCGTGTGGTCGTAATGGTCGGGGCCAATGCCGAACAGGTCACGCCGACCCATCCGTCGCCGGAGAAGTCGAGAAAGTGACGCGCCCAGAACCCTCCTGCGGCCACAATTTTGTCCACATTCGGTAGATCGTTGAGGTTTTGCTCCGAGCCGTCCGACAGCACTTTGTGGCGACCGTTGATGATTTCAGATGCCGGATGCGATCGACCGATTGGCGTCAGTGTCTGGCCGACACTTGCGATTGGGAACGGACCACCGGGTTTGACCTCGAGACCGGAGAAGTACTTCTCCAGCACAACCTGGCTATGTGGTCGGGTCGGCTTCAAGTCTGGGGCAACCTTGAGTGCCAACGGCTTGTCGTTGAATACGGCCGGTTCCACCAGTCGGGCATGCACCGCCGGAACAATCACCCCGACACCGTCGGCAGGGTCAGTCGAGAGTTCGGCGATGTCGTCAGTAAATCGAAATGGCGGTTGAGTGATCTGACCTGGTTCCCACCCCGTGTCGTACCCGTTGGCCTGGAGATACGAGTGCAGTCGGAACAGCTTCTCGTTGATGTGGCCGACCGACCAGTCGAGGTCGAGCGTCAGTCCAGCGATGCATTCATCCCCGTTGAACAGCTTGTGGATCGGAACCCAGAACGAGCGTTTGTCGTCACCGTCGACGAACCGACCGGGAAGCACACCAGCCTGACCCGGTAACAGCCGGGCGATGAATGGGGCGTATCGAACCGGAGACACGCGAAAGGCATACGGATCGTCGGGATCGAGGGATGACCACTGCCGCGTCGGCGCGTCGTAGCTCGCTGACGTCGTGCCGACGCGGGCGATTCCTGTTCTGGAAAAACACAGATCAGCATGGCGATGATGTGGGGTACGAATGGCTGGGCGGTACTCCAACGCGAACACGACAATCCCAAGCTGGTTGCCGTTGTCGTTGTGATTGTCGTTGTCGCGGAGCGAATCCAGCGTCGGTGGATCGACACCGTAGACGTAGTTCTCGACCGTCTCGATCTGGGCCAAGGTCGGAAAGGCACCGAGCGCGACGCCTTTGTTCGACGTTACGAACGGCGAGGCCAGTGCATGGTAGAGGAGACTGCGAGCCGGCGAACCCGCTTCGATCGCTTGAGAACCCGACGGTGCGTAATCCTCAAAACCCGGCGCAGTTCGGTCAATCGAGGCGAGCGGTGCGACAAGTTGTTCGGCGAGATTGTCGGCCAGCATGTCGAACCCACCGCTCGTGACGTCGAGCAGCAGATCGCGCCATCCCTGCCCAGCAAGATCCACGCAGGTCTGTCGAATCTCATCGAGCAGCGCCATTCTTGTCCCTCCTCGTTCTGTGGTGACGCGCAATCTACACTGCGGCGCGGCGGCGGCAGTTTCTGCGCCTATGCCCAGACGAACTGATCCCTGTCCGGCTTCTGGAGCGAGGTCGAGCGGGCGTTGGCGGGAAGCACTCGGAGTCGGTCTCGCTGACGTTCGGCACGCAAATCGTGACCCATGCGGACGGCACTGCGAACTGAGTGTTCAGCCAGACACGCGTCCCGACGTGCCACAGAAGCTGTCCCGACCAGACTGACTAGCGCCGTGCCCAGCGCACGCCCCCTGCAACCGGGTCCCCGCCAGTACGTGACCTGATGCGAAGGGCAGACCCATGACCCCGTAACCTGCGAAGCGCTCGTGCTCTCTTACGGGCAGGTCAGCAATTTCCGCGTTCGCAGCTTCGTGTGCCGACGTCCGCATCGTTCTGTTGGCCACCCTCGCGCTGAAGCGGATACCCGCGCGACGACTCCCGAATGCCGAGTACACAACGAGCGAGGGGACACCCGGCGCGACTACTCCCCGAACGCCAGGTGCACGACGAGCGAGGGGGACGTCGGAACTCGGAATCCACATGCCGAGCGTTCAGTCCTACGAAGGGTCTGTTGGCCGCCAGTGGGCAGCTTCGCGAGTACCCAGATGCCATGATTTTCAAGCAATTTCGGGTCGATCAAGCGAGATTTGAAGCCGGCGGAACGGTGGGAACACCATTTTGCCGATAGGTTTCGCGGGGACGCTGAGTTGGAGCTGGTGGTCGAGCATTTGTTGACATCCGAGACATCGCCGGACCAAGGCGAAATATCCGTCTTCGCGCCAGATTTGGTGCTTGCACAGCGCGGACCGGCGGATCGCTTCGGCGACCCGAGCACGATCGGTGTTGACGTCCAGACGTCGACGGCGGGCCGCGGCTTGCTGGTCGAGGTTGCCGCGATGGACCAGGTCAGTCGGGTCCTGCTGCGCTGGCGGCGGGCCATCGAGCCGGGTGTTCTCGTGCTCGCAGACGCCTGGGAGCGTTCCTACGGTGACCTGCAGTGGCGTGGCCAGCAACCGGAGCGCGTCTTGCCCTGGTCGATGCTGGTCCACGCTCCCGCGACGGGAACCACGTGGGGGTTTGGGGTCGAGGTGCGGGGGGCGGCCCTGGCCTTCTGGACCGTGGACGAGCAGGGCTTGTCGCTGTGGCTCGACTTGCGCAGCGGTGGTCAGGCGGTACGGCCCGGGGATCGTGCCGTCGCGGCGGCCGTCGTCCGTGCGGTCCGCGACGACCGGACACCGTTCGCGGCGCACGTCGCGCTCTCTCGACTGCTCTGCCGCGACCCGCTACCCGTCGGCCCGATCGTCGGCTGCAACAACTGGTACTACGCCTACGGGCGCGATTTCGATGCCGCAGCGGTCCTGCGTGACGCGCTGGTGGTCGCTGAGCTTGTGGGGGACCACCCGGTGCGGCCCTTCGGTGTCATCGATGACGGCTGGTCGCCCGACGGCATGGCCGATGGACGCCTGGCGTCCGGGGGTCCGTGGGACGCCGGGCGGCCCGGAACCTTTCCCGATCTGCCCGATGTGGCGGCGGCGATCGCCGGGCAGGGCGTCCGCCCGGGCATCTGGTTGCGCCCGCTGCTGACCCGGCATGAGCCGGCAGCCGGATCGATCGGGCCACGGGACGGGGCTTTTGGGCTCGACCCCAGCCATCCGGCGACGCTGCGGACCGTGGCCGAGGACGTCGCGCGCCTGCGGGCCTGGGGATTCGAGCTGATCAAGCATGATTTCTCGACGTACGACCTGTTCGGTCGCTGGGGCCCGGACTTCGCTAGCTCTCCGGCACCCGACAGCCTGCGGCTGGCCGATCCGACCCGGACCACTGCAGAGGTACTCGTCGACTTCTACACGACCGTGCACGAGGCCGCTGGTGGTGCGGTCATCATCGGTTGCAACGTCGTCGGGCACCTGGCGGCCGGGCTGGTCGAGGTGCAACGAACCGGGGACGACGTATCGGGTCTGGTCTGGGGACGCACCCGTCGGACCGGGGTCAACACTCTGGCGTTTCGCCTTGCCCAGCACGGCGCTTTCTTCACGGTGGACGCGGACTGCGTGCCGTCTACTCCGGTGACCGACTGGTCGCTCAACCGCCGCTTCCTTGACCTGGTTTCCCGTTCCGGGACAGCGCTGTTCGTATCGGTGGACCCGGCGACCCGGACCGATGCCGTGGACGCCGACCTGTCGGTGGCACTACGCCGGGCACTGGACGGCGGGCAGCCCGGTGGTGTCGAACCACTGGACTGGCTACAGACAACCTCCCCCTCGCGGTGGCGCTGCGGAGAGCAAGAAATCCGCTACTCCTGGCTGGAACCTTGGGGTGCAGACCCATTCGAGCAGGAGCGAACCGACATCTGACGAGCGGTGAACCCGCGTACCAAGGCATCTTTGGTTGCGTCGATCACGCCGATTCACGCACCACCAGGGTGAGCCCGACCTGGCGGGAGGAGCGGGTTCTAGCAGCTTGGCCGCCGGCGAGCAGCAATCCCACCAACTCGACGGCGTGCCGGGCAAGCTGCGACTTGTCGATCGAGAGAGTGGTCAGCTCCGGCGTGACGAGGGCGCCTACGTCCAGTCCGTCCGTCCCCACCACCGCGATCTGCTCGGGTACCCGAATGCCCGCTCGGGCGAAGCCTTTGAGCACGCCGATGGCCATCACGTCGTTGTAGACGAGGACGGCGTCAGCATCCCGATAGCGCTCCAGGAGCCGGCCTGCTGCGTCTATCCCACCGCTGTGGGATTCGTCGGCCTCGAACTCCGAGTTCGGCGTCCAGTCCAGGCCTTTCTCGGTCATGCACACCCGGAAGGCTTCCTGCCTCGATGAGCCGGGAAATTGAGCTGAGTCGATCATGGCGATCCGGGAGCGTCCGGTTGCGGTCAGGTGATCAAGCGCCGCCCTGATTACGGACTCGTGATCTATCTCGACCTGGGCGTCGACGACGTCCTGCGACGTACCGCCCAGCATGACGGTGGGAATCCCGAGAATGCCGCCGCGGAGGTCGTCGATGGGAACCATGCCGACGGAGCCGCCTCGACACCCGGTCAGGACCAGCGCATCGACGCGGCGCAACAACGAGGCGATCCGAGCCCGGGACTGCACCTCGTCGTCCCCGATGTCACACAGGATGACGCTCCACGCGCGTTCGGCGGCGATGCGACTCAGGGCCGACGCAAGCTCGGGATAGTACGGGTTGCGGAAATCCTCGACGACCCAGGAAACTTGACATATATCTAACGTACGAGTGTTGCCGACTGTTCAAATGTTCGATATGGTTGCTGTCAACGAACAACTCTTGGGGAGGTGCACGATGGATGACAACGGTGTCCGCAACACACTCGATGTGTTGTTGGCTGGTGATCCTGATGTGATGGACCGCGATCAACTGGCCGGGTTCGTATCGCAGTTGGGTCGGGTTCGGGGTTGGTGCGCGGCGGCTGAGGTTCGGGTCAGTCGCCGAACCCGCCAACTCGCCGCCGAAGGCCACTCCGAATCGGCTGCCTCCCTGTTGGCCGATGCTGGTCGCTGCTCATCGAAGGATGCTCACAATGCATCTGAACGGGAAACGATTTGTGGGGTGATGCCATCATTCGAAGACGCCCTCGCCACCGGTGCCGTGTCTGCAGCACATGTTGATGCGTTGGCTGCGGCGACCCGCAACCTCAACGACCAGCTGCTGGCCGAGTTCGCAGCGTGTGAAGCTGATCTACTCGCCGACGCCGGGAATCAGCGGGTCGAGGTGTTCGAACGCGGGTGTCGCGACCTGGCACGTCACATCGCGGCTCAAGCGAGCGCCAACGCCGATGTCGACGAGTTGGATCAGCAACGCAACAACTCGAGTGTCAGGCGGTGGACCGACAAGTTGACCGGGATGCGAAAGACGGTGCTGTCGTTGGACCCGGTGCGTGACGCCGAACTGTGGACCGCAGTGAAAGCCAAACTGGCTTCGCTACGACAAACCGACGGGGACACACCGTTTGATCAACTCCAAGTCGAAGCGTTCATCGCCACCGTCGCCACAGGTGACGCCGTGTCACGGGTTCCGCAGGTTGGTGTGTTGATCGATTATCAGACGATTTGCGACGGGTTACACGCCAACAGCATCTGCGAGTTGGATAATGGGACACCGATCCCTGTCTCGACGGTCCGTCGGTTGTGTTGTGATGCCAACGTGTTCCCGGTCGTACTCGGCGGTGACGGCGAAGTTCTCGACGTCGGACAATCCGTACGAACAGCTACACCGGCGCAACGTAAAGCGTTACGGGCAATGCATCGCACCTGCGCCCACCCAGGATGCACAACGATTGTTGATGACTGTCGGATGCATCACGTCGAGTTCTTCCGTAACGGCGGCAACACAGCAGTCAACAATTTGTTGCCGTTGAGGCTGTCGCACGAATCGGTTTAGCTGAATAGTTATGCAAAATGGTTCGATCTCGCGACGCGTTTCCCCTGCTCGCCTGCATTTTCATTCGCGGTCACGCATGACTACGCGCTCAAAAGGCATTCGTGCGACAGCCTCCGCTATGCGAGACACATCACCACCTCGTCCACGAAGGCGGCTGGAAACTCACCATGACAACCGGTCGGATCGCCACCTGGCGACGACCAGACGGAACAATCTGGCACACCAAACCAACCATCAACCGGCAACCCAGCCGACA
>JANPLQ010000138.1:0-44720 GCA_031422395.1 Ilumatobacteraceae bacterium | reverse complement strand
GAATGGGTCAACGCTTCGAAGATGCGGAGCGGATCGACCGGCCGTGACATGCGATTACACTATCAGACGTACGTACGTGATGCAACGCGATTCCAAAGATTCTTTCCGAGCTATGTTGGCGTGTGGGTATCGCGAGGAGATTCTCGACACGTCCGTCGGCGATGGGCAGACGGCGATCCTGCACAAACGTCCGCTGACCGGCGGTTTGTGGCCAAGGATCGTGATGTTTCATGACGGGCCGGGTATTCGCAACGCAACCCACGAATTCGCAGCCAAGCCTGCGGCTGAGGGCTACGAGGTAGTCGAACCTGATCTCTTCCATCGCCGTGGGCGAATGATCGGGTTCGAACCGGCTCAAACGCGACCCGATCCCACGATCCTGGGACGGCTTCGGGAGATGGTGCGGTTCCTGACGGATGAAGGCATTCAGAGTGGTCTCGATGCCACGCTGGCTGCGCTCGATGTTGATCCCGCCGAGCGTCTCGGGACAATCGGATTCTGCCTAGGTGCGCGTGCTGTGTACCGCACGATAATGAGATTCGTGATCGAACTTCACCACAGCGGTTCCTTGACGCTGTCGAGCTGCTCGATCATGTCGAGGTCGATGCGTTTCCCGGAGCTGATCACGGATTTACCTGCCCGGGTCGCCGACCTACAACGAGAACGCGTCCTCACGCTGCTTCAATGCAACGACAGCCCTGTTCATGAGCACGCTCGCACACTGACGCTCGGCCCGATGCCCACGACCGTTGCGTCACGCATCGCCGATCAGTTGGAAGCTGGTCGCGAGGCGGCCTCCGAAGCGATCGGCGGCCGCTCTGGCCATGCTGGTCAGGAACGTGCGTGGGTCTGCCATGTCACCACCGAGCGCGTCGAGGTAAGTCTTGTGCGCTTCCAGCGAGGCGATCGCACGTTCAAGTCCCGCCTCAACGGCAACGGCATGGGTTGGATTCGATGATCCGGCGACCGCCACCCACTTGACTCCTCCCCACGGATGCAACTCGGCGGTGATCTGCTCGGGGAAGATCCAACGGTTTCCAGCATCGCCAACGGCGTCCAGAACCGCCCTGCCAGTACTCCGATGGTCAGGCGAGTTCCAACGCCTACCGAACCAGCTGTCCTCGTGATTGAGGGTCACCACCAACTCCGGACGGTGTCGACGAATCGCCGCAGCGATGTCACGACGGAGTGCCACCGTGTGCTCGATCACGCCGTCGCGATGGTCGAGGAATTCGACGAGATCGACGCCGACGCACCTCGCAGCCGCGATCTGTTCCTGTTCACGGCGCGGCCCGCATATCGCTGGGTCAAGACCATCGATCCCCGCCTCACCCTGGGTGACCAGCAGATATGTGACGGTCTTGCCCGCATCGATCCAGACCGCGATCGCGGCCGATGCGCCGTACTCCAGGTCGTCAGGATGAGCAACGACGGCAAGAACGCGATCGAAATCGGTGGGCATCTCCTGCAGTTGTTCCACGACGATCTTTTACCACGTTATGGGCGCACGGTACAGCCGAGAACGACACCGGTCAGTCGGGTGACTGGCGGGCATGTCAGTGGAGCGGATGACGGGATTCGAACCCGTATCATCAGCTTGGAAGGCTGAGGTTCTGCCCTTGAACTACATCCGCGGAACGTCCGGCATGTTATCGGGCCGTCGTGACCCTGCACCGGCGACCAATCCGTTTCCGAATCTGTGTCCAATCCGTCTTCGATGGCGCTCCGAACGTTGGTGGTGTTCAATATGAATGTGCACGCACGACGAATCCGAATGGCCGTGACTGGCCTCTGTATCGGTTCGCTCCTCGTTGCCTGTGGTGGGACCAGGTATCAGTACCTGGAGAGCGATGACGGGCACGTCTTCGCCAAGATCCCGACTGACTGGACCATCGAGGCAGAAGGTGCTGTCGACTTCGCGTACGTCGATCCCACGAACTCCGGTTTTGCCTTTGTGGCGGGAGATTCGACCCGGCCATGGCGCGCCCAGTTCGTGGCAGGCGAGGCCGACGATGTGCCATTCGGCTATGTCGAGGGACAACATGTCGATGCTCGATTTCGGGACGGGTTCTTGTTGAGCACGTTTCTGAAGGGCCGTCGGCCGAGCGACGCCAAGGAGCTCGAACGGCGGTTGATAGCGGTCGGTGAGCACATTGGTTACCGAACGTCGTACACGGTTACCGACGACGCTGACGTCGAGCAGTTCGTCGATGAGGTGTACCTGACCGATGACCGACGATCCGGGGTGTACGTGATGTCGATCTCATGCTCGGTCGAATGTGACGAACGACACGAGGCCGAGTTCAACAAGATCCTGACGACATTTTGGGTGGAACCATGAGCATCCGATTTCGGAAACATGACAACCCTCAGCCAAGCGTGATCCCCGATCGAGTCGAGATGAATCGAGGCTCTCGGTTACGCGATTCCGAACGGCGAACTCGCCGGAAGCTGTCGGGCTGGGATCGAACCAAATACCTCTTGCTGTTGTCGATGCTGTTCTCCTTCTTCTGGTGGCAGAAGGTCGACGACAATCCGATCAAGAGTGTCCTTGAAGCGTTCCGAGAAACGGTCGACAAGCAGGCGTGGATCCTGGTGCTCGGCGGATTCGAACTCGTGCGGCAAAGTCACTTCCTGGTCGCCGAACGATGGGGCGGCTACTACCAGTTCTGGAAGCGCCGAGTGTTCGGTCGATTCGAGGGCCGGTCCAGCAAGATCGACCCGTGGACCCGATTCAGGTTGGCACGCGTCGCGCGGTGGCTGTTCGGATTGGCGATCGTTTCCGTGATCGCGGGGCAAATCGCCGACGAATCCCCGATCGATGCGATGGCCAGCCTGCCAGGTCGACTCAACGATGCCCTGCCCTTTGCCGGGCGCTTGATCGTCTATCCACTGCTGATGATCAGCCAGTTCGGCCTGCTGTTCTGGTTCCTGTCGCGGGGCGGTGTCGAGACCTACTTTCCGGATGACATCGACACACGATTCGACGATGTGTGGGGTCAGGACCCAGTGAAGGAGAAGATCAGGGAGAACTTGATCTTTCTGGAGAATCCCGATTCGATCGAAAGTCGTGGCGGTTACACACCCGGTGGAATTCTGCTCTGGGGCCCTCCAGGAACCGGCAAGACGCTGATCGCGGAGGCCGCTGCGGGCGAGACCGGCAAACCGTTCGTGTTCGTCGAACCGGGCGCGTTCATCAACATGTTCATGGGCGTCGGCATCCTGAAAGTCAAGAGCCTGTTTCGCAAACTGCGCAAACTCGCCCTCCGTTATGGTGGTGTCGTCGTGTTCTTCGACGAAGCTGACGCACTCGGAAATCGTGGTGCCCTGCCGACGGGCGGCGGGTTCTCCCACAGTCCCGTCGCCGCCCATCTCGCCGACGCCACCGAGGTCGGATCCTCGATGCCCTATTTATCCGCCGGGACACAACAGCTCCTGTTTCAACAGGCACTCGATACGCAGGAGCGGAGCCGGATTCATCGTGACGGGATCATGATGGGGATGGGTGGCGGTGGTGGTGGCGGAACGCTGCAGTCGCTACTGGCCGAAATGTCCGGACTCAAGAAGCCACGAGGGTTCTTCAACCGGACTGTCCGCAAGATGCTCGGCATGCGACCGAAGCCGCCGCCCCGGTATCGAATTCTCGTGATGATGGCGTCGAACCTTCCAGAGGCACTCGACGAGGCGATGCTTCGACCCGGACGAATCGACCGGATCTACAAGGTCGGGTATCCGACCAAGGACGGACGGGTCCGCACGTACCAGGGCTACCTCGCCAAGGTCAATCACTGTTTGACCGATGACGAGATCGAGAAACTGGCCACGATCACGCCGTACGCGACCGGGGCGATGATCAAGGACACGGTCAATGAGGCGTTGATCAATGCGATTCGCGATGGCCGCGAAGTGATTACATGGCGAGACATCGTCAAGGCGAAGCAACTCAAGCAACACGGCCTTGCCGACGACTTCCAATACGTCGAGCACGAGCGACATGCGATCGCTGTCCACGAGGCGTGTCACGCGGTGGCCGCTTATCGGTTACGCCGGCATTTGATCATCGACGTTGCCACGATCGAACGTCGCGGCACGATCGGCGGCTTTGTGTCATCGATCCCGCCGGAGGACCGGTTCACCCGCTGGCGCAGTGAGTACGAGACAGATATTCAGGTGTCGTTGGCATCGCTCGCAGGGGAGCGGATGTTGTTCGCCGGCGACAACTCGAGCGGCGTCGGCGGGGACCTCAGGAGCGCGACGCAGTTGGCGACGATGATGTCCGGATATTGGGGCATGGGTGCGACGCTGGCCAGCCATGCGGTGCAGCGTGAACACGGAGTCGGAGGCGGCCGTGGCGGTGGGGGAGGTGGCGGCGAGGGTGAAGGCGACCGCGACGCCAAACTGCTGGAGAGCGGCCTCGGTGAGCAGATCGAACGCCGGCTCGGCGAGCTCTACGCGGCGGTCGAACAAATGCTGGTCGAGAATCGGGCTCAGGTGTTAGCGGTCGCCCATTCGCTCGAAACACATCTGACGATCACCGGTGAAGACGTCGCCGCGATCATCGACGGTACGGCCGGTCCGTTCGTCGATGGTGCCAGCTACTACACCGATGCCAACCGCGAACGGCTCGAGCAATATCACGATGCCGTCCTCGAATCGGGCCGACGCGGTGACACGGAACTCCCGCCGCTACCCGAAATCGACGGAGTGACCGGTCGCTTGGTCGACTCCGTCGTCGCCTCGGTGACACCGGCCGATGTCGAAGGGGTCCCGGTCGCCGAACAGTGAAGGTCACCGTGAGTGTGACAGCCCTACGTCATGATGTGTAAGTCATGGACACGACGAACTCATCCGCCGACCCGAGCGTGCTCGCCAAGGTCAAGAAACTGCTCGCAATGGCCGAGGGAACCTCGAATTCGAACGAGGCCGATGCGTTCTCGCGTAAGGCCGCCGAGCTGATCGCAGCTCATCGCATCGATCCTGAGCGACTGCTGGCTGAGGCAGGTGACGATCTGTACATGATCCAGTTTCCGCTCGGACGTGGGGCCTACGTCAGAGGGCGACTGAATCTGTTGCAGGCGATCGGCACCGGTCATGGCTGCCGCACGGTGTTCGAGGTTCACGATCGCGGCACGATCGCGTTCGTTGCCGGGTTTCGCAGCGATCTCGATACGGTCGAACTTCTCTACAACTCGCTCCATACGCAGGCTGCGTCCCGGATGGCACTCGAACGTCGCGCCACTCCTGCGGCCACCCAACAATGGCGTCGCTCGTTCATGTTCGGGTACGCCGATCAGATTCGACTGATGTTGAAGAAGACTGAGGAGCAGGCCCGCCAGCACGTGCACCCCGCCAGTTCGACCCTGCCGGCGCTGCGTGCGAGGGATCGACGCGTCGAGGAGTTCGCCCGGCAGAAGTTCGGACGAGTGACGGCGGCTCGGCGCCCGAAAGCCGCAACGCTCACCGGTTGGGAGGCTGGCCGCGCCGCCGCCAGTCGAGCCGATCTTGGGCGGGAGCAAGTCGGAGGGTTGCGTGCGATCGGTCGTGCCCGGTGAGTGGTGCCGAACCCGATGTTGGTCGCTCGTCGGTGTATGCCGCCGAGATCGCCGCTTTCGAAGGAACCTCGTACGAATCGATTGTTCCGTTCGCGGTGTTGGTGCCGTTGGCCGGCTTGATTACCTCGGCTGTCTGGTGGCCGCACGGTGACGTGCCGGTCGTGGCAGCCCGCTCTGACGCAGGTTCATCGTCAACGACGGTACGCGGCAGCGCTCGTCCGATAGTCCGGCTCGCCGCACCCCAGATGACCAAGGCCACGCTGGTGCACGAGTTTGCGCACGTGTTAGCAGGTGTTGGTTCCGGTCACGGTCCACGATTTCGGCGGGCATACGTTGACATTGTTGGATACGTTTTCGGTGACGAACCAGCCAACTGGCTACTCGACGCTTACTGCACCATGGACCTCGCGCCAGGCGACCGATCCTGGCCGACCCCTCCCGTAAGGCACGCAACCGGCGGCCCGCTCGCCCTGTGACCCGTGATCGTTGTCGGGTGAGAGGATTCGAACCTCGCTGGTAACGGGTCAGACCTCTACGCCCTCGAGCAGACCCCATGTCCTTTCATCGATCACCCCGGTGGTGTCGAGACCCCAGTGTCCCTGGAAGTCACGCACGGCCTCTTTCGTCATTGGGCCGAAGTATCCGTCGATCCGGTGGTCTTGCGGCGGATATCCGTGGTTGGTCAGGAGTTGCTGGGCATACTCCACCCACTCGCCCTTGTGAAACTCCTCGAGCTGAGGATGATCGCCGCCGAACGGTTCGTTGTAAGTCCCCATACGACGATCATCGACCGCCCTCATCGTGCGCAACATGATCGTTCGGGCAATCGTACGGGCAACCGGTTGACCGGTCCGGGCTAGCTCGCGATCCGGTCGCGAAGTGTCGCCACACCGTCGCCTGCCAGTTCGTCGAACACGACCCGGCGCCCGGTAAGCGCGAGCAGGATCGCCTCGCCTGTGCCGGACACCTCTGGTCCGTCGCCATGGGACCAGTCGACATCGGTGGCAACCAGACGGAGTCCGGCGGCACGCTTCTTCGCTCCGACGAATCCGCCGATGCCCGGCGCGACGCCGAGCGCCGCAACGAGGCGCTCCTCGGGCACTTCTCGTGGCAGGCCGAGCGGCCGGCGCATGTCCTGCTGATGAACGATGTGATCGAGCAGGCCCTCCGAGGATTTGATGACCCGAGAGATGCCCTTGCGCACGTGCTGGTTGGGGACGGTGTCAAAGACCGCCAGGATCTCCGCCGGGGTGTGTGCCGAGCCGTACGCGACTGAGCCCTTTGCGGAGCCCTTCGGAACGTTGAAGCCGTATTTGGCCAGCATGCCGATCATGGAGAGCATCGGGGTCGTGTAGCCGAGGGTCATGTGGCTGACCACGTCACGGACGCGCCAGCCATCGCAGAGGCTGTCATGGTCCCATTGCTCGTCGGACAACGTGTGGGCGAACTCGCTGATCGAAGCCAGTTCCTCCCATCGTAAACGGTCATAATCAGGCACGGCGGCACCCCTCTCTCATCGCGGGCCGACTCGACGACGGCCCAGTCCCCATTGCCAGCGCGGACAGCTGACGACCAGGAGAATACAACACCTGGACACAGTCAAGATTCGGTATGCGCTGGCGTGGCAAGGCCCGGGGGCCGGCCTCGTATGTAGCGGTCAATCGCGGTCGCGACACCGGCAGTCGGAACTACAGGAGCGACGCGCATCAAAGGCTTCATCAGGTAGTTCGGTGAAGCGTCTTTGCGAACCAATGGTGCGCGTATTGGTTGTCGTTGTAACGCTCGATGGCGTCGTAGCCGAGCGCTCGATACATCGAGATTGCCTCGGCCAGAGATTCGTTCGTGTCGAGCACCACACGCGATCTTCCCGACGTCCGCGCCTCGGCTTCCAAATGCCCGAGCAGCCGTCTGCCCAACCCGATCCCCCTACGTTCCGGGTCCACCCACATCCGCTTGATCTCCGCGCTTGCGCCGTCGATCCACTGGAGCGCACCGCATCCGACAACGTCATCTCCGAGCGTTGCGACGATGAACAGACCGGAAGGCGGGTTCAACGATGGCGCCGCGTCGGCGAGCGCATCGTTTGTGTTGAAGCCACCGACGAATCGCTGTTCCAGCTCGCCGAAGTATCGCGCCAACGCCCAACTGGCCTCGGTCGATCCCGCGTCCACGGTTCGAAACGCAACGTCGGATGATCCAGACACCCAAGCAGATTGCCCTGACGGACGGCGAAACGCAAGCCGCTCTGGCATATAAGGGGGTCGGCCTAGTTCACAATTCGCCCCACCGCGATCTCGTCGGGATGAGAGGATTCGAACCTCCGACCCCCTGCTCCCAAATCTGGCAGGAGGCTGTCCGGGTCGTATCGCCGTGTGTTGTCTCGTGGTGGACAGTGCCGCTGACCTGGGGTGATGTCGAACGGTACAACACGAGATGGACCGTGGCGGACGGGCCACTGCTCGGCGGATTGATACATTCCTGATACATGCCGTCATCTGCGCCGAGGTGACGATCCCGGGCGACGGGCAAGGCATCCCCACTCTAGTTGCAGGTATTGCATGTGGTGTTACGATCGTGGCATGACGTCCAACGCTGTCGCTGAGATCCAGGCCGACGCCGCAGAGCAGCATCGTGTGCATGCGGTTCGAGAACTTGTTGGCGGAGCGCGGCAGAAGGTGCTTGTCGGCGTCGGAGCGGAGCAGGTCGAGTTGCCGCCTTCGCTGGTCGAGGCGCTGCTCGCTGCTGCTGATTCGCTCGATGCGGGTGACTCTGTGGCGATCATCAGCCAAGAAGCCGAAGTCAGCCCTGCCCAGGCAGCCAAGTTGTTGGGGGTCTCGCGTCAGTACGTCGATCGGCTAGTGGAGACCGAGGTTTTGCCTTCGCGGCGATTGACCAACAGTGCCTACCGGAGAATCCCGGTTCGTGCTGTTCTGGAACTGTGCAGGACGAAAGAGCGCAAGCGAACCGGGATCACGTCGATCATCGACGATGCGCTCGCTGCCGGTTTGTCTTACTGAGCAGTCGTGGCGATCACACGTGTCCTGCCGGACACCAACGTCTGCTATCCGGTCTCGTTACTCGATCTCGTGCTCAGATGCGATGAAGCGTCGTTGGTCAGCGTGCTATGGACTGAGGACCTGCTTGCTGAACTCACTCGCACCTGGGTGGCCAAGGGCGTGCGGTCCGTCGAAGTAGCTGAGCACATCTGTCAGCAGATTCGGTCGACGTTCGTCGGACAGGACATCCCGCGAGCGGAGTACGAGTCGCTGATCGACAAGATGCCAGGCCGCGACCCAGACGACCACGTTCACGCAGCCGCAGCCGCGTCGCGTGCCCCGGTGACACTCCTGACGAACAACATCCGCGACTTCCCCCGCATCGCGCTCAGAAAACTTGGAGTCACCGTGCAGACGCCGGACGAGTTTCTCCTCGAACTGTTGGCCCCGCAACCTGGCGACCTGATTGATGTGGTCCGCGAGATGGCAACGTCGAGGCACAACCCCGCGATGACGATCGCCGAGATGTTGGAGGTGCTCGGACGCGCCGGCGTGCCGAGGTTTGCTGAGCTCGTTCGGCAGCATCTGTGAAATCGGTCACATCTCCGGTGGTGGTTTGTGTTCGCCCGTGTGCGTGGGTGTTCGTTGGTGTTCACGAGTGTCATCTGGTCCGGAAACCGTTGTGGCGCCTTGGTTGGATGGGGGTTGCGTCTGAAATGACATCGGTGTAATCAGGACAGTCTGATGCGTGCCGGGGTTGTTCTTGATGGTCCGCTGGAGGAGCTTCCAGCGATGTTGACGGTCGAGGAAGCCGCGCGTGTACTCCGCATCGGGCGTTCGCTGGCCTATCAGTTAGCAGCCCGTTATGTCACGTCTGGCGGCATCGATGGGCTGCCGGTTGTTCGTCTCGGCGGCGTACTCCGCGTGCCTGGATTCGCAGTTCGTGAACTGATCACGACCGGTCTCGTCGTGCAACTCACCAACACCCCACCGACGTCGACCGCCACGACTCGTCCAACCCGAGCCCGCCGTAGCAAGTCGGTTGACCGGGCTCAACTGTCGTTGTTGACAGCGGACTGAACGGACCTCCCCCAGATGATCCCGCTCCCCACGAATTTTGAAATGGCAGACAGGTGCCCGCTGGTTGGGTGGGAACCTTCATGATGCGTGTCACGACGATCTACGCCTCATCGGCGGCAGCGACAGCGCAGTATTACACGCGTTATCTGACCCAGGCACCCGGCGAGCAACCCGGTGTGTGGGTGGGAGCGCAGGCGGCCGGGCTGGGTCTATCGGGTCAGGTCACGACCGAAGCATTGGAGGCGTTGTTGTCGGGCCGTGACCCAATCACAGGGACACTGCTCGGTTTCCCGCTCACCGACCGGACACTCAAAGACGGTCGCACCGTCAAGGCGGTGGCCGGGTTCGATGCGACCTTGTCGGCACCGAAATCGTTGTCGGTGTGGTGGGCGTTGTCGGGCGACGAGGGTTTGGCGGAGTGTCATGATGTCGCGGTCCGAGCCGTCGTCGACTATCTGGAACGGTATGGGGCGACGACCCGGATCCGCTCAAACGGCCGTCGTCTTCATCCGGACACACACGGGTTGACTGCGGCGGTGTTTCGTCAGACCACGAGCCGGGCGGATGATCCGCAGTTGCATACCCATGTTGTGATTTCAGCCAAGGTCCAGACCGATGATGGGCGTTGGCTGGCTTTGGACGCCCGAGTCTTGAAGCAGCATCAGCGGGCGTTGGGTGGCTTGTATCAGTCGGTACTACGCGCCGAACTGACCGCCCGCTACCACGTCGCCTTCGACGAAATCGTGAAGGGCCAAGCCGAAATCGCTGGCGTCCCGTCCGAGCTGCTCGAACAGTTTTCGAAACGCACCGCCCAAGTCGACCAGGCGCTCCAGGTCAAGCTCGCCGATTTCTGGGTGCGTGAGGGTCGTGACCCGACCCGGTTCGAACGCGCCGCCCTCGGCCGTGAAGCCGCTATCGATACGCGTCGCCACAAGACCGGCAACAGTGTCACCGATCTACGCTCACGCTGGCTCGACGAAGCCGCCGAGATCGGCTACACACCCGAACTACTCCGTGAAGCGATCGAGCAGGCGGCGTCGAGTCAGCCGACGGTCAGACAGCAGGTGGTGATCGAAGACGTCATCGATCAGGTGTCGGATCGGATGTCGGCCTGGCATCGCCTCGACGTGCTCCGCACGATCTGCGACACCACCCGCCCACAACTTGGGATCGACGGTGAACGCTGGGCGGCGATCCTCGACGTCGCCACCGATCGGATCCTTGACAACTGCATCGATTTGGACCCGCCCGATGAGCACACCCGGAGACGGGTGTCGGATGGTCGGTCGGTGTGGATCGAACCAGTCGCCCGACACGTCACCAGCGACACGGTCCTCGCCCAAGAAGAACACATCCTCACGTGGGCGATCGACGCCCAACTCGACAACCCGACACCATCAACCACAATCCACTCCGGTCGGCTTGATGTGTTGCAGGCCGAGGCCGCCGTCACGGTCGCCGGACATGACCGGCTGACGTTGGTGGTCGGCCCGGCCGGTGCCGGCAAGACCACGATGTTGCGCGCAGCCGTCACCGATCTCGACCACCAGCAGCGTCCGATGTTCGGTTTGGCACCGACCGCCAAAGCAGCCCGGGTGCTCGAAACCGAGACCGGGATGCCCGCCGACACGGTCGCCAAACTCGTCTACGAATGGACCCGCCCCAACCGGGCAGCACAACCCCCTTGGAACCTGCCGGCTGGGACCACAGTGATCATCGACGAATCCGGGATGCTCAACACCAGCGACCTCCACAAGCTGACCCGGCTCGCTGAGCAACAGAATTGGCGGCTGGCATTGGTGGGTGACCCGCACCAACTACAAGCCGTCGGGCGTGGCGGCATGTTCGCCGAACTGTGTGCCACCGGACGCACGGTCGAGCTCGAACAGATCCACCGCTTCCGTAACGACTGGGAAGCCGCCGCCTCGCTGAAGTTGAGACACGGTGACCCGGCCGGGCTCGACGCCTACGAAACACACGACCGGATCTACGCCGCCCCGCTCGCCGAACACCTCGACTGCATCGGCTGGTACTGGACCGGCGCCCACGCCCGCGGTGAACAGGTCGCCGTCACGACGACCACCAACGATCACGTCGACACGATCAACCAACACATCCAACTCTTGCGCCTCCGGCGCGGCGACCTGACACCGGACTGGATCGAGATCGTCGATCGGCGCCACGCCCACATCGGTGACATCGTCACCACCCGCCACAACCAGCGACAGCTACGAACCTCGGCCGGTGACAGTGTCCGTAACCGCGACTACTGGACCGTCACCGAGATCACCAGCCAGGGTGGGTTGACCGTGACCCGGATCGATGGACACGGCACCATCAGCCTTCCTAACGACTACATCCGAGAACATGTGCAGCTCGGCTACGCCGCCACCGAACCCGGCAACCAATCCGACAACGCCACCTCCAGCATCACCCTCGCCACCAACGCCACGACGTGTCGCGGTCTGTACGTCGCGGTCACCCGCGGTGAACAAGAGAACATGATCCTGGTCGTCACCGACACCCACGACCTCACCGACGCCAGAGACATCCTGGAACGGATCCTCGCCACCGACCGCGCCGACACACCCGCCACCACCGTCCGGCGTCAACTCGCCGAGCTAGCACCGCCGACACCGCAACTCGTGCTGCGGTGCACGATCCCGACCTGGTTCGACGACGTCCACCACCACGCCGAAACCGAACTCGAACAAGCCCGCGAAGCTCTCGCCGAGGATCGGCGACAACAAGCCAGAATCGAACGGAGAGCCAAAGACCTCGAACAGGACCTCACCCAAATCAAACACGACTGCGCGCCACATGATGCGGCCGTCGCCACCGCCCAAAAGGAAGTCGATACGAGTCGTGACCGACAGCGTGCCGCCGAACGCGTACTCGACCAGAGCAACATGTTCAGCCGCCGCCAAGCCCGACGAGACCTCGCCGCCGCAACCACCAACCTCGCCACCGCCGAGCAACACCTCAACGACGTGAAAGAGATCGCGGCACCCCTGTTCGATCGGCGCGCCGAACTACGCGCAGAACAAGACCGCATCCGCCGTCACGCGCCCTCGGACCGCGCTTTCCAGCGATATGCGGTCGACCACGAAGCCAACACACTCGCCGCCGAAAATGCAATGCACGCCCTCGACACCTGGAAACAATGGGCCACCGGCCGCAACACCGACCCCAACCAGCTCGGCCGCGCCGCCAGACACCTCCAACACAGCGACACATGGGGCCACCCCGCCCTCGCCGAACTACTCAACACATGGATGAAACAACAAGGACTGGCCCTCCCGCCGCGATCGATCGAACATCCGACACAGCGCGTGGAACGACCCGGCCTCGACATCGGACTCTGAGTCAAGGCTCGGCGACAGTCTCGCCTACTGATGGCCATCCGAAGGCATGAGAGTGATCGGCGATCGCGGCACCCGATGCGGTATGGCGGCACGTTGAGGACGCGTCGTCGGTGCTTGAAAAGAGCGATATCGGGCGAGCGTTCTCGGACGACGGCCGCCGGGCAAACGCGACGTCGATGTATCGAGGATTGAGATACATTAGACTATCGGGTATGTGTACGAGATGTTTATCGTCTGAACTCTCTTTCGGAGTCGCTCGCGGCCCCCGGTTAGACAAGTTTTCTGGACAGCCCCCGGTTCGAACGTGCCCATCCGATCGCGTGGCATCTGGAACCTCGACCGGGCCCTTGGCGCTGAGCGGGTGGTCCCGTGGTTCCGAGGCCTCGTGAGGCTCGGTTGCGTCCGGGCCGGTCTCGCCATCGAGCGCGGCTGCTCTTGCGGCATGCTCGCAGTGTGCTGCTTGGATCACGTTCAGTGCCAACATCCGAAGATATTGCGACGGTTAGTGTAAAAATGTTCACTTTCGGTGCTTGTGTTAACGGACGGCTGCTGTATGGTGCTCGCAACTTCAACGGGATGGGGTCCTTGTGAATCGTCGATCGGTTGTTAATCGGGGTACTGCAACGGTGTTGGTGATGTCGTTTTTGACCGGCAGTGTGTCGGTCTGGACGCCAACCCATGCGGCCGATTTACCGGCAGGTGATGCCGCCATTCTCGCCGGGTCTGGTGAGGTGACGGTGCCGGTGTCGAGTGGTGAGCCGCTTGGTACGGGTCCGGCGTCGACGGGGGAAGGGCCACCGGAGGCGTTGCCTGCCAAGCCGCCGGTGTACGCCGAAGCGACTGTGCTGCCGCTGTTTTCGGGCAAGCCCCCGGCTGCTCCTGCCGTGGAATTTCCGGTCGGACCGACATCACCGGTTGTGCCGCGTGAGTCGGTCGGGTTTGATCCGTTGACGAGTGTCGAGATTCCGGCGAGACGTGATGTGTTGGAGCGCTCGTGGTTGAACGCTGATGGGACGAGTACGTCACAGTTTTCTTCGGAGGCGTTGAACTTCAAGAACGCCAGCGGCGAGTGGGTCGCGGTTGATAACTCGTTGGTTGTCGCTGCTGACGGAAGCGTCCGGAATGCGGCGAATGAGTGGACGGTGTCGTTCGGTTCGATCGCAGACGGTGTCGAAGTTGACACGGTTGCCGGCTCGTTGGGCTGGAAGGCCCGCGCTGGCCGCAATGTTGAACCGGTCGTCGAGCCGGACGGAGTTTCGGTTCGTTACACCGATGTATGGCCAGGCGTTGACGTCGTGTATCGGGTGTCGGGTTCGCGTGTGTCGGAGTTCTTCGAGTTGAAGTCCGCTGCTTCGGCGACCGAGTTCGCGCTTGATGTGCGCGGCGCCGGTCTGGTTCCCGATGGTTCGGGTGGTTGGTCGACGACTGGCGATTTGGCTGAGATCGACGTTTCGATCCCGGCGCCGATGTCGGTCGATGCCAAGGGTGCGCCGGTCGATGGTCGAGTTGATGTGGTGGTTTCGCCGCCGGTTGCGAGTGCGGTTGACACGGTTCCGGTGTTGGATGGCGTGGTTGCTGATGTGAATCAGACGATGACGTTTTCGGTTGATGCCGGTTGGTTGCAGGGTTTGCCGGTCGATCGGTTCCCGGTGGTTGTTGATCCGCCGGTGTATTTGCCGCCGGGGTGTACGTGCCCGGGGTTCACGAATCCGGTGAGGTCGTATACGAACCTTGGAGGGGAGCTTCAGGATGGCATCGCCCGAGTCGGGAATCCTGTCGAGGCGGCTAGCCCGACGAAGCGTTGGCGGTCGGTCGTGACGTTCAATATCGCCTCGATTTTTGGTGCCAACGTGAGCGAGGCACATCTCCGGTATGGGCCTCAGCCGGTCGGTACGGGTGTCTGGGAGTTGCAGGGTTATCACGCTGCGGCGTGGGGGTGGCATGAGCCGCAAGGGGCGGCCGTGATCTTGGATTCGGTCGATGCCGATTCGCCGTATTATCAGGATTTGGGTCAGTCGGACGCCTTGTCGGCGTTGTACAACAATTGGGCGATCAACTCGATCGATGGTGGGGCGCTGTTGTTGACGGGCCGTGAGGACAACAATCTGTACACGTTGGTGGCAGGCACGGTCGATCTGTTCGTCGACTATGACCGTTTCCCGACCCCGCCGTCGAACTTCTCTGGGACCACCACCGGCGGCTACCACGCGGCGCTGTCGTTCTCGCCGGGGTCTGACCCTGAGGGTCCGATGTCGTATACGGCTTGGGTCGGAACGGTCAATAATCCCGACCTGGCGATTGATAGCTGGCCGTATTACGCGGGTTGGGTCGACTTCTCTGGTTACCTCAACCAGCCGATCTACTACGGGGTTGAGTGGGATGATGGATATCCGGGCACGCCTTGGACTGGTGCGTCTCCGCACGACGGGTCGTGGGCGAGTTCGTTCGTACCGACCGATCGCCCTCCGACGCAGATGGTGCCGCAGAGCCCTGTCAATGGCCTGACGTCGACGACGTTCGCTCACCCGTTGTCGGCAACGATGGGCACTGACTTGGACGGGGACGTACTGGAGTACCGGTTTTTTTATTGTCCGGATAGCGCCTGCGGCACGAAGAACTATTTCTCGGGCTGGACGCCAGGCCAATCGGGTGCCACCATCAGCCAGGCGGTGACGTTCCCGACTCCTGCGGCACCGTTTTCGTCGCAGACGTTGTATTGGGGTGCCGAAATCAGAGATCCGTTCCTGACGACGGTGCCGACCGGGACGAATATCCGGTCGATCCAGATCAACAATCCGGCACCGACAGCTACGAATCTGCCGCCGACGGATCAGTTGTTGGCGTTGACTGGTCCTCGGCCGGTGTTGTCGGCGTTGGTCAGCGATGTGACGCCTGGCCAGTCGCCGCAGACCGTGAATTATCGGTGGGTGTTGAAGCCCGAGGGTGGGTCAGGGATTTTGGCGTCGTCGCCGTGGGCCAGCGTGACGTCTGGTTCGACGGTTTCGTGGCAATTCCCGGCCGGGCTCGTGTCTGAGCTCGGGTATCGATGGACGCTCGAGCTCGATGACCCGTTGAAGGCCGTGGCGAGTTACTCCGGGACGATCAAGACGCAGGGCCGGTTGGGTGCCGATTCGGTGTCGCCGATGCAGCCGGCCGGGCCGGTGCAGGTCAACTTGGCGACCGGGAACGTGTTTCTTGCGGGTGCTGGCGGGAAGTCGATCGCCACGGTCGGCGGGCAGGTCGGTGTCGCCTATTCCTACAACTCGCAGGATCGTTCCGGTGCCGGTCTGAAAGCCACCTACTACGTCGATGCGAACGCCAACAACGCGCCTGATGCGGCCGAGGTCAAACTGGTCCGGGTTGACGGGTTGGCGAGTTTCGATTGGGGGACTGGCACACCGGCTGAGTCGGTCCCGCCCGGCCCGTACAAGGTTCGCTGGGAGGGCTACATGCGGATGCCGGAGGCGGGAAACTGGAAGTTCGCCGGTGGCAGCGCCACGAACGACAGTTTGACGATCAAGGTCGACGCCGCTCAAACAACGGTGTTCACCGGTTCTGGTCAGGCGATCGACGATCCGAACATTTTCACCAGCTCGGTCGTCAAGAACTATGCGGTAGGTGCGATCGTGAAAGTCACGATCGACTACAGCCACGTGGCGGGGTCGGCCCTGAGCGGGTTCCGGGCGCAGTTGGACGGGTCACAAGGCGTCGTCGAATATGCCGTGACGCAGGATTGGTTCACGCTTGACCAGCCGAACTTGCCGATTGGTTGGAATCTGGTTGTCGATAACGGTGTCGGGGCGCGCTGGTCGAAAGCGACCGTCAACGAAACAACGATCGTGTTGACCGCCGTCGACGGCTCGACGGTCACCTATAACAAAGAAGTTGGGGCGAACAGTGCGGTGTCATGGAAGCCTCCGGTCGACGAGGACGACATCGTCGTGTTGAACACCGATCTGTCGGTGACGATTCATGCCAGCGGGGGTGGCGAGGACTACAACTTCGACAGAGCCGGTGTGTTGGTGTCGGTCACTACCGTCGCCGATGATCTCAAACTGGCGGGGGCGGTCACGACTCGTGACCCGGCAACCGGAAAAGTGACCGAGCTGCGTGATCGTTTGGACGCTACGAATACCCGCAAGATCAGCTTGCACTATCAGGGTTTGGGTACCTGCCCGGAAGCGCTCGGCGGGATCTATGACGCCACCGCGCCGCAAGGCATGTTGTGTCGGATCACGTATCCGGATCTCACCGAAACCCGACTCTACTACTCCGGTGGGATGTTGGCTCGGATCTCTGACCCTGGTGACGAGGCCGCCGCCGGTGCAGCACCGGAAGGCCGCCAGATCACCGAAATGGTGTGGTCCCTGGGGCGTTTGGTGTCGGTCACACCGGTCTCGTCGTCTGATCGGATCGCCGCCCAAACCGCCGGAACGGTCACGAGCGGTGTGATCGCGACAGCCGATTTGGATGCCGAGCTGGTTTGGAATCCCGACGCCAACCTGCGCCGGCCTGACACGGTGATCCTGCCGAGACCGTTGGCAGGTGCGTCACGCCCGCAAACATCGTTCACGTGGGGGCTATGTCCGCCACCGCCTCCTGCGCTGCCAGGCGCCGATTGCACAACATCGGTCGAGGTGCAACCGCTCGGCACGGTCCGAACGGTGATATTTGATACGACGGGTCGCACGAAAGAAGACAAGGACGCGGTCAACCGGAAGACGACAACGGTGTGGTCGAACAGCACCGATGTGGCGTTGTCGTCGGAGACTGGTGGGCGGCTCTCGACAACGATTTACGATGCCGATAACCATCCGACCGATTCATATGGCCCGGCGCCGACCACATGTTTCAACACGACCAGTCGGGTCCCGAACGGCTCGTGTACCGGTCTCAACGCCGTCCCGCACACCAGAACCGAGTACGACCACAACCTGAAAGGTTTACAGGGGGCGCATTGGACGACACCTGGATGGACCGGCACCCCAATCTCACACGCCATGACTCCGAACGCCAGCGGTGCGATCGATTACAGCTGGACTGGGGCGACAGCGCCGCCAAATGTGCCTAACGGTGAGAACTGGTCGGCACGTTTCACAGGTGTCTACAACCCGACGGTGGTCGGTCTCTATCAGTTCCGGTTGATCGTCGGTGCCACCGACACGGCAACGATCTACATCAACGAAACCGCCTTCGGGGCCGCCACGGGCGGTGTGGCAGGCAACCAAACCATCTTCTCTGGCACGCTGGCGGCGACGACCGCGATCCGGTTCCGGATCGACTTCAAAGCAGGAACGGGTGACAGTCTGCTGCGGCTCGGGATCACCCCGCCAGGCGGATCTGAGTCGTTCCTGTATGGCAGCCAAATCAAACCCGGCTTCTACTACGCGACCAAGACAACGGTCGATGACGCCGGCACCGGTGTCCCGGCGTCGATGATCACCGAAACCCGTTTCGACGAAGGGATCGACCCGGTCTACGGCGTCGCCACCTCAACGACAGAGAATCCCGGCGGGTTGGCGTTGAAGACCGTGAACGGTTTCGAAGCCCCAGCAGTGAACTCGTTGTTACGGCGAACCCGACGCACACTTCCCGCCTTCGCCACAGCACCCTCGACGGCGAACTCGACAACATACGCCTACTATCCGACGACCGGGACTGGGTCGAGTGTCGACAACCCGTGCACCGTCGCGATTGAGTCGATCCCGCAAGGGGCGATGACCAAAACGTCGCAGTCGGCGACACCGGCAACAGGTTCGGCGATCATCACCGAAACCGTTTACGACATCCTCGGCCGCCCAGTCGCGTCGAAGTATGCGGCCGAGTCGGCGTGGACATGCACGACCTATGACGCCCGCGGACGTGTCACCACAGTCGTGTATCCGCCCGACACCACCTACCCATCAGGCCGCACGGTGGCCACGACGTATCGGGCCTCGGCGATTCCGGCCAACCTCGGTGATCCGTTCGTGACCAAGGTCACCGACCCGGCCGGGACGATCATCAGCATCGTCGATGCCCTCGGCCGGCTGGTGTCGTACACCGATGTCTGGAATCAAACCACGACCACGACGTATGACCAAGCCGGCAGGACGACCCAGGCCAGCGGCCCGGCCGGTCTGTTCGAATACGTCTACGACATCGCCGGGCGTCTGACCCAACAAAAAATCGACACGCTCGAGATCGCTGTCCCGCATTACACCGCCGACAGCGCCGCGTTGGATCCGGGTCGGATGGATTACGTCACCTATCCGTCAGGCGCCGGCAAAGGCGGGAACGGGACGCGTGGCGACATTCTGGTTGATTCGTTAGGCAGGGTACGCAAGATCACCTGGTCGAACATCGCCACCTCAACACTAATCACCTCCGACGAAGTCACCCGCTCGTTGACCGGCAAAGTATTGACCGACAGCATCGATGGTGTCGTGACGCCGGCATGGACGTACACCTACGACGGTGTCGGACGGCTGACGAACGCGGTCGGGTCCGGTCACAACTACCTGTACGGATACGCCGCCACGGGTGGATGTGGGGCGAACACGGGAGCCGGGTCGAACTCGAACCGGACGACTTTGGTCGATAATGCGGTCACGGTGGCGTCGTATTGTTATGACAACGCTGACCGGTTGACATCGACGACGCAGCCCGGATACACGACCCCGATCGTGTATGACTCGCATGGCAACACGACCCAGATCGCCGGGCAGACGATGACGTTCGATGCCGCCAACCGCCACATCGGGACCTACCTGCCGAACATCGCCTCGCCGACCACGAGTGTCGTCTATCAGCGTGACGCAACCGATCGGATTGTTGCACGCACGGCCTCGGTGACGGCTGCTGGCGGACCGGCCGCGGTCGTGTTCCGTGGAGCGTCAGCAGCGAATTCGGGTGCTACGGGTGCTACCTCGGTGACCGTCACGAAACCGGCAGCGGTTGTCGCTGGTGACCTGATGCTGATGGGGTTGGTGATCAACTCGACGACTCCGGTGATCACCCCACCGTCGGAGTGGGTGCTGGTCACGTCGGTTCCCAACGGTACTGCTGAGCGCACCTACGTGTACCGCAAACTGGCTGGCGGGTCAGAACCAGCCAGCTATCAGTTCGGGTTTTCGTTCAACGTCAAATCAGCGGTCGGGATCTCGGCCTATTCGGGTGTTGATGTGTCAACACCGGTCGAGGTGTTCCTTCCCCTGACGAACGCCTCCGTGACAGCACAAGTGGCGCCGTCGGTGACGACATTGTCGGCGAACACGCGTGTGGTCAGGGTGTGGGGTGTCAAGAAAGAAACGTCACTGACGCCACCAGCGGGTGTCACCGAACGGGTTGACACGTCATCGACGGGCACCGGTTCAGTGACGGTCTCGATTGGTGACGCTGCGCAGGCGACCGCTGGTGCGTCGGGTACGGCGACGGCGACGTCAGCATCGGTGGGTGTTGGTGGGCATCTGACGTTGGTGTTGAAAGCGGCACCCGCTGGTGGTCCGACGACGACGGTGACAACCCATCGGTATAGCTATTCTGCTGGTGGTGATTCCGGGGATGTTGTGTTGGACACCGGCAACGTCGTGATCGAGCGCACGTTTGGGTTGCCGGGCGGTGTGATGGTGCAGGATCGTGGCCCGACCGGCGATGTGTGGTCGTATCCGAACATTCACGGCGACACCCAAGCAGTCGCCAACGTGTCGGGTGTCAAACAAGGTGTCACATTGACGTATGACCCGTTCGGTAACCCGTTGGCTGGGATTGTCGACAACCAAGCCGGCGAGTACGACAACGGATGGCTCGGCCAACACCAACGCCCCCTCGAACACCAAACCGGATTAGCAGCCGTCATCGAAATGGGTGCCAGGATCTACGACCCGACACTGGGCAGATTCCTCCAAGTCGACCCGATCGAAGGCGGCACCACCACCAACGACTACGGCTACGTCCGAGACCCCATCAACCAATACGACCTGACCGGTGAAGGATTGCGCAGTTGGTTCAAGAAAAAGGCGAGGAACTTCTGGAACGGGGACTGGGGTCAATGCGCTCGCCAGACTCAATGCGCCATTCTTACGGGTGCGGTCTTTTATTGGTCGTCGGCTATCACAGCGATGGGATGTGTCGGCGTCGTTACGTGCGGAATCTTTGGAGCTGGCGCCGCCATCGCAGTCAACGCCGTAAAGAACGCCACTCTCGGTAAGAAACCGTTCGATGGCACCTGTAGCGCAGCTGTGATCGGTTCGAATCCATTTGCGAAGATTTTGAAGCAAATCGCTAAACAGATACTGACGGCGATCTCCAAGGTGTGCAAGTGACTAGGCACTCATTTGTACGGTTCCGGTCGAGCGCGGTGAAACGGGCGCTTTCGGCTGCTGCCGGTGCCTCGGTTGCGATGCTTTTCTTGGGTGAGTCAATTCTTGCTAGTCTAATTTTCGGGTCCTTTTTTGGCTTCTTCGTAATGTTCGCTATCAACCTGCTAAAAACCGATTGACGGTTATGAACCACCTGACGTCATCGGTCGATGATCTGGACCCGGCAACGCCAGACCAACCAGCTCCGCTCGACGTTGCGCGAGTTCTACCCGGGCCGCACTCGACGCGTTCGATCAACTCGCCGGCGGTGACGCCCTGGCGATCGCGTCGACCCCGACCGCCGGGCGGCTGCTGTCGTTGTCGAAGATCCAAGCCGCCTTGCGACGTCGCGGCCGGCAACGACGCATCGAACCACGCGGGGACCGAGATCCAGACCGCGTTACGTGCCGAGCAACTCGCCGCGCCCGATCTGATCGCCGACGCAATGGGCGCCACCGTCACCACACTGGTGGCAGTGATCGGCGAGTTGAACACCCAGATCACCGGTCTCGAAGCCAAGCTGGCCGACCATTTTGAACAGCACCCGGACGCCAAGATCATCCGTTCCCTGCCAGGACTAGGGATGACACTCGGCGCCCGGGTGCTCGCAGAGTTCGGAGATGCCCCGAACCGCTACCTGGACGCCAAGTCTCGCAAAAACTACTCCGGCATGTCACCCATCACCCGAGCATCCCGCAAAAGGGCCTCGAGCAGGCTGTCGAAGCGCCAACTGTTGAGCAGCTCGTCGCTGAGGCGGCCGTTGAAGCTTTCGATCGAGGCGTTCTGCGAGGGTGAGCCGGGATCGATGAAGATGCTGTCGGTGTCGTTGAAGCGGCACCCACAACGGTTCCGCCCGCACTCGGTCGCTCCAACCGTCGGCCGTAGGCCGCGGACTGAACCGTCAACGAGCCGGCCGGGTGAGTCTGTCGACGACTGCGGTTTGGCTGTTGGGTAGGGCGTGGGCGTAGGTGTTCATCAACATTTCGGGACTGTGGCCGAGGATGTCGGCGATCGCTCTCAGCTCACCGAGGTCGTTCGAGCCTTGGACCATATGGGTGGCTGCGGTGTGACGCAAACCGTGGCTCGTCAACCTCGGAAGTCCGGCCTTGTCGACGACGAGGGCGAGGGATCGGTCGAACGATCGTGGCAGCACAAGTCGACCGGAACGGGTGGCGATGATCAGATCGTTGTCCTCCCACTCTTCGCCGGCGGCGAGACGTTCGGCAGCCTGTTCGGCGCGGCGGCGGGCGATCACGCGCATCGTCTCGGCGTCGATCGGGATCACTCGTCGAGATCGTTCGTTTTTGGCGTTGCTCCACGCCGACCCGGTGTTCGTCGCCACGAGGCTCTCGTCGATCCGCAACGTGTTTGCCTTGACGTCGACATCATCCCAACGAAGCGCGAGTACTTCGCTTCGACGCAATCCGTAGAGCACGCCGAGCCGGAACGCGATCGCCCAGCGATGCTCCGCGGTCGCATCAAGAAAGCGGTCGACATCGGGCGCTGTCCAAGCGACTGTTTCTTTCTCCTTGACCGGCTTGGCAACAGTGCGCGGCAACCCCACACGCGCTGCAGGGCTCCGCGAGATAAGCCCTTCCTCGACGGCTTCGCTCAATGCTGCTCGTAATACCGTCCGGCAGATCTGCACGCTTCGCCGCGACAACTTGCCGCCACCGGCCAAGCGATCGATCCAACCGGCAACATCGTCGCGGTCGAGCGTTGACAGCATGATCGCTCCCAGCCCGTTCTCGATGTGGGGGATTGCCCAGGCGTATTGCTCTTGCGCCTTCTCGGTGATGTCGGTCCGACCGGCGACATACCGACGAACCAACCAACTCACCGTGCCACGCTCGGTCGACCGATCCTCCGCCTTCGTCGCACGAGCAGCTGCCAACGCCGATCGTTTCGACGCGTACGTCCCGACTTGGCGCGGCCGGTGCTTGCCGGTGGTCGTGTCGATGCCGTCAATCCGCACAACCCACTTGTCGCGTTGCTTGCGGACCGTCGCTTGACCTGTCGATTTCCAAGCCATCTCGCACCCCCAGGAGCCGATTCGGTGCCCAAGGTCTGATACATCGCTGATACATTGCGATTTGCTGAGCTAGCGGTAATCATATCATACCTGCTAGATCTAGTCGGGATGAGAGGATTCGAACCTCCGACCCCCTGCTCCCAAAGCAGGTGCGCTACCAGGCTGCGCCACATCCCGTGATTGACTTGCGCAGCGTACCGGCAACCTTGCCGTGCAAGCACACGCGTTACTCTCGGCAACATCGACCGTCGACTCGTTGTACTCGGGCCACTGGCTTTGCTTACCGTTGCGCTTGGCTTGCTCGCCACATCCCGAAACTCAAACGAGGGAGGCGAACTCGTGTCCGGCCTGTCTGACGAGCCGTCTGACTCAGGATCAGCGTCGGCGGTCAGCGATACGGCGGAAGTTGGCGTCGAGTCGACCGTTCCTGCAACTACAACCGCTCCTGAATCGACATCGACCCTGACAGCCGACAGCACAGCGTCAACGTCCACGACAACGACGACGACAACGACGACGACAACGACAACGACAACGACGGGCGCCTCGGCCGCTGTTGATGACGGCGTTTCGTCGAGCAGTCGAGTACTCGTCGATGCGTTCACGGTGTCCGACCCCGATCTGCAACCGAAGAGCATCGTGGCGTCTGGTAACGGTCTGTTCTTCGCGCAGAACATGATGTACCGCCACAATGTGGCGGTCTACGACACCACCGGCGCCAAGGTGGCCACGATTCCTGACGAAGTCGACTTGTCGGCGTTCGGTGTCCCAGGGGGCGCTGTCGTCCAGGGTTCACCCGTCGAGGCGGCTGTTACGCCGGACGGGAAATTCGTGTACGTCTCGAACTACAAGATGTTCGGCCCTGGCTACAACCCGGTCGCTGACGACGGCTGCGACGCAGGCGACTGGGATGACAGTTTCGTCTACAAGATCGATACGACGACGTTCGAGATCGTCGCCGTCATCTCGACTGGTGCCGTGCCGAAGTTCGTCGCAGTGTCACCTGACGGCACGACATTGGTGGTGTCGAACTGGTGCGGATTCGACGTGTCAATCATCGACATCGCAACCGACACCGAGCTTGGTCGGGTCGATGTCGGTCGCCATCCGCGCGGCATCGCTATCGGCAGCGACTCGACGTTGGCATACGTAACCGTGATGGGGGAGGCGCGGGTCGATGTGATCGACCTCGACTCGCGAACCGTCGTCAGCAACCTCACTGACGTAGGTGCCACGCCCCGACATGCACTGCTTTCGGCCGACGACCGGTTCCTCTACATCTCGAACCACACCGCAAACTCGGTCCGCAAGATCGACCTATCGACCGGTTCGGTCGTCGGCATCGCTGAAACGGGAAGCGAAACACGAACGATGGCGCTCTCCGACGACGGTGACAGTTTGTACGTCGTCAACTACCAGGACGGCACGATCAGCAAGGTTCGCACGAGCGATATGGAGATTCTCCAAACCGTCGTGTCGGGCGTTCACCCCGTCGGAATCGCATATGACGCGGTGACACGCCAGGTATGGGTCGCCAACTACGCAGGATCTCTGCGTGTCTTCCTCGACCAGTAGGACCAGTAGCCGAACCCAAACTCGTTCATGTCGCGCTGAGCACGGCATACAGGGGTTGGGCGCGACATGAACGGGGGTTGTTAGCGGCGCTTGGCCAATCGCTTCGCCGTCTTGCCGATCGGTTCGAGGTTGCGATGGTCGAGATCGCCTTGCTCGGCACCATTGTCAAACAGGACCCGGTAACGCATCCAGTTGAAACCGTTGGCGAGGATGACCTTGCCCTCGGTTCCTGTCGGGATGCCGTGCATCTCGACGGTGGTGCGGACTTTGTCGCCGATCTTCATATCGAGCTGACCCTCATGTGGGGTCGCCAACGCGTGTGGCTTCCAGAATTGCATCGTCGCCATTCTGCCTGATGTGAGCCACGTAACGCACGTTCGTGGCGCCGGTAGAGTTGGCGACCTGTGAAATCATCGGTCGAACCCCTCGAGGGGAACAAAGTCAGGCTGTACATCGAGGTCGACGAGGCCGAATTCGAGAAGGACATCGATCGGGCATTCGGCACGATCGCCCGCGAAGTCAAGCTTCCCGGCTTCCGTAACGGCAAGGCGCCGCGTCGGGTCCTCGAAGCCCGAATCGGTATCGGCGCCGCCCGTGAGCAGGCCCTTCGTGAGGCAATCCCGCAATATCTCGGCAAGGCAGTCCGTGAGCACGACGTCGATCTGATCGCCACACCGGCGATCGAAGTGACTGGTGGGCAGGAGCAAGGTCTCGTCGAGTTCGAGGCTGAGTGCCAGATCCGCCCAGAGATCACCGTGCCCGGCTACAACGGTCTGAGGATCGAACTCGACTCGCCAGAGCCGACTGCAGAGGAGCTTGAAGAAGCCCGCGCCTCAGAGCTTCGCCAGGGTGGAACGCTCGCCGATGTCGACCGTCCTGCATCCGATGGTGACTTTCTTACGATCGACCTCGCGGCGACACGTGATGGCGTGGAAGCGCCCGGCCTGAATACTGAGGATTGGTCCTACGAACTCGGTCAGGGCTGGGTCGCAGAGGAATTCGACGACCATCTCACGGGAGCGTCGGCCGGTGACACCCTGACGTTCACGGCGACGCCGAAGGGGACCCAGGAACCGGCCGACTTCACCGTCACCGTGAAGGCAGTCCAGGAGTTGGAGCTCCCAGAACTGACCGACGAATGGGTTTCGGAGAACACAGGCGAGTTCGACACGGTCGACGAGTGGAACGAAGCGATCAGCGAGCAGATCCGTAACGGAAAACTTGGCCGAATCCGCCAGTCCGTGATGCCGAAACTGACCGAAGCGCTGACCGGCCTTGTCGAAATCGAACCTCCAGAACCAATGGTGATGTCGGAGATGCAAACGCGGATCGAGACGATGGCGCGCCAGTTCCAAGCTCAAGGAATCGACCTCGAAGCGTGGCTGTCGGCCACAGGGCAAGACGCCCGTCAGTTCATCGAGAACACCCGCCCGCAAGCCACCGAGGCTGTCAAAGCCGACCTTGCACTTCGTGCGGTCGCCGCTGCCGAAAACATTGAAGTCTCTGACGACGAGATCGAGATGGAGTTCGCTCGGATGGCAATGCAGTACGGCCAAAAGGCGAAAGAGATCCGTAAGGCCTACGAGCGCAACGACGCATTCCCCGATCTGGTCGCCCAGATCCGCAAGGCGAAGGCGATCGATTGGTTGCTTCACAACGTCGAGATGGTCGACGATTCGGGCACCGTCATCGATCGTGAACTCGTGCTCGGCCATAATCATGACGACGATCATGACGACGATGATGACCACGACCATGCTGATCACGACCACCACGACCACGACCATGCTGATCACGACCATGACTGAACGGAAAGGTACCCAATGAACCTGGACGCCAAGAACTATCTGGTCCCCAATGTCGTTGAAACGACGAGCCGTGGCGAGCGGGCGTATGACCTGTACAGCCGCATGCTCAAGGACAACATCATCTTTTTGCAGACCCCGATCGATGATCAGATCGCGTCATTGATCTGCGCCCAGTTGATCCATCTCGAGTCAGAGAACCCTGAGAAGGACATCAACATCTACATCAACAGCCCTGGTGGCGACATCACCTCGCTATTCGCGATCTACGACACGATGCAGTTCATCCGTAACGACATCGCCACGATCTGCCTCGGCCAGGCCGCATCGGCCGCCGCCGTGTTGCTGGCTGCCGGTACCAAAGGCAAACGACTGGCGCTCCCACACAGCCGCGTTCTACTCCACCAACCGTACGGTCAAGTCGGCTACGGCCAGGTCACTGACCTCGAGTTGGCGGCCAACGAAATCCTCAGAATGCGTGACCTGCTCGAGGAAATTCTCTCTGAGCACACCGGTCAGCCGATCGAGCGAGTACACGCTGACACCGACCGCGATTTCGTTATGGAAGCAAACGAGGCCCTCGCGTATGGCATCATCGACACTGTGATCTCAACCCGAGACGCGGTCGATCGTTCGTCCGCGATTCGCTGAGATCGAACAGGACTCTCGGAGGGACGGCAGACGTGGCAAAATTTGGAGACACCGGTGAGCTTCTCAAGTGCTCGTTCTGCGGCAAGTCGCAGAAGCAGGTAAAGAAGCTGATTGCTGGCCCGGGCGTCTACATCTGCGACGAATGCATCGATCTCTGCAACGAGATCATCGAGGAAGAACTCACCGACTCGAGTGAGCTCACCTTCGATCAGCTTCCCAACCCACGCGAGATTCGAGCCTTCCTCGATGACTACGTGGTCGGTCAGGACGATGCCAAGAAGATTCTGTCGGTCGCCGTCTACAACCACTACAAGCGAATCCAATATCAGCAGTCGGCGACGATTACCCGGCGTGACGACGTCGAGTTGCAGAAGTCGAACATCTTGATGCTCGGCCCCACCGGTTGCGGCAAGACTCACCTCGCTCAGACGCTGGCCCGAATGTTGAACGTCCCGTTCGCCGTTGCCGACGCAACGGCGCTCACCGAAGCCGGTTACGTCGGTGAGGATGTCGAGAACATTCTGCTGAAGCTGATTCAAGCTGCCGAGTTCGACACCAAACGGGCCGAGACCGGGATCGTCTACATCGACGAGATCGACAAGATTGCCCGCAAGAGCGAGAACCCGTCGATCACTCGTGACGTGTCAGGCGAGGGGGTGCAGCAGGCGTTGCTCAAGATCCTCGAAGGCACGCAAGCATCAGTCCCACCGCAGGGTGGACGCAAGCATCCGCACCAGGAGTTCATCCAGATCGACACGACCAACGTGTTGTTCATTCTCGGTGGTGCCTTTTCCGGTTTGGAAAAGATCATCGAACGTCGGATCGGGCACGGCGGCGTCGGCTTCCATGGCACGGTTCGTGCCAAGAACGACACCGACCCGGGTGAACTGTTCGCCCAGGTGTTGCCAGAGGACCTGATCAAGTTCGGGATGATCCCCGAATTCATTGGTCGGCTCCCGATGATCGGGGCCGTCCGTTCGCTTGACCGTGACACGCTCGTGCGGATCTTGACCGAACCGAAGAATTCGCTCGTCAAGCAGTATCAGAAGATCTTCGACTTCGAGAATGTCGAGTTGGAGTTCAGCGACGACGGTCTGGAGGCAGTCGCCGACCTGGCGATTCTGCGAGGCACTGGTGCCAGAGGCCTTCGGGCGATCCTCGAAGAGGTGCTGCTCAATCTGATGTACGACCTCCCCGGTAGAACCGACGTCGGCAAGGTCCAGATCGATGCAGAGATGGTGCGCACGAAGGTCAACCCGACGCTTGTGCCGCGCAAGGTACCGGCTGCCCGCCCGCGCCGGGCCGCCAGCTGACAGTCCAGGCTTGATGGACTACGCCCAAGCCCTTGCTTACCTCGACGACCATGCGTCGTATGAGACGAGCGGGCGGATCACGTCACCCACAATCGAACCGATCAGTCGATTGTGTGCAGCGATGGGTGACCCACAACTTGCGCAGCCAGTGATTCATGTCACCGGCACGAATGGCAAAGGTTCAACAGTCCAGGTGATTACTCGTCTGTTGATTGCCCAGGGCCTGACCGTCGGCACATACACCAGCCCTCACTTAGAGCGGGTCAACGAACGGATCGCACGCAACGGTGAACCGATCTCGGATGAAGAGTTCGCGGAACAAATCGCCGGGATCGCCGCCCTAGAAGGAATTGTAGGCGTCAGGCCGACGTACTTCGAGGCGATCACGGCTGCAGCGTTCCGATGGTTTGCCGACGTTGCTGTCGACGTGGCAGTTGTCGAAGTTGGGATGCTTGGTCGGTGGGATGCGACCAACATCGTTGACGCCCAAGTTGCCGTGATTACCAATATCGCTATGGATCACAACGAGTTCGCCGGTCCTGAACTGACCGATATCGCCCGCGAGAAGGCCGGGATCATCAAGCCAGCCAGTGCCGTCGTGATCGGGGAGACCGACCCTGACCTCGTGGCAATCTTTGTCAGCGAGGGCGGAGCGTCACACATGGTCCGCGGTGAACAGTTCGAGACGCTCGACAACTCGCTGGCGATCGGCGGCCGCTCGCTTGATATCAGAACACCTACGACGATCTACTCAGATGTGTTCCTCCCACTCCATGGCTCGTACCAGGGTGACAATGCGACGTTGGCGGTGACAGCGGTCGAAGCGTTCTTCGCCGCGCCGCTGGCGGAGGATGTGATTCACGAAGGTTTGGCCAACGTGTCGATGCCCGGCCGATTCGAAGTGATGGGTGTGCAACCGCTGGCGATCATCGACGGCGCCCACAATCCGCCGGGCGCCGATACGTGCGCCGAGGTGTTCTTTGGCGACTTCCAACCTGAAGGTAGACGAATCCTCGTCGTTGGCACGTTGCGGAACCCGAGAGAAATGCTCGCCGCCTTACGTGCCGACGAGTTCGACGTGGTTTATGCATGCACAGCGCCGTCTCCGCGAGGCGTACCGAGTACTGAGGTTGCTGGTGCCGCCCGCGAGATGGGTTGTGGAGAGGTGTACGTCCACGACACCGTTGAAGGTGCCTGTTCAGCGGCGATGCGCTCGGCTGGTCCTGATGATGCGGTTCTTGTTGCTGGCTCTCTCTACGTCGCTGGAGCCGCCCGACAAGCGATCCGCCGCTTCGCCAACTGAGTGGTCGGGACTGGCCTCCGTGCTTGATGGCGGGTTCGTCGTCCGCTCCGCTTCCTTCGAACGCCGCTGTCCGCCTCGTCGCTGGCGCTTCCCTCGCCGGTTCCGTCGACGTAGCAAAATCGAATGCCGCTGTGCGGCTCGTCGCTGGCGCTTCCCTCGCCGCCCAGCCACCAACGGAGCGTGAATCAATGACCATGTTTCGATGGTCGGGACTGGCCTCCGTGCTTGACCCGATGCGGCGGTAGCGTTGGGGGCCATGTCTGATCGCACTCTTGTCCTCCTGAAGCCCGACACCGTGGAGCGCAAGCTCGTCGGCGAGATCGTCTCCCGGTTGGAGGCCAAGAACCTCGACATCGTTGCGATGGAGCTTCGCTCGCTCGACGCCGAAACGCTCGCTCGCCACTATGAAGAGCACGTCGGTAAGGCTTTCTATGCCGATCTCGTCGAGTTCATGAGTCGCGGCCCGGTTGTGGCAATGGTGATCGAAGGTCCAGAAGACACGTGGGAGGTCGTGCGCACGATGATGGGCGCAACCAATCCCCGTAAGGCGGCACCAGGCACGGTCCGTGGCGACCTCGGAATTCTGTTCACCGAGAATCTCGTACACGGCAGTGACTCACTCGAGAGCGCGACCCGTGAGATCGGCATCTTCTTCCCGAATCTGTAACATCGTCTCACTGTGCGAGTATGTGTGCCGCGAGTCTGTGTGAAAGGAGGTCGAGATGGCACGGAATAATCCCTTGAGTATCGGGCGCGATCTGGCTATCGACCTCGGCACGGCCAACACCCTGATCTACGCCAGAGGGCTCGGTATCGTGCTTGACGAACCGTCAGTCGTGGCGATCAACGTCAACGACGGGCGACCGGTCGCCGTCGGCACTGAAGCCAAGCGAATGATGGGACGCACGCCGAATCACATCAAGGCGATCCGTCCGCTCAAGGACGGCGTGATCGCCGACTTCGAGGTGTGCGAGAAGATGTTGCGCTACTTCATTCAGAAGGTTCACGCCAGCAAGTGGTCGAAGCCACGGATGATCATCTGCGTGCCGTCGGGGATTACGGGTGTCGAGCAGCGAGCAGTGCAAGATGCGGCCGAGTACGCCGGGGCGCGTAAGCCTGTGCACATCATCGAGGAGCCGATGGCGGCAGCGATTGGTGCCGATCTTCCGGTTCACGAACCGAGTGGCAACATGATCGTCGACATCGGCGGCGGCACCACAGAGGTCGCCGTGATTTCCCTCGGCGGAATCGTGACTGCCCAGTCGGTTCGAGTCGCAGGCGACGAACTCGATGAGGCGATTTTGCAATACGTCAAGAAGGAGTACTCGCTTGCGATTGGTGATCGCACGGCCGAGGAAATCAAGATCCAAATGGGTTCGGCCTGGCCACTCAACGAGGAATTGACCGCCGATATTCGTGGAAGAGACCTCGTGTCGGGGCTACCGCGCACGATTCAACTCACCACCGAGCACGTACGTGAAGCACTTGCCGAGCCTGTCAATTCCATTGTTGACGCTGTGAAGACGACGCTCGACAAGACGCCCCCTGAGCTGGCAGCCGACATCATGGAGGACGGGATCATGTTGACCGGCGGCGGTGCGCTGCTCGGTGGCCTGGCCCAACGGCTTTCCCACGAAACGGGCATGCCGATCCGCGTAGCGAAAGAACCCCTGTACAGCGTTGTGATCGGTTCCGGTCGAGCGCTCGAAAACATCGATGCGATGCGGGGGCTCATGTCGCTCGGCGGCGACTACTAATCCGGGCGCCTGATGGCGATCTATTCCGCCGGCCGACGGCGCACGATGATCATCCTGTTGCTGTCGTCGATCCTTCTCATCACGCTCGACTTGCGCGGTAACGCGGTATTCAACGCCGCACGGTCCGGCTTTGGCTATGCGCTCCGACCATTCGAAATCGCCGGTGATGTGATCACTCGGCCAGTGGAACGTGCGTGGCGGGGGATGACTGAGTACGACGACCTGCGCGCAAAGAACGAACAACTGCAACGTCAGGTCGATGCTCAGCGCAGTGCTGAAATCGCCGCCGAAAACGCCCTCGCCGAGAACCGCGACCTTCGGGCGCAACTCAACCTCGAGTCACTCGCCGACTTCGATAAGGTCACCGCCAGCATCATCGGGCTGTCGCCCAGCAACTTCGACCAACAGGTCGAAATCGACAGCGGTTCACTCGCTGGCATCAGGGTCGGTATGCCGGTCGTCAACGATGCCGGACTCGTCGGCAAGATCACCCGCGTTGCACCGCACACGAGCATCGTGATGCTGGTGACGCACCCCTCGTACCACGTGCCGGTCAAGGTGGTGGCCGAGGTGCTTCCGACGCCATCGACGACGGTGCCGGCGTCGGTTCCCAGCGGGCTTGCGGTCGAGGATGTCACCACGACCTCGTCGACATCGTCAACCACCACGCCGACCACATCATCGACAACCTCGACCACGGTGCCTGGGAGCGGTAGTGCCAGTGGCTCGGCTGCGAACACCCCGTCGAACACCACGACGACAACCAGTTCGTCCACCTCGACGACAACGACAACTGTGGTGATCGAGGTAACACGCGAAACCGGCGCGCTCAACGGGTTTGGCACGCAACGGCTTCCTCGCGTCAGGTTCATCGCCGATTCACCGTTGTTCGGTGTTGTAGTCGAAGGGGACGCGGTTCTGACCGCCGGCGGAAGTGAAAGCCTCGCTCCGCCGAACATCCCGATCGGGCGCGTCGCCAATGTGATGCAACGGGACGGTGTCGGGGGACTTGAACTCGAGGTCGAGCTCAGCGCCGATCTCGACCACCTGGCGTTCCTGACTGTGATCCTGTATCAACCGCCGACTGAACTGGTCACCGGGTGACATCCTCGTGATCGGTGGGATACTCAATAGCTCGCTGACCAGAATCGTCCCGATCGCGATGATCCTGCTGGCACTTCAAAAGACCCTGCTCGTCGAGATGCGACCGTTTGGCGTGATCGTTCAGATCGTGCTGGCGTTCGCCGCATCAGCAGGCGCCGCGGGCGGCCCAGAACGTGGTGCCCTGACAGGTTTTACAGTCGGCCTGATGTATGACCTGGCCGTTGGAACGCCGCTTGGATCATCGGGAATCACGATGGGGCTCGCCGGCTACGTGGCTGGTTGGGTCGATCTCGTACGGATTGAAACAACCTGGTGGATGGCGGCCGCGTTCGTCGCCCTCGGTGCCGCGGTTGGCGAGGCCGGAGTACCCGTCGTTCGGCGTTTCATCGGCGAGGAAGATGCGTTCGTGCCCGAGATGGCAAAGATCGTCCCGGTGGTCGCCGTTGCTGCTGCAATCGCCAGCGTCGCACTCGTTCCGATCGGACGATGGACGCTCAAGCTCGCCCGACCGGAATGGAAAATGCCCAATGACTGACCGAGTCACGAGCAGAGCGCCGCAACATTGGCACCGAACCACGCGAGACTCGCGCTATGGCAGTTGATCGCCGCGCCGCTCGCCTCGGGGTGCTTGCCCTTGTCGGTGTGATGTTGTTCTCGCTGCTCGGTGTTCGCCTGTGGTTTCTTCAGACTGTCAAGGCCGAGGAGCTTCAGGCAAGCGTCACGATTGCTGGAACTCGGATCGTTCGACTGGCGCCCGAGCGTGGCCGGATCTTTGACGTGCACGGCCGAATTCTGGCTGACAACGAACGGATCCTGACCGTGGCGGTCGATTGGCAGATGTTGCGTCGCAAGACGCAGCGTGAGGAGATCTTCAGGCGCCTGTCGGGTTGGGTCGATGTCCCGATCGAGGAGATGCAACGACGATTCGACTCCGACCAGTACAGCACGTTCCTCCCGATGCCGGTACGAGAAGACATCGATGAACCGACCGCGATCGCGATCCTTGAACGGATCGAGGATTTCCCTGGCGTCGAGATTCTGACCCAATCAAAGCGCGTGTATCCGTACGCACCCCATGCCGCTCACGTGATCGGGTACATGGGGGCGATCACCAAAGAGCAACTCAAGAATCCGCTGTACGAGTCGTACATCCTGACCGAACGTGTTGGGCAGTTCGGTGTCGAGCGAAGCATGGAAGCGGTGTTGCACGGAACCTGGGGTTACAAGAAGCTTGAAGTCGATGCCGCCAATCGACCGGTGCGAGTACTCGAGGAAGTCGACCCGATCAACGGGTACGACGTGCAACTCACGATAGACCTCGAGTACCAGCAGTACGCCGAACAGGTACTCGAGACCACATTGAAGCTGCGCCGTACCCAAACAGCCCCGAATCCCGAGGTCAAGAAGCCCGACGGCAGCCGCGAGAAAATGGATATCACCAAACCCGACACCGTGTTCCTGAAGGCGCCGGCCGGGTCAGAGATCATCATGGACTACTCGAACGGCGAGATCATCGCCATGGCGAGCTACCCGACGTTCGACAACCGGTGGTTCGAGGCGGGCTTGTCGAGTACCAAGTTCGCACAGATCTTTCCGTCGGAGAAACCTGACGGGACTCCGATCGACCCAGACGAATCGATCCTCGTCAACCGAGCGATTCAAGGTCGCTACAACATGGGTTCCACCTTCAAGCCGTTTACCGCTTTCGCGGCGTTGAACACCGGATTGATCTCAGCAGGGGAGCCGTTCGAAGATACGGGCTCCTACAAACTTACGACCGTCGACGAGAACCTGTGCGATAAGGGGCTCGTTCGGTGTGAATACAAGAATGCGGTCTGCGCAGGTTCGGGTCGGCCCTGCGTGTACGGCACCGTCACGGTCGAGGATGCGCTTGCGGTCTCGTCCGATGCCTTCTTCTACCGCATCGGAGAAGACATCATGAAGCGCAACAACTTCCTCCCGGTGCTGCAGGCAAAGGTCGAGTTGTTCGGCTTCGGTGCCGATACCGGAGTCGAGTTGCCGTTCGAGTTCGACGGCACCGTGCCCGACAAGGAACTCAAAGCGCTGTATGCCGAGAAGGGGATCATCAGCGAAGACGAAGGTCGGGGTTACTACGTCGGCGACAATGTGCAACTGGCGATCGGGCAAGGACTCCTGTCGGCAACGCCGCTGCACCTGGCGACCGGGTACGCGACGATCGCCAACCGCGGCTTTGTCTTGCAGCCCACCGTGATCCGAGCGATCTGGAATCCAGGCGTTCCGGATGGGCAGCCGGGCTTTGCCGATTTCACGCAGGGAACGGTTTTCGAGGACCTCAGTGCCCCCACACTGATCCGTCAAATCCCCATGCCGGACGAGGTCCGGGCGCCCATCGTGCAGGGCTTGCAGCGGGTGATTTATGGCCGGGGAGTGGGACCCGACAACGACTACCACAAGACAACGGGCGAGCATCTGTTCCTTGATTATCCGAGAGGTGAGGAGGCGATTCCCCTCGCAGGGAAGACTGGGACGGCACAGGGTGCCAACAACTACCCGTGGAATGACTCGTCGGTGTTCACCGCCTTCAGCACCGATGAGGAACGCCCCTATGTGGTGACCGCGTATCTCGAGAAGGCTGGCTATGGGTCTCAGGCGGCGGCACCGGTGGTGAAATGTACGTTCCTGGCCTTGTCCGGCCTGAGGACAACAGACGAAGTGACCCTGTCGGTACCGCTCGACCTCCATGCGGTTGTCTCGGCACCGCCGTTCGCAATGACAGATCTGTCGTGCTACAACTCGAAGTTCGGTAGCGGTGTATTGACTCAGGACCGGTCGGTCGACTGATGTCGGTGAGAGCGTCATGGCGTTGACCTTTCTCGAGCGCAAGCCAGACAGCGGGCTCGGAAACATTCGCTCGAGCCCGGCCGATCCGAGCCGCAATGTCGATTGGGTGCTGTTGCTGACCCAGGGAGTGCTCACAATCGCGGGATGCTTCGTCGTGTACTCCGCATCGCGAACCAAGATCGATGGTGACCCGTACGCCTACGCCACCCGCCAGGTCGTGTTCGCGATCATCGCCAGCGTTGTGATGGTGGCCGTGATGTCGGTCGACTACGAATGGTTCAAGGAACGCGCATCGTTTTTATACGGCGCAACGATTGCGCTCCTGGTACTGCTGCTCCTGATGGGTTTCGCTCAGGGCGAAGACCGAATCTCGTTCGACTTTGGCCCGTTCAACTTGCAGCCGGCTGAAGTGGCCAAGTTCACGGTGCTGCTGTTCCTCGCCGTCTACCTCGCCGAAGGTCGCAGTGACGAGGTCACTTACGCCCGGTTCCTCGGTGGGTTGATCATGGTTGGTGTACCCACAGTGCTTGTCGTGATCCAACCGGACCTTGGGACGGGGTCTGTGCTGGTGTCCGTTGCAATGGGTGTGCTGCTGGTTGCCGGCGCCAAGGCGCGTTACATCGCGCTGATCAGCGCGATGTCGCTCGTGACGGTTGTCGCTGCCTTCGTCGGTGGCTTTGTAGACCAATATCAGAAGCAGCGACTGCGGGTGTTCCTCGATCAGGACACAACTGACGAACAACTCCAAGATGCCGTGTATCAGGTACGCAACGCCGTTCGCGCATTGGGAACTGGTGGACTATGGGGCCAGGGTTGGCTCGACGGGCGGCTCACGAATGACGGTTCGGTGCCCGTGATGTGGGCCGACTTCCCGTTCGCTGCCGTCGGTGAACAGTTCGGGCTAGCCGGATGTGCGCTGCTCCTGGCGGTCTTCGTCGTGTGTCTGATGAGGATTTGGCGGATTGCTTCGCTCTCGCGTGACCTGTTGGGTACGTACCTGTGCGCCGGCGTGTTCACGATGCTCCTCTGGCAGATCTTCCAGAACGTTGGGATGACCCTCGGGATCATGCCGGTGACCGGTTTGCCGTTGCCGTTCATCTCGTACGGTGGATCGAGTCTGATCACGTACTTCGCGATGTTCGGGATTGTCCAGTCGGTACACATGCGGCGGATGCGCTAACTGGAATTGGGGTTCTCGATCCCAGGTGACGGTGTTCACGCGCTGTACACTACGTTCCGTCATGTCATCACTCTGGGCGCGGATCAAACCGCACTTGGTGCGGGTGTACAAACCAGCCCGAAACATCGGCTGCGAGGACGGTGCCACTACCCCCCGGCACGACCAGCTCGCTTACGGGGACGCGGTGTTGCATCCGTCCGCGCTGCGCGACGAAGCCACGGCTGGTCATCCGAACCAGGGGCATCAGGTCCTCACTGAAAATCGAACTCTCCACTGGACTGACCACGACGGAACGCGGCGCGACGAAATCACGTTTGCCCGCCCTCGTGGGTGCGAGCACCCGAGCGGTGCCCGCAGACGAAGGGACCACAAGTATGGACGACACGACCACTCCCGCCGACACGACGTCGGCGACCGAACCGGGCAACGATCAGCCAGAGTCTGCTGAGCAGGTCGCCGGACCCGCTCGCAAACGACGACGTGGTTCACGAGGCGGCCAAGGCCGCAAGAAGCCAGACGCCGGTGCCGACGGAGGTGATGTCGACGAGTCGAGCGATGTCCGCGACGTTGACAGCGACGATGACAGCGACGTTGACAGCGACGTTGACAGCGACGAACGAGGTGCTGACGACGATCGGTCGCCAGAAGAACTACCGGAACCGATCCGTGAAGGTCGCGTCCGTGACGTCGTAGCAGCCGAAAAGGCGCTTGTTCGTAGGCCTCAGATTGGTGATACACGACCGGCACCGGCGATTCTGCCTCCTGGTCCTGCTGTGAGGTCGAACGCCAACGCCGATAGGGGCGACGCTTCCAAGCCGGCCAACAAACGCCGCAAGCGTGGGAGTGGCTCCAGCGCTGCTGATGGAAGCCAGCGCAGCCAGCAGGCAGGACCTAAACCCGACAGGACTGACCGGCCCGACATGCCAGCCGGCGCCGAAGGTGGGGACCGCAAGAAGCGACGTGTGAAACTCAAGCCGAGCGCCGCCGAGCAAGATCTGATGGAGCAGCGCCGGGGCCGCGAACGTAACGGTAAGCCGGTCGGCCGGTATTTCATGTGCGTCCAGACACGACCAGGGATGGCGCAGGTGGCCGTTCTGGAAGGTCGCAACCTGATCGAGCACTACGTCAGTAGACCGTCCGACGATGTCAGTCAGATCCATGGCAACATCTATCTCGGCCGAGTCCAGAACGTCTTGCCGGGCATGGAGGCGGCGTTCGTCGATATTTCGACGCCGAAGAACGCCGTGCTGTACCGAGGTGACGTGCAGTACGACGCCGAAGACATCGTCGCCAAAAGTGGCGCCCGGATCGAAGACGTGCTCAAGGCGCGTCAGATGATCATGTGCCAGGTCACCAAGAACCCGATCGGGGCGAAGGGTGCCCGACTCACGCAGGAAGTTTCGCTTCCTGGCCGATTCGTCGTGCTGATTCCAAACTCCAAGACGTACGGCATCTCGAAGCGTTTACAAGACGACGCTCGCAAGCGACTTCGTAACATCTTGGATCGGGTCAAGCCCGAACAGCACGGGCTGATTGTCCGTACCGCTGCTGAACATGCCACCGAGGCTGACCTCGAAGCCGACATGCACCTTCTGCTCGATCAATGGGCAGAGATCGAACGCAAAGCGGCCAAGTCGGCGAGGCCGGGTTTGCTCTACCGCGAACCTGAACTCGCCGTTCGAGTGATCCGTGAAGAATTCAACCCCGACTACCGCGGTGTGGTGATCGACGATCGTCGGCTGTACGAAGAAGTCCGGAACTACATCACTGCCTTCAACCCTGAACTGGCGGACCGGATCGAATTTTACGACTCCGAAGCAGAGGGACTGTCAATCTTCGAACGATTCCACGTCCACGAGCAGGTCCACAAGGCACTTGACCGAAAAGTCTGGCTGCCGTCGGGCGGCTCCTTGATCATCGAGCACACCGAAGCGCTGACCGTGATCGACGTCAACACAGGCAAGAACGTTGGCAAGTCGAACCTCGAAGAAACCGTGTTCTACAACAACATGGAAGCGGCCCAGGAGATCGCCAAGCAGTTGCGGCTCCGTGACATTGGCGGAATCATCGTGATCGATTTCATCGACATGGAAATCAGAGACAATCGATCCAAGGTGGTCGACTCGTTCCGAACGGCGCTCGCCCGCGACAAGACCCGTACCCAGGTGTTCGATATTTCCGAACTAGGCCTGGTCGAGATGACCCGCAAACGGATTGGCGAAGGCCTCCTGACTGAGTTCTCCGAGTCCTGCCCCGACTGCGATGGCCGCGGCGTTCGTATCGATCTCGGCCTGCTCGAGTAGCCGACCGATGTTCCGGCCGGGGGCCCACGTGGTCGTGAATGGGCCTGTGATCACGGTCGACGGCGGTCTGTCGGGCTCGTTGTGATTGCTTGCCGCTCCGGTTGGAGGCCAGGACCGCGCTCGATAGCCTCTAACGAGCTATGTACGCAGTGATCGCCTCAGGTGGAAAACAGGAAAAAGTAACCCAGGGCCAGCGCGTGTCCCTTGAGTTGCTCGATGGTGACGAGGGAAGCGACGTATCGTTGACTCCCGTGCTGGTTGTCGACGGTGATTCCGTGCTCGCCGGTTCTGATGCGCTGAAGGGCGCTTCGGTCACTGCCAAGATCGTCGGCCAGACGAAAGGCCCAAAGATCAACGGCTTCACCTACAAGGCCAAGGCCAACGAGCGTCGCCGGTACGGCCATCGTCAGAAGTACACCGTGGTCGAGATCACCTCGATCAAGACTGCATCGAACAAGGACAGTTGAGGAGCCGCTCATGTCAAAGACCAAAGGTGGCGGTTCTACCCGCAACGGCCGTGACTCGAATGCCCAGCGTTTGGGTGTCAAAGTTTTCGGTGGCACCCAAATCAGTGCAGGAACGATCATCATCCGCCAACGCGGGACCCGCTTCCACCCTGGCAAGAATGTGGCGATCGGTGGCGACGACACATTGTTCTCGCTGATCGACGGTGCAGTGCAGTTCGGTGAGCGCAAGGGCCGCAAGGTCGTCGACGTGAATCCGATTGGCTGAACCAACCCGAAATCTGATTTACCGCTAACGACGGGGCGCTAATCCGCCCCGTCGTTGCGCGTCCCGGGCCGGGCGCTCGGAGCTGGCCCATGTCGGACCGCTGGTTCGCCCCGATGTCGGTTGAGATATCTTTAACCTTCAAGTAAAGGTTGAGACTATTGAGTCAGAGATCTGCATCGAACTGAACCGGCTATCGCAGAAATCATCAAATTCTTCCCCTGAACGGTCGGCCGACGACACACGGAATCGACGTGCCGATCGAATATTGAGCGTCTTGAAGCGTCTTGCAGCGTTCTCGCGGGCACAAATCGGGGTTGGACCAGAGCAAAACTTTACAAAGTCTGGTCCGCCAGTCTTGCAACCAATCGCTGCCGACGGAACGTGCCACGATCGATACACCAGAGATCAAGCGTGCTCATCTGTTGCCTGCACAGCGGGCATTTTCGCACGCGTTGCGGTGGCCCCACCACTACCGGAGGGCATGGAGCCTCAAACAGCATGTGTTTTCTCAAGATCGGCGCGTATCGCTAGACATTCGGTCGTTTCGTACGTACAGTGCCTGTTGGTCACTTTCGGCGGTCGGGAGTCCAAAGGCGGAGGGTCTTGTACAATGTTGCGTAAATTGTTTTCGGCGGTAGTAGGTGTTTCGTTAGTGGCGACGGCGGCGGTGGTCTCGGTCGTACCAGCTTCAGTGGTGTCGGCAGCCGCGATTACCGCTGATGACTTCACGAGCGGGAACCTCTCGAGCTGGACGACCGTCACCAGACTCACGATCGACAACGCCATCGGCAGCCCTGCGGCACCGAGCGCCCGTGCCCAGGTCACCAGCCAGTCGGCTTTCGCCAATCTCGACCTGGCGACGACGTACACGCAGATCTGCATGAGCGTCAGCGTCAACCTCGCTTCCGGCTCTGGCGTCGACTTGTTTCGACTGCGGACTGCGGTCGGTGGCCCGATCATTAAGGCGTTCGTCGCCAGCAATGGCACCGTGCAGATGCGGAACGACTTCGGGGGCGTCGCCCGAACCACGACCGTGGCACTCGGCACCGGCTGGCACAACGTCGAGTTGTGCGGCAGCGTCGGCGCCGCCACGACGTGGGATCTCTACCGCGATGGCGTGGCGATCGTGACCGGCTGGCAGACCGACACCGGAACGACCCCGGTCGGCCGCGTCCAGATCGGTGATACGGCAGCCAAGACGTTCACGGCCAACTTCGACCACGTGGTCGTCGATCAGGCGGTCGGCGACGAGGGTGTTGTGCCTGGCGATACGACCGCTCCGACGGTGCCCGGCATTCCAACCGGGACGAGCCCATCTGTTGATTCGATTCAGATCAGTTGGGCGGCGTCGACCGACCCGTCGTTGCCGATCACCTACCGCGTGTATCGCGATGGTGGGGCCACGTCGATCGGATCGACGGCAACCACGTCGTTCACCGACACCGGCCTCGTTGCAGGTTCGGCCCATACCTACACGGTCGACGCAGTCGACGCCGTGACCAATGCCAGCGTGCAGAGCTCGGCTTCGGCTTCGATCACGGTGCTCACCGTGGCCGACACCACCCCACCGACGGTCCCTGGCATTCCAACCGGGACGAGCCCGTCGTCGAGCTCGATTCAGATCAGTTGGGCGGCGTCGACCGACCCGTCGTTGCCGATCACCTACCGTGTGTATCGCGATGGTGGGGCCACGTCGATCGGATCGACGGCAACCACGTCGTTCACCGACACCGGCCTCGTTGCGGGTTCGGTCCATACCTACACGGTCGACGCCAGCGATGCTGTGCCGAACGCCAGCGCGCAGAGCTCGGCTTCGGCTTCGATCACCGTGCTCACCGTGGCCGACACGACGCCACCGACGGTCCCTGGCCGTCCTGCAGGCTCAAGCCTGTCGGTTGGTTCGATTCAGATTGGTTGGGCGGCGTCGACCGACCCGTCGTTGCCGATCACCTACCGTGTGTATCGCGATGGTGGGGCCGCGTCGATCGGATCGACGGCAACCACGTCGTTCACCGACACCGGCCTCGTTGCGGGTTCGGTCCATACCTACACGGTCGACGCCAGCGATGCTGTGCCGAACACCAGCGCAAAGAGCCTAGTCTCGCTCTCGATCACCGTGAGTTCGTCAACTGCTGGACAGCAGCCGTTGCCAGGACACACGCGGATCGCCAATGACGTGGTTCGGACCAACCACCCGCGGATCACGACCGGTGAGATCACCGACCTCGAATACATCGGCAACCGCGTCTTCATCGCTGGCACCTTCACCTCCATCCGCAACAACACGACGACTAACACCACCACCATCAATCAGCCCAGCCTCGCTTCGTACAACATCGACACCGGACTGATCGACACAGCCTTCCGGCCCGTGTTCGGGGGCGGCGGCGTTACCGAGGTCGAAGCGTCGCCGGACGGCACCAAGCTGTTCGTCGTCGGTCGATTCGACACTGTGAACGGCGTCGCCAAGCGCAAGATCGCCTCGATCAACCCGGTCACTGGCGCCACGATCACTACCTTCACCGCAAATGCCAACGGAGCCGCAACGTCAGTCGACGCCTCGAATACCACGGTGTACGTCGGTGGCCAGTTCACGACGGTCAACAACGTGGGACGAATCAGCCTCGCGGCGGTCAGCGCCACCTCCGGTCAGCTCGTGACGGGCTTCGTGAACAACCTCTCTGGAGGCGTCGGCGTCAACGGTGAATTGACGGTCCAGGCGCTCAGGCTGACCCATGACGGAACCAAGCTGCTTGTCGTCCACACCGGCAGCGAGATCGCCGGCCAGACCCGCTACGGGATGGGCCTGATCAACACACAGGACAACCAGCTGCTCCCGTGGCGCAGTCGGTTGTGGGAAGACAACCTGCAGTTCGTCGGCGGTGTCACGCGGATCTACGCCGGTGACATCGCACCGAACGACCAGTACTTCGTGGTGTCGAGCGGCTCCGGTGGCGATCGCCCACCGATCAGCGACACCGCTGTGGCATATCCGATCGACGGCGGCGACAACGTCGAGCCGCTGTGGATCTCGCGTCTGTTCGACAGCGTGTACTCGGTCGCGATCAGCGAGGTCGCTGTGTACCTCGGCGGCCACTTCAACTACATGGAATCGCCCACTGCGGCGGACCCTTGGCCCGGATTGACCAATGTCGGGTACGGACGCGGCCAAGGCCTGGCCGGTTACGGACTCGGCGACGACATCGTGATTCGTGACCACGTCGGGGCACTTGACCCCGCCACCGGCAAGGCCGTCGAGTGGAACCCGGGCTCCAACTCCTTCGAGGGCAACAAGGCCATGCTCGTGACCCCACGAGGCGTGATCGCTGGTGGCGACGCCACCACGCAGGGCGACATGAACGTCGGACGGATCGCCTTCTACGACTTCAACAACATTCCCGTGTCGGGTGCCAACGAGACGACGATCGTGAACCCAATCGAAGGTCGTGTGGAAGAGGCCGGCGTCCCGTTCGTGGTCGACGGCACCGCCAGAGCAACGAGCGGAGTGCTGCGGGTCCAGCTCGAAGTACGTGACCGCGACTCCGGGCAGTACCTGCAGGACAACCTCACCACGTGGGGTGGTGGCAACACGATCAACACGGTGCTTGCCTCGCCGAACGCGACCACGACCAACTGGTCGCTGTCGCTGAACATCCCGAACAACCGTCGCATCCAGCTCTACGCCAAAACGTTCGCGGTCAACGGCACCAACGATGCGAGCAAGGCGCTCAAGCGGATTGAGACGTTCGGAGTGACGGACCAGACGCCGTCCACGTCGATCAGCGGGCCGTCCAGCGGCATTGTCCCGACCACGACATTCATCGTGACCGGCACAGCGCAGGACGATCTCGGGGTCAATTCGATCACGTTCTCGTTCCGTGATAGCCAGAACCGCTACATCCAAGCCGATGGCAGCACGTCCACCACATACAACACGTTCCGTGGCTTGCCGGACGTCGTCGGCGCCACGAGCGCCACGTGGTCGTACGAGTTGACGCTTCCGTACGAGGGTGAATGGACGATGCAGGCAATCGCCGTCGACACGGCAGGCCAGTCCGACCTGCGAAGCGCCGATCGAACCTGGCTCGTCAGCGGCACGGCGCTCCCACCGACAGTGACGATCTCCACACCAACGGTGATGATCCCGCCGACCGCGGTGAACGCCCTCACGATGGCGCCAGGCAGTCCGGTGACGTTCTCCGGCACAGCGACCGACGACGAGGACCTCAACTTCGTCCAGATCTCCCTGCGCAACAGCTCGACCCGCGAGAACCTCACAGCGGGCGGCGTCTGGGGCGTCGACCTGGTGGCCGGCCTGTTCCGGATCTCGCCAGGGAACAGTATCAACGGAACCACCTACAACTGGTCCTACACCACGCCGTTCAACGTCGTGCCGGGGACCTACACGTTCTCGGTGCGAGCCACTGACGACCTCGGGCTGACCACTCCATCGGCCAACCGGGGAAACCTCACGATTAACGTCCAGGTTCCGGGCGATGCCTTCCCCGACGGCACCATCACGCCGACCGGCACCCAGACCGGCGTCCAGGTGCTGCATCTCGACCTGACGGGCGCGGCGACCGATGACATCGGCGTCTCGGCCGTTCGGCTGACCGTCGAAGAAGTGGTTAGCGGCCTGTACATCCAGGCCAACGGCACCCTGGCGGCCGCATACTCGCTGCTCAACGCCACGCTTGCCAGCCCAGGCGCAACCGCCACGACATGGACCCTGTCGGTCAACCTGCCGATCCAGGGCGACTACGCGGTCACAGCGTTCGCCTACGACACGTCGAACCAACAGGACCCATCG
>JANPLQ010000137.1:0-30933 GCA_031422395.1 Ilumatobacteraceae bacterium | reverse complement strand
CAAACCGCAGATCGGCGACATCGCTGTGACCAAGCTCACCACGCTCGACATCGACACGATGTATCTCCACCTATTACGCCGGGGCGGGCCGAGCGGGCGTGCATTGTCAGCAGCGACAGTGAAGCAGGTGCATGGCGTGTTGCACCGGTCGCTGGCTCAAGCGGTGCGGTGGGGGTGGGTGTGGTTCAACCCAGCATCGACGGCGTCCAAACCGTCAGTGCCGCCTTCGGACATGCACCCGCCCGCGCCCGGCCAGGTCCAAGACCTGCTGAGCTTCGTTGAGGCAAGCAACCCGGCATTCGCTGGTTACGTCTGGGTCGCAGCGTGCACTGGGGCGCGTCGAAGCCAGATGCTTGGCCTGCGGTGGGGTGATGTGGATCTGGCAGGCCGGTCGATCGGGTTCACCCGCGGCTATGTCGACGGTCCATCGGGCCCGGTGCTCCGTGCCACCAAGACACATCGCTGTTACAACGTCGCCCTGGACGACACTGTCGTCGACCAGTTGAGTGAGCACCGTTCGCGCCAAGCCGATCGCGGCATCAACGTGGACCGTGAGTCGTTTGTGTTCACGAACAAGCTCGATGGCCGAACGCCGTGGGCACCGAACTGGGTCACCAAGACGTTCGTCGGGTTCATTCGCCGGAGCGGAGTCGGCCACTTTCGGCTGCATGACTTGCGGCATTTCATGGCGATGCAGATGTTGAGCAATCTGGTTGTTGTGACGACTGTGGCGCAACGCCTTGGCCATGCGAGGTCATCGACGACACTGAACGTGTACGCGCATTGCGTCCCGGGTGCCGACAGCGCCGCCGCTGAACTCATTGGCGCGCTGATCACCAAGAAGCGAGCCGATGCTCCACCCGTGATGGAACGTGCAGTGGCGCGATCGGCAGGGGTCGCTGTTTCGCTGATCCCATGGTGCCCTGGGGCAAACCTTGACCTGTGAAACTTCGGCGACGTCATCCTGAACACTGACGGGGCCTCTCGAGCGCTCGGGTAGCGGCATACCGTCGTCCTGTGACCGTACGAACAGCGGTCGAGTGGGACTTTGGTCGGCGTCGGCCCGTTTCATTGGGAGGCAACAGCGACACCCTGGCGATGCTGCCCAGGTGTTTCGCCACCGCAGTCGCCGACTGCCGACGAGGTCCTGACCTTCGACCAGAGCACGAGTAGGCTTTGCGTCGTGACTATTGTCCACACGGTCGATGTCGAGGGGCGGTATGACGGGCTCACTTTGCGTGATGCTTTGCCGCTGGTTGTTCAGGAGATCGTTGATGCGTTCGATCCGGTCGAGGTCATCGTGTTCGGGTCGGTGGCTCGCGGTGAGGACGGTCCGGACTCTGATCTCGACCTCCTCGTTGTACTCGACCACGCCGATCTGGCCGAGCGTCGAGGACTGATGCGCCGGATTCGAGGTGCCATTCTCACGTTCGTGCCAATCGACATCGTGATCACAGATGTCGCCGAGATAGCTGCCGATCGGGATGCAGTTGGGTCGGCGGTCTACTGGCCGCTGCGCGAAGGCCGGTCGGTCTACCGTCGCGAGGCCGGGCGTGTCGGCTAACGCTGACGAGTGGCTGAAGTTCGCTGGCACCGACCTACGAGCCGCCCGATTGCTCCTCGCTCACACGGCGGTCCCGAGTCGGATGCGTGTTTCCACGCTCACCAGGCTGCCGAGAAGGCGTTGAAGGCTGCGTTGGTCGAGGAGTCGACCCCGTTCCGAAAGACCCATGATCTCATTGTGCTGGTCGGGCTGCTCGCCCAATCTCTGGCCGCTGAGCTTGTGACTGTGGATGTGTTGTTGTTGCAGCCGTGGGCGGTCGATGGTCGTTACCCGGGCGACCTGCCGGACGCGACCCATGCCGAGGCGTCCGAGGTTGTGGCGACGGCTGAGGCGATCGTTGCCGCCGTTGATCGTTGGCTCCGTATGACTGAGCACGGATTGACAGGAGATCAAGATGAGTGAGCGAACGAGTTGGAAATCGGTGCCTCGACCTGACGCGGGTCGGGTCCGTGACGTCGTGGAGGATGAGGCGCGTATCACGGCGTTTCGCGAGCTGGTGTATCAGCTGCGTGTCGACGCGGGCTTGACTCAGGTCGAGTTGGCCCGACGGATGGGCACGACGCAGTCTGCGATCGCGCGGATGGAGAATGGTGGGACGCGTCCGACGTTGGAGACCTTGGAATGCGTCGCTGGTGCCGTTGGTCAAGAGCTCGCGGTCGTGGTCGGCACGCGGCTGATCGAGAACCGGTCCATCGCCAAGATGGTCCGTAGCGGCCATGCGGGCGTCCGCAAGGCGAGCTGACGCGCACATAGCGCGTGTGTGATGGTACAGCGGTATACGAACTGGACGGACCAGACGGATTTCCCGGACGGTTTTGCGGACTATGGCTTACTGCGCAGCAGTAGACGGACTGTACGGACGGTGACCACAACCTTTGCCAAGGTGAGGGTCGCGAGTTCGAATCTCGTCATCCGCTCCAAGTGATCTCTCGGGAGATCGGAAATGACCCGGACCTGCAAAGGTCCGGGTTGGTTTCATTTTGGGGATCATCCGGCCCGTCACCCCGAATGTGTCGGACACGACCGAGGACAGTTTCACGTTGGCGTCATCGTCTCTCTCAGCAGGCTCGCTCACCATTGCCTGCACACCCCCAACGCTCACGGCCCGAGACCGAAGCGCAGAATGCCCTGATGGAGGATGTTGGTGCAAGGAGGTTGCGTGTTTCGTAGCGTTCGGTTCGCGATCATGTAGGAAGTTCTTTCAGAACTGGGAGTGCCCTGCCGCTCGCGACCACTCGACCCAACAAACGAGGCTGCCTGTGACTTGTAGTTGTTGTGGACATCGTTCTGAGGGCTGACTTCTCGACGTGGTATCGCGCCGAGCACCCGCGCCTCGTCGCCACGATGACCGCCGTGTGCCGCGATGCGAGTGTCGGGCGTGATGTCGCCGATGAGGCGTGTGCCCGTGTGCTCGAACGATGGGAGCGAGTCCGGCAGATGGAGTCGCCCGGTGGTTGGGCCTACCACGTGGCGCTCAACGTCGCGCGCCGGCGCGCTCGACGCGGGCGCTCGGAGCGGGAACGTTTGGAAGGATTGGCCGCGACTCCGACGGCGGACGACGGGTGGTGGAGTATCGAGGTTCGCGACGCGTTCGAACGTTTGCCGCCGAGAGAGCGAACGGCGGTGCTCCTTCGCTATGTCGCCGACCTGTCGCAGGCCGACGTCGCCGCTGCGATGAAGGTCGCCCCAGGAACGGTCGCGGCAGCGCTTAACAGTGCGCGCCAGAAGCTGCGTGTCTACCTCGGCGATGAGACGACGGGTGGGAAAGAGGTACGTCATGGATGATCACCAGCTGTCCCAACTCGTGCGCGCCGTCTACCCGGTACGTCCAATGAGCGACGACCTAGCCAGCATCGAGCGACGTGCACTGCAACTGTCCAGCCGACGGCGTATTCGCCGAGTCGTCACCGGCGCGGCAGCGTTGATGCTCGCCGTGGGCGGTGTCGTCGTCTGGAGTGGCGACGATCGCCCCGGACTGCGGCCTGCCGACTCAACGCCACCGCAGTCCACCACGTTGACCACGGAGCCCCCAGTGGTTGGTACCTCGACGACAACCGCGACCCCGACCACTCCACCCGCGTCATCACCGCCACCCACCGCCGGAATCCCGCTGCTCGGCGCGGCGCTCCAGCCGGGCACCGTGCTGCGCTTCATCAGCGTCGATCCCGCGTGGACGTTCAGCGCCTTCACAGAGACCGCGGGCGGCGGCGCGATCGACCGCGACACGCTTGTACTCGTTGGCGATGGCCCGCTGTGGGATGCTCCTCGCCTCGTGGTGGAGGTCGGGCCGTCCAGCTTCGACCGCGAGGACTCATCCACCACGGGCACCATCCACGAGTTTGACATCGGAGGGCAGCACGGCCGCTACCGCGAGGCATCGCCGGCTCACGGTGGCTTCGAGTTCACGTGGGATCTTCCCGGCGGCACCGAAGTGGCGGCGGCATCCACCGGCCTGACCTCCGACGAGGCGGTGGCGTTGCTGTCGTTGGTCACTTTCGAAGGCACGAAAGCGACGATCGACGCACCTCCCGGCTTCAGCGCCGTCGCGGACACACCACCCTCCGATGGACCCACATCCCAGGTCTACGAGTTCACCGGCGACGATTCGCTGTTCTACGTGGAGTGTTGGGAGGGAACGTCGTTGCTGACCGGCTCGCTCGCCCGCCAACCGACCGAAAGCGTCGCTGTCGCGGGCACGGAGGTCGGACTACGGCTGTCCTCAAGGGATGCAGGGCCCACTTCCGCGACCCCGTTGTCAATGTCGATCTTCAAGGTCGGCGACTGGTACTGCCAGACGATACTCGCCCCGCCAATGGTTGCCGGGGCGACGTTCCCATCGAATGAATGGGCCACCGAGGACGAAATCCGGACCCTGCTCGCCTCGCTGATCCTCGTGGGCGACGGCGTCTTTCGCGACATCGTTGCCCCACTCCCGGAGTCACAGATCGGAGGATTCTCCGTCACGTAGACAATCTCCCGGAGCGACGCTGTCGCCGAATCTCGCCGCGCGGTGGACTTGCCACGTCGGCGCTCCAGTCCATCGCCTTTTTTTTTGCCAAGGTGAGGGTCGCGAGTTCGAATCTCGTCATCCGCTCCAAGAAACACCAGGTCAGCGGCCCTACCAGGGTCGCTGACCTGCATTTTCGGTGGTTCGTGCCCTTGGGATGCCCATTGCGTGCCCATGGTTGACATGCCCATGGTTGACGAAATCCGGCCTGTTCGAAATCAGGCCGGTGGTGTCGTCTGTGACGGTCGCAGCGATCTGGGCTTCGGCGTCGGTCGGTCCCTGTTCCGCTTGGTCCGGTTCGCCTCTCCAGCCATCATCGAACTGGCATTCTCCAAGTTCTGCTCTGCGGCCCGCGCTGATCGCGATCGGCTCCCGAGTGTGCGAGTGGGCTTGGAATGGCACGACCAGCGCCGCGTAGCTGCGTCTGTACGGCCGGAGTCAATTGGGAGCATGTTCCGGATCGGTTCGCCCTTTGTCTTTTAATGGTCGGCGACGGCGTCAACGACGCAGCCGCTCTCGCTCAGGCCGATCTCGGTCTGGCGATGGGAACCGGCACCGACGTGGCGATCGAGGCGAGCGACCTGACGCTCGTTCGTGGCGATCTACCGCCGCTGTCGATGCGATCCGCCTCTCACGACGAACACTCGCCACGATCAAGGGCAATTTGTTCTGGGCATTCGCCTACAACGTCGCCGCTCTCCCGTTGGCCGCTGCCGGACTCCTCAATCCAATGTTGGCCGGCGCTGCGATGGCGTTCTCGAGCGTCTTCGTCGTCTCCAACAGCCTGCACCTACGACGCTTCAAGTCGATCAGTTGACGAGCATCTCACCGACCAAGGAGGTTGACCCATGGCAGCGTACGACATGCAAAAGACCGACATCGCCAAGCGGCTCGCCCGGATCGAGGGGCAGGTGCGTGGTATCGCCCGGATGGTCGACGAAGACCGCTACTGCATCGACATCCTCGACCAGGTCTCGGCGATCACGAAGGCGCTGCAACAAGTATCACTCGGCCTCCTGCACGACCACCTCGAGCACTGTGTCGTCGACGCCGTGCACGCCGGTGGGCCGCAAGCGCAGGTGAAAGTCGACGAAGCCACCTCAGCCATTGCCCGCCTGATGAGAACCTGAATCGGCCGATGGCGACATGTCGGCTACGGGAAGTCGGAGGCGCTTGAGGAGTAGGGCGTTGACGGCGACGATCAGGCTGGAGCCGGACATCGAGAGAGCGGCGATTTCCGGTCGGAGGACGAGGCCGAAGGCCGGTTCGAAAACACCGGCGGCGATCGGCAGGGCGATCGCGTTGTAGCCAATGGCCCAGCCGAGGTTCTGGCGCATCTTGCGGAGTGTTCCACGGCCGATCCGTAGTGCGATCGCGACATCAAGTGGATCGGATCGCATCAGCACGATGTCGGCGGTTTCAATGGCGACGTCGGTGCCGGCTCCGATGGCGATGCCGAGGTCGGCTTGGGCGAGGGCTGGGGCGTCGTTGACGCCGTCGCCGACCATCGCCACGCACCTGCCGGCGGCTTGGAGTTCAGCGATCTTGGCGGCTTTGTCCCCGGGGAGAACTTCGGCGATGACAGTATCGATGCCGAGCTGTCCGGCGATGCGGCGGGCCGTCGCTTCGTTGTCGCCGGACAGCATCACCACCTGGGTGCCGAGTTCGTGCAGGGCGATGACCGTGGCTGCGGCGGTTGGGCGGGCGGCGTCGGCGATGCCGATCAGGGCGACCGCACGTCCGTCGATCGCTACCGCGACTGCGGTGCGTCCGCCGTTGGCAATCGCGTCTCGACGCTCGGCGAGACCGATCAGGTCGACGCCTTCGCGTTCGAACAGTCGGCGGTTGCCGACTGCGACCTTGTGGCCGTCGACGATTGCGACGGCTCCGTGGCCTGGCACGTTTTCGAACGCTGTCACGGCTGACTGTGCGATGCCGTGCTCGTCGGCGTACCGCACGACGGCTTCGGCGAGGGGATGTTCGGACTCGCGCTCGACGGCAGCAACGAACCGCAGCATCTCGTTCTCGTCGAAGCCATCGACAACGACCTCGGTGACCTCGGGCTCGCCTTTGGTGAGGGTGCCGGTCTTGTCCATCACGACGGTATCGATCCGGGCCGCTGTCTCGATCCCGGTGGCGTGCTTGAACAGCACACCCCGACCGGCACCGAGACCGGTACCGACCATGATCGCCGTTGGCGTCGCCAATCCAAGCGCATCGGGGCAGGTGACGACGACCACCGTGATCGCGAATAGCAACGCCTCAGACGCAGAACGACCCGCCAGCAGCGTCCACACCGCGAAGGTGAGCGTGCCGCCGATCAGGGCGACGAATACGAGCCAGAACGCGGCACGGTCGGCAAGCCTCTGACCTGGCGCCTTCGAGTTCTGGGCGTTCTGAACCAGTTGAACGATCTGCGCCAATGCGGTGTCGGAGCCGACTTTGGTTGCCCGGGCTCTCAGGCTGCCGTTCGTGTTGATCGTCGCCCCAATTACTGCGACGCCCGGCGATTTGTGGACGGGCAGGCTTTCGCCCGTGACCATCGATTCGTCGATGTCGCTCTCACCCTCCTCGACGACACCATCGACCGGGACCTTGGCCCCGGGCCGAACGAGGAACAGATCACCCGCTTGCACCTCCGCTGTTGGCACTTCCACCGGGTTGCCGTCGCGGATCACCACCGCCATCGGCGGGGCGAGGTCAAGCAGCTTGCGGATCGCGTCGCTAGCACCACCTCTGGCCCGCATCTCGAACCAGTGGCCGAGCAGCACGAACGCTGTGAGCACCGTGGCGGCCTCGTAAAAGACCTCACCTCCGCCGGTGAGGGTGACCCCAAGCGAGTACAGCCACCCTGAGCCGACGCCGACGGCGACCAACACCATCATGTCCAGGGTCCGGGCCCGCACGGCCCGGACTGCACCATCGAAGAAGATCCAGGCCGACCAGAACACGACCGGTAGCGACAAGATCAGTTGGAGGACGTCGTCGCGTCGCCCGAACGGCGCGACCACGTCGAATCCAAGGACGTCACGCCCGATCTGCGACCACAGCAGGATCGGGATCGAGAACACGGCGGCGACCAGGAACCGGTCACGCATGTCCTCGACCATGGCGGCCATCGACATGCCCGCACCGTGGCTTCCGTGGCCCATCATCTCATGCGGAGACGGCGAAGCCAACCCATCGTGTTCGCCGGGTGCATCGTGACCATCCCTGTGAGCGCCACCCCCATGTTCATGGTTGACTCGCTCGCCGTGCCTGGGATCGATCAGCGGATCACAGATGTGCGAAGGCACTGACTGACCCCGACAGTGGTATCCGCAGTCGCGTATCCAATTGCGCAAATCGACGACCGTGGTAACAGCCGGGTCGTATGTGACGGTCGCAGTCTGAGCGACAGGGTTGGCATCGACGCCGAACACACCGGGACGGCGACCCAGCACCGACTCAACAACCTTCTTCTCGCTGGCCCAATGCTGACCGCCGACCTCGACGATGGCGGTTGCCCGAGACGACTCGAGGTGATCGTGTTGTTCGGCCATCGTGGTCTCCATTCCACGACAGAATGTCGTAGAGGGGTCTTTCGGCACTAGTACGACACGCCGTAGGAGTTCATCATAGAGACATGACCAACCAGCACAGCATCCAAGACGATCGAGTCAGCTCTGGTCCTCGTGGGCGATCGTCCAACACCCAACGCCCGACAGTCGAGGCTGATCCACATCCTCCTGAGGAGTCACATGGTTGGCACCGAATGATGATGATCGCTTGCTGCATTCCGATGCTGATCATCGCTGTCGTGCTCGTTGCTGCCGGTGTTGTCAGCTCGGGGTTCTTGTTCACCGCCATCGCCTGCACCGTGATGATGGCCCTCATGATGAGGATGATGCCGGGCCATGGCGAGAGCGGTCGGAGGTAGCGATGCATTACGGAAACTGGAACGACGGCTGGGACTCCTGGTGGTGGATGGCGGTCATGATGATCGTGTTCTGGGGTGGGCTGATCTGGATTGCGGTCGCGCTCACCCGACGCGGCGATCACACCACAGACCCGCCAACGTCCACAACAGTCCCGCCGCCGATCCCGCAGGCCGCAGAGGAGATTCTTGCCGAGCGGTTTGCTCGCGGCGAGATCGATTCCGACGACTACCACCAGCGCGTAGACATCCTGCAGCATGGCCAGGCGGTCTCGAAGAGGCAAGGGTAGAAGCTCCGAACGTACAGGGTGAACTGGCGTAGGCCGGACGACGCTGCCTGCGTTGTTACGACACGATGTAAGAGCTACCCTGGTTTCGTCATGAAACTGAAACAATTGGCTGGCGGTGGCTGCATCAGGTCGTTTCCCGTTCGCGCCGCACTGATTATTGGGCTTGTGGCGGTGGTCGTGCCGACTCGGGCAGCCTCGGCTTCTGACTCGGATGTTTCCTCAGAGGAGGTAGCGGCTGAGATCCTGCGAGTGCAAGGGATCGCTGATGAAACTGCTGAACGGTGGTCTGACGCTCACGCCCGGTCAGATGATCTCGCAAGTGAGCTGACCTCGGCGGAGAATCAGCTCGCTGAGACAGCCGCTCGGTACGCGAAGCTCGAGGAGGACCTGACCGAGATCGCCGTGGCTCGGTTCACCGGGGCATCGAACAAATCGATGTTGTTTCTGTTCGCTGATCCGAACGAAGGGATGCAGGCGAGCATGTTGCGAAGCATCGCCGTGGGCGCTGGTGAAACCGACCGGGACTACGTCGATTCAGTCAAGACCGAACTTGAGGATGCTCGCTCGCATGTCCAGGCTCTCACTGATGAGAATGCACAGCTGATCGAGGACCTCGCCGATCGCGAGGCCGAACTCGATCAACAACTCGCCGCACTAGAAACGTTGCGGGAACACCTGAAGGACGAAGAGGTGAAACGAGCCTACGAGGAACAGTTGGCGAGGCAACGCAAGGAAGCCGCGGAGCAGCAAGCACAGGCGGACAGGCAAGCGGCCGAATCGCAAGCCGCTCAGGGTGCGGCAATGGCACTCCAGTCGCCCCAAACGCCAGCCAATCCGACGTCAAGCCCAGCGTTAACTCCTGCACCAGCCCCAGTGGTCGTCGGTTTGGGCGGCGGGTGGATCTGCCCAGTGGCTGGCCCCACCGCGTTTGGTGACACGTGGGGTGCACCACGCTCCGGTGGACGTACTCACCAGGGCGTCGACATGATGAGTCCCGGTGGCACACCGTTGGTCGCGGTCGTGGCCGGCAGTGTGACGATGAAAACCAACAACCTGGGTGGCAACGTCGTGTGGCTCGTCGGGGATGATGGCACCAAGTATTACTATGCCCATCTTTCGGCGTGGGAGGGTGGCTCGCGAAGCGTCAGCGCCGGCGAAGTGATTGGCTACGTCGGCAGCACCGGCAACACGACTGCCAATCACCTCCACTTCGAGATTCACCCGGGCGGCGGACTCGCTGTCAACCCCTACCCGACGGTTCGCCAATATTGCTGATCGTTGGCGATCCGATCCATTCTGACATTGTGTAGTACCTTCGGCGATGTGTCTCGACGCTCCACCTTGCGGCACCAGCCAGCCCTCTGGATCCGCGGAATGGCCGTCGTCGGCACTGCAGCAATCGTGTCAAGTTGTTCCTTCACGAGTCGTGATGCTGATTCGACCGGCCTAGTTGTGGCTGCGGCACCGGGGATACCCGAAACATCAACCGCCCCACCGACTTCGCAAGACCAACTCGTACTGAGTCCTGATACGACTGTCATCGTGTCGCGCGGCGGCTCATCGAGCATCGTCCCGCCAGCGTCCAACCCTGCAGTGGTGACTGCTCTTGCCGCTACCGAAAGCGAGGTCATACCACTCGACACTGTGCTGGCATCTGTCGGTCACGAAGATGGTGAGCCGACCAAGGCCGTCCAGTCGCGACTGTTGGAACTCGGATTTTGGCACGCAGGCGTTGACGACTACGGCATCACTACAACGCAGGCTGTGATGGCTTTTCAAAAATACGTCGGTCTCGAGGCGACGGGCGACGTCGATGAGTCGACGGCCGTGGCGCTGTCGACAGCAACCGAGCGGGCTCGGGGTCGTGCCGATACGGGTGATCTGGTGGAGATCGACAAGGCGCGGCAGTTGCTGTTCGTCGTTCGCGAGGGTGAGACGCTTTGGACCTTCAACACCTCGACCGGCAATGGGTCCCCGTACGAGCAGGTCGACGAGAACACGCCCGGCGAGATCGCCACAGGAGTGGCGCTGACCCCCAACGGCTTGTGGAAGGTGAATCGGGAACGTGTCGAGGGCTGGTGGGAAGGAGATCTCGGTGAGATCTATCGTCCGAAGTATTTCCGTGGTGGGATTGCTGTTCACGGTGCGTACAACATCCCGAACTATCCAGCGTCGCACGGATGCGTGCGTGTCAGCGTTGCGGCGATGGATTACATCTGGGAGCAGGCTCTGATGCCGATGCGGAGCACGGTCTGGGTGCACGACGGTTGAGCGAGGCTTACGTCATTACTACATGATGTCGTAGTAAACTGAACCGTGTGTTGGTCCCCAGAAACTTGATGGGCAGCGAGCCTGTTGCATGAACGAGCCGGTTCGTACGGTTGACCAGGCGATCTATACGCGTCGACGGTTCTTGGTCGCCACCGCTGCCGTTGTCGTCCCGGTGGTCGCCTATTCCCAGTTCCTGCGCGGTGATGACCGGTCGGAGGTGCCAGAGTCGTCGTCGCAGGCCGCGGCACCTGCGGTCACCGCGCCCGGTTCGCAGGTTGCGTCAACAGTGGTGCCGGCATTGACAGTGCCGGCGGTCGAGTTCGATCACGATGTCGGACCGGGGATGAGCGGGGCGAAGGTGATGGCATTGCAGGATCGTCTCCGAGTGCTTGGTTTCGATCCTGGCCCGAGCGACGGAGCATTCGGCCCGGCCACGGAACGTGCTGTGTGGGCGTTCGAGAAGTTCTTTCTCGATATCGATCCCGCTGCCGTGACAGGCGTCGTTATGCCCGAAACATGGCAACTGATGAACTCCCCGCTTTCGGTGCGTCCTCGTCGATCCGGTCCCGGCACTCATCTCGAGATCCTGCTGCCACAGCAGGTAGCCGTGCTCTATCAAGATGACCAGGCCACGCTGATCACTCATATCTCGAGTGGAACAGGAGAGGAGTGGTGTGATGTGGTGACCGTTGACAACGACGACGGGACGCAGTCGGAACAGGGGATTTGTGGTATCGCCGTTACGCCCGGCGGGGTGTTCCATTTCGAGCGGCGGTTCGATGGTTGGCGGAACTCAAAGCTCGGACGGCTCTATAACCCGGTGTACTTCAACTACGGCATCGCTGTACACGGCTCGTCGAATGTGCCCGCCTTCCCCGCATCGCACGGGTGCGTACGGGTCCCGATGCACATCGCCGAATACTTTCCATCGTTGGTGCGAGATGGTGATCTCGTGTATGTGTTCGATGGCGTCGAGGAGCCGGAGACATATGGAGCGCAGCTCCCGACCTTCGACTACCGCGATCCGAGCTACACCACGACTACGAGTTCGACAACCACAACTTCGACGACCACGACCGTTCCGGTGCCGACAACTACCCACGCGCCTTCGGCTACGACGACGACTCAGCCTGCGACGACCCTGCCGGTGACGACCGAACCTCTAACCCCTGAACTCACGACGACAACGGCGCCAGCATGAGCGATCATGCATGGACCGGGTGTCTTGCTTTCGGGCCCTGGTGGCTGCTCTACAGCGGACCTGTCGGACCCACCGATTGTCATGCCCACCACGCCTACCAGCTCGTCGTTCATGCCGGCCCCCCGGTCGTCATCGACGGAACCGGTACGTCGATGGACGGTCCGATCGTTGTCATCGAGCCCGACGTCTTGCACGCTTTCAGCGATGTCCGCGACGACGTCCTGATCGCATACATCGATCCCGAAAGCGACGTTGGTCGGCAGCTTCACGGATGCCGCATTGCCGCAACGCCGGTAGCTGCTGGGCAGTCAATATCGAGTGTCGCCGGAAGCTCGCCGCCGGACAACTGGTCGCGGGCAGAAGAGGCTGTGCAGCGGATTGTCGCCGCCGTCTGTCAGCCGCCTGCAGTGACGCCGATGTCATGGTGGCGTCACCCAGCAATCGATGCGGCTTTGGCCCGCCTGCCCGCCCTCGCCGACGACGGTGCCATCGACGTCAGCGCCCTGGCGGCAGAGGTAGGTCTCTCGGTGAGTCGTCTGACACATGTATTCAGCGAAGAGGTCGGCACGCCTATCCGTTCGTACGTTCGTTGGATGAGGCTCGTCACAGCCACGGAACGACTGGCTGGAGGTGTGTCGATCACGGCTGCGGCCCACGGTGCCGGGTTCTCGGACGGCGCGCATTTCAGTCGCACGTTCCGTTCGATGTTCGGCCTCAGTCCGTCTGAGGCGGTCGGACTGGGCACATGGCTCACGTAGCCGTTTCGTTCAAGCACTCATTCACGTTGTCGCGCATGATGAGGACATGATCCGTTCGACGATTTCACCGCTCCGTACCGTCGCTGCGCTGTTGTACGTGCCCCTTTTCATGATGATCGGCGGAGGTACGATCGTTCTGCTCGCCCCTTCGCGCAGCCAGATGATTCCCGTAGTGCTGGGTGTGGTGATCGTCGTCTCGTTCGGCGCCGAACATCTTGCGCCCTATCAACCAGACTGGAATCGCGACCGTGGTGATCGCGTTCGCGACATTGCCCATGCCTTTGTCAACGAGGTATCGACGGCGATCAGTGTCGCCGCGCTGCCTGTGCTCGCCCAGGTCACGCCGAACCTGAGTCGATGGCCAGATCAGTTGCCGTTCTCGCTTCAGGTGCTTCTGGCGGTCGTCGTGCTCGACGCTGGAATCACGATCGTGCATCGACTCAGCCATCGCTGGAACTGGCTATGGCGATTCCACGCTGTCCACCACAGCGTTCGCAGGCTGTACGGATTCAACGGATTGGTGAAGCACCCGGTTCATCAGGCGATCGAAACCGGCGTGGGCATGGCACCTCTGGTCGCCCTTGGCGTCCCACGCGACGTCGGCGTAGCACTGGCCGGGCTCGTCGTGCTACAGCTCTTGCTTCAGCACAGCAACGTCGACTACCGGGTGGGCGGGCTACGTCGATGGCTCGCACTCAACCAAGGCCACCGGCTTCATCATGTCGGCCGCGTGCCCGAGGGCGACGTGAACTTCGGGCTGTTCCTACTGATTTGGGATCGGCTGCTCGGTACCTACAAGGATCCGACCGACCGGAACGTCGACGACGGCGAACTGGGTATCGCCGGTCGGCCCGACTATCCGGTCCGCTACGTCGAGCAACTCGCGATGCCGTTCCGAGATGTGGTCCCAATCTGATCGGTCAGGCGTCGTCGAACGTCGTTCGTCCTGATTGGAGCCAGGCCCGCATCCCACCGACGAGGTGGCCGACGTTGGTATATCCCATGCCAAGCAGTGTGGTCGCAGCGATCCCTGACATTCGTCCGGTTTGGCAATACAGCAGGATCGGCTGATCGAGATCGGAGGGTAGGTCGCTGCTCTCGGCGATTTCGTCGAAAGCGATCAATGCGTTGGTGTCCTCGATCTCACCTTCGTAGGGCACATGAACATTGATCACGAATGCCGTTTCGTCCGCCAGCGCGATGCTGAACTGATCGGCTGACAACTCTGAGAACGTCGAGCCAGTCGGGTTGATGACCGACATGTCGTGCACGGCCGAACTTGTCGTGTCGTGGTCCATGCCGGGCATGCCAAGCGCGAAGTAGCCGACGACGATCGCGACGAGCGCGATTACGCCGGTCATCGCCCATTTCGACGTCGGTCGTTCGGTCCCGGCCGACCTGGTTTCAGTGTGCACGGTCGAACCATCCGAACCATCGCGTGCTGTAGCCGGCGATGCCGACGCCGAGGAACAGATACGCCTCGTTGTGGCCTCCGGGAAGCAGATTGGTGGATGGCCCAAGCAGCATCACGTCGTTGACGATCGCAATTGCGACCCCGAGAGCGAGCAGGAGCCCACCGACTGTTTTGTGCCAACCGGGGCGAAGTCGTACGGACTTGATCGGCGGCGTGTACCGACTCGATGGCGCCGGCGATGCCGGTCCACGTTCGTACCGCTTCGCCCGGTCCTCGAGCGAGGGCTCGGCGCGAGCTGTCAATTGCGAGTCAGTTGCACCACGGGAGACCGTAACTCGGCCGTGGTGTTCGATGTCTCCGGGCTTACTGCGACGCTTTGGCGGTGGCATGGTTGCACTCCTTTCATATCGTTCACGTTGTGTATGACAACACGGTGGCCATGCCAGCTTCGAGGTGGTAGGCGTTGTGGCAGTGCAGCATCCATTGACCTGGGTTGGCGGCTTGCAAGGTCAGTTGGACCGTGTCGCCGGGCAGGATGTTGACCGTGTCCTTGCGAGGTCCGCCGGTCGGTCCGGCCAACTGCGGTGTGTGTCCGTGGATATGGATTGGGTGCCACATCGAGGTCGTGTTCTCGATCGCCAGTGTGAGCCATTCGCCCTCGTCGATCTCGATCGGTTCGTGCTCACCGAACGGGCGTCCGTCGAACGCCCAGTCGAATCCGCTCATACCGCCGGTGAGCTTGACCGATCGGGTCTCGACGTCGCTCGGTACGTCGAGCGAAACTCGATCGGTGGCGCGGAGATCGGCGTAGCGCAGCCACCGACCGTCCAACTCAGTGATCGAGGCGGCTAGGTCTGGTGTTGCCTGGGTCCCGGCGTCGCGGGTGCGGAGCACCGCGGCAGCCCGCATGTTCTTGCCCTCCGCAAGCGCGATCAACGGCCAGGCACCGGATCGCACGTCGATGGTGACGTCGTATCGTTCGCCCATCCCGATCACGAAGGCATCGACGTCGACTGGGATCACCGGGAAGCCGTCGGCATGGGTGATCGTCATGCGATGTCCTCCGAGCGCAACGCGATACGCGGTGTCGCTGCCTGCGTTGACGATCCGCAGCCTGACTCGATCCCCGGCGCCCGGTCGCGGTTCGAAGGTCAGCGGGTCGGCGAGTGCTCGTCCGTTGATGAGGTGCTGGGGATACACGGCATCTCCAGCGTCGCCGCCGAGCAGCGGGGACGTTGCCATCGACATCCCACCCATATCTCCGGGTGAATTGGACATCATGTCTCCCATCGCCGCGCCCATCTCGCGGATGCGCGCCAACTCTTGTTCGGGCGTGGTTCCGACGCCGTCCAGCCAGTCGTCGAGCACCACCACGTACTCGACATCTGCATCGACATTGTCGTCGGGATCGTCGATGATCAACGGGGCGTACAGTCCGCGGTCGAGTTGCAGGCCGTGATGGGGGTGAAACCAGTAGGTGCCGGGGTCGGGAACGACGAAGCGATAGGTAAACGACGCGCCGGGCTCGATGTCGGATTGAGTGAGGCCGGGGACACCGTCCATCGAATTAACGATCGCCAGTCCGTGCCAGTGGATCGACGTCGACTCGGGCAATGCGTTGTCGAGGGTGACTTCGACGAGATCACCGGCGCGTGCGCGCAGCAGGTTGCCGGGAACGGCGTCGGAATACCCCCACGTGGAGGCAATCGTGCCGGCCAGATCCAGCTCTACCGGGCCGGCCCGGTAGGACGCGACGACGTCTGGTTCACGGTCCGATGCGGGGTCACCAACGTTAGACGGAGGAGAGGAACTCGAACTTCGGTCACTTTGGTCCGAGCACCCGGCGAGCATGACGACCGACGCCGAGGCACCCAGTCCAATGAAGTGTCGTCGACTGAGAGAACTCATGATTACTACACTATGTCGTAGTTGGTGGTGGGGCAACGTCAGATCGGTGGCCAACCGGCGCGGGCCAGCCAGCCTTGGATCCCGGTGAAGATCGTCGACCAGATGCCAGTCAGGTAGCCGAGCCCGATGATGATCATCGCCATGCCGCCGATGCGTTCGATCGTGTGGGTGTGTCGGGTTAGCCATCGCCGGATTCGTGCTGATCGGTCGAACCACAACGCGAGGGCGATGAACGGGATGCCGAGGCCTGCTGAGTAGAGCAAGAGCAGGACCATTCCTTCGGTGAGTGACGAGTCGGCGGCTGCCTTTGTCAGGACCGTGGCAAGGATCGGGCCGATGCACGGTGTCCAGCCCAAGGCGAAAACTGCGCCGAGCAGAACGGACTGCCGAGGGCCACGAGCGACGCGGTGCGCGTCGACGGGTCGCCGTTCGACTGATAGGAACCGGAGTCGGAGGACGCCGAGGGTGCTCAGGCCAAGCACGATGAGCATCAGGCCGGCGAGCTTGAGGGCGGTGTCGAGTTGTGCGTACAGCGCGGCGCCGACTGCGGAAGCTGTGGCGCCGAGTGCGGTGAACACGATCGTGAAGCCGGCCACGAATCCGATTGCGCCCGGGATCGACGGTCGTGGTTGGCCGTCAAGGCCACCGCGATCCGTGGATGACACGGCGGCGAGGTATCCGGGGATGACGGGCAACACGCATGGGCTGGTCGCCGAGACGATGCCGGCGGCGACAGCGCCGAGAGGGAGCAGCGCACCGTTCATCCGACGCTGACCGCGGATGGTGTCGCACGATCACGTACGCGAAGCCCGACCATGAACACGCCTGCGAGGGCGAACACAATGATCGATTCACGGTGCTGGCGAGTCAATGAGTTGCCGATGTGAGGCAGCCAGATCGAGGCAACTGCGCGAATGCCGGCAACCGCGGTAACGGCAAGTATCACGACTCGCAGGCTTGATAGGCCGCGTCGGTGCCAACGATCGAGGAGCACGGCGCTGACGACGGCTGCGCCAGCGACGGCAAGGCCGATCGGAAACATGCGAGTCACCAGCCCATCGGGACGAAGACCAAGAGCACTGGCCGGGCCGGGACAGCCGTCGCGAATCAAACACGTCGCTTCGTAGCATGCCCAGGCGATCAGTCCGGCAGGTACGAGTGCCGCCATCCGGCCAGCGGCCGACACAGTGTCACGCCTGGCCCATATGGCGAGCCAAGCCAATCCGGCGGACACTCCTGGCCAGAACTCGACGCCGCTGCGGATGATCATCACATCACTCAGGCTGGTCAACGAGCCCGGATCATCGATCGCCAGAGCGGTCAAGCGCCCGACTATGAGACCGACGAACAAGGCACCGAAGCTGACGTCGGCCACGCCTCCTGCCACGACCTGCGGTGGCCACGGCCGCAGAAAGATCGTCGGCACCGTCAGCACGATGGCAATCGACGCAAGCAGTCCAATGTCGATCATTCCGTCAGGTCCTCAATCACGGCGGCCAGGCGTTGTTCGGTAAGACCCCCCACGATCGTTGTTCGCAGTTTCCCGTCGGCCCCGAACGCATACGTCGTCGGGAACCCTCGCAGACCGAGCCGCGCTCGAATGTCGCCGGATACATCAAAAATGTTCGGATATCCGACGTTGAACTCGTCCATAAACCCGAGCGAACTCGTGGGCACGTCCTTTGATGCGACGCCGAGGATCATCACGTCACCGCCATGGGCCTCCCAGGTTCGCTCCAACAGAGGTGTCTCGGTCCGGCATGGAGCACACCATGATGCCCACACGTTCACGATCACGGGCGTTCCACGGAGCCCTACGAGAACACCCTCGAATTCATCAGCGGTTAGTTCCGTCAACTTGCCGGCCGCCGGCACCGGGAGCGGGTCGCCGGTCGCCTCGAACTGGCTCCCACCACCAGGTCGAGTTAACGCATACAACACCAACGCAGCCAATATCACCGCGGTGAACAGCTTGGTGCGTGTCCGGTGATCGACCGGCTTACCCGGCTCGGTGACGCTCGCAGTTTCCACCGACCAGAGAGTACTACTACAAAGTGTAGAAGGCTCGGGTGGAACTCAGCCGGGGCACAGCGCAGTTACAAGGCCGGCCAGATGATGGATCTGAAACGCAGCCAGCACGCCGGTTGCGGCGATTGCCGACCACAGGCTGACCACCAGTGTCGATCGAGGCGCTGGCACAGCCGGTGCGAGCAGCGCAGCGACCCGCGCTGGGACTCCGAGGCCTGCGAAACCGAGTGCGCCGATGGGAGTGACGCCGTGCAACGCAACCTTGCCGAGTGTGCGAGCGACGAATCGTCGGTCACCGCATTGGGCCACCGCAGCCTCATCGGCCCAACGTTCAAGTGAAAACTGCAGACGCGACGACAATGGGCGCAACATTGGAATGCCCGACTCGGCAAGTTGCGCGATTAGCAGATACCGATCGTGACGATGCCGGGCGTGGGCTCGCTCGTGAGCGAGCACGACTGCTTGCTCACTCTCATCGAGCAGTTCGACGAGACCACTTGAGAGTACGACGTGGCCGCCGCGGCCGGGCAACGTGAACGCGAATGGTTGGTCATGGCCGGCAATCTCGACCGAACCGGGCCGATCGTGGCGCAGTCGACGATGCGTACGCACGACCCGAATCACCCGCACCGAACCGAAAATCGCCAACATGAGCGAGGGCAACCCAATCCACGTCGGGATCGAGTCGTGCACACCGAACGCCTCAGCGCACCATGCGAGACCGACACCCAGTAGCGGAATGTGTGCGAGATACCCGAGACTGACGATCAGCAGCGTCGGCAGCGCCGCCCCCGCCACCACGACCACAGTGATCGCCACCGTCCGTGCTGCCAATACCGGCGGAAGGCGTCGATGGACAGTCGTCACGATCACGGCCAGTGCCATCGCAACCAACAACGGAACGATCGCCGATGGGAACATCAACGATCGCTTTCGTCGAGCATTGCCCGCAACGCCTTCGCATCGCGTTTCGACAGGCTGCCGACAAAACGGGCCAGGACGGCGGTCCGATCACTCGCAGACGACAACACATCGTCGATCCGCCGGGCGGCCAACTGCGACTCCGCCAAGGCTGCGCGATACGCAAATGCGCGGCCAGATTCGGCTCGCTCGACCAGACCCTTGGTATGCAAGCGACCCAACACCGTCGCAACGCTGGTATAGGCAAGCTCAGATTGAAGGAGATCTTTGATCTCTCCGGGTTGAAGCGGCCGTTGCGCCGCCCACAGCACCTTCATGATGTCGTGCTCCAAGGCACCATCGGGTCGTTTCGCCATCATCGCCTCCCCTGCCGAGCGTAGCCGATCAATAACCACTAGACTCCTACATCGTGTAGTTGGGATCCCCCCCGATCGTCGCCACTGCACCGCCTCGTCTGATGCTCCGTCGCCTGCTTGTCTTCCTCGCGTTCATATCGATCGCTCTCGTTCCGGCGAGCCCCGCCGCGGCGCACAACACGCTGCTGTCGAGTGACCCTACCGACGGAGCGGCGCTCACTGAACTGCCGACCCAGATGACGTTGGTGTTCGACAAATCGGTGCCGCTCGACACGCTTTCAATCGAACTGATCGATGCAACCGGGGTCAGAACCACGCTGTCCGGTTCAACACACGGAGCGACCGGCGACACCGTGGTCGTCACACCGCTACCCGCTCTCACGCCAGGCGAGGTGACGACGCGCTGGCGCCTGGTCGGCCCCGATGGACACCCCCTCACGGGCCGAGTCAGTTTCACAATTCCAGCATCGGTCACGACAACGATCGCCGCCGCGAGCACGACCACCCAAACCGATGTAGGCCCGGCTACAACTCAACCAGCTTCCCTTCCCTCCGCCAACGGCGGTACCGGAGCGGCTGGTGCTGCCGCTCCCGGGTTCGAGGAGCCGTGGTCGACACCATCCACCATGCGCTGGCTCTTCCGGGTGCTCTCGTACCTGGCGATCATGACGGTTGGCGGGGTGATCGCGACCACGGCGTTCGTCTGGAAACGTACCTGGTCACATCCCAGCCTGCAGCGCCTCGCGGCATGCGCGCTCGTCGTCACCGTTGTGCTTGCCATCGCACAACTGCTCGTCATCGCCTCCGACATACGAGCAGAACCGCCATGGCGGGCACTCGCCGGACTATCCGCCGCGTTCGAAACCGACGCTGGGATCGCGCTCGCGCTGCGCGTGATGCTGATCGTCGGGCTCGCCTGGGTCATGTTCTTCATGCACGCCACCGACGAATGGAACCGGTGGATCGCTGCCGGAGGCTGCACACTTCTGCTGCTCGCCACCTGGGCATACGCTGGCCACTCGCGATCAATGCGATGGTCATTGATTGGTATCCCCGTCGACGTCGCTCACCACGCAGCTGCTGCTTCCTGGATCGGTGGCTTAGCAATCGTCGGCATCGTCGCCATCCGCGACACCGAGGCCGACGAGATGGTCGATATCGTGCAGCGATTTGCGCGACTCGCTGCGACCTCGGTGGCTGTGATCGTAGTTACGGGAGCGATCCAAGCACTCCGACTCGTTGGCACCCCGAGCAGTCTGTTCGCCGCCGATCACGGCCGCTATCTGCTACTCAAACTGGCCGTCATGGGCATCATGCTGAAGGTTGCCGACGTCAACCGACAGCGCGTCAACCGCCGCTTCCAAGCCGCCCGCACTGCGACACCTCACGCCGTGTACAACCTCCGCCGGGCGATGGGAACCGAACTGGCCGTCGGGCTGGGCGTGATCGCTGTCACGGCTGCGATGGTGGTTTCGCCGCCAGCGGTGGCGCAGGAGTCGGCATCATCGATAGCGACGACCAGTACTCTGCCGGTCTCTGCGGTTTCGATCACGACGACCACTACGCCAACGAGCACCGCTGTGCTTGTAGAACAACAGTCACCCGAATCGCCGGTTTCTGCGCTGTGCGTGATCGCTGGGGCTCTGGTATCAGGGTCCACGGGAGATGATGTCACGTGTCTCCAACAGGCGCTGATCGTCCAGTCGCTGCTCGAAGGTACACCGTCGGGTGCTTTCGACGCCGCCACAGACCAGGCCGTTCGAGCATTTCAGATCGAACGCAGTCTGCTCGCCGATGGCGTCGTCGGACCGGCGACGGCGACCGCACTCGGAATCTGGGCGACGTCCTGACGCGATCGTCGCGATCTGGCCACCCACCACTACACTGTGTAGTAGGTAAGTTCGACACCACCGAAAGGCACACCCTCCACTATGAAGTACCGCCACCTTGCAATCATCGTCACCGTCTCCGTCGCTGCGGTCGGCCTCGCGGCGTGTGGCAGCGATGACGCCGCATCCACCTCGTCGTCGTCGACACCTGAACAGCCAAGCGATGCGGCTGAATCAATCCAAGACGGGGCCGCATTCAACGCCGCTGACGTGGAGTTCGCTCAAGGCATGATCCCGCACCACGAGCAGGCGATCGAGATGGCGGAAATTGCTCTCGATCCGACCGTCGAGGCGGGCCCAGCGGTACGAGATCTGGCGACACGCGTCATGGGCGCTCAGGACCCCGAGGTCGAGTCAATGACCGCATGGCTCGCTACTTGGGGAGAACCGATGCAAATGAACAGCAGTGAGGGGCACGACATGTCGGCGATGGACGGCATGATGTCGGTCGAGGAAATGGACTCGCTTGGCATGATGAAAGGTGCCGAGTTCGACACGATGTGGATGCAGATGATGGTCCGTCACCACGAAGGTGCGATCGCTATGGCCCACACGGTGAAGGTCGCCGGCTCCAGCGCCGACGTACTTTCGCTCGCGGATCAGGTCATCGCCGGCCAGCAGGCCGAGCTCACCGAGATGCAAACATTGCTTGGGAGTTGATCCTGGATCAACGCCGCTTACGGCGCCAGCGGCGGCGGCTCCCGATACACAGTCGTCCACGATCCGCCGCCGTCATCGGTTCGAGTGATCGTGGTCGTGCGGTCGCCGCCGTGAAATGCAATCCAAACGCTGTCATTGTCGGCGAACACCGCCTGAGCCTGGCCGTCAACACTGCCGATGCTGTCCCAGGTCGAGGCGTCCCCTGACGCCCAGACCTGTCCCTCGCCGTCCGCTCCCCAAAACCTGCCTCCAGGATCAACTGTCAGCACAACCAACTGTGGGCCTGTGGGTTCCGACCAGGTGCGACCGCCGTCGGTCGACTGGGAGACACCACTGGGTCCGGCGACCAGAATCGAGGAGCCATTCACCGGTTCAACGGCGAAGCCGGACATGTCGATGGTCGAGCGCCGCTCCCAGGACCGTTGATCGATCGAAACCATGAACGCGCCAGTCGTCGCGTCCCAGCCATAGACCACGTCGTCGACGAACGCCAAGCCATGGAAGTCGGCCACTCCGGACAACGACAGGCTTTCCCACGACTCACCCGAATCGGTCGACCCGATGAGCCCGAGTAACGCCGGTTGCCCCGCCTGTCGCCCGGGAAGGTCGGGGTGTCCACTACCAAGGAATTGGTCGGGGCCGACGACGGTGAAACCCATCGTGTCCTGATAGCTGTCACTCACCCGAGTCGCTGTGCCATCGTCGGCGATCCTGAACAACCCGTAGTGAGTCGCCGCATAGAGCATGTCATCACCAGGATTTACACCGAGTGCATGCACATGGGCGACGCTTTCGGATACCCCACGTTCGGTTGCCTTTTTGCTCCGGTAGTCAAGTACCCACACGAACGCTGCAAGCACCGCCAGAACGAGCACGAGTCCCATCACTGCCGAGGACAACCGATTGCGCATTGAACAACCATAGTTCGAACTACTACGCACTGTAGAAGTTCTGGCTGCGCTGGTGCCGCTATGCGGACGGCGACCGACGAGCCGGGTCAAACCACGAACTGGAACGAGCCCGACTCTCGGCGTATCGCTGGCATGGCTATCGGTTGCATGGTGACACGCAGCCTCGCGATATGTGCGGAGCAGCCGATCCCAGGGGAGGGTGAACAGCCCGAAGTTGACGTTGCCTCGATCTCGTCGGCGATGTGGTGCAGGCGATGTCCCGTATTCCACGCCAACCACCTCCCGAGTCGACCGACTCGATAGTCGACGTTGGCGTGCTGTTGCACCAACTGCAGTGCGACCAGCCCCGGCAGCCCTGCCGCAGCCCGATCCGATCAAAATACTACAGCATGTAGTATCTGCTCCATGGGTCACCATGACCGTCGACTGCTGAGCCTCACGACACTGGCCATCGGCGTGCTCGCCCTCGCGGGCTACGTGACCGGGTGGTTCGCTCCGAGTGGAGTTTCCAGCCAGGAAGCACCGGTCATGATCACAGGCACCTCGCTCCTCGCATCGACCCCAAGTTCCACGACGACGTCTACGACATCAGCGCCGACGGTCGCGGCTGTCGAACAAGACCTCGTCGGTGACGAGCCCTCTCCTGACGCCTGCGTGCTGCTGGCCACGTCGGTGCGGGTTGGGGACAGCGGGACGGATGTTAACTGCTTGCAGCGTTCGCTGGTCGCTCTCGGCTATCTCGAAGTTGAGATCAGCGGCGTGTTCGACGACGCCACCTACCAGGCGGTCACGAGAGTGCAGACCGACCGAGACTTGTTCGTCGACGGCGTAGTTGGGCGCGAGACCGCGTTGTCACTCGACATCTGGCGCGACGAGTCGATGTCTGTGATCCGCACCCCGGTTCCTACCGAGGGCGCTGTCGACGCACTCGGATATCGGTTGTCGTCGGTCGCGTCGGCGGGAGTTGATGCGCCGCCGCTGCCTCCGAACTCCGGGAGTGGCCGTCGCCTCGTCTTCGAACGGGCCGGCCAACGTGTCTGGGCCGTCGACGACGATGACTCGATCATCCGGTCGTGGCTGGTATCCGGCAGCAAGTACGACAACGAGGTGCAAGGTACGCACGAGGTGTACAGCAGGTCCGAGATGTCGACCGCTTGGAACGGCAAGGCCTGGCTGCCGATGATGGTCCGCTGGTTGAAGACCGACATCGGCGCGATCGGGTTCCACGCACTTCCCCTGCACGTCGAGGACGACTCGCCGTACCAGACCGAAGCCGAGTTGGGCACGCGGCTCTCGGGAGGCTGCCAGCGACAGGCGAATCTCGACGCCGAGTTCACCTGGGATTTCGCCCAGATCGGCACGAAGGTCGTTGTCGTCTGACGCTTGTGACGGTGCTCCGAGGTGCAAGTCAGTTCCACGCGATTGACACGGCACTCACGCGATCGACGGTGCAGATGAGCTCCGCTTCGCCGAGATCGACGTGATCTACGAGGAGGTCGCCGACGGCGCTCGGCTCACCCACGAAACGCACGAGGAGCTGGTTGCGCAATCCATGCCTGGTTCGATCGCCAGACGATGGACCACTCATAGCTGGTCAACTTGGCAGGGCATCATGACTTTCGTCACAAGAACGACAACAGTTCGTAATCAGTTCGTAACATTGCCGAATGTATTCGCTCCGAAGACGAAGCCTTCGAGTTGCCGCTGTCTGCGTCGGCGCCGTGATCGGCCTGATGAGTACGACACCTCATGCCAGCGCCCATTTGTCCGACACGGCGAGCACCCCCGGTTCGCCGCGAGTTGCCACGTTGGCATCGTGTCCCGTTGGCGGACCAGCCGAGTACGTCGACAGCTGGGGTGACTCGAGGTCCGGCGGTCGGCGACATGAGGGCGTCGACATGGCTGCCACGCGAGGTACGCCGGTGCTCGCAGTCCGAAGTGGCGAGGCGGAGTTCAAGCGCAGCAATCTCGGTGGAAATGCGATCTGGTTAGTAGCGCCGTCGGGTGAGCGCTACTACTACGCGCACCTCGACGCGTGGGAGGGTTCCAGCCGCACGGTCACTGCCGGAGAGGTCATCGGCTACGTCGGCAGCACCGGTAACGCGCGCGGTGATCACCTGCACTTCGAGACAAGGCTTGGTGAGCAGGCGGCGAATCCGTATCCGCTCGTCGAGGCGGCCTGCTCGCGGGATGTGCTGAGCGAGTCCCCGTGGGTGAGTCCGCGGCTGCCGTTGTCCTGACGTCGAAGCCGTCCTCAGAACTCCCAGGTGGTGAGGGTGCTGGCCCTGCCGATCAGCACGACAGGCTGATCCGCCCAGCTCGCGCGCGTGTGATGGTATAGCGGTATACGAACTAGACGGGACAGACGGACTGGACGGACGGTTTTGCGGACTGCGGGGTGCTGCAGGGCACGGGACGGACTGTACGGACGGCTCCTATCACGTTTTTTTTTTGCCAAGGTGAGGGTCGCGAGTTCGAATCTCGTCATCCGCTCCAAGAAACACCTGGTGTTTTCGGTGGTGTGTGCCCATGAGATGCCCATTGCGTGCCCATGGCTGCCATGCCCAGGGCCGTCGTTCAAGGTGTTCAAACCACTGCCCGATGTTTTGAGATGGGAAAACGTGGGCGAGCGATACATCCGGCAGGTTCGATGCGACAAAGGACGCCTGGTTCGTGGGAGTTGCGTGCCTACGCCGGGGTTGACGCGTTGACGGGCAAGGTCCGTTACCGGACGCGCACCGTGCGCGCTTCGAAAACGGAGGCCGCCAAGGCGCTACGTGAGTTGGTCGCCTCGGCGCAGGCCGATCTGGCGTTTGGTGCTCAGGCATCGTTCGCGACCTTGCTTGAGGCGTGGATCGCTGCGAAGGAGCCTGGGTGGTCGAAGAGCACGTTGCGCGAAACGAAGTCGATTGTTGGTCATCATGTCCGCCCTCGACTTGGTGGGGTACCGGTCGGCGCGATCACCACGGCGCAGATTGATCAGATGCTGGCCGAACTCGGCAGGTCATCGTTGTCCTCGGCGACGGTCGGGCGGATACGCGGTGTCGTGCATGCCGCGTTGGCTCAGGCTGTGCGTTGGGACTGGATCTGGTCGAACCCGGCAACCAACGCGACGCGTATCGATGTTGGCCCGCGTTGTCATGTCGTTCCGGAGCCAGCGGTGGTGATCAGAGTCCTTGAGTCGTTGCGTCGGACCGATCCGATGTTGATGATGTTCGTGCGGCTTGCTGCGACCACCGGCGCCAGGCGTGGCGAGATCCTCGGGCTGTCATGGGCGGACGTTGATCTCGTGCATGGGCGGGTGCGGCTGGTGCGCGGGTTGATCGACGCGGCTGGCGGTCCGGTGCTGCAGGCCCGCAAGACAAAGAACGCCAACTGTGTTGATCTCGACGCCGAAACAGTCGCGTTGCTGCGCACACATCGCGAGCAGAGTTCGACGAGTGCAGCCGCAAGGGGAGTGCCGGTCGATGGTTGTCCGTTGTTCTCGACGGCGGACGTGACGGCGTCGTGGAAGCCGAACTGGGTGACGAAGCGGTTCGCTGTTGCGTTGGACCAGGCTGGTGTCGAACATTTCCGCTTGCACGATCTTCGTCATTTCGTCGCGACACAGTTGCTGGCGTCGGGTGTTGGTCTCCCGGTTGTATCGGCGCGTTTGGGTCATGCACGCTCGTCAACGACGCTGAACGTGTATGCGGCGTCGATGCCAGCGTGGGACCGGGCCGCCGCCGAGATACTCAGCACACTGCTACGCGCAAGCTGAACCTTTTCGGTCCATCGACGATGAGTGGCGCCCGCTGTCAGGTGGGGGTACGCCGAGGCGACGATCCGGTCCACGGCGCCGGGCTTATGTCGTCGACATCACGCTGCCGTCATCGTTCGTTTGGACGTCGAGTCCGTTGTCGTGGAGTCGTTGCAGTAGGCCGGTGAGTCCGTCGCCGATGTGTTCGGGCAACTGGTAGAACTCGTCGAGGATGCTTTGGACGATGGGGTCGGCGTCGCCGCCGATTTTGTAAGAGACCTGGCCGTCGTGTTCGGTCACGGTGTAGTTGAAGAATGGGCAGCAGGCGGCTTCGCGCTCGGCGAGGTCGCGCACCCAGGCTTCGACGCCGGCGCGGGCAGTGAATCGCAGGATCGCAGCGTCGTGGGTGCGTTCGCGTCCGGTGAGGGCGTGTCCGAACAGTCGGCCGTATTCGGCCATTCGTTCCTGGGGGGTGTCGGATGCTGTGGTCATGTCGCAGACGAGTGGGGCAGGTGTTGCTGGTGTTGTCATGACGATGACTGTAAACTCTGGACTTATGTCCAGAGTCAAGGTGTTTCTGTGAAGATCGGTGAAGTTGCCCGGCGAGCTGAGGTCACCATCGACACGATCCGGTTCTACGAACGGCGTGGCGTGCTGTCGCCGCCGTCTCGCCGCCCGTCGGGGTATCGCGAGTACACCGACGACACGGTCGAGCGGATCCGGTTGGCGCGCAAGATGCAGTCGGTTGGTCTGTCGTTGGATGAGGTCATCGACGCGTTGAGTGCCCATGACGCCGGGAAGGCGACGTGTGCGTCGGAACGTTGGCGGCTCGACGCGGCGCTCGATCGGGTCGATGAAAGGATCGCCGAGTTGAAGGCGTTGCGGCGCGAGATCGTGTCGGTTCGGTCGGCGTGCGAGAAGGGCCGTTGCGGGTTTGTCGCTGCTGACGGCGTCTGACGAGTTGGTCAGCAGATCGATCCTGAGCCGCGTCGTTTGAGTACGAGCGCGACGACAGCGGCGATGACCAGTCCGGCACCGATCAGCCAGGCCTCGCCGGCGAGTGCTCCACCGAGGGCGGCGAAGCCGCCGATCGCGATCGGCACTGCGAGGCAGCCGAGCACGCACAGCACGCCTAGCACGGCAGCCTTGAGACCTTTGCGCTGACCGGATGTTGCGGGTGTTGGGCCGCATCCGCATCCATTGTCGGGGCCGCAGGCCTTGTCGGTTGCGCATGCGATGGTGCTGTTGTCGGTCGGGTGGGTCTGCTGGTGCATCGGTGCCGTCTCCTGGTCGGTGACCGCGTTGGTGCGGTTTCGGGTGACGGTACGCCTTCACCTCAAGGTGAAGGTCAAGCACTTCTTCCGCGATTCGTTGTCTGACCCTCATGGTCTGCGATTGGCCTTGGAGGCTAGGTCGGACGATCAGCTGGCCGCATCAACGAGGCTCAGTTGCTCAACGCTGTGAGAGGTTCACCGTTCGGGTGGTGCTGTGTGAGGCGTGGGATCACCCGGATGTAGATGACCATGCCGACGAGTTCGACGAGGGTTTGGGTGACGACGGCGAGTGGGGCGATCGCGTACGGTTCGGGCAGCGCGAGCGCGAGCGGAAGGACGACGAGTGAGTTTCGTGTCGCCCCGGAAAATGTGAGCGCGCGAGCACCTGGGACATCGAGCCGAAGTCGGCGGGAGATCACGACACCGATCGGTGCCATGACGATCAGGAACGCTGCGTAGATCGCGGCGACACCAAGCAGCGAGCTGAACTGTGACTTGACGTTGGAGATCTGCGAGCCAACAACGACGGCTAGCACGATCATCATCAACGGAACCATTGCCTTTTGGAATTTCGACATGATCCATCTGCCGAAGCGGTGACGTTTGGCGAGGCTCTGCGTCAGAGCTGCCAATGCGAGCGGGATCAGGATCAAGATGACGAGCGCTTCGATGAACGGGTCGATCTCGATGATGTCGGACAGTTCCGAGCCGACGAACACGAGCAGATAGAGCGGGAGGAGCAGCATCTGCAGCACCATCAGCAGCGGTGCCGCCGCGAGGAGGCGTTCGCTCGATCCGCCTGCGATCTTGGTGAACACCATCACGTAGTCGACGCACGGGCACAACAGTGTCAGCAGCACGCCGATCAGAAGCGCCTCATCGGAAGCGATGAATCTGGTCAGCCCGAACACGACAACGGGAACGATCAAGAAGTTGAGCACGACCGCCCCACCGACGAAGCGAACGTCCTTGGCTGAGCTCGCGATCTTCGCGAATGGCACGCCGAGAAAAGTGGCGAACAACAGCAGCGCCAATGTGGGGTTGATCGCCCGTTCTATCGTCGGTGCCGAGTCCGGAGCAGCGAGACCAATGACACCGCCGACAGCGAGCGCAACGACATACATCGGGATTTGATGCCGTTCCAACCACTCGACAGCAGTGATCTGGCCCGAATCGTTTGAGAGTGTGTCCGAGGCCATCGTCACCGCTACCAGTACAGGCGCCACGGGGGCGGCGCATTCGCAACCATACCGAAGCTCTCCCGTCAGAGTGCCCGATGGTACGCCCTCGAAAGATTCCTCTTGACCTTCAAGTAGACACGAGGGTTTATCGTGGTCTGCAATGACTACAGGGCTGACGATCAAAGAGGTCGCCGACGCTAGCGGTTTCACCGCCGCGACGCTGCGCTACTACGAACAGATCGGGCTGCTCCCCGAGGCGTCGCGAACGCCCGCTGGATACCGAATGTACGACCAGCGCACGTTGGACCGGTTGGCGTTCATCGCCCGCGCGAAGCAGCTCGGCTGCAGCCTTGATGAAATCACTGGGCTGACAACAGCATGGGACGGCGGCCAGTGCGGACCGGTCCAGGATCGGCTCCGCCAACTCGTCGCCGGCAAGATCGTCGCCGCTCAGAACCAGATCACAGAACTGGTCACGTTCACGGCCGAACTGCAGCAAGCGGCCTCAGCGCTCGAGCGACATCGACCCAACGGTGCCTGCGACACAAACTGCGGCTGCGTCAGCGACCCCGACGACATCCAAGCCGTGGCGGCCACGATCCAGGCTGTCAGCCTGACCACCAAGCCACCTGTTGCAGGTGAGCCCGCAATCGCATGCACGCTGTCGGCCGGCTCGATGAAAGGCCGGATGGCCGACTGGCAATCGCTGCTCGCACACGTCGAACGTCGCGAACCAATCGACGGAGGTCTCCGATCCGTGTTCACCCCGTCGGTGCCGATCGCAGATCTGATGAGGCTGGTCGCCGCCGAGCAGGACTGCTGCCAGTTCTTCCGGTTCGCAATCACCGTCGACACCCGCGGCGTCGCCCTCGAAGTGCGCGCCCCCGACGACGCACTAGAGATCGTCGAATCAATGTTCGGGACGTCGTCATGAGCGCCAAGAAAGAAAACGCGGCAATCGTCGGTGTCGGAGTCGCGGCGTGCGTCGTGTGCTGCGCCGGTCCGATCCTTGGGGTGCTGGCAGCGATCGGATTCGGCACCGCCGCAGGATTCGCACTGTTCGGCATCGCCGCCATCGTCATCGGCGCAGTGTTGGTCGCATTCGTGGTTCTGCGTCGATGCCAGCGCGCCGTCGCCTGCACGCTGGCTCCGCCACAGTCGGTACCGGTCGAACTCACCGACATGCGCTCACGATCGTGAACGTCGCCGGCTTGACTCAGACCTCGTCCAGAATCCCAAGCGAGAGGCCACGGCCACGGGCGGACTTTGACCACATGGGCGGCGCGGCTTGCGAGCCAGGAGTAACGTGTGCGCATGGACCAGGTGATTGTCGAGCGCTACCGCGATCGGTGGGTCGCGATCCAAGACAACGGCGCAGTCGTGGCGGATGCCGAAGATCTTGATGGTTTGCTTTCATATCTGCAGCAAGTGCCAGATGTCCGTGCATCGATCATGCGCATTCCGGCGGCCGATGAGCCGTTGTTCGTCGGACTTCGATAGTGGCAGAGGTGCGGTGGTCCTACGACCACCGCGACCTTGGTGAACCAGCCCTTCCCGATGGAACACCCGTGTGTCGTCCGGTTGTGCCGCTGATTGTCGCACCGTTCAGCGAGGACTTGCTTGCCGTCGTTGATTCCGGTTCACC
>JANPLQ010000136.1:0-3166 GCA_031422395.1 Ilumatobacteraceae bacterium | reverse complement strand
CCCACCCCCCCCTTGTTTTACCCGCGGGGCCCCCCCCCCCGGCCCCGGGGGGGGCGGGGCGGGGGGGGGCGCGCCCCCCCCCCCCCCCCCGCCCCCCCACGGCCCGTTCAGCCGACAGCTCAGTTCAGTGGGCAGCCGAGGTTGTTAGCGGCGTCGAGAACCCCAGCAAGGGTGATCATCGTCGCCCGGTTACCGGACGCGATCGCGGCGTTGACCGACTGGACGATGTTGAGCGGATCGTTGTTCCGACGATAGGGGTAGCCGAGTCCCTCGTGTGCTGCGTTCAGCCACGCCGCCGCGGCAGCACGCAACAGGATCCGCTCGGCACCGCTGGTACCAGGACCGCCGGGGTAGCTCAGGGCGGCGAGCAAGGTATCACTGCCGGGCACGCTACTGGTGACGTAGCCGGCTCCTGCCAGGGTCTTGGTGACGGGAATCGGGACACTGACATCTTCGAACCAGTTCTCGGTGTGGTTCTTCCAGTAGCCGGGGGTACACCCTTCTTCGCCGATGTTCGTAGCGCTCACTGACGAGGCTACGAACGCCGTCGGAACGATGATCCCTGCTATCAATGCCGTAATCAATGATTTCTTCATATCGTGCTCGCTTTCCCGCGGTGGCGAAGGCATCCCGCCGTTGTGGTCATTGTGGATGCGAGAGCTTCAGGTGAATCCGCCGTGGGTTTCCGTCCGCCCCACTCAGCACGCTATAACACGGTCAGTCACAAATCAAATCAAGATCAGGTGTTTTTGCCACCGTGCGTGGTGGACACCACACGGAAACGTGAATAGATGGCCTCAGCGACCGCGTCTGGGAGGAACGTGAGCGCCTTGAGATCCGCAAGTTCGGCTTTCTTGACTGCGTTGACGCCGCCCATCGCCTTGACCAGCTTCTCCTTGCGGGATACACCGAGACCGGGGATCCCGTCGAGCGAGCTGGCAGTCATTCGTTTCGATCTGCGCTCGCCGTGGAACGTGTTGGCGAATCGGTGCGCCTCGTCGCGGATGCGCTGCAACATGAACAACGCTTCACTCCCGCGCGGCACCTCGACGGGGTCGGAGCGACCGGGCAAGTAGACCTCTTCGAAGCGCTTCGCCAAGCTGGCGATCGGAATCTCGTCGGTCAGGCCGAGCGATTCGACGACTCGCTGCGCCACGCCGAGTTGACCCTTGCCGCCGTCGACCACCAGCAGTTGTGGAGGGTAGGCGAATTTGCCTGGCTTGTCACCGCGTTCGCCGATCGGGCGGTCACGCTCCTCGACGTACGCTGTCAGCCGCCGAGTCAGCACCTCCTCCATTGCGGCATAGTCGTCGTTGCCGGGGATGTTGACCTTGAATCGGCGATACTCCCGTTTGTTCGGCAGCCCGTCCTCCATGACCACCATCGAACCGACGTAGTCGGTCCCTTGTAGGTGCGCCATGTCGTAGCACTCGATCCTGAGTGGGGCCTCTGGCAATTCGAGCAGGTCCTGTAACTCAGTGAGGGCGCGAGATCGCGAGTTGTGATCCGTAGCCCGACGCATCCGGTGGCGGAGGAACTCCTCGCTGGCGTTCCGAGCCACGGTTTCGAGCAGAGTTCGCTTGTCGCCGCGCTGCGGAACCCGAATCTGAACCCGTGATTCACGTAGGTGCGACAGCCACTCCTCGTACGTCGCCTGGTCGTCAGGGGCGTGCGGGACGAGTACTTCTTTCGGGATCCCAGTCGGTGGTTCGTCGCCATACACGGCCTCCAGGATGCGGTCGATCAATCCGCCTGGAGTGAGTTCTTCGACCTTGTCGAGGATGAAACCCTTACGACCGACCACGCGACCGTGGCGAACAAAGAACATCTGAACCGATGCCTCGAGGTCGTCATCCGCGAGGCCGATCACGTCGATGTTCTCGTTCTTGTCGGCGACCATGTGCTGCTTCTCGATCGCTTTGCGTACCGCCGTCAACCGGTCTCGCAGCCGCGCCGCCTTCTCGAACTCCAATTCCGAGGCGGCAGTCTTCATCTCGGCCTCGAGCCGATCGACGATCTCGTCGGTGTCCCCTGCCAGGAACTGGCACAGCTCGCGCACGAGTTGGCGGTACGCCACCTCATCGATCGCGCCGACACACGGTCCCGAACACTTCTCGATGTGGAACAGGAGACACGGCCTGCCCAACCGCTCGTGTTGGTTGAACTTCGACGGGCTGCACGTACGAATCGGAAAGCTGCGCAGCAACAAGTCGAGCGTGTCGCGGATTGCGTAGGCGTGTGCGTAGGGGCCGAAGTAACGCGTGTCCTTGCGCCGGTGGCCGCGCATCACCAGCGCCCGCGGCCACTGGTCATCGACTGTCACGGCCAAGAACGGGTACGACTTGTCATCACGCAGCCGAACATTGAATCGCGGCTTGTGTTGCTTGATCAACGAGTACTCGAGCATCAACGCCTCGACCTCGTTGCGAACCGTCGTCCACTCGACCGACTCTGCCGTCTCGACCATCTGGCGGGTCCGCGGGTGGAGGTTGTGCGGCGCTTGAAAGTAGTTCGACAGACGCTGCCGAAGATTCGAGGCCTTGCCGACGTAGATCACCCGTCCGAGCGCGTCCTTGAACTGATACGACCCTGGCTGTTCAGGAATAGAGCCTGTGGGTGGACGCCTCACCATGATCTGTTCAGGATACGGTGAGTGCCGATGGCTGGCCGATTCTCCTACTCGCGACCCGACCGAAGGCGGTCGAACGATCCGTGGTTCCGTCTCGGCGAAGTCGATATCGGATCCGCGGCGATGTTGGCGATCTTGTGTGCCGTCTCGATCGTCATCTACGGCCTGGAACCGCGCGGGCACCCGATCCTGCTTCGATTGGCTCTGCTCCCTGACAAGGTTCTCGGAGGGCAGGTCTGGCGGATCATCAGCTGGCCGTTGGCTAACGGGTTCGATCAGAGGCTGCTATGGGCAGCAGTCGCCGTGGCACTCCTGTGGTACTTCGGAGGTCGGCTGGAAGAGCAAATCGGTCGGATCAGAATGACGACCCTACTGATCGCGATCATCGTGCTTCCCGGTGTGATTGGAACCTTGCTCGATCTCCCACAGCATGGCGTTCGTAGCGTCGAGATCGCCGTCCTGCTGCTCTACATCGCCGAATACCCGCACGTAAGGTTCTTCTTCGGGATTCCGGCCTGGATTCTCGGGATCGTCTAC
>JANPLQ010000135.1:0-22041 GCA_031422395.1 Ilumatobacteraceae bacterium | reverse complement strand
GCAGGCGTCGACGCCGTCGTCGACAAATTCACCGTCACGAACAACAACAACTGATCACCAACCTGCACCGAACCCGGCACAACCACCGAAGCACCAGCCCCCGTGCCATTCGCACTCGCCGAAGCACGGAACCCAACGACCCCAGCGACCTCAGTGGGCGTCACGGCGTCGGACAGCGCCGAAGGCGGTCCGGTTCCGATGATGTTCACGGCCGACACCTCAAACCGGTAGACGATGCCGTTGGTCAGACCCGTCACGACCAGGTTGGTCGCCGACGCAGCAGCGGTGCGCAGAACACCGACCTGCGTATTGGTGGCGTCGTCGACCACGCGGATGTCATACCGAGTGAGCGGTGAACCGCCGTCGCCGACTGGTGCGGTCCAGGTCACCGTTGCCGACGCATTGCCTGCCGTCGCGTTCCCGATCGTCGGCGCTCCAGGTGGCGTGGCAGCCACCGTCCCTTGGTTCACCACACCTGGTGAGCCGCCTGCGTTGAGCGACGGTTCCCAGTTGGCCGGATTGGCATTGTCGGTCGAAGGATCGATCAGCGCCAACGACGGGCCACCGGTGGCCTGCGGCCAGGTGAGGTCGTACGTGACCGTGTCGGCGACCGAGAGGTCGGCCCGGTTCAGTGTGAGCGTCTCGACGTCGGCCAGGTCTCCGGTGAAGCGGCCACCGACGAAAACCGTGGCGCCGTAGGTTGCCCGGAACGTCGGATCGTTGCTGGCGAAGACCATCGTGCTCGTCGGCAGGATGACGGCCCCGGGCTGGATCTGCAGGTCGATACCACCAGTGATCGACCAACCCGACAGATCGACGGCCTCGGTCGCGGACGGGTTGTACAGTTCGATGAACTCCGCACCGTTGCCACCTGTCGGTGAGTGCTGGATCTCGTTGATCACGATGTTCGGCGCGGCGCTCTGCACCCCGGGGACTCGAGCGTCGGCGTTGAAGGTGTTTCGTCGGGCGGTGATCTCGTTGAACAGCGATGTCCGCTGGTTGGCGTAGGTCCAGCTCGCCGGGTACGGCCATGCCGCGAAGTCAAGCGCTGCGGTCTCCTCGACAGCCGAGATCCGTGCGTCGTAGACGGCCTCGAGACGTCCTGGTGCCATGATCTGGTCGACCAGGGTCCGCGCCCGCCGGAAGTACATCGTGCGCCACTCGGGCACCGCCAGGATGGCGGCCATCAACTCACTGGTCTGGTCGTTCGGCTCGGCTGGGGTGACGAAGGTGCTGTTGACGTTGCAGCATCCGAGACCCCAGGTGTGATCCAGGTCCCATGGAATGATCTCCCATCGACCGGTACCGGATTCCAGGCTGAGGTAGAAGTTCTTGGCAGACGAGTCCTGATGGTCGACGATCGAGGTGACGACGGCGTAGTTGATCATCTGCGGGATGTCGGCGTGCGCCAACAGGTAGTCGGTCGTTGGCGCGCCGGTGAGATCAATGGCGTCGAGCAACTCCTTCAGACCTACGAAGTTCCCGTCGTCAGGGTTCTTCTTCTCGAAGCGATACTCCTCGAGCACCCGGGTGGCATCAAAGGCGCCGTGCGAGGCCTTGAAGAACTCGTCGTCGTCGTAGCCCTCGCGCTCTCGCCACGTTCCGTCGAATAGGTCGAGGTACAGGTAGAGGCCTTGGAACTGAGCGTTGCGCTGGGTTCGCACCGGGAACATCTGTGTGTTGACGATGCCCGCCAACTGATACGAGTTCCACGACAGCGCGGCACGACCGCGCGAGCCGTCGATGAAGTCGGCCTGCATTGCGAACTCGTCGACGGGCTCGACGAGTGATGGCATGACCAGGTCGTGGTTCTTGGCCATCTCGAACTTCCAGTTCGGTTTGGGCGAGGACTGGGTGAACGCTCCGCGGATGTTGACCATGACGTTGTCGTACACTGCGCCGTTGTACGCCAGTACAGCCCTGCGGATGATGTCGACTGTGGGTTGAGCGACGATCGCGTCGTAGTCGGCCTCATCGATGAACCATTCGAGCACCGGGAGGGCACTGGTGAGGCCGCTGGCGACCGCCACACCCTTGTAGATCTCACTGTCGTCGATGCGTGGGAACCGGCTGGTGCGCACGTCATTCGTCGCCTCGACGCGATAGCGGATGAGGTGGCCGGCGGCGGCACCGGGGATAGTTGCGGTGTATACGTCGCCACCGGCTGATACGAGCGTGGTGGTTTGCTCAGCAGCGAAGTCGGTGCGGTACTTCAGCGTCGGGGCGCTGGTCTGTCCGACGACGGTCACGCTGACCACCACCGGTTCGTCAACTGCCGGGACGTTCGGGGTCGCCGAAACCAATGAGATCCGCGGCCCGAGGCCAGACCCGGCGACGCTGTTGGCTGCGTCTGCGGTGTGCTGCGCGGGAGCCGTGGACGCCGCCCAATTGAGCGCGTCGTCGTTGTTGATGGTGGGATCGATCAACTCGAGTGATGGCCCGAGGCCGTCGGGAGTGACCGGCCATGGATCAACCGTCGCAAATGTGACGGTGTCGATCGTGGCCGCGAGGTTGTCCTTCAGCGTGATCTTCTCGCCGCTGTTGCTCAGTTTCCCCGTGTAAAGGTATGGGGTCGTGACGCCGTAGGTTGCCTGCGTGCGTGCCAGGTCGGGTGAGACGACCAGACGGCCCCCGGCGGCGATGGTCGCACCTGGCGGGAAGGTCAGCGTGATGCCGCTGAAGGCCCAACCGCTGAGGTCGACTGCCGTACCGCCGATGTTCGTGATCTCGAGGAACTCATCGCCGTCGAGGTCGGACAACGGGTTGTACATGATCTCGGTGATCGTGACGTCACCCGGCGCCGCAAATGCTGTGGATGGGACGGCGATTGTGCCCGCCGCCACCAATACCGCCGTCAACAAAGCTGCCCAAGTGCGTGTGGTCCGCCCCATGATATGCCCCCGTTATCGATCCGCTGTCACGACAGTAGACGAGCCAGGCGATAATTACTAGTAGTAGTTGTCAGCCACTCAGAGTGATCAGTCGGTGATCAGGCGGGAGCGAGCCTGCTACCGGCGGCGCGTTCGGCACCGGTCACCCGGTGAGCACGCTCATGAACACGTCGTCGAGCACGCCGTGAAACTGGTCGTTGTCGGTCGGCTTGACCAACTTTGCTCCGACCGAGACATGGGCCGCACTGTCGAGCATGACCACCGGCATCGACACAGTGCCGCGTACCACGCCATCGATGACAATTTGCACACCCGACGCAGCAGTCCGCCGGCACGTGACCTGGTGCCAGACACCGTTAGCAACGCTCACCGACGCCTTCAGCACGACCCGACGGGTTGTCGTTTGACCTGGCACCTTGCCCGACACGACACATGAGGGGTATCCGCCCGACCCGTCGACCTGCAGTTTCCACTGTCCGCCCGGCTCGAGGTACAGCCCCTTTTGAAGGACGTTCTCGCCTGGAGCGGTCTCGTTGGCCTTCAACAGGATCCGGGCACCCCATTCGAAGTCGGCCGTCAATGGATCGAGCGACTGATTCCCGGGGATGTCGATCAGCGCGTTTGGACACGGCTCCGAGCTGCACTTGCCAGGGAAGTCGGCGGCCACTCCGAATGGTCCTGCGACAAGACCGACAGAACCGCCGTACGCGCTGGCCAACACACCGTGGTTTCCCTGACCCGACACATCCATCACGACCGCACCCGCCAGGAGGATGGTGCCTGCTGGCGCACCGCCATCGAAGCTGATCCGCAGCCGATCGCTGCCTGCCGCGTCAGCGCGACTAAACAAGACCGCAACCGGAAGCATCGAACAAACGAACAACAAACCAGCAGCACGACGTGGGCGGCGTCTCATGCTTTCTCCGATCAACACATCGAATCGAACTACACGGGATATGGGGCAATCGCGTTGCCTCAAGTAAGTCGTGCGAGCGGACAACGAACTGTTCGATGCACAAACCGCAACTGTTCTGAAAGATAATTTCCGCTCAACCATAACACATCGCCCGACGAAGCGGTGTGTTGCGAACGCGCCGCATGCTCAGAGCTTGGCGGAGTAGAGCCCACGAAGCCCCGGAGCAGACCAGTCCAACGACTCTGAATCGATGCTCACCGCGATTTCGGTGTTGCTGTCGAGCAAGACGTCAAGCTCGAAGCAGATGTCATCAATGTCCTCGAGCAGGTCCTCGGATCGGTCGGCGAAGAACCGGAGCTCTACCTTCTGTTCGGTGACGACACAACCGACTTGCCGGATGGAATGAGAGATCAAGCCGATCATCGCTTGTGCGCACTGCGCCACGACATAGTTCTGCCACGCCAGGTCCGGGTGCATGTACCTCGGTGAATCACTCACGGCGCCGGGACCCAATACGGATCGGCGGGAACGATCGAGACGCTGGCGGTGCCCATGACGAAAAAGACGCGGGTCGCATGAGCGTAGGTTTCGTTCGCCCTGTTCACGTCCAACGGGTCGACGGAAACGAAGCCCCCCATTTGGTAGCGGTTGTTGAGGTAGACGAGTCCGGACCCGGTGTCATATGTTTGGCCTAGGAAACCTTTGTCGTTGACCGCAGTGCCTCCACGGAGGCCGCCGTAGGGTAGGTATCGGTTGTGGGTGACTGCGCCGGTCGCTGCGTTCACGGAAGCGATCACACTCCCTTGGCGGCCGGCGACGGCATACGTGAGAATGCCATCGAATCCTCGCTGGGTTCCGCCCGGGTAGTAGCGGGCGACCTTGACCGTGCCAGGCGTTGCCGGAGACCATCGCAACTCGGTCGCACCCAGATAGATCGTCTTCGAGCCGTCCGGATCGACCCGCAGCACCCGTTGACCTGAGGCGTCGTAAACGTCTCTGGTGGGGTTCTGGCTCGTGCGTTGGGACGCGATCAGGCGGCGGTTGGCGTCCCATGTGTAGGTCCAAGTCACGCTTGCCGCGGTATTCGTCTGGGTGCGGGCGATGAGCGAGCCGTTGCAGTCGTACTTGAAGGCTTCGTTGCTTGCATCGTCGGGAAGTCGGCGGAGGCTGGCGGTGTCGATGTCCAAGTCAACGTTGGCTGTGTTCACGTAGATCTGGAGTCTGAACGACGCGTTGTTCGTCGCTTTCGGTGTCAATCGAACCTTGATCGGTTTCCACGTCGAATCTGCCGTGAACGTCGTGTGACCACCCTCGATCGTCGTCCAGATCCCATACAGCGACAAGGTTCCAGTCACTGCCGTGCCGCTCGGTGACCGCACCCACACCGTCGCCTCATAGTTTCCACCAGCGACCGGTGCCACAGTGATATCGGTGTAGACCGACGCCACCGATGTATTCGCAACCGTCGTACGCGCCCGCATGTAACCGGTGTCAGAGTGCTGGCCCCCATCATTCAAGCGATGCGTCATCGTGGTCGAACCGCCCGCCGGGTCATACTTGCCTGATCCGGAGCGCTTCTTTGTCGTATTCCAAGAAGGCATCGATTCCACTATGGCATGTGAGTCTTCAGATCGGAGTCCACGGGACGAGTTGGGCGGGGCGGCCGAGCAGTTCGGAGAGCTTGGTCACGATCGGGAGTTGATCTCTGGCCGGGGTCACGACGACGAGCCGGGCACCGTCGTCGATCGCCAACCTGGCATCAGCGGCGAACGGGATCACATCGAGGTCGACGCCAGATGAGCACACGACCACGACCGGACGGCCGTCGTTGCCAACCCCGGTGGCGACGCACGGGACCGGATCCTTCAGGTTTTGGCGCATGACCGGGGGCTGTGCGGGTGCGAGCCACTCGGCGCCGACGAGTTCTGGAGTCTGTTCCAGTTGCCATCTGATCAATCGCTCTGCGGCGAGACGGTTCAACGGGTGCTGGGCGGCGCCGGGAACGCGAAACTGGGTGACGGCATCGACGACCCGTCGCAACGAATCGACCGTTGGAGTGCCACCGTGCATGATCAGGAACGCTTCCCTGTCGTGAGCGCCGACACCGACTTCGAGACGAACCTCACCGGTCTCCGACTCCTCCATCACGCGGCACACCTCGAGGCCGCGCGCCTCGCCGAACAGCACACCGTGCTCGACGAGCGGAGTCGCTCCCCCGGCGATAATCAGGCCACGGAACGCCTCATGCGAATCGGGAATCGGCGGTGCGATCAAGAACGGCTCTGGCAAAGCAGGCAACAGCGCACGTCCTTCGGCGTGCCACACCGTGATCGGTAACGTGAACTCCGGTACCCGTCTTGCCAACACCCCTGTGCCCGACTCGGCGATCACGTGCAGTGCCTTGGCATCAGACCGTATTGCCCACGCCAGTGAGGCACCGAGCCGAGACGCCGGGCGGTCGTCCAGATACACCCAGGCTTCGCCGAGATGAAGTAGCGCGGCGCCGGTGCCGAACGGAGACGCCTCGCCAACCGACCCGTCGGCGAGATGATCTCGAACGAGCGCACGCAGTTTGAGCCCATTGAGCTGACTCCTGCGTGACGTTGGCTGATTGTCGCCAGTGAGCGATGTGGTCATCGATGGGGTCATCGGTATGACGGTATCGGTCATCCGGCGGACGGACCCTCGGGGTGTTAGTCGACGAAGTAGCCGAGCGCGTCAGCGATCACGTCGCAGGTGCCGATCTGGTTCCCGATCGACAATGCTCCACCTGCACCCAAACGGCAGATCACCAGGTTGGCGATCGTTTGACCGGGAACAAGATTGAGATTCGACGTGTCGGGGGCCACCTCACCGTTCGGCCAGACGGTGACGAACGACGGAGCGGCGACGTTGGTCGCTGTCACGTTGAGCACGACAGCAGTCGCATCGGCCGGGATTCGGGCGCGGCCACCAACGGTGAGTGTCAGCGTTCGATCAGGTCCAATCGGCGCGGTCGACGAACCAAGCCCGATCCGTGTGTCGAGCACCCGCTCGGGTGGCATCGTCCTGAGGCGGCTGCCCTCAGCTCCGAAGTAGCCGAACACGTCAGCCAAGGCGTGCGCAGATTCACCGGCGCTATCGAGCGTGATCCGACCACCATTGCCGAGCCGACAGATCACAAGATTGGGGACGGTGTCGTTGGCGAAGTAGTTGACATTCGATGTTTGCGCAGGCGTTTGCCCGGTTGGAGTCATCCTCAGAAATCCAGGAGCACTCGGCTGGGTAACGGTGAGGTTCATCACGACGGCGGTGGCGCCGGAAGCCGGCACGCCAGCCAGCCCGGCGACTTGCACATCAACCTGTTCGAGGTGCCGCAACGTGCCAGGTCGGATACCGACGCCCGTCCGGGTGTCGAACAACCGCGACGGGGTGACCGACACCATCCGGTCACCCGCTGTTTCACAGAAATAGCCGAACACGTCGACGAGTACATGCGAGTTGCCGTGCGAGTTGTAGACCTCGATATGCCCGTCGGTGCCGACGCCCATCACAACCAGGTTCGGGACCGGTCGTCCCGGTCCCCCGTTGATATTCGAGGTTCTTGGAAGAGCGGACGCGCCGGGATACACCGTGGCGAACATCGCTTGCGTGGCCTCGACAACGGTGACGTTGACAACGACTGCACACGCCCCTGTCTCCGGGACTCCTCCCGCACCAGCGACCCTCACCCGAATCCGACCACCCGGTGCGAGCTTGCCGACCGGCACTCCGCCGGTCCCGTCCCGCGTGTCGGCAATCCTCCCGGGTGTCAGCGGGACGAACGTCGATGGCGGACCGGTGACTGCGATCGGGGTGCTCGAACCGTCTGGGTTAATTCCAGGACCACGCGAGAACAATCCGAGGTTCTCGAAGTTCCCGCCGAGCACGTCTGACGATCCGCCACCCATCCAACCGTCGAGAATCGAGGCGTAGTAGGAACGAAAGTCGACGTGATATGGCATCCGATCCCATTGATCGAGGCCGACTAGAGACGGCTGCAGTCCATACATCCCGCCCTTGACGTTGGCACCGATTACGAAGTGCGGGGCTGATGTGCCGTGGTCGGTTCCGCCGTCATTGTCCCAACTGGTGCGACCGAATTCGGAGAACGTCATCACCGTGACGCGGTTGGCGTAAGCAGGTTCGAGAAGTTCGAAGAAGCGTTGCAACGCCGTGTTGAGCTCCTGGAGCTGAACCGGGTGCGTGGCAAGCTGGTCGGAGTGGGTGTCGAAATCGCCGTACCCGGCCGTCAGCACCCTGAAGCCGAGGTTGGCATTGATCAACCGCGCCGCGACCTCGAGCCGTGCGACGATGTCGGTGTCAGGGAGCTGCTCGGGGATGACCGGTGCGAGCGTGGCGGCCATGTCGAGCTGATCGACGAACGCCTGCGAGACGGAGCCGAACCACGGACCGTTTGCACTCGTCTGCATCGAACGAACCGCTTGATAGAGACGCAGGTCGTCGGGGTCGGTTCCGGCGCCGAAGTTCGGTCGACCAGGAGGCACCGCCGTGCCTCGTTGCTGCTCTCCGATCATGTGAAGCGGGACCGAATAGCCGACCTCTGCCCCCATGTACAGATCCTTGGTCGCGCCGAGTTTGCCGTCGAGCCACCGACCCAACCAGCCGGAGCTGGCGATCGCGTTTGGCCTTCCGGCCATCCAGTACGCCATCGAGTTGAAGTGCGACAGGTCTGGATTTTCGTAGCCGATTCCCTGGACGACGGCCAGTTGGCCCATGTCCCAGAATCGCTTCATCTCGGTCAATGCCGGGTTGAGCCCGACATTGCCGTCGAGCGCCAGCGTTTGACTGCCGGGAATCGCCAGCCCACCATGTTGGGTGTAGTAGTTGCCGTCGTTGAACGGGATCACCGTATTCAGCCCGTCGTTACCGCCATACATGGCGATCACCAGCAGGACCCCGTCGTTCTGACCGATCGGGCCGGCTGCCCACGCCGAGGCGTCATAGCCAGGCGTCAGCATGTCGAGCAAGGTCGACGAGCTACCGGAGAACAGACCGGCGCCGGCACCCATTCCGATCAGTTGAAGGAAACGACGACGGTCGAGGGCGTGCGAGTCGGTCTCACCAATGTGCAGGTGCGCCAGTGCGCCCCTGGTGGAGATGTCGGTATCGAGCATGACGTCCTCCCTAGGCGACGTGGAATTCAGGGGCGAGTAAGGTGAGGAGAATCAGTTGGTTGCGTTCCCACCATTGCGCGTTTCGAGAAAACGTAAGCAGTGCCTGACGCGATGAGGGACTCAGCGTGATCTGCATGAGAGTCAGAATCCGATCGACCAGCTGATCTGGCTGATTGCGGTAGGTCACCTCGATCTCGTTCCTCGTGATCGTGCCGGCAGCGAGTTGGATGAGACCGCCGGGATCCCAGTAGCCGTCCATTGTGCGCCAGCCGAATGACTGGGCGCACGAGGCTCGTTGGGCCATCGCGCTGGCGTTCACGAAGTAGGCGTTGTGTTTCCAGCCGGACACGTTCGGTGGGAACAGTGGCTGCTGGCCCATACCTTCCATCAGCCAGATCGGCACGTTGTCGGTGGCTCTCAACCCGGTCGCCACGAGCATCGCGACCATCATGTCGACGGGCGAACGAACGAGACCCTGCTTGACCTCGGCGGTATAGAACTCGGTGCTGGTCAGGAGCACCCGCAGCCACGGCTTGATCGCAAAGTCGTTGGTGATGGCGTTGTCCCGCATCGCCGCGATGACGCTGGCCGGTGGAGTGGTACCGGCGAAAAACGTCCACATCTTGCGCGAAATGAACTCGGCGGCGACAAGCCGGGTGTCGCGTCCACGGTTGGCGACGTTGGCCGCCCCCACCGGAACAATCCCATTGCCGAGAATGACATCGATCGTCTCGTAGCCGTGCAGTGTTGGATCACCACCATTGTTGATCGTTCGACCGAGCAAAGTCTTGAGGTTGGCATCGTGCCAGCCGACATTCCAGATGTAGGCGTCGGTCTCCCAGTCGTCGGTATGACCGGTCCACGCCGCCGTCGCCGCTTCGACATCGGCCTCGGTGTAGTTCCCCACGCCGAGCAGGAACAGTTCCATCAGTTCACGGGCGAAGTTCTGATTCGGTGACGACCTGCGATTTTGGTTGTTGTCGAGGTAGCGCAGCATGGCGACCTGCGTCGAGATCTTCTTGACAAGCGGGCGTAGGTTGCCGAGACCGTCGAAGCGGAACGTGTCGATCTGCTCACGCATCAGTTCGGCGGTGCCGACCTTGCCGAATTCGGAACACAGCAAACCATGCCAGAAGAAGCTCATCTTCTCCTGAAGTGGCCGCGTGGAATCGAAGGCCATCCGGTCGAACCAGTAGTAGGTCAACTCCATCCCGCGTTCCCAGTTTTCGCCGGCGGTGAACGTCACCGAACCTGGGTTGGCTGGCACGGCCAGGATGTCGTCAACGGCGGCAGCAATCGTTCCGCCGACCAATGCGGCGACCCTCGCGGGGCGCGCCACGAACTCGGTGCGTCGTAACAAATGTTCGATATCCGCCTGGACTGCCATGTCACCCCTGAAATGTCTCGAAGTGCATCGTCGGCTGCCCAACCGAACTGAAGCTGTTTGACCACAGTTTGAGCCAATCCTGACGTGGCTGTCAGGGTCACGACACCGAAAAATGCCGATACCGCCACATAGGTGGCGGTATCGGTTCAATCTGTTGGTTGATCCGGCGGGCAGGCCGCCGGCAGATCACTTCTGACAGATCACTTCTGAGTGCGCGAGCCGTAGCGCTTGTTGAAGCGCTCGACACGACCACCGGCATCGACCAGCTTCTGCTTGCCGGTGTAAAACGGGTGACACTCGTTGCACAGTTCGATGAGCTGGTCACCGGGCTTGGTGGAACGAGTTGTGAACGTGTTGCCGCACGAACACTTGACGGTGAGTTCGGCGTACTTCGGATGAATTTCGGTCTTCATGATTGACTCCTGCCAAATAGGACAAGTCAGGTTATCGGGATAATCCGATTCACATGCCGGGCTGCTTGGCGATCTCGGTCAGGAACTCTTCGTTGGTTCGGAAGGTCCTGAGACGATCGACGAGCAGTTCGAGGCCGGGCGCTGCGTTTCCGTCGGCGGCAAGGCCGCTGAGCACTCGGCGCAGTTTCCACACCATCTGCAGTTGGGTGCGGTCGAACAGCAGCTCCTCGTGGCGGGTGCTCGAGGCGTCAACATCGATCGCCGGGTAGATCCGACGCTCAGCGAGACGCCGGTCAAGCCGAAGTTCCATGTTGCCGGTGCCCTTGAATTCCTCGAACACGGCCTCGTCCATCCGGCTATTGGTCTCGACCAACGCGGTGGCCAGGATCGTCAGCGAACCGCCCTCCTCGACGTTTCGGGCAGCACCGAAGAAGCGCTTCGGCGGGTACAACGCTCCAGCGTCGCTACCGCCGGACAGGATCTTTCCGCTCGACGGGGCGGCAAGGTTGTATGCCCGGCTGAGACGCGTGATGCCGTCGAGGATCACGACGACGTCCTCGCCATATTCGACCATCCGTTTGGCCTTTTCGATCGCCATTTCCGCGATCTGCGTGTGCTGCTCGCTCGGCCGGTCGAAGGTCGAGGAAATCACTTCGCCGCGCACCGTGCGGCGCATGTCGGTGACCTCTTCAGGCCGCTCGTCGATCAGCAACACCATCAGTTTGACCTCTGGATGGTTCTTCTCGATCGCGGTCGCGATCGTCTTCATCACGGTGGTCTTGCCAGCCTTGGGTGGCGACACGATGATGCCGCGCTGGCCCTTGCCGATCGGGCAGATCAGATCGATAATCCGAGCAGTCATATTGGTCGGATCGGACGGGTCAGCCATCCGCAGACGGGAATCGGGGAACAATGCCGTCAAGTCTTCGAACCGCCGACGATTCCGGGCGGCATCGGGTGGGCGACCGTTGATCGTCAGGATCTCGTGGACCGGCGGATTCTTCTCGTTCCGTTGGGCCGGCCGGAACATCGCAACGACGTTGTCGCCCTTGCGAATCCCGTACTGACGGGCCAACTTGACCGGGATGTACGGGTCACTCTTGGTCGACAGGTAGTTGTTGAGCCGGAGGAAGCCGTATCCCTCGTCGCGCATGTCGACATAGCCGTCGACCTCGATCGGCTCGTTGCTGATTGGTCCAGCAGTCGCCTCATCGTCTGCGATCAGGAGATCGCGGTCTTCACCCTGCGGTCCATCCTGGCCACCGCGACCCTTACGACGGCGACGGCGACGACTGTTGCGGCCGGTGCCGTCGTCATCGACTCCGCCACCCTGACTGTTCGGGTTGTTGTTCTGGTAGCCACCCTGGTTGCGGTTGGCACCCTCCCGATTCCCCGCCTGACTGGTGGGATTGTTGTTGCGCGGGCCGCGATCGCCATCGTTGCGACGGGGCTGCTCATTGTTCGATCGGTCGGACGGACGCTGTGCGCCCGATTCGCCGACCTCTGACGGCTCAGATGCTGCAGTCGATTCCGTTGAACCCGTCGTGTCAGCGGAGTTGTCGCTGCCGACTGCCAGTTCCCAATCCGCCTTTGGCTCCTCATCGAGGGCTGGCGGCGGCGTTGCTGGTGCCTGCCGCTGAGTACGGGCGACAGGTGCATGCTCGGCAACAGCCGCCGGGGCGACTGCCGGGGCGCTGGTTCCGTTGGCGCCGCCGGTCAGATCGATGATCTGACCGATGATGTCGGACTTCTTGTTGCGGGTGCTGGGCTTGAGCCCGAGCGCCTTCGCTATAGCAATCAGCTGCTCTTTGTCTTTCGACTCAAGAACCGATTGTTCGAGCGCTTGTGCGGTCACGCTGGACCTTCTTTCACGTTTGGATTCCCCTGCTGATTGTCAGCGTTGAGGTGGTGTTGGGTGTGGACCTGGCTTCGCACAGCGGATGAAACTCGCTATGAGCGCCGCAAACCCACGGTGGAACGCACATGCAACCGAACGGTGGTGTGCCAGATCGGCGGACCCCTCCGAACATCTCAACGGAACTAGAAGGAACCGCCGGGAGAATTCGCTCGGAGTGCAATGCGGGTCGAACCAAGTGCGACCCGGGAAAACCCCAGGTGCTTGACACTGTAGCCACACGCGACACCTTGATGCAACGTTATGGACGAACGTCTGCGCGACGAGACCGAGAGTCAATCAATGTCAATCAGTGTCAGTCAGTGTGACGTCAGACGTGGTAATGGCCGAGCACGCGGCTGACCGAACGCACGAATGCCTGCACCGTGGCGAGATCGTTTGGCAAGGTCTCGATCCGTTCCGGGCGTTCGAACAGGTCGGCGAGGTGTGCCGGCAAGGGCGGCCGAACTCCGGTTGCGGCCTCGACGGCATCCGGGAACTTGGCAGGATGAGCAGTGGCCAGCGTGACGACGTGCCCCTCGCCGGCAAGCCGGCGGGCCGCAGACGTGCCAGTCGCCGTGTGCGGATCGATCAGCAACCCCGTTTCGGCGTAGACCCGGCCGATTTCCGCCAAGGTCGTCTGATCGTCGCACCCAGCAGCGCGGAATGAACCACTCACAAACTCTGCTCGCTGATCAGCTTCGATCGCCAGCTTGCCGGACGCCCGGAACCGCCGCAACTGTTCCGCTGTCAGCCCGCCGTCACGACCATTGATCTCGAACAGCAGGCGTTCGAAGTTCGACGAGACCTGGATATCCATACTGGGACTGAGCGTGTGGACCACACCGCGTGTCGCCATCTCGCCCTCGTTGATGAAGCGGGTCAAAATGTCGTTCGAGTTGGTGGCGACGATGAAGTCGGCGATCGGCGCACCCATCTGCCGCGCAATCCAACCAGACAGCACGTTGCCGAAGTTCCCCGTTGGCACACACGCCGTGATCGGACCAGTCAACGACTGCGAGGCGGTCACGTAGTACACAATTTGAGCCATCACGCGGGCCCAGTTGATCGAGTTGACGGCCGACAACCGAAGCTCGTCGCGGAAAACCCGGTCACCAAACATCGCTTTGACGAGATCCTGGCAGTCGTCGAAGGTGCCATCGATCGCGATCGCATGCACGTTGAGGCTGTCGACCGTGGTCATCTGCCGTCGCTGCACCTCGCTGGTGCGACCAGCGGGATACATGATCACGATGTCGATATTTTCGCAGGCTTTGACGCCATCGATCGCGGCCGATCCCGTGTCGCCGCTGGTGGCAGCGACAATCGTGATTCGTTCGCCACGCTGCGCCAGCACATGATCGAACAGTCGACCGACGAGTTGCAGGGCGACATCTTTGAACGCCAACGTCGGGCCGTGGAACAACTCGAGCAGCCATTGCCGTTCGTCGATCTGCACCAGCGGCACTACCGCAGGATGACGGAACTGGGCATACGAATCGCGGCACAACGTGTTGAGCACGTCGAACGGCAAGTCGTCACCGACAAACGGTGCCATCACGGTGGCGGCAATCTCGGCGTAGCCGTGCACACCCGACAGGTCGGGAAGCGTTGGCCAATCGGTCGGCATGTACAGCCCGCCGTCAGAGGCCAGTCCGGCGAGCAGTACATCGGCGAAGCCCAGCTCGGGGGCGTCGCCACGCGTCGAAACGAAGCGCACGATCAGGAACCAATCACTCGGATCAAACCGCCGACGCGACGGACGACGTCAAGGTCACGTAGCCGACGAACGGTGGCCTGCATGTCGGCCTCGCATGCGATGTGTGTGACGAACACGAGCCGTGCGTCGGGGCCGATCCCTTCCTGTTCGGCGGCGCGAATGCTGACTCCGTGTTCTGCGAACGCTCCCGTGACTGCGTGCAGCACGCCAGGCTCGTCGGCAACGTCGAGGCTCAGGAGGTACTCCGAGCTGGTTTCGTCGATCGCACGGATCGTCGCCTTGGCAAACGTCCCGAGGCGGCCGTGCGTGCCCTGTTTGAGATTGACGGCTGCGTCGATGACATCGCCAAGGACTGCTGAAGCGGTCGGTAAACCACCAGCTCCGCGGCCGTAGAACATCAGTGAGCCGACCGCCTCGCCCTCGACGAATACGGCGTTGAAGCTGCCACGTACGCTGGCCAGCGGGTGATGCATCGGCACCATCGCCGGGTGGACACGAACGGCGATGTCACCTGACGCCGTATCGCGTTCGGCGATGCCGAGCAGCTTGACGACGTACCCGAGTCGACGTGCGACGTCGATGTCGCCCGACGTTATTCCGCTGATGCCTTCGTGATACACGTCGCCAGCCACAACCTTGGCGCCGAAGGCGATCGAGGCGATGATCGCCGCCTTCGCGCCGGCGTCGTAGCCCTCGACATCGGCGGTTGGGTCACGCTCGGCGTATCCGAGTTCCTGCGCCTCGGCGAGGGCGGCACCGTACTCGGCACCCTCCTCGGTCATCTTGGTCAGAATGAAGTTGGTGGTGCCATTCAAGATCCCGATCACCCGAGAGATCGGCTCACCACGGAGGCTCTCGCGGAGCGGTCGAATCAGCGGAATTCCGCCTGCGACGGCGGCCTCGAACAACAGGTCGACACCGTGTGCATCGGCCGTGGCGAACAGTTCGGCACCGCAATTGGCGAGCAACTCCTTGTTGCCGGTCACGACCGGCTTGCCAGCAGTGAGCGCGACGTCGATCAGTTCGCGGGCAGGTTCGATCCCGCCGATTACCTCGACGACGAGATCGATCTCAGGGTCGGCGACAACAGATTGCGCATCTCGAGTCAGGACACCATCGCCGAGGTCGAGTCCGCGGTCGCGAGACATGTTGCGAACTGCAATCCGCGTGATCTCCAATCGGATCCCTGTGCGGGCTTCGATGATGTCGGCTTGGCGTTCAATCAGCGGAACGAGCGCACTGCCCACGTTGCCGCAGCCGAGCAGTCCGATCCGAACGATGTTGTCGAGTTTCGCCACGATTCCGCAGGCTAGGTGATTGTCGACCTGTAACGGACGTAAGGTTCCGCGCCGGCCGAGCAAGCGGCGCCGACCAGAGCTCGGTACGACGTTTTGCGTGGCGCCGAAATGGGTACTACTCCAACCATGAACTCTCATCCCGATCCGGACATTTCGGACGAAGCCGATCCCGAGATGCAAAGCACCCCAGCAGGTATTGTGCAAGACCTCGAAGAACAGGCGGAAGCAATTGGCGCGACGACCGAGCCGTCGCCGCCGGAGACGCCGAACCCGCCGAGTTAGAAGTCAGGAGCATCCTTGGCCGACGGCGCTGATGCGCGCTTGACTTCGTAGTACTGGTCGACCGCGGCGACAACCGCATCGAACCGGTCACGCTGCAGCACTGCACCCTCGCGACGCATATTCTTCGGTTCGATATCGAGCATCCGCCAGATTCGGGCGAAGCTCGGCCGCAGTTTCGGGTCCCAGTCACCAGTTCCGACCGCAACCTGGGCCTCGTGGTCGTGCTGTTTCGAGGTCAGCGGAACGCCGACGACTTTCCGACCTCGTCGGCCGATCACCACAAGTGGGCGATCCTTGCCCTGCTCCGGATCCTCTTCGAACGGCACCCACGCCCAGACCACCTCGCCAGGATCCGGATCGCCGTCGATCTGTGGCGAATACTCGACCGTCACGACGCCTTCAGGCGGCAGATTCGTGCGCGATCGAGGTGGGATCGTCGTCCGACTTGGTGTCCGACTTGGTGTCCGACCTGGTGTCCGGGGTGTCCGGGGCGAAGGTTGACGCTCCGGTGCCGACTGCTTGCCTTTCAGCAGGTCACGGAGTCGGTCACGCAGACGTCCACCGGGCGGACCTCGGTCGGGCTCTGGGGCGGATGCGGTCGGTGCTGGTGTTTCGTATTCGCTGCTGTCGTCGCCACCCGAACGGCGACCGCCAGGCGCGTTGCGAGTCAGATCTTCGAACGAGTCACCAATATCACGCGCCATGCCCGCACTGTAGGAGATCTAACCGAGATCGGTGGCGAGCAGGTCGTCGAACGTCTCGCGGCGTATCACGAGGCGGGCTTCGCCGTCAGCGACGAACACGACCGGCGGGCGGGTGATTCGGTTGTAGTTCGATCCCATCGATTGGCCGTACGCACCGGTGACCGGGGTGATCAGCAGATCGCCAACCACCACATCAGACGGCAACTGCGCTTCGAACAGCAACACGTCACCGCTCTCGCAATGCTTACCTACGACGCGTGCCGACATGTCGCGTTGGGCGAATGGAGAGCGCGGCAAGATCGCCTCATATCCCGACCCGTACAACACGGGTCGCGGATTGTCGCTCATCCCACCGTCGACCGAAACGTAGGTGCGAATCCCGGGAATCGGTTTGATTGTGCCGATCGTGTAGAGCGTGACGGCCGCCGAGGCGACAATTGATCGACCGGGCTCGACGCTGACACGCGCTCTCACGCCGAGCGCATCACACGCGTCGCGGAGCACGTTGCCCCACTGGGTCAAGGTTGGGGCCTCCTCGTCTTCGACGTAGGCGACGCCGAGACCGCCACCGAGCACGAGTTCAGGCAGCCCGAGAGGAGCGGCGAAGTTGGCCATCACTTCAGCGGCCTTACCGAAACTCGATGCGGAGAAGACATTCGATCCGATGTGGCAGTGCAACCCGACCAGGTTGACGCTCGGCGATTTCGTCGCCCGCTCGACGGCTCGCATTGCATCGCCGTTGCCCAGGTTGAATCCGAACTTCGAATCGTCCTGGCCGGTGGCGATGAACTCGTGGGTGTGAGCGTGTACACCGGGTGTGATCCGCAGCAACACGTCGGGCACGCCACCGACGTCCGACGCATGTAGCACGTCGAGCCGGTCGAGTTCGTCGAACGAGTCGACGACGATGTGATCCACACCGACGGTGATCGCCATCCGCAACTCGTCGATGCTCTTGTTGTTGCCGTGCATCACACATGCCCTGGCGGGCACTCCGGCCTGCAGCACGGTATGCAGCTCGCCACCCGTGGCGACGTCGATCCGCATGTGCTCGTCGTATGCGAGCCGCGCCATTGCTTTGCACAGGAATGCCTTCGATGCGTACACGGCTCGATCCGGGCCGAAGGCGGCGACCGCCTCGCGGCACCGGTTCCGAATGTGTTGCTCGTCGTAGACGAACAACGGCGTGCCGAACTCGGCCGCAAGGTCACGAATCGAGCAACCGCCGATCGTCAACCAGCCATCGTCACCAACGGCTGCGGTGTCCGGCAGGAGTCGGGCAGGTATCGAGCTCACATCGCCTCCGGGGCTGCGATTCCGAGCAGGTCGAGGCCGTGGGCGAGGATCATGGCGGTGACGTCGCAGATTGCAAGCCGGCTCGCCCTCGTGCGTTCATCGGCCTTCATCACAGGACAGTGTTCGTAGAACGCCGTGAAGTCCTGCGCCAGGTCGAACAGGTATGTGCACAGCTTGTGCGGGGAGTAGGTCGCAAGGGTCTCACCAAGCGCCGTCGGATAGGCCAGGAGGCGGCGCGCGAGCGCCCGTTCCTGCCGCTCCTCCAACGCGATTCCGATGCCGCGCACCGACTCGCGAGTGACCTCTGAGCGGCGAAAGATCGAGCAGATTCTGGCGTGCGCGTATTGCAGATATGGGGCAGTATTGCCGTCGAACGCAAGCATTCGATCCCAGTCGAAGACGTAGTCCTTGACCCGGTCGGTCGACAGGTCGGCGTACTTCACAGCACCGATTCCGATCATGCGGGCTACGGCAGCGCGCTGTTCGGGATCGAGGTCGGGGTTCTTGGCGGCAACTGCGGCACCAGCCCGCTCGACCGCTTCGTCGAGTAGTTCGATCAGTTTGACCGAGTCACCAGACCGACTTCGCAGCATCTTGCGGTCAGGGCCGAGCACGCTGCCGAACGAGACGTGCACGGCCTCGGTCGGCGGAGTCAACCAGCCCGCCATTCGGCATACCTCGAACACCATCTGCAGGTGCTGAGATTGCGGCGCACCGATGACATACAGCATCAGGTCTGCCCCGCGGCGCTCGACGCGGTCCAACACACATGCCAGATCACTGGTCGCATACATGAAGGCACCGGTCCGCGACCGAACGATAAGTGGCAACGGGTCGTTCTCCCGATTCGTGAAGCCCGGCGGAAAGACCACCTTGGCCCCCTCGCTGTCCTCCAACAGGCCGACAGCTTCGAGGCGGTCGTAAGCCTGCGGCATCAGCGCCTGGTACATGCTCTCGCCGGCGAGATCGCGGTCAGTCAGCAGAACGCCGAGCTTTGAGTACACCAGATTGAAGTAGTCGTTCGACATCGAGACGAGTCGATGCCACAGCTCGATCGTCGCCTCATCGCGGGATTGCAGCAACACGACTCGCTCACGCGCCCGGCCCTGGAACTCCTCGGATTCGGTGAACTTGAGGTTGGCCTGTTTGTAGAAGGCGTCGAGATCGCCCTGGGCGAGGCCCTCAGCAGCAACATCCTCTCCGATGTCGAGGAGATGCTCGATCAGCATCCCGAACGGTCGACCCCAGTCACCGATGTGGTTCTCACGGAGCACCGTGTGGCCCATGAACTCGTGCATCCGCACCAGTGCGTCACCGATCACGGTCGTACGCAAATGACCGGCGTGCATTTCCTTGGCGACGTTCGGCGCCGAGTAATCGACAATCACCGTCTTTGGGTGTTCGGCACGAGCGATCCCGAGACGATCATCGAGTGCAACCTTGGCCAACTCAACGGCGAGGAACGACGGTTCGAACGTCAGATTGATGAAACCCGGCCCAGCTAGCTCGACAGTGCACACCCCGGCGAGTGCGTGGCTGTCGATCACCCGTTGAGCAATATCGCGCGGGTTGACACCAAGTTGTTTGGCGAGTGCGAGCGATCCGTTGACTTGCGCATCGGCACGATCCGAAGTCCGCACCACAGGGTCGACATCGGGACGGCCTGCTATCTCCGCGAACACTGGAGTAAGTAGGTCAGCGACGATGGACAACGGATCAGACACGGCATCCATTCTGGCCGAGCGAACCGCGCTTCTCCACCGGCAGTTCTCGACCGGCAGTTCTCGACCGACAGTTCTCGACGACGGTTCCCACGGGCAGTTGATCGAAGTGCGAGCGTGAAGGCCAGACGCTAGATTCGAGATGCTGCTGTGTGCGGCCCCCGCCCTCGTAGCTCAGGGGATAGAGCATTGGCCTCCGGAGCCATGTGCGCAGGTTCGAATCCTGCCGAGGGCACTCGCTGGCCCGACGCCGAGGGTCGAAATTCCCGACGGCGCGGACTTATGACTCTGGCAACCCTGGCGCAATTGGTCGCATCCTCGTATAAGGAACGCGATGCAATAGCGCTTCGAACCGGAGGGACTGATGGCTGCCGAACAGTACGAGATCCTCGTCGAGGAACTTGACGAAGCGGCCTGCTGGCGTCTCGTCTCGCGGGAAGCGTTCGGGCGGATCGGCTTCGTGCACGGTGGCGAAGTGATGGTGCTGCCAGTCAACGCGGTGGTGATGGGTAACCGAGTGGTGTTTCGGACCGCAGATGAGACCATGGTTGCCTTGGCGGGCAACGGATCCGTTGTCGCCTTCCAATCCGACTACGCCGACCGAATCACCGAGACCGGCTGGAGCGTTTTGGTGCACGGTCGGCTATGGGACATCACCGACGTTCCCGAGACTGCGTCGTTCCACAAGCTATCCGTCAGGCCCTGGGTACCCGGGCCACGCAACCGATGGATGTCGATCGAACCCACGGCCGTCACTGGTCGCACGATTCACCGCAATCGAATCGTGTCAAGTCGGTCCAGGTCGCAGTACACGACGATCGACTGATGCGGGCGACTATCTATCTGGACAGTTGGACTATCTGGACAGTTGGACAAATGTCTGGCCGGTCGAGAGTTTGATCTCGGTGCCGTCCCCGGCGAACAACACGTACGCCGAGTATCGGTCGAGCCTCGACCATCGGCCCGAAATCGCCAAACCGTCTCGGTATACGACCAATGGGCCTTCACCTACCGTGATCGGTTCTGGGGAACGTTGGTCGGCTGCCGACTTCACATACTCGACGGTCATCACGACGACGTTGTCGGCGGAAACTCGATCGCCATCCACGTCGACGTGCGGTTGACCGTTTTGGCTGCGGAGATATCGGCCGGTCGTCGAGTCGAACGTCCATTTCGTCGTCACACCATCCATCGCAACAGTTACCCTCGTCGCCGCCGTCGCTCCAGCCACCTGGAGCGCACTGGGATCATCGCTGAAGGAGAACGGAGTGCGCGCCGGACCGGCAAATGTGGCGCTGTCCCTCGCACACGCCGGGACCACGAGCAGATTGTGAGGCGCGTTCCGGCGTCTACTTCGAAAGAAGCAGTTACTCCGCTGTGCCGACAGATCCGCGAGCCATCCGTCGTAGTGCGCCTGCCACACCGCGCCGGTCACGCCGGGGTTGCCACCGGACCAGGCAAGGATCGGTCGGTTCATGCCGGCCAGCACGTCGAGGTCGCCTGTTCGCGCCGATCGCACCGGGCCGATCCGGTCTGGCTGGTTGGTCTGGTAGAAGGCGATGAACCGCGTGATCCCTTCGACGTTCTCCTCGAAAACGACATCGGCGTCGGCGAGATTCCACTGTGGCCGAGCCGACGGCGAGTTGTCGATCTTGACCGCCAGCGCTGCACGTCCACTGGTCTCGGCGTCGGCGGGTAGACCCGTGAGCGCGGCGATTCCATCAACGACGGGAAGTGGCTCGTAGATCCACCAATCGCGAGGTGCCGGCAACCGCTTCGACTGCACATTCGGCACCGCTTCAACGGTGGGTACGGTCGTTGTGCTAGTGGTCGTGCTGGTCGTGGTCGTGGCCGCCCGAGGCACAGCACTCGTGGTGGGCGAAGTCGTTGACGTGGTCGACACGGTGGTCGACACGATGGTCGACACGGTCGTCGACACGGTGGTCGACACGGAGGTCGGAGCCAGCGGTGCCGAGGAGGAGTTGAAGGTATCAATCGGTTCGCTCCGGGCGGTCGAATCAGAGCAGGAGCAACAGGCCGCGATCAGCGCCAGCCCGACGATCGGCGCGACCGATCTATGCCGTCGCTCGTCACGAATGGTCAATCGATTCACGCCGACCTCACGTTAACCCTGATCGTTTACGAGTCTGAGTCGGAGTCAGTCTCTGGGCGCGCCGGAGCGCCCCGGATCGCGGGGTAGTCGCTGTCGTTGCCGCTGTCGTTGATGGCGTCGTTAGCAGAGTGTTGGTTGGTGTTGGTTGGTGTTGTTCGACTGGTTCGGTTTGCTGACTGGGTCGTTGGCTGGGTTGCCGGTCGATGGTTGGTTTGGTGTGCCAGATCGTGCCGTCTGGTCGTCGCCAGGT
>JANPLQ010000134.1:0-107452 GCA_031422395.1 Ilumatobacteraceae bacterium | reverse complement strand
GCAACGAATCGCTGTTGGCCACGCGCCGCCCGGCAACGGTCCCGGATGTAAAGGCGATCTGAGCAGGGTGTTCTCAAAGTAGATGTCGCCCTACGAAGGCCCCGCCGAGCGGGGCCTCTGAGTAGTCTGAGCTGGTCTTTTGTCTGGTGGAGACGAGGGGAATCGAACCCCTGACATCTACCTTGCAAAGGTAGCGCTCTGCCAACTGAGCTACGTCCCCAAATGGGGAAGCGTCAGGATAGCGGCGAACTTGGCGCACGCCATCGGCGGATTCGTCAATCGTCCTTGAGGGCGACGGCGTTGGGGGTGACGTTCATTTTTGGCTCGTACTCGACGACTTCGACGACTCGACCCTCGTTGTGGAACGTTGCTCGGAGCTGTGTCCGGCATGGTTCGCATGGTCCGTAGAACCGGGTTTCGACGATTGTTTGGCATCTCGGGCAACTGAACTCCACGTCGGTCGACTGTAGTGGTGTGCCAGCGCCTACAGTCCTCCTCGATGACCGAACTGCCGACACCGAACTACGCGGCGAGGCGGATGCTGTTCAGCACGATTGGTATCACTGCACTCGTGGCATTGACGGTCGTTGGATGGAGGCTGGTGCGTGGCGACAACCACGACATCGCCAGTGCCGCCGCAAGTTGGAGCGAACTGGTCCTGATCGACCGCGCGACCGGCGCGATCAACACGGTCGATGAGAGCGGTGCAGAAGTCACGACCGAACTGGGTCTGGGTCGGGTAGTCGACATGTATTCGGAGGGCAGCCGAATTGCGTTGGTTGGTACCCAGCAAATCGTCTTGAGCAGCGTGGACGGTACACAGCCCATCGTGATCCCGATCGGGCGCGGCACGACCGTCACTCGTCTACCCATCGTCGGAGCGCTCACACTGGTGGTCGGTGACGAATTCGGTGGCAACGTGCAGATCGTCGATGGTATTACGGGCACCGTGCTCGACGTGGGTGCCCTCGCCGAACAGGCCGACCCGCAGCTCTACGCCGACACGATGCGGCACAGTGCTAACGGAACCCGTTTCGCGGTTGCTGATGCGAAGTTCTTCCAAACAATCCTCGTCGAGCCGGACTCGATTGCCCCTGTCTATTATCCCGACTATCCGGTCGCCGTCGACGACGACAAGATCGTCGCCACCAGCCAGGTCGTCGGGCAGCGCACTGACATCGGGCTATTTGACGAGACCGGCGTCAATCTGACGATTGCCCCAACGCAGATCCCGGCTGGTGGGATCTTCGTCGATGACGAGTTGGTGTTCGTGTCGACCGAGGGTGGGGTCTTCCGGCTCGGAACCGACGACAAGCAGCCCGACCAGATCGGCACGATCATCGTTCCCGGAGGCGGAACGATTCGATGGGTCCGGCCGACTCTGGACGGCGAGCGATTGGTCGTATTCGGCAACACGTTTGAAGCCGTGATCAAGCTCGACGGCTCAACCGTGTACACCATGACGTTCGCGAACCCAGTCGACGGATCGTTGCCGGATCCGGCGTGGTCGTGCATCGGGGTCGGCGACGCCGCAGGCGCACACTCGTTGGTTTCGCTCGAGTCGGGTGAGGTGCTCGCCGACCTTGCCGGATTCGAAGTCACCGGAGCGTCGAGTGATGGCTGCACGGTGATCGGTGAGCGGGCCGGCATCAGCGAAGTCGTAACCGCTGTCGGGTCGGTACGGCTCGGTCAGCTACGCAGCGCCGTGCTCGGTCCTGACGGGCGCACCGTTGTTTGGCAAACCAACGCCGGTCGTACCGAACTGCTCCGGATCAACGACGACCTCGCCCTGGAGGACCCGGTCGATCTATCAGCCGTCGTCCCCGCCAGCTACATGGTCGCGTTCCTCGATCGTTGACCGGCGACGATCGGCAGCGCGGTCCGGCTCGATGATGACCTCGCCGCCGATCGGCACGAACCCCGCGGCGAGAAACATTCGCAACGAAGCGGCATTGCCCGGCGACACCTGCGCGAAGACGAACTCGTCATCAGGCACATGAGCGAGTGCCGACTGAAGGAGCTGGCGACCAACACCTTGGGTGGGCTCGGCACCAGTCAGTTCGATCGAGATCTCAGTTCGTCCGACGAGCCCTGTGCCGATGCAGGCCAAGCCGCGTTCGTCGCCGTACACCTCGACGTTGCGCCGATGATGCCGCGCCCGCCTGACTCTCGGATGACCGTCGAGGTCGGTCCGGATCGAGAGTGGATTCGATCGGGCGGGTGCCCCGCGCCGCACCAGCACCACGTCGATCGAGCCCACAAGGCCAGTCGGACCGGCCAGTCGGGCAAGCAATCGAGGCTCGGTCGCCCGGCCAAAGCCGTCCGGCCGAAACCGAGTCAGTTCAGTCGCCGACAAGTCCGTGAGAATCACAGAGTGGCCGGTGAAATCGGCCACGGCATGCGTGCCAGCCTGATCCGGGGGAAACAGTTCAGCGACACCGTCGACGATGGGAAACTGCCCGGCCGCGGCACGATCCAGCAACGCTCGCAGCGGGTGCTCGAGTGCGTGATCCACTCGATCGAGACTAGAACCGCTGGCGGTTGTATCGACGGCTCGGTCTATGTTCTTCGACATGTCTACGACCGTCAGGCGAGCCAACCCTGACGATCTGCCCGTGTTGCTGATCTTGGCAGCAGAGTACTGCGCCGCCGATCGGCACACGTTTGATGCGGCCCGGGCAAGGGCGGCGTTCGAGCCGCTGCTCACGGGTGACTCGGTCGGCACCGCCTGGATGATCGACGAGACCGACGGCTACGTGGTCGTCACGTGGGGCTGGTCGATCGAGATCGGCGGATTCGAGGTTGTGCTCGACGAGATCTACGTGCGCGCACGCGGCGAGGGGAAGGGCAGCAGCGCCCTCAGCGTGATCGAGGACGACTGTCGGCGGCGCGGCGTGAAACGGATATTCCTGGAAACTGAACGACGAAACACACGCTCCCGTCAGTTATACGCCCGGCACGGATACACCGAGGACGATTCGATCTGGATGTCGAAGGAACTCTCGTGAACGTATGGTTGACCGCGGTCGCGATCGCGCTAGCGACAACGAGTTGCGCCACGGATCCACCCTCGGCGGCCGTCAGTATCGAGGCTGGCGGTTGCGACGTGTCAAACGCGGCGGGCAATGGGTTGATCGTCGGCCCCGGATTGGTGTTGACCTCGGCCCACGTGTTGAAAGGTTCGACGGAGATCGTCGTGTCGCGCGACGATCGATCGACAGCCGCCACGATCGTGGCGTTCGACCCGAACATGGATCTCGCCTACCTGGCGATCGAGCCGTCGTTCGGTGGCACGATTCCGATCGGTGATGGCGACACCAAGAACGGCGACCGGGGAACCGCGTATGTGTTCCGTAGCGGCACGCCAGTGCGAATTCCGATCGTGTTTCGACGACCGATCAACATCCGCACCGAAGACATCTATCGCGAGGGTGAAACCAATCGACCGGGGTTCGAGCTCGACGCTGACCTCCAGGCCGGCGATTCCGGTGGCGTCGTGATCGTCAATGGAGAGGCAGTTGGCGTGCTGTGGGCGCGCAGCCGGACCGTCGACCATCGGGCGTACGCAATCGACCCGGTCGCAGCCGGAGCACTGATTCGCGCTCAACTCGACTCAGGCGAGATTGACGACCCGATCGACCTCGCGCGTTGTTACTGAGCGAGTTCGGCTGGTGTCCAGAAACCCGGAATCGGGCGGCTGACCCCATCCGCATACGACGCCAGCCGTCGCAGTGCATCAGGATCGAACACATCGATCACGTCGAAGGCGGCGCGCCCGCCAGCGGCACGGATCGCCAGATCCAACTCGCTGCGAGACTTCGGCAAATCGGACGTCAACACCAACACCCGTTCACCGAGCCCGCGTAACGCATGGGCGCGGCCAAGCATTCGCCACACCGCGTCAACTGACGTCAAACCACCGCGATAGCGCACGAACGGGCCACCCAACTCAATCACCCAACGACCCTCGATCCGATCAGTGGCGACATCGTGCACGACGATCCCAGATCCTTTGAGCCGAACACTTCGGCCTTCGGTCGTGAAGCCGGCCGATTCGAGCACGGCAGCAATCCGATCCTTCGAACCGGGCATCCGCTCAGGTTCGGCCAACAGGGGTTCACCCTCGTCGTCGACGCGGGCGATCGACAACTCGACATAACCCGGGTCGAGGTCGTATCCGACGTACCGACGGCCGAGCCGGCTGGCCGCCACCAGCGTGGAACCGCTGCCCATGAACGGGTCAAGCACGAGGTCGTCGGCGAACGTGTACAGCTCGATCAGCTTCTCCGGAAGCTCGACCGGGAATGGTGCAGGGTGCCCGACGCGACGGGCGCTCTCCGACGGGGTCTGCCAGATGTCGAGCGTGAGAGCCATGAAGTCTTCTGTGTGAATCGTGGCCTGATGCGGAAGCCCACGAGCACATCGCTGCTCGACGGTGAGCGCTCGTTGAAATCGCCCCTTGCTGGCGATGATGACTCGCTCGGTTATGTCCCGGAGCACCGGGTTCGACGGGCTCCTGAACGAACCCCACGCACACGACCCTGACGCGCCGGCACCCTTCTGCCAAACCACCTCACCACGGAGCAGTAGGCCGAGTCGGTCCTGGAGGATGTGGATCACGTCGGCACCGAGACTGCGGTATGGCTTGCGGCCGAGGTTGGCAACGTTGACCGCGATTCGGCCGCCCGGTTCGAGCACTCGCACACACTCGGCGAACACGTCGTGAAGCAGTTCGAGGTACTCCAGGTAGGAGCTGGGGATGCCGTCGCGTTCCAACTCTTCTTCGTATTGCTTGCCGGCAAAGTACGGGGGTGACGTCACGACGAGGGCAACGCAACCGTCGAGGATCGTGTTCATCTTGCGGGCGTCGCCGCACACGAACGGCTGGATGATCGGCTCGGGGGGCGGCACCGTTTCGTCATCGCTGAGGACGGGCGGGTCAAAACGGCCGTAGAAGCCGCTGGCGTCATGGGATTCGCGGCGGCCAACGCCAAAATTCGACGTCGTCGTCCGCTTGCGCGCCTCGGCCGGTTTTTCCACAGGCCAACGTTACGGCACTCCGCCTGCGGCCCGCGCGATCGTTCAACCCAGTACGCGAGCTAGGTAGTCGTTTTGAAAGGTGCGGTCCGGATCGAGTCGATCACGGACCGTCATGAACGCATCCCACTCTGGATAGCGGTGTCGGAGTGTGCTCGCCGACTGGAAGTGGAGTTTGCCCCAGTGAGGTCGGCCGTTGTAGTCGTTCATGATCTGCTCGACACCTTGGAAGTACGACTCGTAGGGCGCTCCCCGGTACTGATGTACGGCGATCCAACCGTTGGTCCGGCCGTAACCCGTTGAGAGCGGAATGTCGTCGCCAGCCGAGACGCGTACCTCGATCGGGAACAGCGTTGGAAAGCTGAGCGTTGACGTGAGTGCCCGTACCCGACTGATCGCTTCGGGCAGATCCTCGATCGAAACGCCGTACTCCATCTCGACAAACTTGACCAGCCGTGGGCTGGCAAACACCTTGTCGCTGCGATCGATCAGGTCCCGTTCACTGACGCCGGCGGCGGCGATCCTGGCGACCTTCGGGGCGAACGACGGGAATCGTCGGCCGACACGGCAGACGAGGTCGAAGCCCAAGTTCTCGGCGATGTATTTGTCGCGTGCATAGGCAAACCTCGAGGACGGCCGGACCAGCTCGTCGGTGCGATTGTTGCGCTTCACCTGGCAGCGGCGCGAGCTAGGCATCCAGAAGAACTCGGCATGGTCGGCGCTGTGAGCAAAGCCGTCAAGGTCGACGAGTAGGTCGTCGAGTGTTTCGACGGTCTCGTGAGCGTGCAGATTGAACGCCGGCACACATTGAAGCGTGACTTCGGTAATCATTCCGAGGGCACCGATGCCAACACGAGCGATCCGTAGCAGTTCTGGCTCGGTCGATTCGTCGCAGCGCACAATTTGGCCGCGACCATCCACGATCTCCATGCCAACGACGGTGGTCGCCAGATTCCCGAGTGCGATCCCCGTCCCGTGGGTTGCCGTATTGATTGCACCCGCCACCGACTGCACGTTGATGTCGCCGAGGTTCGGCATCGCAAGACCGGCAACCGCGAGATGGTCACAAAGCGACTTGAGCGTGATTCCCGCCTGAACCGTGACCCGCTTTCGAGCCACATCGACGTCGAGCACCTTGTCCATTCGTTCGAGCGAGAGCAGAACCCCGTTCGTCATCGCCGCCGCCGTGAACGAATGCCCTGCGCCGATCGCCTTGACGCGCTGTCCGGCAGCGCTCGCCGAAGCAACGGCTACACACACCTCGGCCGTGCTGGCGGGTTGCTTGATCTGAACCGGAATGCAGGCCTGATTCTTGGCCCAATTTTTGACGGTCTTGGCGCTCACGCCAAGACGGTAGCTGGCGCCGCGGCGGATTCCCGCCAACTTCAAGACATGCCCCGGGCGTACAGTGAGCACATGCAGACCGACGCCCAGACCGACGTGCACACTGACCACACGCACACCGTCAACGGGACCTGTCATCACGATTGCCCGGATTCTTGCGGCTGGACCGTCACTGTCGATCAAGGAGTCGCCGTCAAGATGCGCGGCAATCCGAAGCATCCGTACAGCTACGGCGAATTGTGTCCGAAGGTCAACCGATTCCTCGACCGCGTGTACAGCCCCGACCGCGTGTTGCATCCGATGCGACGCGTCGGACCGAAAGGCAGCGGACAGTTCGCGCAAATCACGTGGGACTCGGCACTCACCGAGATCGCCGACCGCCTGCACGCGATCATCGCCGAGCACGGTGGAGAAGCCGTCATGCCGTTCAGCGACGCCGGCAACCAGAGCATCCTGGCGATGCAGGGTATCTCGAACCGCTTCTTCAATCACATCGGCGCGACCCGCCTGCTGCGCAACATCTGTGGGCCGACGGTCGGCGCTGGTGTGTCGATGACCAACGGAACCGGACTTGGCGCCAACCCGCTCGACCTCGAACATTCGAAGCTGATCATCCTCTGGGCGACCAACACCAAGCTCACCAACCGCCACCTCTGGCCCGTGATCGAGAAGGCTCGAGCCAACGGCGCCAAGATCGTCGTGATCGATCCGATCCGTACGATCACCGCCGACGACGCCGACCAGTTCATCCAGCCCCGCCCCGGAACCGACATCGCCATGATGCTGGCGATGATCCACGTCATCATCCGTGATCAATTGGTCGACCACGACTGGATCAACGAACACACGCTCGGCTTCGACGAGTTGGAGGGCCACGTTGCCGGCATGACGCCGGCCCGCGCCGCCGAGGCGACGGGTGTCGACGAGAACGTGATCGAACAACTGGCTCGTGAGTACGCAACAATTCGCCCAGCAGCAATCCGAACCCTGATCGGTGCCGAACATCACGAGAACGGGGCGATGTTCTTTCGCACGCTGGCGTGCCTGCCTGCCCTGGTCGGCGCTTGGAACGACCGGGGTGGTGGACTGTTCCGTAGCGTCGGTTCCTGGCAGGACAAGCTGGTCGATGACGACGTGTTGAGTCGGAATGACCTACTCGCCGGCCGGGAACCCCGCACGCTCAACATGAGTCGGCTTGGCGAGATTCTGCTCGACGAAAATCCACCGGTGCGGGCGATGATCGTCTGGAACTGCAACCCGTTGGTGATCGTTCCCAACGCCGAACGGGCACGTGAAGGGATGACTCGCGATGACCTGTTCACGGTCGTGCACGAGCAGTTCATGACCGACACCGCCCAGTACGCCGACCTCGTCTTGCCGGCGACCACCCAGATCGAATCGAGCGATGTCACGACTTCGTGGGGGCACCTGTGGATGGGTTGGAACGAGGCGGCGATCGAGCCGGTCGGCGAGTCAGTCAGCAATGCGGAACTGTTCCGCCGGATCGCGGCCGCGATGGGATGTACCGAGCCATCGCTATTCGACGACGACATGACGATCCTACGCGAGTGCCTGCCAACGGTTGACCTCGACACACTGCGTCGGGACGGCTGGTTCAAGGTGCCGTACCCGGAGGATGGCAGGCCGTGGGCCAACGGCGGCTTTCCTACGGCGTCGGGACGGGTCGAGTTTGCGACCGACAAACTGGAAGCGATCGGTCAGCCGCGACTCCCCACGTTCGTTCCACCCCGCGAAGGCCCGACTGGGCCAAACGCCGAGCGCTTCCCCTTGCAGCTGATGACACCCAAACATCATCCCCGGTTCCTCAACTCTGGCTACTCGCAGCTTCCCAAGCACGGCCCGGCCGAAGGCAGCCCGTTCGTCGAACTCGATGCCATCGATGCCGCCTCGCGAGGACTCGCCGAGGGCGACAACGCACGTGTGTTCAACGATCGCGCCAGCCTGGAACTCCCGGTCAAGATCACGAACCGCCTACGCCCAGGAGTGGCTGCGATCCCATATGGCTGGTGGCGTCAGCACCACGCCGACGGCAAGGTCGCCAACAGCCTCACCAACGACACGCTTACCGAATGGGGCGGAGGGGTTGCCTTCAGCGACACGCTGGTCCAAATCGAACGGACGTGACGCCGCGCGACCTACGATTCGGTCAATCACTGGACGACGCAAAGATTCCATCACTCCTGGTCACGGGGGTCACGGGTAGCCTTCGCGTATGGCAGCGGAGCTGATTTACGCATTTCGGGTGATGCGACTTCCGCTGCTTGACGCTGGCGGAGCTGAGATCGGAAAGATTCAAGACATCGTTGTCGTACCGGGCCGAGTGGGTCAAGCACCGCGCGTCGTCGGCTTCGTCGCATCTAGCCAGCGCCGCAAGATCTTTGTCAACGCAGCCCGGATCGCCGAGCTCGACAGCGACGGTGCACGGCTGCGCTCGTGGGATCTCGATCTCAACCCTTTCAAACCACGTTCCGGTGAAATCCTGGTCGGTGCGACGATCATCAACCGGTCGATCTTGGGCGAACGGGTCAGCGACGTCGGTCTCACGGTGATCGACAACGGCCATTCCAGCTGGTGGGCGGTCGACAAGATCCGTCTCGCACGCCGCAACACCATCCGACGGCGACCCGCCTATCGGCTCGTCAACTGGACCGAGGTCCCGCAGCTGTTCGCGGCTCCAACTGAAGCGGCGGCCGAGGCTGCCCGACTACGCGATATGCATCCGTCCGATGTCGCCAGCGTCGTGCGTGCACTGCCCCTATTACAGCGTCGCCAACTTGCCGAGGCAATGGACGACGAGCGACTCGCCGACCTGCTCGAGGAGCTGCCTGAGGCCGAGCAGCTTCGGTTGATCGAGGATCTCGACCTCGACCGCTTGATCGGCGTGCTCGACGAGATGGAGTACGACGACCTCGCCGACCTGCTCAATGAGATGCCTCAGCAGCAGCGAGCCGCCGTGCTGGCGGCAATGGACGACGACGAAGCGGAGGTGCTCGAACGACTGCTCTCGTACGAGGAGGCCACGGCGGGCGGCATGATGACTCCGGAGATTGTGATTCTCGGTGCCACCGACACGGTCGCTCAGGCACTCGCTCACATTCGCGACCCTGACTGGACGCCGAGTATCGCCAGCCAGGTATACATCTGCCAGGCGCCACTGCGGCCTCCGACCGGTAAGTACCTGGGCGTCGTGTTTGCCCAACAACTTCTGCGGGAGCCTCCCGGGATGGAGCTAGGACGTTGCGTCCGCCATGTCGCTCTCGCTCGACCCGACACGCCTGATCGCGAAGTCTTCGAACAGTTCGCCTCGTACAACATGCTCTCGCTACCTGTTGTCGATGCCTCCGATCGACTGCTTGGCGCAGTCAGCGTTGACGATGTCGTTGACCGAATGCTTGGTTCCGGCTGGCGCCAGCGCGCCCGTCGCCGCCGTGACGACTCGCAACCGGCGGTGACACCATGAGGCGGCGCCGGGATCTCACCGAGCCGCGGCGTCGTGGCATCGGTCTGACATATGACGCCGAAGGGTTCGGCCAATTCAGTGAGTCGATCGCCAGGTTCATCGGCACGGCACGGTTCCTGGTGTATCAGACGATCTTCTGCTTCGGCTGGGTGCTTTGGAACTCGTTCGGACCGGAAGATTGGCGTTTCGATGAGTGGCAGTTCATCGGACTCACACTTCTGCTTTCGCTGCAGGCTGCGTATGCGGCACCGTTGATCCTGCTCGCTCAGAACCGCCAGGAGCGCCGCGATCGCTTCACCGGCGAACAGGACCGCGAAGTTGCCGAACGGACCCAGGCCGACACCGAGTTCCTCGCCCGCGAGATCGCCGGTGTCCGACTCGCCCTCGCCGATGTCGTCACCGGCGAGGAGTTACGCGACCAACTCGACACGCTCACCGACGCAATCGAGCGGATCGGTCAACAACTCGAACAGATCAGCCCGGCTGGGGAACACCTGTGAACTCTTGCAGACGCACGCCGAACGACTGAACAGTTCTGAGCAGCTCGACCGTCGGTAGTGCGGCGTCTCCCGCGGTGACCACACCGACCGGCAGTTTTCCGTCGAGCGTCATGGTCGTGAAGGCGGCGGCCGCAGCCGCCGCCGCAGAACCGACGAGTTCGGCGACGCCGGCAATCAAACACTGTCGGCCACCCGCCAGATCATTGCCGCGGACCTCGACGCGAAGCGCTCCGATGCCACCCTCCTGATGGGGTCTGACCAGCATGGGCAAACTGGCAGTCAGGCGATCTCGACGACGCGCTGAACGGCGGGCACTGATTCGTGCGACCTCGGGAAAACTGTGGTGAATGAGCACGGGCGACGAAATCTGAGCCCGATAGCAGTCCTTTGCGCCGACAGGTTCGGGAAACCAACACAGCTCGCGACCGCTGCCGCCCAAATGGTCGACCCACTCGCCGTCGTGCCAACCAACGGAACGCCCGCTGAGCGATCGGTGATGCATCCGGGCGCACGAAGGACCAGACGTGCCGTGCATGGCGACGTGGATCTCGTCGACTTCGTGCAATTGATTGGCGAGGTGGCGAGCGATCAGCTCCGACAACCCCGGCGACAACGCCGCTCCGATGACAAGCGAGGCGTGCGACGCCACGGCCAGGGAGTCAAGTTCGAACAGGTCCTTGGTGTCGTCGAGTGCGTCGCCGACCGTCACGACGTGCACGCTTCGTTCGATCAGATCGGCGGCCGTCTCGGCATGATCGCAACCGTGCGCCAAGATCGCTACGTCACCGGGGATCGCGTTCGGGATCTGAGTCCGGAGCGGATCAACTTCGGTCACCCGCCGCGCATGCAGCAATCGTCGTAGACGCCGAGCCACGACGCCGGTACCAACGACGTGAATCGTGGGTTCGTTCGATGTCACGATCCGGGTTTCTCCGGTGGCAACTCAAGCGGCCGCCAACCGCCGTGCTGCGGAGGTACCCCGCCGGTACCACGGATCCGTACTCCGGCGGCAGCGATCCCGGCCATCGCCAAAGCCGCCAATATTCGGCGCAGCAACTTCACGATGGGATCACGAAGTGGAGCGTACCGGCCCAACACGATCCCGAATGCGTGAGCAAGTTGCCGCCCATTGACGCAACTTGCTCACGCATTCCGCCGGGTATTTCGTGGTGGGGCTACACAGAATCGAACTGTGGACCTCTGCCTTATCAGGGCAGCGCTCTAACCGACTGAGCTATAGCCCCGGCAGGGAAGCGAGGCTATCGGCGTCAACGCCAATCCTCAACAGGGTTAACCCTCGTCGTCAGCGACCGACCAGTTCGGATTACTCGTTTGAACTGGCACAGCAGCGGTGTCATCGTCAACATTCCAGTCCGGAGCGACCGAACCGGATGGCCCGACCACCGCAGCAGGCGGCCGCCGCACCACATAACGGCGAGTTGACGAAACTGTCCGCTCGACCACCTCCTCCTCCAACACCGTGACCCGGATACCGCCGATGATGTCGCTGACCAGGTTGAACAATGTCGCCATCAGCACCATCGCGCCCGTCATCCCGACCACACCAAACAAGCCGATTACCCATGCATTGGCGAACACCTCACCACCTTTGAGTTCGAACGTTTCCCATCCGAACTGGGTGAACCAGCGCTCGACGTTGTCGAGTGTCCCGGTGCTGTCGGCCACACGCCACAGCAAGACTCCTGACGTCAGTACGACAACGTAGGCGACGGCGCTGAAGATCAGACTGACCTTGAACGTGCTCCACGGGTCGATGTGGCGAACCACCCGGGTCACCTTGCGAACGCGGGGACGTCGGCCCGGCCCACGCAACTGCGCACCGCTACCGGTCTGGATTTGCAGCGGTGACATGTGGTTACCCCACCCGGTAGCCACCGGAGCCGGGCTAGGACCCGGGCTGATCACCGGGCTGATGACCGGAGTAGGAATCGGTTCCGGGGCGACTTGCTGTGGAAGCGGAACATCGACTGTCGCCGGCACGATGTGCGGAAGTTCGAACGGGGTTTCAGTGTCGGTCGATTCGCCGGATTCAGCCGATTCGCCCGACACTGAGGGGAGCTGCGGGGACTTACCGAAGATCTCGGCGAGCGCGTTTGACAGCCGCGAGGATGCGTCACTGTCCGGGGTACTCACCAACACGAGTGTAGGCACCCGGTCACGGTCCATCTGTGGCGCGTGCCGTCACGGTTTGGTCGCCGACACGAACCTCCACGGTTACCTCGTGTCCCGTGCGCGACCAGCTGATCAGCGCAGCCCCGTTGGCGGCGGAGATTGCGCCTGACGCGACTCGGCCTCCACTCACGCCGGCCAGTGCCGCCGCGTCCGCCGCACTTTGGGCACGCTGGTGATCGATCAGACCGCCTAGCAGCGGGACCAACGCCAGCGTTCCCGCAGCCGTGATCGCGACACCGACGAACACCACCAGAACCAGCATCGAACCAGCATCACGACCCGGATCGCGCACGCGCATTGCCAACCCCCTACCACTCAACTGTTGGCAGCGATCGCTGCGATCGGCGGGCTCAGCCCGCGCTACTCGTCGTCGTCGTTGGCGAGAATCGGTGCCACCGAGGCGACAGTCTGACCGTCGTCGAGGTTCATGATCCTCACGCCGGTTGCGTCACGGCCCTGCGACGAAATCTCCCGAACCGCCATCCGAATCGTGACGCCACCGGAGGACACGGCGACGATTTCGTCGTCGAGACCCACCATGAACGCTGCCGCAACGTGACCCTTCTTGCCCGTCAGCCTGATGCCTCGAACTCCCTGACCGCCGCGGCCCTGGACGTTGAATCGGTCAAGCTGAGTTCGCTTGCCATAGCCAGACTCCGTCATCACGAGGATCGCCGTATCATCACGGGCGACATCGCAGGACACGACCGCATCATCGGCGTTCTTGAGCTTCATGCCGCGTACGCCGGCGGCACTACGACCCATCGGCCGCACGTCGTCCTCGTTGAATCGAATCGTCATGCCATCACGGCTCACCATGAAAATGTGATCGGTGCCGCTGGTCTCGATCACCTTGACCAACTCGTCGCCATCGTTGAGGTTGATCGCAATGATGCCGTCGCGTCGCGTGGAGTCGTATGCGTCGAATACGGTCTTCTTGACCGTCCCCCTCTTGGTGGCAAAGAAGATGAAGCGTTCACCCGCGAAGTCGCGAGTGTCGATGATCGCCTGAATCTGCTCGCCAGCCTGCAACGGAAGCAGATTGACGATCGGCATGCCCTTTGCCGTTCGTTCACGCTCCGGCACATCAAGGGCACGGAGACGGTAGACCTTCCCGCGGTTCGAGAAGAACAGAAGGTGGGCATGTGCGGTCGTGAAGATCACGTGGCGCACGATGTCGTCAGCCTTGAGCTTGCCGCCACTCACTCCGCGCCCGCCGCGACCCTGCGTTTTGAACGAGTCAGCCGACACGGCCTTGACGTACTGGGCCTCGGTCATCACGATCACGAGTTCTTTGTCGTCGACGAGGTCCTCAATCGACATCTCACCGTCGTCATAGGTGATCTCACACACGCGAGGTGTGGCAAACGACTCCTTGATCGCCAGCATCTCGTCCTTGATCACACCTCGCAACCGTGCGTCGTCAGCGAGGATCGCCTGGAGCTCCTTGATTGTCTCGCGGAGATCGCCGAGCTCGGTCTCGAGGTCGATCCGGGACAAACGAGTGAGTTGACGAAGTTGCAGATCGAGAATGTCGATTGCCTGAATCTCTGAGAACTCGTATGGCGCGGCCATCAACCCGGCCTTTGCCGCTGCCGTGTCATCGCTGGCTCTGATCAGGGCGATGATTTGGTCGATGACGTCGAGTGCCTTGATCCGGCCCTCGACCTTGTGCTCACGCTCACGTGCTTTCTTGAGTCGGTACTCGGTCCGACGTGTGACGACCTCGATCTGGTGACGCACGTAGCCCACCAGCGCATCGCGCAGGTTCAACGTGCGCGGCACACCGTCGACGAGTGCGACCATATTGATCGAGAACGTGCTCTGCAACTGGGTCAACTTGTAGAGGTTGTTGAGCACCACGTTGGCGTTGGCGTCACGCTTGAGGGTGATCACCAGGTTGGTCTTGCCCCCCGCGGAACCGTCGTTGACATCAGCAATTCCTTCCAGGTCACCGCCATCGACGAGTTCTTGAATTCGGGCCGCGATCGACGAGCAACTCGTCTGATACGGCAACTGCGTGACGACGATCTCGTACCGACCCGTCTTACTTTCCTCGATCGTCGCCTTGGCGCGCATCTTGACGCTGCCACGGCCCGTCCGGTACGCATCCATGATCCCTGCCCGGCCCAAAATGAAGGCACCGGTCGGAAAGTCAGGGCCTTTGACATAATGCATGAGGTCGTCAGAGGTCGCCTCGGAATTGTCGATCAGATGAATCGTGGCATCGATCACTTCACCGAGGTTGTGCGGCGGGATATTGGTCGCCATGCCTACGGCGATGCCCTGGCTGCCGTTCACCAACAGGTTCGGAAAGCGAGCTGGCAGGACTTCCGGCTGCTCGGTCGAGCCGTCGTAGTTCGGGATCATGTTGACGGTGTTCTCGTCGATATCAGCCAACAACTGCATCGCCAACGGATGCAGCCTGCATTCGGTGTACCGCGAGGCGGCCGGGCCGAAATCTGGGCTTCCGTAGTTTCCGTGGAAGTCGATCAGCGGGTGGCGGAGCGAGAACGGCTGAGCCATGCGGACCAACGAGTCGTAGATCGCGCTGTCGCCGTGTGGGTGGAAGCGAGCCATCGTGTCACCGACGACTCGGGCGCACTTGACGAATGGGCGGTCGGGTCGGAAACCCTGCTGCTCCATGTCCCAGATGATCCGGCGATGGACAGGTTTCAAGCCGTCACGCACGTCAGGCAGAGCCCGCGACATGATCACCGACATGGCGTAGTCGAGGAACGAGTTCTCCATTTCGTCCTGGAGCGCAATCGGCTGCACGGAGTTGTCGTCGCCAGTTCCGTCGTCGTCGAGGTCGATCGGTGGGTTTGGGGTATCACTCATCAGAAGTCCAGGTTTCGTACGTCGCGGGCGTTGGTGGTAATGAAGTTGCGGCGCGACTCGACGTCATCGCCCATCAGCACACTCATGATCTGGTCGGCCTCGGCGGCCTCGTCAACGGTGACCTGCAGCAATGTGCGAGTCGCCGTATCGAGCGTTGTGGACTTGAGTTCTTCCCAGTCCATCTCGCCAAGACCCTTCAAGCGTTGGAACTCTTTCTTATGGTTCGGACGCTCGGCCAGGAAGCGGGACTTGGCGGCTTCGTCTTTCAGGTACACCTTTTCCTTGCCGATCTCAGTCGAGAACAGCGGCGGCTGGGCGATGTAGACGAACCCGGCTTCGACCATGTCGCGCATCTGACGGAAAAAGAACGTCAGGAGCAACGTGCGAATGTGGCTGCCATCGACATCGGCATCGCACAACGCGATGACCTTGTGATAGCGACACTTGGTGGCGTCGAACTCTTCACCGACGCCGGCTCCGATCGCCGTGATCAAGGCCTGGATCTCGTTGTTCTTCAACATCTTGTCGATGCGTGCCCGCTCGACGTTGAGGATCTTGCCTCGGATTGGAAGGATCGCTTGGACCCGCGGATCGCGGGCGTCGAGCGCCGTGCCGCCAGCCGAGTCGCCTTCGACGATGAATAGTTCGGACTCCGAGGCGTCCTTCGACGAGCAGTCCTTCAACTTGTCGGGCATCCCGGCACCTGACAGCGCTGTCTTACGGCGGATCGCGTTGCGGGCGTTCTTGGCGGCAACACGGGCCTGGGCAGCGGCGATTGCCTTCTTGACGACCTTGTTGGCCTCGGGCGGATTCTCCTCCAACCATTCGGCGAGGCGCTCGTTGGTCGACTTCTGAACGAACGACCGCATCGGCACGTTGCCGAGCTTGGCCTTCGTCTGACCCTCGAACTGCGGCTCGCGAAGTTTGACAGCGATGATCGCAGTGATCCCCTCGCGAATGTCTTCTCCGAGCAGGTTTTCTTCTTTCTCCTTGAGCAGATTCTTTGCCCTGGCGTACTTGTTGATCACTGTCGTCAGGGCAGTACGGAAGCCCTCGACGTGCATCCCGCCCTCGGTGGTCGAAATCCCGTTGGCGTAGCCGTGGATACCTTCGTAGTAGCCGGTGTTCCACTGGATTGCGACATCGATCATCTGACCGTCGTCGTCCTCGTCCTCGAATGCGCACACCTTCGAGAACAGCGGTTCTTTCGAAGCGTTGAGGTGCTTAACGAAGTCAATCAGGCCGCCCTTGTACTGGAATGTGACGGTCTGCTGGCGTTCGGGGCGTTCGTCGGTGAAGACTATCTCGAGGCCCTTGTTGAGAAACGCCATCGTTTGGAGGCGCTCAAGCACGGTTCGTGCGACGAACTCGGTGCCTTCCGCCTGGAAAATGACCGGATCAGGCCAAAACGTGACGGTGGTGCCGGACGCCCGGCCGATCCTGGGCGTCTCGCCGACGACAGCCATCTTGCCTTGCGGTTTGCCGCCCTTTGCGTACTCCTGGAACCAATGCTCCCCGTTGCGATCGACCTCGATCGTCAGCCGTTCAGACAGGGCGTTGACAACCGACACACCGACACCATGCAGACCGCCGGAGACCTTGTACCCGTCGCCACCGAATTTCCCGCCTGCGTGCAACACCGTCAGCACGACTTCTGCGGCACTCTTGCCCTTGTGCGGGCCCGACGGGTATGGATCGACGGGAACGCCTCGACCATCGTCGTCGACCCGGCAGCCGCCACCATCCAACAATGTGATCCCGATCCGAGTGCAGTAGCCCGCCATCGCCTCGTCGACAGAGTTGTCGACTACTTCCGTTATAAGGTGATGGAGACCTGCCAGACCCGTGGAACCGATGTACATGCCGGGCCGCTTGCGGACCGGATCAAGCCCTTCGAGAACCTGAATGTCTTTGGCGCCGTAGTCGCTGTTGGGCTTCTTGCTGGATCCGTTGTCAGTGTCGTTGGACACGCACTACCTCGATCATCTGGAGTCTGGTCAGAGCCGGTGGGCCCGAAGCGGCGATTGGTGCTGCCAAGCCCCAAATCACGTCACTGTGATTGTACCAGGAGGGTGCTACAGCGAGGGTTTCATTCACCCCTGAATTGCCCCCAAATCCACGAAAATCAGGTCGCCGGGTACCGGACGGCCAAGAATTCGCCTCCGAACACTCAGAACGAGTTCACAACCGCGTCGGCGGCGCCACCCCAGGGCTCTCACCAGCCCCGGATGGAATCAGGACATGCTCGGTTTCGTCACAAGGATCGGCGCGCGGGGCGAGTTCTCTGGCGTCGTTGTCAAGTTCGCTGACCATCCATTCGACAAACTCGCGACAGAGTCCAGCGGCGGGAAACTCGGCAAGCATCGCGGCGACAGCCGGCGGAAAACTGCGTGTGTTACCGGTGGTGCGAAGCACCACCGGTAACCCGTCCAGGCGTCGACGGAATAACACGTCCTCACGGTACGAAACCCAGATGAACGTTCGGCAACGTGCGGGTAGCCGTTGGGCCAACAAAATTGACCCCCATCGGATCGGTCGGGCTAGATCGTGAGCGCAGCCTTGACGAGGGCCGCGATCCGGCCGCCGTCGGCTGATGCGCCGGCCCGCTCACGCACCGCCTTGATGACACCGCCCATCGCTTTCGGGCCCTCGGCGCCGCTCGCCAACGCTGCCGCAACTTCCTCGTCGACCAGCGCCGATAACTGATCGTCGCTGATCGCTGCAGGTAGGTAGCGCTCGATGACGGTGAGTTCGGCTCGTTCCTTGACGCCCGCCTCCGCCCGATCATTTTGCTCGTACACCTCCGCCGCTTCAACACGCTTCTTAGCCTCCGAACGCAACACTGCGAGCGCCTGTTGATCCGTCAACTCGACAGCGGTGTCACCTGCGACCTCGGCGTTCGTCAGCGCCGACAGCACCATCCGCAGGGTCGATGTCGTGAGCTCGTCTCGGGCCTTCATCGAGATCGTCAGGTCGGCTTTCAGCGTCTCCTTGACTGTCGTCTTGCCTGTCGTCTTGACGGAATCTTGATCATTCACCATCACTCCATCATGCCCTCAACGTTCAAGCAACGCGCCACGAGTACCGATGCACAGTTATGAGTGACACCGTCGTGGACCCCGGTACCGGCCCAATGCTTGATCTCGGCGTCGATGTTGCAATCAACATCGGCCCGCAGCACGCACAGTTCTTTCTTGACGGCGACATTCCCCGTCTCGCGAGTGCGCCGAGCGCGGCACCTCCCCCGAGTGCCCGTCCGGAGTTCAGGCCGCTCGCCATTTTGCCCGATTCGAGCTCGGTCGTCCATCTTCCGCCGCCGCCGCCGCTACCGGGACTACCGCTGATCTCGCCGGTACTCACTTCGCCGGCAGGGCACGCCCACGCGCCTGCTGCCACGGCTGGCGCCCGATCTACCGACCACCAGGCCGAACCGACTCCAGCCGCACCCCAGCGGCACCCGATGGCCCATCTCATGCCAGAGAAGGTTGTGCCGTCAGAGTCGTCGATCCGCGCTGCGCAAACTCGTGCGGCACGCAAGGCCAAGTCGAGACGCACGAAACTGATCGTCGCCGCTTGCATGCTTGTTTTCACGGCGGTTGTCGGCCCTCCCCTTTGGAAGTGGCTCACCAACGCGCTCAACGAAGCCGGCTCGACCAAGCCCGCTGTCGAAGAACCAGCCGACTAGCACTCAGTCGGAGAACATCTCGCGATCCCGAGAGCCGCGCCTGTCAGTTCCCGCACGGCGTGAAACTCGGATCTCAACTCGTTCGATCTGTACTCCTGCGATCTCGTCAAGCCGGTCCACGATCGTGCCACTCAGAAACTTGACATGAGTGGCCCACGACGGGTCATCTACTTCGACAACCAGCACGCCTTCGTCAAGTTTCACCGGCTTGACATGCGCAGCAACCTGCTCGCCAACGGCTTGCTCCCATCGACCGAACACACCGCTGACCTCACGCCTACCCGGTCCGCGCAATGATCGGATAACGCCGTCGAGCGAACTCGAAATCGGAATCGGGTCAGGGGCATTCACGCATTCACGACCGTACCCGCTCGAATCTCCAGCGTCCGATCTGGACCCGCAGTAGGCGGCAACGGCGACGCCGACGTGATGATCACTTGACCTGGCGGCAGATTCGCGAGTAGCGACGTCGCTCGGTCAGGATCGAGCTCGGACAGCACATCATCGAGCACGAGCACGGGGGTCGAACCCGTGCGTTCGGCCACGAGTCTGTGAGCCGCTAACCTCATCGCCAACGCCAACGTGCGCTGTTCCCCCTGAGATGCATGGGTACGCGACGGCAGCCCGTTCAGCCCAATCGTCAACTCATCGCGATGCGGTCCGACCGTCGAAACGCCCCGTCTGATGTCGTCGATTCGCGCCATTAGCAGTGCCGAGACCAGCCCACTCCGGCGCCACTCCGGTTCGTAGATCATCTCGACGTGCGAGGCCTCACCGGCCAACTGCTCGTAGGCCTCGGCAACCATCGGCTGACACCTAGATACCAGTGTCGCCCTGGCGTACCCGAGTTGCTCCCCTACCGCGGCGAGCCGTGAATCCCACACGTCGAGCGTCAACGCGACCTCATCGGTGAGCCTGCCAGCCGCCTGTTTGAGCAACGTGTTTCGCTGCTTCACGACACGATCGAGTTCGAGTCGGACGGCGTCATATTTCGTTGCAAGTGCAACGAGTGTGTCGTCCAAGAATCGCCGCCGTTCGGACGGGCCTCCCTTCACAATCACGAGATCGTCTGGCGCGAACACACTGACGCGCAGTACACCCAGAAGATCGCGTGACCTCGCCAGATTCTGCTTGTTGATCAGCACCCGGCTGCGCCCTGTCCGCGACAACTCGGCCTCGATCAACACCGCACGTCCATCGTCATCGCGAACGCTGGCTCGAACAATCCCAGTGTCGGCTGACACCCGCACCAGTGCATCATTCGACGCACCACGAAAGCTCGACAGCGTCGCCAAATAGGCGAGTGCTTCGGCAAGATTGGTCTTGCCTTGCCCATTGCGGCCAAGTATGGCCGTAATTCCGGGGGTCAGGTCGAACGCTGCCGACTGATAGTTGCGGTAGTTGACCAGCTCGAGTCGTTCAACGATCATGCCGGTGGCGATACGACACAGTTGTTACGGCACCCGCACGGGCATCAACAGGTACAGATACTCGTCGTGGCCGACTCCACGCAGCACTGCTGGCTTCATCGGGTCCATCGTGGCGAGTGTGACCTCGTCACCTTCGACAGCATCAACGCCGGCGGCGAGATACTCGGGGTTGAACGCCACGGTCATCTCAGCACCCTCGTACGAGGCGTCGATTTCCTCGGATGCATTTCCAACATCCTGTGTGATGGCACTCAACTGCAACGTGTTGCCACCCAGTGTCAACCGAACTGGAGTCGAGTCCTGAGCCAGAATCTTGACACGACGCAATGACTCGAGGAGCGCTTCGCGCCCGACGGTTAGCAGGTTCGGATACGACGACGGCAATAGATTGCGATAGTTCGGATACTCACCTTCGATCAAGCGGGTCGTCAGTCGCGTTCCTCCGGCCTCGAACACGGCTTCTCGCGTGCCGAGGCGAACCGTCAACTCCGTGTCATGCGACAGGATCCGCTGGAGCTCCGACAGCGCCCGGCTCGGAACCAGCACCTTTTGACCCGCAGCCAACATCGACGATTGCGGGAGATCACGAACTGCAAGCCGGTACGAATCGGTCGCAACCATTCGGAGCCCATCGTCTTCGGACGCAATCAATACCCCGGTCAAGACCGCACGAGCATCGTCAGTGGAGGCAGCACGAACCACCTGACGAAGCGCATGCCCGACCTCGGCGCTGCCGAGCGTGACCGGATCAGCCATCGGTTCGACCTGCGCAGGGTAGTCACTCAGTGAAAGCGGCCGTACCGAGAATTGTGACCGCCCAGCACTGATGCTCATCTCGTCGTCGTTGACGCTGACCTCGACGGCACCCGCCGGCAGCGCCTTGACAATGTCAGCAACGAGGCGGGCCGGCACGACGGCAGACCCGTTCCGGTCACTGTGCACCGGAACGGCTAGCCGGATCGTCAGTTCCAGGTCAGTGCCGGTGACAGTCAGTTCACCCTCTTTGACGTCGAGGCGTACGCCAGACAGAACCGGAAGTGTTCCGGTTCGACTCGTGGCAGCACGCCCAGCGGTGGCCAATGCATCGGCCAAGATCTCTCGCTCACAACGGAACTTCACAGACGCGCCCTTCTCCCCAAGGATTGATGTATCAAGATAGAAGTAGTAGTAGGGGCTGTGGATTGTGGACAAACCCCTCTTGGCCCAGCGTAGAGGCTTTGCCGGCTTCCACACCGCTGTCCACGATGATCCCCAGCGCGGAGATGACATCGTTGTCGTTCAGTGGATGGCCGCCAGTTGTCCACCAATTGGATCGGTGTTGTCCACCGGTTGTTCCACACGATCGGCGCGCTCACGACTTCAGCCGCTGATGGAGATCGGTGACCTGCTCGTAGATCGCCTTGCGTTCGCCCATTTGGCGGGCAATCTTTTCGACCGCATGAATCACGGTGGTGTGATCACGCCCGCCGAATAACCGGGCGATGCTCGGGTAGCTGAGATCGGTCATCTCTCGAAACACGTACATGGCGATCTGACGTGCAGTCACCAGCGGACGTTGGCGGCTCTTACCTTTCAGCGCCTCAACCTCGAAACCGAGAATTCCGGCGATGTCGTGAAGCAATTCGGCGTCGGTTCGCGGACGTGGCTCATTGTCGGTCAAGAGGTCAGCCAACTGTTGCTGTGCCAACTCAGTCGTGATCGGGGCACCACTCAGGCTCGCATAGGCGGTTACACGAATCAGTGCCCCCTCGAGTTCTCGAATGTTCGTGGAGATCTTCGAGGCGATGAACTCCAACGTCTCTGCCGGAACCTGAACCCGTTCGCGTTCGGCCTTGTTACGCAGAATCGCCAAGCGGGTTTCGAGGTCAGGTGGCTGAATGTCAGTAATCAGGCCCCACTTGAAACGGCCGCGTAGGCGTTCCTCGAGTGTCGGAATCGCGTCTGGCATCCGGTCGGACGACAACACGATCTGTTTGTTGGCACCATGCAGTGAGTTGAAGGTGTGAAAGAACTCCTCCTGAAGGCCTTCCTTGCCTTCGAGAAACTGAACATCGTCGATCAACAACACGTCGATTTCGCGATATTTGCGACGCAGCCCCGCCATCGAGTTTGACCGAATCGCGTCGACATATTCGTTCATAAACGTTTCAGTCGAGACGTACCGAACAACGTGATGTTGGTAGTTGTGGTGAACGTAATGTCCGATCGCGTGGAGTAGGTGGGTTTTTCCCAAACCTGCCGATCCGTAGATAAACAGTGGGTTGTACGAGCGAGCGGGGGTCTCGGCGACGCGGAGGGCGGCGGCGAGCGCAAACTGGTTCGATGCACCCTTCACGAACGTCTCGAATGTGTACCTGGGATTCAGTCCGGCGTTGTTCGTACCGGTTGCGATCGAGTCGCGATCGGCGTTGGCACTATCGCTGAGCTGCTCGTTTGTGTGCGAATCGGCGTGACCACCAGCACCGATCCCCAACTCAAGGTTGTCGATGGGAGCTGACTCTGACCCACCAATGATTACGTCAAAACGCCGATCACTAAACCCGAGTTCGGCGAGCGCGTCGGTAATCAGGGGCTGATAACGGGTCAGAATCCGATCTCTCGCCAGTGTGCTCGGAACCTGAATCACGAGCGCTTGATCGCGCGAATCGATCTGCGGAACGACCTCCGAAAAGGTCGAGTACCAAACTGATTCAGTGAGCTGTGCGCGGAGCAGCTGCGCAACGGCTGTCCACACCTCCAGTTGATCGCTCACCGATTCTCTCCTCAACCGCTGTTGTTGCGAGTTCTTCTCGTGGGATTCATAGAAATGCATCCACACGGTTGTCCACAGCTGTGGACAACGTCTACCCGATCGGCAGGGGTCGCACCGTAGCACGATCACACAACCCTCAGAAACTGCGCCGGTTACGGGTTTCTTCTCTTGGTTGCCGCGCGTGACCCTCAGGCCGTAGCCTTGCCAAGTCCGGTTGTGTGTTTTGATGCGCACCCGGAGCAGTTCGTGACCACCCGGTATTGCATCGAACCGGGTGCCCGATGGAGGACGATTGTGAAGCGTACTTTTCAACCAAACAACCAACGCCGTGCCAAGAAGCATGGTTTCCGCGCCCGCATGAGCACTCGCGCTGGTCGCGCCGTGCTCAAGAACCGTCGCGCCAAGGGGCGCGCTCGTCTCTCGGCTTGATTCGCCGGATCCGCGAACGCCACGGCTTCGAACGCCTAGCGCGTGACGGCACTCGGATCCGTCGTTCATCGCTGTGGTGCACCTATTGTCCCGATCCCGACTCCGGAGCGGCGTCCGTAGCGTTCGCGTTGAGCCGCGCCCTCGGTCCTGCGGTCACCCGCAATTTACTGCGACGACGACTTCGGTCATTACTTCGCGAAGCGGATCGGCGCGATCCCCTTCCGTCGGCTCTGATATTGATCGGCGCTCGGTCGTCAGCGATCGAACTGACGTTCGCCCAATTGAGGACGGAGTTGGATCTCCTGATTCAACATGTCCGAGGCGCCTGCAGTCCTTGATGTTGAGGATGATCTCGTGGTATCAGCGTCTCGCTGACGGCCGCCCATCGCCATGTCGTTTTTATCCGTCGTGCTCTGCCTACGCCCACGAATCAATCTCAATCTTTGGTGCACGTCGAGGACTGTGGTTGACCGTTCGTCGTCTCATGCGCTGTCGCCCTTTTGGGCCGTCTGGATTCGATCCCGTTCCACTCCAGCACGGTCATCTCAACCCTTCCAACCTCCAACACGGTGAGAAAGCCTGATCCATGTTCGCTCTCGGCGTCTTCGAAGTCACCGCCCTTCCGCTTGCCTGGTTCTACGAGGTCACGCACAACTACGCATTAGCTATCTCGCTGATCGCTGTGCTCGTGATGATGTTGGTCACCCCACTGACGTTGAAGAGCACGAAGGGCATGCTCGAGATGCAGAGGCTGGCACCCGAAATGGCGCGCCTCAAGAAAGAGCACGGCAGCGACCGCCAAGCGCTCAACGAACAGATGATGAAGCTCTACCAAGAGCACAAGGTCAATCCGATGGCGTCGTGTTTGCCGCTGCTGGCGCAGATGCCAGTGTTCCTGGTGATGTTCCGGATTCTGACCGGGATGACCTACCGGCCGACCAAGGGCAATCGGCTGATCGCTCAGGCGGTGCTGAACGCAGGTGGTGACACCGGCCAGATCGGGTTCATGCCGCGTCACCTCTCGTCTGGTTCCGAGCTGTATCAGGCGCTCGTTCGCGATAACAAGATGAGCGCATTCGGTGTCGACCTGGCGATCTCGCCGGCCGACATGCTTGGCGACAACTTCGGACGTGGACTGATTTACGCAGCCATCGTCGCGCTCCTAGGATTGTTGTACTTCTTTCAGCAGCGAATGGTGGCCTCTCGCGCCGCCGTCAGTCCGACGATGTCGGTCGGCCAGCAGAAGATGATGCAGTACCTGCCTGTCGTGTTCGCGGTGTTTCAGATCTTCTTCCTGCTCGGTCTGGTGGTGTACTACATCGTGCAGGCCGTGCTGAGGATCGTGCAGCAGGGGTATATCACGAAGCGTTTCTACGGCGGATCGGAATCGTTGGGTCGCCAGGCGCAGGCCGCCGGTGAGCGCGCTCGCGAGCAGGCCAAGAAAGATGGCAACACCGGTGGACCCTTGGCCCAGGCCCGTCGTGAACTGGCTGATGCCAAGAAGACCCAAACCGGCTCGAAGGCGGATCGCAAGGTAGCGCAGCCGGTTGTTCGCCCGAGTAAGCGAACCACGGCGCCGAAGAACCGTCCAACACCCACTGCGAAACCGACCAGTGAACGGCCGAAAAGTAGCCGACCAACACCGTCGAACCGCACCAAGAAGAAGTAAGTCGTCGAAGGTACATCGAAGGAGCCACCCATGGAATGGGTCGAGACAACAGGAAAATCACTAGAAGATGCCAAGGACCGAGCGCTTGATCAGCTCGGCGTGGCGAATGACGAAGCTGAGTTCGAGGTGCTGGAGGAGCCAAAGACCGGCCTGTTCGGTCGGGTTCGAGGCGAGGCGCGTGTTCGCGCCAGGATCCGCCCGCGGGCCGTCCGCCCGAAACAGGATCGTCGGAGCCGTGCCAAGAGCAAGTCAAAGTCCGACGATCAGGACCAAGCCTTGGAGCCGGCAGCGTCGACGTCCGGCCCCCCAGACGGCACGCTTGACCGGAACCGCGATCGCAATCTCGACCGCTCGAAGGCGCGCCGACCCAGTCCGAAGTCAGAGTCAAAGCAGTCCCGTCCTGCACAAGTCAAGGAGACGTCAATGTCGAACGATGAGTCCCACGATGCGTCGGTGACGCCCGAGGAGGTCGGCGCGGCAGCAATCGCGTTCATGTCCGGTCTTGCTGAGGCGCTTGGCGTTGAGGCCAAGGCGACGGTGTCGATTGAGGGCACGGAACTCGACGTTCACCTCGATGGACCAGGGCTCGGCCTGCTCGTCGGCCCAGGCGGCAACACATTGGTGGCCGTGCAGGACTTGGCGCGTGTAGCCGCTCAGCGTCGACTCGGCGATCACGAGACGCGTCTCAAGGTTGACGTGGCGGGGTATCGGGAGCGGCGTCGTGAGGCGCTCGAGAAGTTCACCCGGACGGTTGCTGAACAAGTCATCGAGCACGGAGTCACCAAGGCGCTTGAGCCGATGTCGTCTCCAGATCGCAAGGTCGTGCACGACACCGTGGTTGGGATCGATGGGGTGACGAGCCACTCAGAAGGTGACGATCCGACGCGCCGGGTGGTCATTTCAGTCGGTTGATTCTGACGTGAAGATTCTGGCCGTGAACTCGGTGTTGATCGAAACGCTGCGCCAGGCGCAGCGTTTCGGCTTTTTCGGTGACCGCCCAATCGAGGATGCAGTTCAGCACGCCTTGGACTTCGTGCGCCCAATCGCCACACTCGCACCTGATTCGCGCGTCGTCGACCTCGGATCAGGAGGCGGGCTGCCCGGTCTCGTAGTTGCCGATCAACTCCCTCACACATCGGTGGTGTTGATCGATCGGCGGGAGAAGCGGGCTGATTTTTTGCAGCAGGCCGTGTCGCGGCTCGGTTGGTCACATGTGTCGGTTCGATGCGCTGAGGTCAGTTCGCTGATTCGGGAGGTTCGAGAGGGCACCGAGACGAGCTTCGAACTGGTTACCGCACGCGGCTTCGGCCCTGCCGACTTCACCCTGCGGTGTGCGGCGGCGCTTCGCTCGCCAACTGGTCAGATCGTGATCAGTGATCCTCCGTCTGGTGATCGATGGGAGGCACCACTGCTCACTGAGCTTGATTTGGGGAGGGAACAGCACGGGTCGGTGGCCGTGTTCTCGTCCTCCGAGGCGGCCGATTGACGCTCGATTGTTTCCCGTGAAACATTGGGAACTCAGACGACGACGGCGACCGTCTACGAGAATGTTTCCCGTGAAACATCGAGGGTGCTTGTAATTCGCCTGGTCAGCGGCCAGGCTGTTCGGAATGGACGCTGACGAAACCGCACAGACACCCGTGCGCCCACTCCCCCGTGTGATTGCGATCGCCAATCAAAAAGGTGGTGTCGGGAAGACAACTACCACGATCAACACGGGTGCCTGCCTGGCTGAGATGGGTCTCCGCACACTGATCATCGACCTGGACCCGCAGGGCAACGCGTCGACGGGTCTGGGTATCGAGAACCGCGGGCTGGAGACCTCGATGTATCACGTGTTGATGCACGACGTACCGCTCGAGAACTGTATCGAACCGACTGATGTACGAAATCTGTTCGTTGCACCTGCGAGCCTGGACCTGGCTGGGGCTGAGATTGAGCTCGTGCCGGCCTTCAGTCGGGAGACGCGGCTGAAACGAGCGATCGAAGCCGTGCTCGGGGACTACGATTATGTGTTGATCGACTGTCCTCCAACGCTTGGCCTGCTGACGGTGAATGGGCTGGCAGCCGCCACTGAGGTGATGGTGCCGGTTCAGACCGAGTACTACGCCCTGGAAGGTTTGGGACAACTGCTCCGCAATGTCGACCTGGTGAAACGCAACCTCAATCCGACGCTGGACGTATCGACGATCGTATGCGTGATGTACGACGCTCGGACCAAGTTGTCGGAGCAGGTTGTGCAAGAGGTTCGACAGCACTTCGGCGACAAGGTGCTTCGCAGCGTCGTCCCGCGGTCGGTACGACTCTCGGAGGCACCGTCATTCGGTCAACCGATCATCACGTTCGATCCACGTTCGCGTGGTGCGGTGGCGTACCGCGACGTAGCGAAGGAGCTGCATTATGGTCCGGCGTAGTGGTCTTGGAAAGGGTCTCAGTTCGCTGATCCCCCCTGGTGAAGCAACACCAGGGGAGTCCGGCGACGGTGCAGTGTTGGCAGATATTCCAGTCGGGGATATCTCGCCGAACCCGCACCAACCGCGCGTTCACTTCGACGAGGAATCACTCGTCGAACTCACGGCATCGATTCAACAAATTGGCGTTCTGCAACCGATTCTTGTTCGACCGTCCGAATCAGGTCTCGGATTCGAGCTGGTTGCTGGTGAGCGGCGTTGGCGAGCGGCGCAGCGAGCGGGGCTGGCGACGATCCCGGCCGTGATTCGACGAACCGACGACTTGGCTTCGATCGAACAAGCACTGGTCGAGAACTTGCATCGCCAAGATCTGACCGCCTTGGAGGAAGCAGCCGCCTATCAGCAGTTGATCGAAGACTTCGGATTGACGCACGAGCAGGTTGCTGAGAGGGTCGGCAGAAGTCGCCCCGTGATCACCAACACGTTGCGTTTGCTCGGTCTGCCCCCTGTGGTGCAACGGCTGCTGGCCGACGGCAAGTTGTCGGCCGGCCATGCGCGTGCGTTACTCGCCACACCCGATCGGACGCTGCAGGAGCAACTCGCCCGTCAGGCGGTCGAGTTCGGCTGGACCGTTCGGGCTGTCGAGGAGGCGGTCCGACAGAGTGGTGCTCAACAGCTGGGCGATTCAGAGCCCGCGCCGATACAGCCGGCGCAGCCCTCGCTCGATGGTGCCGGTCTCACGCCAGCAACACGGTTGCGGCCACCCGGACTCTTGGAGTTGGAGGGTCTGCTTGCGGAGCATCTCGATACACGTGTCAGTGTTCAAATGACCGCCAAACGTGGCCGAATCGGCATCGATTTCGCTGACCTCGCTGACCTCGAGCGGATTTACCGCCGAATGACGAGCGAATAACGCGTCGCCCAAAGTCTCGACTTGACGGTCAGATACTCAACCCGCGCGTGAGCTTTACGCACAACGTGGGTACAAATCTGTGGATAAACCTTAAGGGTGTTGTGAGGCTGTGGAGTTCGGGAGCTCAGGTGGTGAATTCGCCCACAACTCGAGGGCTTCGATCACCGCTGACACAATCTGCGGTCCTCGATCCAAGACGTGCTGCACTGGCCCGAGCGTGAACAGCACCGCTGGCATCCTCGTCTCCCTCAATACGGGCAGCCGCATCCCTGCGATGGTCGGTTCGATTCCCTCGACGCTGACGGAACAGCGTTCGGCGATCTGCGTGGCGAGCGTGTGTCCACCCGCCGACTCGAACTGTGGCACTCGGTAGTAGTGAATCGTCGCCGTGGCCGAGACCTGGGCTTCGAATCCGAGGTAGACGGCGGCTGCGAACCGATTGGCGATCCCAGCCTGGGCTGCCGCATCGGGTTCATCAGTGGCGGCGACCGTCGCGCTGCGATGGCGCAGAGCCTGCACCATCTGGCGTGAGAGCGAACTCAGACCGCCAAACTGTCCAACGACGATTCGGAGTTGCGCGAGGGAACGAGCCGAGGCGGTCAACGCTTCATGTTCACGCAATGCGGTCACACCTGGCCCTGAGCCGGTCTGTCGGGCCAGTACGTTCAGCGCCCGCACGGTGTCAGGACCGCAGATGCTGTCGACGTACAGCCCGGAGTTGTGTTGGAAATCAGCCAACGCCCGGATCGACTTCGGACCGAGAATCCCGTCGACGCGTCCGGAATCGAACCCGATTCGTGCCAACAGCACTTGCAGTTCGCTGACATCGTCACCACGCAGGTTCGGCGCTGCCAACATCAGCAAGCGGTCACCGAGCTTCCAGCCGGCCTCGACGATCGCTTTCCAGGTGTCCTCGTCGCAGACCCCTGAAACGCGTAGACCCCTGACCTCCTGAAAGCGGCTGACGGTCGACACAGTGGACGCGCAAAAAAAACCCGCCTCGGCGCCGGCGGGTGGATACCCGGCGGCACCGAGGCGGCGTTGCAAGTCGCGTATTGCCTCGCCGCGCTGACCGGGTGTCAGCGGGAAGTAGCCAGAAATTCGTCGAGCTCCTGCAACAGTTGGCCCTTGCCCTTGGCGCCGACGATCTTCTTCTTGATGTCGCCACCATCGAACACGAGCAGTGTGGGAATACTCATCACGCTGTAACGCATGGCGATATCGGGGTTTTCGTCGACGTTGACCTTGGTGATGTTGATCCGGTCGCCCAGTTCACCAGCGAGTTCCTCGAGCACGGGAGCAATCATCTTGCATGGACCGCACCATTCTGCCCAGAAGTCAACAAGAACGGGTGCCGTTGACCCGTTGACGATCTCGTCAAACGTTGAACTAGTCAAGTTGGTGATTCCGTGAGCCATGAGATGTCCTTCGTGGTAATCGCTCCGAGCGAGCGGGTGAGAGTGTACCGAGAGTCAACCACCCCCAAGAGTCACATATTCCCGACCGCTTTAGTCATGATTCGCTTCGAGCCAGCGCTCGGCATCGATGGCGGCCATGCACCCTGAGCCTGCGGCGGTGATCGCCTGTCGATAGGTGTGATCTTGGACGTCGCCGCATGCGAACACACCATCGATGTTGGTGTACGACGAGTCCGGCTTGGTGACCAGGTAGCCGTTCTCGTCGGTGTCCAAGATGCCTCCGAACAGGTCGGTGTTCGGGCGGTGCCCGATCGCCACGAAGACACCAGTCACCGGCATGATCGAGACGGCTCCGTCAACGGTGTTGGTGACCTCAATCCCCTCGACCTTGTCGGTGCCAAGCACTTCGGTGACCGTGTGGTTCCAGAGGAACTCGATCTTCGGGTTGGCGAACGCCCGATCCTGCATGATCTTGCTGGCTCGTAGCTGTTCGCGGCGGTGGATGATCGTGACCTTCTCGGCGAACTTGGTGAGAAACGTGGCCTCTTCAACTGCGCTGTCGCCACCGCCAACGACGGCAATCTGGTGACCGCGGAAGAAGAATCCGTCGCAGGTAGCGCACGTCGACAACCCATGTCCGAGCAGGCGTGATTCGGATTCCAAGTTGAGCATCAGCGACTGAGCACCTGTCGAAACGATGATTGCGTGAGCACGAAACTCCAGGTCACGGACCCATACCCGGAACGGTTGTTCCGTGAAATCGACCCGAGTGACCTTCTCGGTCAGGAACTCGGCTCCGAACCGCTCGGCCTGTGACCGGAAGTTGATCATCAACTCTGGCCCCATGATCCCATCAGGAAAACCCGGAAAGTTCTCGACCTCTGTCGTGAGCATCAGTTGACCACCGGGCTGATCGCTGGTCGACGACGGTTCACCCTCGATCACAAGGGGTTCGAGGTTGGCGCGGGCGGCATAGATTGCGGCCGTCAGTCCGGCCGGGCCAGACCCAATGATGATCACGTTGCGGACGTTGTCAGGCATAGTTGCTCCGATGAAAACGGCGGTTGGGGCGGTCAGGCGTTGTGGTCAGGCGTTGTGGTCAGACGTCAGTACTGTGACGCTTCGTCATCAGCAACGTCCCGAGCACCGTCAGGATTCCACCGAACACGAGATAGCTGAAATACACGGCCTTGTCCCACTCGAACCATATGTCGAAAAGGGATTGCAGCGCCCGTGTGGCGGCGATCAACGACAGGACTACGGCAACGATCCCGAGAAACACACCGATCAGGCCGAACACGATTGCGCGAACGGCCTTGACGGCGTTGTTGGTGGTCTTGTCGCGAACCTTGCCGATCAGTCCGGTTATCTGGTCGGCCAGGTCGGGTGCCCAGTTGGGATCGGTCAGCGGATTGCCAGGCATGGGGTGAGACTGTAGCGGGCTACGGAAGCGGCGCTTCAACGAGGACCTGGCAGGAGCCCGGATCGAGCGCGAAGGCCTGCCCGGTATCAGGGTCAACGGCAACGAGCACCTCTCGTTCGATGCCGTCGAGCACATAGCCGATACTGGCGATGATCCCGTCGGGGTTGTCGGCATCGGGAAACACGCATGACGTTTCAGGCGTGATGCCTCCGTCGCCGAGCGCATTCTGATCCTGCACGAAACGGGCATAGCGTGCGAGCTGCGTCGGATCGGTGAGCGGACCGTTGGGATCGAATTCTGCCAAGTCGGACACCGCATCTGCCGACTCTTCGGCCGTTGTCGCAGCGCGTGCCGAGGCGTCAGGCGCGGCTTCGAGTTGGGGTACTCCCGCAACTGATTCAGCGGCCTCCGCTGTGGCCGACGCTGTGGCCTCCGCCGAGGCCGACTCGGCTTGTGACGCGGCATCGAATGCCTCAGTCAGGAGGGGTGACGAGTCGAGCACAGCGGCGGCTTCGTTGGATGCCTCGGCTTCGACGGCGGCTTCGTCATCGCCGCCCATGTTGGCGTTGGCGAGGAACACCCCGAGCACGCCGATCGCAAGGACCGCGGCGGCGATACCGAGATAGCGGCTGTAGTTCCGATTGTTGTTGCTCCGACCGGCGAACGCATGTGCCGGTGGCGACGCGGTGACGCGAAACTGGTCAAGGGCTGCGGTGACCGCTCGCTGGCGACTGAGTTCTGAAGGGGGTTCGACGTCACGCAGTCCGGCCTGGAGACCTCGCAATTCGTCGACTGCGGCGAGCACCACCGGGTCGGTCTCGGCGGTCGCACGTTCCTCGTCGGTGAGTTCACCGTCGAGGTATGCGTTGGCGAGAAAGAATTGGTCGTCATTCATGCTGGAGGGTTCATGTGTTGGGTGGACCTTCGGTCTGACGTTGCGAATGCCGTTCGTGGTTCCCCAGTTGTTCGAGAAGTATCCGTCGACCTCTGGCAATTCGAGACTTGACCGTGCCGATCGGGATGCCGAGTGCATCGGCAATCTCGGCATAGTCAAGGTCACCGACGTCACGCATCACGACAGGCAACTTGAAGTCCTCCGGCAGGTCTGCCAGCGCCCGGTCGATTGCCAATCGGTCGGCGACCGACTCGATCTGAAGGTGGGCCAACTCGTCGCTGGGTTCGTGCCCGCCGTCGCGGTCGTCGTGCGAATCGGTCCCTGAAACGACCTGGAGGTGCGGCCGCCTCTGTCGCTTACGGAGCTCGTCGAGAGCAGTGTTGGTGGCGATTCTGTAGACCCACGTGCCGAATGCCGATCGTCCGTCGAAGCGGTCGAGGTTGCGGACGACGCGGATCATTGCTTCCTGAGCGGCGTCGTCGGCGTCGCGGGTGCCGCCGGCGATCCGACGACACACGGCATGCACTCGGTCGTAGTGCCTTCGCAGCAACTGATCCATGGCTGCCCGATCGCCGCCTTGAGCGGCGGCGACGAGTTGCTCGTCGGTCTGCCCGGTCGAACTCACGGCCGGAAGGAGACCTCGCCGAGCCTGCCGCGGTAGGGGTTGGCCTCAGTGCAGGCGTCGTCGGCACCGAGTTCTTTGATCCAGATCAATACATGGCTTGCGGCGATGCTGATCGGAACGTCGAGCGTCGTCGGATCCTCGGCAAACCAGGTGTCACCGAGCAACTGCCACCCGGTCAGGTCGGCCGGCGGGGCAGTCTCGGCCGTTACATAGATATCGATCTGGAACGGAGCGTTGAGCGACTGCAGCGACAACGTTCCGGCCGACGGCGCAGATAGGCCGACGATCATCCCGACCCCGCCCTTGGCGCCCAGGAATCGATCCTGATAGCACTCGGTGGCCCACGAGCTGGTCGCGTTGCCGTCGGCGAGTGCCAACGATGCCTGGGCGTCGTTCTCGTGACCGTTGTCGCCGAATGGATCCCACGGGGTTACCGTCGCGATACGGATGTCTCCCGGGGCGACCGGGGCGACCGGCGCAACGGGTGCTTGGGCCGTGGCGACCTGCGCCGTATCCGATGTGGGCGCTGCGCTGTTTCCTGGCACGACCGTGTCGCTGGTCAGATCGGGTGCCTGATCGCCGCGATTGACTCCGACGAACAACATCCCGGCAACGACTAGGGCGATCAGAATGAGGCCCGACACGACAACCAACGAGGGAGCCCAACGCTGCTGATGGTGTTTGGCTGGTGTACCCCGAATCGGCGACTGCGCCGGCGGTGTGAGGTCGATCGATGGTTGTTGGGCGGCGGCCCGCTCGGAACGGGTGACGAGCACTTTTCCGGTGACATGTGGGTCGCCAGGGATTCCTGGTCCGGCGCCGAGCGCCCGTCGCGGTGGGTTTGCGATTCGTTCTGGCGGTTCGGCCGGTGTTCCATCGATCTCTGGCGGCGTGGTGTCGACCGACAAGAGCGCCCCACGCAGGTCGGACCCGGTCTGCGGTCGATGGGCTGGGTTGCGTGCAAGCGTCTTGTGGATCAGATTGACGAGTCCGATCGGCAGCGTCGGTCGTAGGTGGCCAAGGTCAGTTGGGTCACGCTGCAGGCGGGCGAGCGCCGTGTCGGCGTCGGTCTCACCAAGAAACGGGACTCGGCCTGCGAGGCATTCGTACAGCACGAGGCCAAGCGAATACAGGTCGGCGCGACCGTCGAGTCGACGACCTCTGACCTGTTCAGGCGACAGGTACTTGGCGGTGCCCATCATCACGTTGTCGCTGGTCAGGTCCTCATCACCGGGTTGCAGGCCCTTGGCGATACCGAAGTCGGTCAACAGGACGCGTCCGTCGGAGGTGACGAGAATGTTTCCCGGCTTGACGTCACGGTGCACGAAACCGGCGCGGTGTGCCTCGTCGAGTGCACCGGCGATCGCGGCGCCGATGTGAATCGTCAACTCTGGACCAAGCCGCTTTTGCGAGTCGAGCAGCTGCCGCAGGCTCTTGCCGTCAACGAGTTGCATCACGACTGCTTGGCGACCCTCGTGTACGAACACGTCGTGCACGGCGACAATGTTGGCGTGACTGAGTCGTGCCACGGCGATTGCCTCGCGCCGGAACCGCTCAGCGACGACCGGGTCGGAGGCAAGGTTCGTCTTCAACCACTTGACGGCAACCTTGCGGTCGAGCTCGACATCGGTCGCCACCCAGACCTCGGCCATGCCGCCTTGGCCGATCCGGCGGTCGAGTTGATATCGGCCAGCGAGCAGCTCACCTGACGGTGCCTGCGGAGGTGGGGGAGTGGCGGAGGGCATGACCGCTCGTCACGCTAGTGGTAGGGACCCACCTGGATCTGTCATTCGATGACGCTGAAGGCGATTCCCATCGTCCCGCGTCCGGCGTGCGTTCCGATCACCGGACCGATCTCACCGATCACGATCTCGCCGGCATAGTGCGGCCTGAGCATCGCTACGAACTCTTCGACGTCTCCGCAGTCGGCGTGGAGGACAGCGAGACTGTCGATCCGAGACCCCTGCTCGATGACTTTGTCGACCAGAAACTTGAGTGCCTTCGAGCGCGTTCGCTGCTTGCCGCCCTGTTCGACCTTGCCGTCGACGACTTCGATGATCGGCTTGATCGCGAGCGCCGTGGCGAGCAGTGCCTTGGCGTTCCCGATCCGGCCGCCTTTCTTGAGGTTGTCGAGCGTGTCGAGTGCACCGAACACGCGCGTCCGCTGAGCGAGCGATTGAGCCAGGGCCTCGACTTCGGCGAGCGAACCGCCGCTGCTCGCAAGCCGAGCGCAAGCGATCGCAATCGTGCCAACGCCGAGGCTGACGCTCCGGCTGTCGACGACACGAACCGGGATCAGATCGCCGACAGATCGGGCGGCCAGTTCGGCGCTCTGCATCGTGGCTGAAAGTCCGCCAGAGAGTGAGATCACCACGATGCCGGTCGCTCCTTCGGCGTGGAGAGTCCGATACGTGTTCTCGAACTGACCGGGTGCTGGCGCGGCGGTTTCAGGCAACGTCGGGCTTTGCGCACAACGGGCCCAAAACTCGGCTGTCGTCAGCTGCTCGCGATCGATGAACTCGTCGTCGCCGAAGCGGATGCTGAGTGGAACCACCCGGATGCCGAGGCTGGTAACCACGTTGTCGGGAAGGTCGCAGGAGGAGTCGGTGACGACACGGATGCTCACGGGTGAACGATGTTACTACTCGCTGGCGGGATGACGATCGCGTGCGTCGTCGAGTGCGGTCGCCCGGTTGCTCCGCCGCCGCCGTCGGAAGTAACTGAACCACCAGGTGGCAAGTGCCAGCACGGCGCCCATCGTGATCACGCGCCCGAGACCTGTGAGCGTGTTGACCCGTGCCGTCAACTCGACCGGTTCGCCGAGCGCCGCGCCTGCGGGTGTTCGTAACTGGACGAAGACAGGGAACACTCCGTTGGCTCGGGCCGTGACGTCGAGTAGTACCTCGGTGACGTTGTTCGGTGCGAGTTGTACGGTGACGTCACCATTTGGAAATGCCAGCTTCTCTGCTTCGGCGTGGACAACGACTGTGAGTTCGGTTGGCCCGTTGTTGCCAATTCGGATCTGGACGGGAGAGTCGCGATTAGCGAGCGTGAAGTCATACGTCTCTGGCGGTTCGACCTGGCTTTGAATAGCAGCGAGTTCGGCATCGACGGCGTCGAACCGTAACGTCGCCGACTCGGTCGTGACTCCGGTTGACAATGCTAGTCGCAACGATTCCTTCCAGGCCGCTGGGCGCGCATCGCCGGCTGGCAACATCGAGGAGACACTGGCGACTTGTAGCTGGGTTGCATTCAACCGGCGGGCCCGTTCACCGAGTGCGAACTCTGGCCGGTCAGGGAGCTGCACCGTGAAGAGTTCACCGTTGACGAAGAACGGATTGGTGAGGTCGATCAGATCGGCCAGCGATTCGAATCCAATGTCAGGGTGTTCGTTGGCGAACTGCTGGAGGTGCACGAGTACATCGGCATCAGGTACCCCGAGATCGGGGGTAGTCAGCACCAGTCCTCGGCGATCGGGGTCGAGTTGTTGGCGCATGGCGCTGATTTCGGCGATCAGGTGGACCGCATCTTCGGCGGGCGTGTTGCCGGTGTCGCGATCCGGATCGAGCAGATGCATGATCGGATCGATCACGACCATCGGCAAGGTCGTGCCGTTGACGAGGTCGGCATGAAGGAGTAGTGACGTATCGGTCAACGTCGGGATGCTTCCTTCGAGCGTCGCGTACTCGTCGAACGTCATCACGAACAGGCGCGTCCCGAGGTCGCTCAGGGCCGACGCTCCCGCAGGAGTCACGGTTGCACCGGCCAGCCAAATGTCCGGACGAACCCTTGATTCAGGCAGAGTTGCAGCGAGTTGTCGTGAGCCCTCGTTGTACTCGGCGACGAAGTGGTCAGTCAGTCCAGCACCGACCGCGGATGAAGGATCAAGCCGATCAGCCGGGATTGCCACGATCTCCTCGCCGGCGAGTGCGTCGGCAAGTCGGGTCGCCAGTTGGCTGTCATCGAGCAACACAGTTCGCGCGTAGATCGGCGGAATCGCGGCGGTAATCGGTGCGTCGATGGCCTCCCCCAGGGCGGCGATCTCAGCGAGCTGAGGCCGAGCCTCGATCAGCTCGAGATTCGTCGGTTCAGGGCTGACATCATCGATCGCCGCAAGCACCGCCAGCGTCAGCGGTCCGCGAGAAATGCCGTCAGTCCGAACCTGTTCGATGAACGTCGTGTGGCTCGTCCTGAGTTTGCCGTCCTCGAGTACGTCGATCGTGATCGGATACAGACCCGGTTCGGTGAGTGCCAACTCGGCGGCCAGTGTGCCGCCATCGGCGATCGGTACGTCGAGTGTTATCGAGCCTTCGAGTGTCGCCTCGTTGACGCTTGAAACGTCTTCGAGCCGGAATGTGACCACGTCGAGAGTGCGCCCGACGCTGCCAGCCAGCACGTCGGCGACGTCACTGCGTGAGCGAACGGGCGCGTGAGCGCTGACCCGAACCGTCATCTCAGGCGTCGGTACCGTGGTCGTGGTCGCGGTCGTGGTCGCGGTCGCGGCGATCGTGGTCGGTTCCGTGACCGTCGGTGGCCCGCCGACAGTGACGTCGGTCTGTCCGGGAACCGTGGTCGTGCTGCTGGTCGTGGTCGTGGTCGTAGTGCTGGTGGTCGTGCTGGTGGTCGTGGCAACGATCTCTGGGACGTCGGTGCCGACGACGAACTCGAAATGGGCTGTTCCGTCGGCAGTAACCGCAAACGATTGTGTGATCAAACTGAGGCCCGGATCATCGGACGATTGCGACGCCGCAGGCGAACCACCGAGAACGACGATGGCGCCGCATCCGGCCAGCGCAAACCCAACCAGTAGGGCGCGTCTCATGGAGCGGTGCCGGACATGACTATGCCCGGAGTCTTGATGAATCGGTGTTCACCGATGGTGAGCCGGTCGTTCAGTTGTGTGAATCCGAGACCCTGGTAGAGCGACAAGGCGGCAAGGTTGTCAATCCCTGTGTTGACAAGCGCCGCGCCGAGTCGCTCGTGCCGCATCCAGTCGAGCGCGTCGAGCACGAGGTCACGTGCGATGCCTTGCCGCCGATGTTTGGTGATCACAGCGAGGCGCTGCAGGTACCCGTTGTCTCCTGCAGCTCCGGAGATCGCGAAACCTGCCATTTCGCCGGCCACGCTGACCCACCGAGAGCGATGGGCCGGTGTCGCGTCGCGAATCTCGGTGATGCTTCTGCTGTCGTTGCCCCATACCGAACCAAACGCATCCTGATCGACTGCCGCGGCGCGACCGTGATGCCACGATCGCAAAACGCGCGTGCGTCGACTGTGATTGGCGTGTACGGGATCGGTGTGGCCTAGATCGAGCCGAAGCAAGGCGAGATGATCAATCGGTTGGAAGCCCGCGGCGCGGGCAACGTCGGCCGCACCTGGGAACATCGCGGATGTACGAACGGCTCGTGCGCCACGCAACCGGGCAGTCTCGAGGGCGTCGCGGAGGTCACCGACCGAAGGAATATTGAGATGGTCGGTGAAGATCAGGTGGACAACACCTGGATCGTTCGGCCACTGCCGCAGCCGCCAGGTGGGTGCCCCGCCCCTTGCCGTCCACATTGCCGACCCATTCACAGACCCGACGGTACTCCGCACAACCCGGCGCGACCTGGCCGCCCAGATGGCTCTAGCCTCACAGGTTCATGATTCCGGACCGCTTCACACCTGTGCTCGCCGAGCTGGCTCCACTCGCCGCTCGATTCGACGCTGCGGGTCACCGGTTGTACCTTGTCGGTGGAACGGTCCGTGACCTCATGATCGGATCGGACCGGAGCGACTTCGATCTCGATCTCACGACCAATGCTCGCCCCCCCGAAGTCAAGGCCTGCTTGGAGGGTTGGGCGCAGGCGATCTGGACGCAAGGTGAGCGGTTCGGGACGATCGGGGCCAAGTTCGGTGACCGTACGTATGAGATCACGACGTTCCGGGCTGAGTCGTACGCCGACGATTCGCGAAAACCTCATGTGACCTATGCCGACGACGTCGAGACGGACCTTGGGAGGCGCGACTTCACCGTGAACGCGATGGCGTTGGAGTTGACTGGTGGGACGACCCCGACGCTGGTTGATCCATATGGCGGTGCCGTCGATCTCCTCCAGAAAGTGTTGCGCACACCGCTGGCGCCCGAGATCAGCTTTAGCGATGACCCGTTGCGGATGATGCGGGCGGCGCGGTTCATCGCCCGGTACGACTTCATCCCGACCGACGAGCTGGTGGCTGCGGTTGGCAACATGGCATCGCGATTGGAAATCGTGTCGGCCGAGCGGATTCGTGACGAGCTCGACAAACTGTTGCAACTCGATCACCCGGCGGCCGGCCTGTGGTTCCTACACGACAATGGGCTGGCCGATCAGTTCCTGCCGGAGCTGCCGGCGATGCGACTCGAGCACGACCCAATTCATCGCCACAAGGACGTCTTGTCTCACACGATTGCTGTGGTCGAGAACGTTCGTCCGATGAGTGAACAGCCCGCTGATCGCCCGACATTCGACTTTCGGATGGTTCGACTAGCCGCCCTGTTCCACGATGTCGGCAAGCCACGCACGCGCGGATTTCAAGCCGGCAAAGGCACGACGTTTCACCATCACGACGCCGTGGGGGCCCGAATCACACGCAAACGGATGACTGAACTGCGCTTCTCGAATGATGATGTCGCGGCGGTTTCTGAGCTGGTCGCCTTGCACCTTCGGTTCCACACCTACCGGCTTGGCTGGTCTGATTCGGCGGTCCGTCGATATGTCCGCGATGCCGGTCCGTTGCTGCACGAGTTGAACGTGTTGACGCGCTGCGACTGCACGACTCGCAACGAACGCAAGGCCCTGATTCTGTCGAAACGGATGGATGAGTTGGAGCAGCGGATCGCCGAGGTCGCGGCCGCTGAGGAGCTTGCTGCGATGCGTCCAGAGATCGACGGCAAGGCGGTGATGGATCATCTTGGGGTGCCACCGGGCAAGATCATCGGTGAGGCATTGGCCTTCTTGCTGGAGATCCGAATCGACGATGGACTGATCGGCGAGGACGAATCGAAACGGCGCTTGACCGAGTGGTACCGGAAACACACTGACCCCGCAAACTAACCTCACGACGTGGGTAGTCGAGCTGAGTTAGCGGTTCTAGCGATCGGGGTCGCCTCGATCGTCGCGCTGGCGCTCAGCATCGTCAACGGCCGTCGCCACGAGCGCCGGCTGCGGCGTCGTTTAGAAGGACTACAGGCCGCCGAAATCGAGGTTCGTCGACTGCTCGACGAACTACCGGAAGCGGTGATGTTGGTCGACTCGACGTCGGTGGTGCGCTCGATGAACGCTGCCGCGCTTGGCTTGTTCGACCTGGCGTCGCGTGAGATGCTCGATCACAGCCTCTTGGAGTTGGCGGAAGACGACAATCGCGCTCGGCTCGATGCGGCGATCCGGCGGGCGGTCGCAGGCGACGAAGTCGAGCCCATCCAATTGGAGATGATCGGTCGTTCCGGCACGGTTGTGGTCGAGGCGTCATTTCACTTGCCTCGACGCCAAGTCTTGCAGCCCGAGGAGCAACGTCTCGTCGTTCGGCTCCGCGACGTGTCAGAACGCGAACAACAATCGCGAGCATTGGATCAGGCTCGACGTCGATTCCACCAGGCCTTTCAGTCGGCCCCGACAGGCATGGCACTAGTGCGTTTGGATGACGGCCGGATCGTCGATGCCAACCAGTCTCTGGCGGAAATGTTGCGGCGTGACGTCAAGGAGTTGGTTGGCTGCACGCTGCGAGAGTTCACGCACCCTGATGACGTCCGCGCCGCTCAACCGCATCGCGCCCGACTCGAGTTGGGGATTGTCGATTCGTTCCGGATCGACCAGCGCTACCGCCGTCGCGACGGTGAGTTCGTCTGGGCTCGCACGCGGGTGTCAACCACTGAGGACGATGGCGTGATGCTGGCGATCACCCACATCGAGGATGTCACCGAGCAGCGCAGGGCGGCGGAACAGTTGCGATATGCCGCCCGCCACGACGAGCTGACCGGCTTGCCGAATCGGGCCTACCTGATGCATCTGTTGCAGGAGAAGTTGGCGACCTCGGAGATCGACGAGGCGGCCGTGTTGTTCGTCGACCTCGACAACTTCAAGACGATCAACGACAGCCTCGGGCATGAGGTCGGTGACCAGCTGTTGCAGGTTGTCTCGGAACGGTTGCGAAAGGCGCTGCGTGATCATGACGTGTTGGCGCGGTTCGGTGGTGACGAGTTCATCGTGATCATGTCGGGTGAGCCAATCGACGTCGCCGAACGGCTCCGGATGGCAACCCACAAACCGGTGTTGGTTGGTGACCACGAACTGTTCGTCACCGCCAGCATCGGGTACTGCACCAACCACACGGTCGGGATGACCCCCAACGACATGCTGCGTGACGCCGACGCGGCCATGTATCGGGCCAAGGCACGTGGTCGCGACTGTGTCGAGGCGTTCGAGGTTGGTGGCCACGAGCACGGCGTTCAAGCGCTGCGTACCGCCGGCGAATTGCGGCGCGGGATTGAGCGCGGAGAAATCGTGCCGTACTTCCAGCCGATCGTCGATCTCGAATCCGGTCGGGTGCTCGGCTACGAGGTGTTGGCGCGCTGGTTACATCCTGATCGGGGGATGTTGCCCCCGTCGGAGTTTCTGCCGTTGGCCGAGGAGACCGGGTTGCTGATCGAGCTCGGAGCGCGAATACTTCGCGACTCACTCGCCCAACTGGCGCAGTGGCGGGCCGCCGGACATGCCTTTGCCAAGTGCACGTTGTCGGTCAATGTGGGGACTCGTCAGCTGATCGACCCGAACTTCCACAATGTGGTGGTCGATGCGCTGTCGGAAACCGGGATCGACGCTGACTCGTTGTGGTTGGAGATCACCGAGACCGCATTGCTGGCTGACGTGAAGGCCGCCACGGTTGCGTTGCGTGAGCTGCGCAGCCTCGGCTTGCACCTCTCGGTCGACGACTTCGGGACCGGCTACTCGTCGCTGACGTACCTCAAGCGCTTTCCGGTCGAAGCGATCAAGATCGATCGCTCGTTCGTCGCCGGACTCGGGTTGGAGGCCGAGGATACGACGATCGTCGAGGCGGTTGTGCGGCTCGGCCAGGCGTTGGGTCTCCACGTGGTTGCGGAGGGCATCGAGTCACCACTACAGCTTTCGCGTCTGCGTGACCTCGGCTGCGACCGCGGCCAGGGGTACCTCTTCGGCCGCCCGAGACCAGCGGCGTTGATCGAACGAGAACGAGTCGACGCCTAACGGTCAGGTCTGCGTTCGACTAGCTGACGGCGTCGACGATTTCGATGGTGCCTTCACGGCTTTCCTTGTAGGCCAGCAGGCACAGGGCGGCGATCACGACCGTCATCGACAACCCTTGACCGAGGGAGACTCGTTCGCCGAGCACGATCCAGGCGGTCGCCGACGCGCCGACGGGCTCGGCTTGGATCAGCACCGACGTCACGGAGGCATCGACCCTGGGCTGCGCCCAGGCAACGAGTCCATGGCCGGCGATGCCAGGGCCGATCGCCAGCATGGTGACCCAGATCCAACCCTGGCCGTGCATTTCGCCAAGGTCCTTGCTGCCGATCACGACGAGTACCGAAACGGTCAGCGCGCCGATCAACGAGACAATGAACATGAACGGAAGTGTGGCGACGTTTGCACGCACGCCTTTCGAAACGAGCAGGTACCCGACCCACAGGACGAGCGCCAACAGCGCCCACAGGTAGCCGACCGTGGAACTGCTGTCGCCGGATTCGGTGGACGGCGCGACCAGGATGGCGACGACCACTCCGATGACCGAGACGACTGCACAGATCAGCTTGAGGGGCGTGATGTGTTCGCCGTAGATCACGACTGAAACCGGCATCGCCACGATCGGTGCGAGCGCGGCGATGATCAACGCGGTCGCGATGCTGACGGTTTCGAGGGCGATGAAGAACACGCAAATGTTGAGTCCGAACAACACGCCGGCAACCGCGGTCCGCTTGAAGTCGGCGATCGTTGTCCGCCGGCGGGTGATCAACAGGACCACAGCGAGCACCACGGCTGCGATCCACATTCGCCAGAACGACAGCACCACGCCTGAGGCGTGCGTCGACTTCCCGAGGACACCGCCGAACGACCAGAAGCCGGTCGCCAGCAGCACGGCTAGCACCCCGCTGCGACCAGTAGGTCGAACTGTCTTCGGCGACGAGGGAGATGCGATCGTGGTCACCGAGCCAAACACGGCACTAATCGCCCTCTTTGCGGGCACGGAGTAACAGGGTCGTGGGGACGGGCGATATGTCGCTCACACCGAGCTCGTAGATCTGATCGACTCGAAAGTTGGCTCGACCAAGATGCGTGAACCAGTCGCCGATCGTGCGGCCGACGGTGCCGTACGTGTGGACCTTGGAGCCATATTGGTCGGTCGTGTGGATTCCGGCGAACGGGTGCGGTACTGCGATCACGAACGGGTGGCTGGCCTTGAGGACGCGGTGGACCTGTCGCAGTACGCGTCCAAGATCGTCGACGTTGACCAGGGTGTGGTTGGCGACGACCAACTCGATCGAACCGCTGGTAGCGAACTGAAGATCTGCGAGTTCGCTGGCGTGGCACTCGACTCGGACCTCGTTGCGTGTCGCCGCGGTCCGCAGCTGTTCGATCTTGCCGGCATCAGGGTCGACAGCGAGTGACTTGGCACCGGCGAGGGCAAACGCGATCGCGTTCTGCTGGCGACTGATCCCGAGTTCGAGCGCCCGTCTGCCGCCGCTGATGTCACCGCATAGGCGAAGTTCACGATCGTCGGGGACGTCACGTCCGAATGAGATGGCAGGGTTCGTCGTCACGTCCGACAGTCTGGCGGATGGCTACCCTGTCCGGATGGGTTTCACCGCTGGCGCGCTCCGGGGTGGATATGAGCGCGGGGGGATTGTCGACCATCGGCTTGCGAGACGGATGCTGGTCAACCAGGTCCGGCTCGGTCGACTCAGCCGAACCGAGGTCTGCGACGCTCATCCTGAGTTGATCAGAGCGGCACGCAACGTCGGCACCGAAACCAAGTCCGATTGTCCGATCTGCGAGGAAACCAAACTCCGGATCGTGACCTACGTGTTCGGTCACCGGCTCCCCGCGGCGGGTCGTTGCGTGACGACCGCCAAAGAGTTGCGGCTACTCGGCTCGCAGACCCAGGGCCAGATGACCGCCTACGTTGTCGAGGCTTGCACCACCTGTCGATGGCATCACTTACTCCGCGTGTGGCCGCTGTCGTAGGTGATTGTTTGCTGACACGGGACTAAGTTGCGGCGATGCCGATCGTTCCTGATGCCAAGAATTGGACCTGGGTGCTCGAGCGTCCATGCATGGATTGCGGATTCGACGCCGTTGCCGTTGACGTGTCGCAAACGCCCGCGTTGATTCGCGAGAATGCGGCGGCGTGGCCTGCTTTGTTGTCCGACGAGCACGCCAGGCTGCGCCCAACTGACGATCAATGGTCGGCACTCGAGTACGGCTGCCACGTACGCGACGTATTTCTGCTCTTCGATTACCGACTGGAGTTGATGCTGGGCGAGGACGGCCCGCGATTCAAGAACTGGGACCAGGACGCCACCGCAATTGACCAGCGGTACGACCAGCAAGATCCCGAGGAAGTGGCCCGCGAATTGCTCGTCGCTGCCGACGACATCGCAACCAGATTCGAATCAGTCGGTGGTGGCCAGTGGCAGCGCACGGGCTACCGCAGTGACGGTGCCGCATTCACAATCGATTCCTACGCCCGGTACTTGCTGCACGACCCGATCCATCACCTCGACGACGTGGCCAGAGGCAACCAAGCGATCGCCGACGGCCTGCTCGACTGAGTTCGGCGTCAAACGAATGTCAGGTGTTGGGAACGGCGTACTTGGCGCCGTTCCAGTAGTCGCGGTTGGCACAGATTTTCCCGTCGCTTGGAACGGGTGATGATCGAGGATTGGGGCCTCGACATCGCGTTACACCGTCCCGGCAATCCGAAGAAGTCGGTGCCCTGATCGCCTTTCTGCTGTCGCCACTAGTGGGATACATGACCGGCGCACTGCTCAACATCGACGGTGGCACCAACTTCTGAACGCTTGCCCCTGTTCTACCAAATCGGTAGAATGATCTCATGGACTTGAATATCAAGGATCTGGACGACTCAGTCGGTCGGCGTCTTCGACAGCAGGCGGCTGCGGCGGGGATGTCGGTCCAGCAGTATCTCCGCAACGAACTGAGTCGGATCGCTGCCCGCCGTTCGCCAGCCGAACTGACGTCAGGATCCGAGCCGATGAGTCGCTCCGAGTTCGAGTCAATACGCCAGCGGTTGCGCGAAATCGATGCTGCGTAGCCTCGTCTGCGACGGCGGAGGGGTGCTCGTCGTCGCTGGAATTCTGGTTGGTCAGGCACCCAACGATGCCGAGATCCTCGCTCTCGACTGGACGGCGGTGACCGTCGGGCGATTCGTGTCGGCACGGTATGAAGGCAACCCCGTTCAAGCGCGGGTTGAACTCGGAATCGCGTTGGCGGCTGTTGATGAATGGTTTCCCGTACGAACGCTTGTTGCTGACACGCTCGAACGTGCGGGTCTCGAAGCTGTTGATGCACTTGATTCTTGGTCAGCGCTGCTGCTCGCCGAACAACTCGACCTCCCCCTATTCACCGCCAGCGACGAAGTCACAAGTCAGAAGGTCGAAATCATCAGGCCCTGGTAGCCAGGCCTGGGTAGCCAGGTCGTGGGAGCTGAGCGGCATGTTTGTGGACGGACGCCGGCGCACGGCGTGTGTTGCGACGGCCATCGGTTCCGCAAGCGCAGCTTCGACGACGCCAAGCCCATCAGGGATCACGAACGCAGATCGCCGCGACACGGCAACCATGGGCGCTAGGCCACCGTGAAGCGGAAGTCGATACCCGCTATACAGTCCGAGTTTGCGACACATCTGCGGTCAACTGTGAAGCCAGGACCAACATGAGCCGCAGTACTCGATCGGGGCGATCGCCACCGCCGTTCCGACGGCGATGTTCACGATCCCGGCGAATTCGTGACCGAGCACGAACCGGGCACCTGCATTGCATGTGTTGCCTGATCGATGACGCGTCGATCAGGTCGAGCAAGATGGAACCATGCGAGCTTGTGTGATTGCTGATGGTGGGGTTCGGGTCGAGGATCGGGCCGATCCGGTCGCTGGTCTTGGGGAGGTGCTGGTACGGGTTCGGGCTGCCGGGCTGAACGGGGCTGACCTGTCGCAGATGCACGGGTTCTACCCGGCACCTCCCGGCTGGCCCGCTGATATTCCCGGGCTCGAGTTCGGCGGTGAAGTCGTGGAGTGCGGACCGAGTGCGACTCGGTTCGCGGTCGGCGATCGTGTGATGGGGATCGTCGGTGGTGGCGGGCAGGCCGAGATGATCGCTGTCCACGAGCGCACCCTGATGCCCGTTCCGTCGAACCTGAGTTGGGCCGAAGCGGGTGGCTTGCCCGAGACGTTCAGCACCGCCTACGACGCCTTGTTCACCCAAGCCGGGCTGACGGTTTGCGAGAAGTTGCTGATCAATGGCGGTGCCGGCGGGGTAGGGGCGTCGGCGATTCAAATGGCTCGTGCGGCTGGGGCGCGAGTGTTCACGACGATCCGTCGTCCAGAACTGACTGAGGCTGTCACCGCGCTCGGAGCAACGGTCATCTCCTCGGAAGATGTTGCCGCGGCTGGGCCGTTCGACGTTGTTCTGGAACTCGTCGGCGGGCCAAACCTTGCCAATGATCTCGACAACTTAGCGATCGGCGGACGGATCTGCGTGATCGGCGTCGGTGGGGGAGCCAAGGCCGAACTCAACGCGCTCACGCTGATGCAAAAGCGTGCGCGAATCCACGGTTCGACGCTGCGCGCCCGTCCACTCGAAGAGAAGGCGATTGTCGCTCGGCTATTGGAGCGGCGGGTGCTCCCCGACTTCGAGCACGGAAAACTGCGAGTCCCAGTCGACTCGACCTACGAACTCAACGACATCGCCGACGCGTATGCGGCCTTCACGCAAGGCGGCAAAGTCGGTAAAATCGTGATCACGATCTAGCGAGGGTCCGCGCCTGATGACCAATGTGGTCAATGCCGACCCCGAATCGTTGCGAGTCGGTATGCCCGTGGCCGTCAACTTCCGTGGCCTGACAGACGAGTGGGCCGCCCCGGTCTTCTCGCCTGTCACGAGCACGCGCGGTGGGGCCAGCTGAGCACAGCGACCGTTGACCTGCAATCTCTCGCTGAGTAGCGTTGCGGCCAGTCAACCATCGAAGGAGGGTCGACATGGAAGCGGACCAGCAGGCTGACGACGACCAGAAGCAAGATGACGGCGCTGTCGTCAAGAATGAGGCGAAAGACGTGTTGTGGGGCGAAAGCCCCGACGCCCGCGATGGCCCGTCGGACGGTGCCGCTGATGGCCTCACGGTGGTCACGCCGACCGGTGGACCCGGAATCTTGGGCAGTCAATCGACGGCTGACGTTCCGGACAAGACCGCTCCCGTTTCGGAGAGTTACGCGGCGACGGGAACGCAAGCAGAGTCGCGCAGTCAGCCCGACAGCTACAAGTCGATCAGAGCTGAGATCGCCGCTGCGCTCGATGTCGCCGAGTCGAGCGCCGAGGTCGACAAGGCGTACCAGGAGCTCGTCGTCCAGCAACACGAGGCGGGCGATGCGGTGAATCAAGCGATCATCAATGACGCACTCGCGCATGGGCGACGCATCGATACAGTCACCACGCTTGGCGACTTCGAGGACCACAGTTTCACTGAGATTATCCCCGGGGAATTCGGAGGCGTGGAGGACGTCAGGGTCCGCCTCGGCTTCGAGAGAGTCGAGCAGGGCCTCTTCGACGACACCATCATCCGGACCACCAAATATTTCGACGGTCTTGACCAGGTTGGATTGGTGACTTCGGAGATTACCGGTGGCAAAGAGACCATCGTCGACGTCAGCGAGTTCAAACCCGGGGCGATCGACCTCAAGGTTGGCGATACCCGCGACATTCCGGAGGCGTTGACGACCGCCGCTGGTGTGGCACCGTCCACATGGGACCCGAAGGCCGACGGCACGCTCGGCCGGGCGCGTCCCGGCGACGCGCCTGCGAGCGGATCAACACCGGCGGGTGGTTCCAGCGGTTCGTCCAGCACACCGACCTCGTCCGACACCACCTCGGGAAAGCCGAGCACCGCCGAGGCAGACGTCAGTTCCGTTCACGAGCAGTTCACGAGTGGGAGGCCGTCGGACAGCTCGGATGGCTCCACTTCCGACGCCGCTGCGCCCGCTGCCAGCGCGGTGACGACTGACACCTCGGCGACAACCACCTCGGCCACGACGACCACCACGACTTCGGAGCACTGGGACAGCGCCAGCAGCGACACCGACGGAGATATGGAACGAGACGGCGACGAGTGGTCGGCGGAGACCAACACGACAGTCGAAGACAACTACACGGTCGAGGTCGAGAAGCCCGCCGATGACGACACCGAATACATCGCCAATGACGGTTACAGCGATACTGGCCTGGTCCCGGAAACCCAGACCGGATCTGAAAGTTCGCGTACCCTGAGTACTGGCGGTGGCCACTCGTCGAGTCGACAGTCGGTAGGGTTCGACCTGTCAAATGGCACCCTGGAACACGCCCGAACCGGGAATCCGAACACGGTGTGGGGCGATTACGGCGATCCGACCGACCCGACCGCCAGCTCCCAGAACGTCGACGGCGGCGGGCAGCCGCCGAGCAACGATCCGCTGATCCTGGTTGACCCCGATGCGGCCGGCGAGCAGGCGGTCCTCTCCACGGAGCTACACGATTTTGCGGTGTCGATTCACGGCGGCAACTTCGGGAACCCGAACGACCTATTTTTTGGTGAGAACACGGTCAGCGGGGACACCAATCCTCAGGACACGAGTCCATACGAGCACGAGACGGACGCGATGGCAAACGACGTCGGCCTCGGCGCCGACGATCCGCCGCCCTGATCTCGAAACCAATGATTCGATACGCGCTCGGTGTCGACCTCGGCAGCACCTACTCAGCGGCGGCCGTGGGGCGCGGACCGGCGGTTGCGATTTGCGCTCTGGGCACAACTGCTCAGCAGATCGCTTCGATCGTCGTGCTGCGCGAGGACGGCGAGATCCTGACAGGCGAAGCGGCCGAGCACAGTGCCGCCAACGATCCGACACGCGCCGCGAGCGAGTTCACGCGTCGCCTTGGTGACCCCGTGCCGATCATCGTTGGCGGCACCCCTTACGGTGCCGAAGCGCTTATGGCCCACCTCCTGCGGGCGATCGTTGAGCAGGTGAGCCGGAGCGAGGGTGGCGAGCCGGCGGTGGTCGTGCTCACCCACCCGGCGGGCTACACCGAGTACAAGCTTGGGCTGTTTCACGAGGCGGGCAGACTCGCCGGCCTCGACCTCGCCCATGTGTGGTTCCTGTCGGAACCCGAAGCTGCGGCGATCGCGTACGCCAGCCACGCGCGGGTGGAACCCGGCGCGTTGATCGCTGTCTGCGAACTTGGCCGAGCGACGTTCGACGCCGCCGTCATGCGCCGAACCGAAGCAGGTTTCGAGCTGCTTGGGACACCAGAGAGCATCGAGCCTGCGGACCTGCCGGAGACGATCGCCGCGCTCCAACGATCGATCGCGTCGGCGGGGCTCACGGTCGAACAGGTGGACCGAGTCCTGCTCGTCGGGGGCTCATCGAACATGCACGTGGTGGGCGAAGAGGTTCGTAGGGTCGCAGGTCGACCTGTCACGGTCGACGCGCATCCGAAGTTCGCCGTCGCGATGGGTGCCGCACTGGCTGCAGCGATGGTTGCCGGTGACTCAGTCGTTGCCGATCAGACCGGCGATCAGATCGCCAGGACTGTTGGGCTGGCTGCTGCGGGTGCGGTCTCGGGTGGGGCGGCAACTCTCGGCGCCAGCACCATCATCAGTGACGCGACTGCGACGGCGGCGACGGTCGCCGGAGGTGCAGGGGTGGGGCCCCTCGGCGTTTCGATCAACGCCGCGGCAGTCGCCGGCGATACAGCGGTCGCTGGGGTCGGGCCGGCGGGCGTTTCCATTACCGCCGGTCCAGCGGGCGCGCCGATCGCTGTATCCGGCCCGCTCGGCGAGCCGATCGAAGTCGTCCGCACCAACCCGCCGACCACCCGCGGCGCCGCTGGTGCGGCACCGAACAAGGCACGCCTGGCGATCCGCCTCGGCGCAGTTGCCGGAGCCGCCGCCGTGGTGGTCGGCACTGCGGTGGTGATTGCTGGCGGCGGCGACAACCGGGCTGCGCCAACGCCGATCACGCCGGCTCCCGCAGCCGTATCGACCGTCACCGCGTCGATCGAATCGACTCCGACAACTACGGCCGGCGGCGATGAGGAGGTGCCCGTGCCGACCGCCCCAGGAGTCTCGAACAGCGTCCCCTCGCCCGATTCGACCGCGCTTGCCGCCCTGGACCTCTCGACGAGCGTCCCCACGCCTCCGGGTCGCGGGCTTCCGGGGCTGGTGGCCGTGGTCGCCGGAACCGGCCTCGACGACGGCGCAGGTCGTCCCGGCCCGGCCGAGGCGGCGAGCCTCGGCAATGCGGCCCTGTTTGCGGTGGCACCTAACGGCGAGATCTTCGTGACGAACCACGAGAACGAGTTGCTGCTCGTGAGCGGTGGCCAGACGAGCGTCGTCTACGTCGGAGATTCCGCGGCAGGTGAATCCGGTTTCGGAGGAGTAGCCGTTGGACCTGACGGCGAGGCGTACGTCTCGATGGGGACCGGCGTGAAACGGATCGGACGCGACGGTTCGAGTCAGCTCGTCGTCGACGCTCTAGCGCTGGGTCTTCGCGGCGGCTTCGGGCCGATCACGTTCGACTCCGCCGGGAATCTCTACTTCTTCGAGCGTTCAACATTTCGCATCCTGATGTGGTCCGTCGGTGGTGGTTTGAGCATCGTCGCCGGCACCGGGGAGCAGGGTCAGATCGGAAGCGCACCAGCGGGAGATGGCGGTCAAGCGAATGCGGCATCATTAACCGGGGTGAACGCAATGGTTGTCGACGCGGCCGATCAACTGCTCGTCGCTGAGTCGGGCCGACCTGTTGTCCGCCGGATCGCTCCGGACGGCACTATCGGCACGTTCGTTGGAGGAGGCCAGACTGCGATTCGTGCCTCACTCGGCAATTATGCGCCCGACGGAACCCTGCCTGGCGACCTTCAGTTCTCCAGTGTGACCGGCGTGGCAATCGACGCGGCAGGCAGGGTGTACGTGTCGGACGCCGCCGACCATGCGATCGTCCGGTTCGGACTGGACGGCGCCATGGAACTGGTCGCCGCCGACCAGACCGGAGCGCCCGACGTGTTCGGGATACCGGCTCAACAATTCCGAGCGTTCACCGTCACCGGACTGGCGCTCGACAGATCGGGCAACCTGCTGTTCCAGCAGGCCAACCGGATCCTCTCGATCGCCGACGCGTCAAGCGGCGGGTAGCGTGAGTTCGTGGCTGGGAAGAAGCTTGACACAATCGATTTGCTGTCGGTGCCTTTGTTCATCGGCACGATGGTGGCCGAGGCGGCGTACCTCAAGAACAAGCCGAAGCGCGTGTTGGGCGACATGTACGACGCAACGCCGGACGAGTTGTCAGGCACGCAACTGCCGCCCGACGCTTTGGTGACGCTTGGGTACGAGCGACGTGACACAACCGCCAGCTTGTCGATGCTGCTCGGCAACATCGCCTTCGCGTTCGGCACTGCTTCGGCGATCGGCAAGCTTGACAAGTTCCTGTTCAAGCATCGGATCTCGAACATCGGATCGCGTCGAGGCGCGTTCGTTGGTGCGATGGTGCTCTGGGATTTCCTGTACTACTGGGATCACCGATGGATGCATGAGATCCGCTTCTTCTGGGCAAACCACGTCACCCACCATTCCGGCGAGCGTTACAATTTGTCGACGGCGCTGCGCCAGCCGTGGTCGGGGATCATCACCGCCCCGATCTTCGCCCCGCTGCCGTTGCTTGGCTTCCGGACCGCCACCTCGATGCGGGCCGGTCAGCTCAACCTGTTGTACCAGTACTGGATCCACACCGAGGCGATCGACCGACTCAATCCGCTTGCCGAAAGGGTGCTCAACACGCCGTCACACCACCGCGTGCATCATGGTGCCAACCAGCAGTATCTCGATAAGAATTACGGCGGGATCCTGATTGTCTGGGACCGGCTGTTCGGCACGTTCGAGCCAGAGGTTCGCAGGATCAAGTACGGCCTGACGAAGAACATTCGCACGTACAACCCGATCAAGATCGCATATCACGAGTTCGCTGAAATCGCCCGCGACGTCAGCAGCGCAAAGGGCATCCGCAACAAGTGGAACTACGCCTTCAAGCACCCCGGCTGGAAACCCGCTAACGCCTGACGAGCCCCAGACGTCAGGTTTCGTTCGGAGGGTCGATGCCCGACGGGCTATCGACCTCGGGTGTGATCCGGCGCGGCGCGCGTGGGATCAGCCCGAGACCGAGCACGAGCGCGGCGACCGCCAGCCAGGCACCGCCGTTGGAAGAAATGGTGTCGATGGAACCGGTCATCACGGCCAATCCGATCGCGATCACGATGATCCCGAGTGCCGCTGACAGTGGCTCGAACGGATGACGGTTCATGGTTGAACTCCAGCAATTGTTGGCGAAGACGGTGGTGGTGGCACCGTTGAACTGACCGCCGGCCTGGGCAACGTGGTGGTCGCGCTGCTTGCCAGTTCCGCCCGGATTACCTGCAGGTCGAGCACCGCACCCTCCGGCGTGTGCAACAGACTGCGAGGTAGCAACCTGAACTCACCGACCGGAGTCGGCAACACCAACGGCGCACCGACCGACCTGGAGAGCTCACCGACCACGTTGACCGAGCCGTCGGTGGATTCGCTCGGATCGACGTTGTAGCTCCCGTCGGGAAGCATTTGGTACGCCTCGCCAGTGACGATCGTGTTGTTCGGATCGATCATCGTGTAACCGTCGGCGAGCACGATCCAGCCGTCATCGGTCGCGGACACATGGTTGGCGATCGGAGTGAGCGGTCCGAGTTCGGGAGTCGCCGGCGACGGTTCGTCGATCGGCTCTTTGTCGTACTGCCAGACGTCAATGTTGCCTCGACCGATCCAGGCGTCGATGGTCACATCGGGCGCTTGATCCGGTCCGATGATCGTCGTGGTGGCGGTCTGCACTTCGCCGTCGACGCGCAGGTCGCCGTGTTCAAGGCGACCCCTGATCTCGACCGTCACATCTTCGGCAACCCGGATATTGATCTCACCGATCGCGACCCGACTGTCCACGGTCTGATGTTTGGTTGGAGCGCTGTCGACGTGGATGCTGATCGTTCCGAAACCGACGGATTCCCGAATCGGATCACCAGAAATGCCCTGCTGGATGTAGGCGAAACGGTCGCCGACGGCGTCGGACGCGTCGATTCGCATACGCGCCATCGGGCCGGAGCCGTAACCGACAACGGCGAAGACGAGTGCTGGGACGATTAGCCAGCGTGCGTGGCCTCGAACGGCGCCCAGCAGCGTTCCGGCCCCGCACACCAATGCGGCCGCGCCGAGCCACTGTTCGGGGTGGATTCTGCCCCCGTTGGCTTGGTCGATCAGCGCACCAGTTGCAGCGACGACGATCGCTAGCCCAAAACCTGCTCGACCAAGTCTGGACGCTTCTCGCGGAGGTCGGGGATCGCGCTGCCGTCGGGGTTTCGCTTCAGGCGACACGGCACCTTCGGTTCCAACCTGCGCTGAACGAACTGCCGATCGAACTGCCTGTGCACGCGATGCGGGAGGCGACATCGGCCGGATCTGGCGGTGGGGTTGCCAGAGGGCGAGCGTCAACCCGACCAGGAGGATCAGAACTGCCAGCGGGCCACTCATGAACGAGAGCCTCGACCCATTGATCAGGATCGGAATGCCAATCACGATCAGCGCGCCGCCGGTCCAGGTGGCGAAGTTCCAACCACTTGTCGGGCCGGCGACCAATGCCAACCAGAGCCCGGCGTAGGCGACGAGACCGATCCCGCCGGTGAGCGCCAGCACGACGAAGGCGATCCGGACCCAGAGCGCATCGACGCCCAATCGATCGGCGAGTAGTGCGCAGACTCCGCCAACAATCCGGCCATCCGGGTCGCCAACCGCCGGTGCGGGAGTCGGAGGAGGTGCGATCGGATCGATTGGGATGGACGGCGAGTCGAGTTCCACACCCTCACGGTACGAAATCCGGAACACCATGACCATCGGGGATCACCCTGGAATCACCCTGAAGATCGAAGGGAACTCCCCGATGTGTTCCCAGGGTCAGGTGTGCGACGATGCCGAAGTGAACTTCCCGAACACCGTCGCCCGCGTGGCGCGTAGCAACGATCGAGTCGTCGCCGGCGTGGTGGGCGGATGGGCCGCTCGGTGGCGGGTCGAACCGACGGTCGTTCGCGCCGCCGTCGGTCTGCTCACACTGGTCGGCGGATTGGGGGTGGCGCTGTACGGATTGGCTGCGCTCGCATCTGCGCCATCAACGGTCGATCGTGGCGCGGCCAAGCGTGAAGCTCGAATCCCGAGGCGTGAACTGGCGATCGGATGCGGAACCGGTGCCGTGTTGGCAGCGGCGCGCGCGGTCGGGTTGTGGCCGGGCGACGAAATCATGGTTCCGGCGTCGGCGGTGGCGATCGGTGTCGCAGTGACATGGTCGCGCGACGACGGGCGATCCGCGTCGCGGTCATCGCGCACATGGATCGTCCGCGCGTTTCAGATCGTCGCCGGCATCGGTCTTCTGCTTGCGGGAGTGCTATCGCTCGCGCAGCGAACAGGTGGATTGGCCAACGTCGGGGCCTCGGCGAGCGCGATCGCCGTCGTCATCGGTGGCCTTGCGATGTTTGCCGCTCCCGCCTTCGGACGGTTGTTGCGCTCGCTCGATGACGAGCGAGCACTGCGAATCAGGGAGGACGAACGCGCCAACCTTGCCGCCCATCTGCATGACTCGGTGCTGCAGTCGCTGGTGCTGATCCAGCGCAGCGACGACCCGAAGCGGATGGCGAATCTCGCTCGCCGCCAGGAACGTCAGCTGCGCTCATGGCTGTACGGCGGGGCGCAACAGGGCGAACCCGTATCGCTGCACGCTGCGATCGATGCGCTGACGGTCGAGATTGAGTCCGATCACGACATTCGCGTCGAAGCAGTGGTGGTTGGTGATCAGCCGCTGGACGAACAGGCCAGAGTGCTCGTCGCCGCACTTCGCGAAGCTCTGGTGAATGCCGCTCGTCACGCCGATGTGGAGCGAGTCGACGTCTTCGTGGAGGCCGATGATGCCGAGCTGACCGGGTACGTTCGTGACACCGGTCGAGGGTTTGATCCAACGGTGATCCCCAATGATCGCCGCGGTATCAGTGAGTCGATCGTCGGTCGCGTGGAGCGAAACGGCGGCGGTGCCACGCTCACGTCGCGTCCGGGCGCCGGTACCGAGATCGAGCTGCGAGTGCCTCGGATCCGCCCATGACTGTGCGCGTCGTGGTCGTCGAGGATCATGCTCTGTTCCGCGCCGGTGTGCGCGCCGAACTGACGGAACTGTGCCGAGCCGACGTGACGGCACGGATTGAGATTGTCGGCGAGGCAGCCACAGCCGAGGACGCCATCGACGTAATTCGGGTGTCGCGACCCGATGTCGTGCTGCTCGACGTGCATCTGCCTGGCGGGGGCGGCCACACGGTTATTGCGGCGCTGCGCGACGAGCCCACACCGCCGCGATTTCTTGCCCTCTCGGTCTCCGACGCTGCTGAGGACGTGATCGCAGTCGTGCGAGCCGGAGCTCGCGGCTACGTCACCAAGACGATCGACGCCGCCGAACTGCTCGACGCGGTCGAACGAGTCCATGCCGGCGATGCCGTCTTCTCACCGCGCCTCGCCGGTTTCGTACTCGATGCGTTCTCGGGCGACATGCCGGCACCAGCCGATCCCGAACTCGACCAACTCACCACCCGTGAAGATGAAGTCCTGCGACTGATTGCCCGCGGCTACACCTACAAGGAGATTGCGGGTCGGCTGCATCTCTCCGTGAAAACGATCGAGACCCACGTCAGCGCTGTCCTGCGCAAGTTGCAGCTGTCGAACCGCCACCAGTTGACGGCCTGGGCCAACCAACGTCGCTTGGTCTGACATCCGTTGATTGCGAGGCCGTTCGGCTCTGGTGCTCCGCGGCCAACTATCGGATTGTCAGTCGGTGTAGCGCCGGACTGACGTTTTCTTGCCTCGGATCGACGTGGATCGCATCGCGCCGATGATGTCGTCGACCTTGCCTTCAGGCACACCGACGACACTGAAGTTGTCGGAGATCCGGATCGGACCGATCTGACGTCCTTCGAGGCCGCTTTCGTTGGCGATCGCCCCGACAAGGTCGCCGGGGCGGACGCCGCCTTTGCGGCCGATACCGACAAACAGGAATCCGGTCGGCTCGTTGTTCTCGCGGCCCCGATCGCTGCCTTTCATGCCGCGCTCAGCCGAACCTCGATGACCTTTCTCGGGACCTGGCTTGCGGTTACCGCGGTCGAAACGGTCACCACGCTCGCCCCGGTCGCCCCGGTTCTCGTTCCGATCGAATCGTTTCGAGGCGTCGGGAATTTCCACCTCGTCGGTGCTCGCTCCGTCTGACTCGTGGGCAAGCTTGATCGCTGCCAAGGCAATCGTACGGATGTTGTGCTCACCGGATAGAGCGTTGAGTACTTCGTTGTAGTCGTTGAGATCCTCGGCGGCGAGGGCGACCCGAACCGCGTCGACGGTCTGGCTCATCTTGCGGGCCCGAAGGTCGGCGACCGTTGGGACGCTTTCGATGCTGATCTGCTGCTTCGTTAGCCGCTCGATGTTGGCGAGCAAGCGCTGCTCACGTGGTTCGGCCAAGGTGATTGCAACGCCTTCGCGCCCTGCCCGCCCGACGCGCCCGATTCTGTGGACGTAGCTCTCCGGTGCCGATGGGACGTCGTAGTTGACGACATGGGTGAGCGTGTCGATGTCGAGGCCTCGGGCGGCGACATCGGTGGCGACGAGCAACTCGGCGGTCCCATCGCGAAGGCGACCGATCACGCGCTCGCGTTGAGCTTGGTCCATCCCGCCGTGAAGCGCTTCGGCGCGGTAGCCGCGGCCGTTCATCGTTTCCGTAAGTTGATCGACCTCGCCGCGAGTGCGACAGAACACGAGCGCCGCGCCGGGCGACTCGATGTCGAGAATCCGGCCGAGCGCGGCTGGCTTGTGCGATCTCATCACGACGTAGGCGCTCTGGCGAACGAGCACCTTTCCCGGTTTTGTGTCGCCCTTTCCGATCTGGATACGGATCGGGTCACGCTGATAGCGCTTCGCAATCGAGTTGATCCGCGCCGGCAACGTGGCCGAGAACAACACGGTTTGCCGAGAAGATGGAGTGGCCTCGAGAATTGATTCGATGTCGTCGGCAAAGCCCATGTCGAGCATCTCGTCGGCCTCGTCGAGCACGACGACTTTGACGCCGTCGAGCGGCAGCGAGCCTCGGCCGATGTGGTCGATCGCCCGACCTGGCGTGGCGACAACGATGTGGACGCCGCGATCGAGTTGCTGCAGCTGCCGGTAGATCGGTTGGCCGCCATAGATCGGAACGACCTTGACACCGAGTCGACGCCCGTACTTGAAGATCGCCTCGCTGACCTGCACGGCCAACTCGCGGGTCGGTACCAGGACCAACGCAACGGGTGTTGCTGGACCGGGGAGGTTCGGATCGACGAGTTCGAGGGCGGGTAGCGCGAACGCAGCCGTCTTGCCAGTACCCGTTGCCGCCTGACCGAGCAGATCGCGCCCGGCGATCAGGAGCGGGATCGTCTCGCGCTGAATCGGGGTCGGCTCCTCGTACCCGAGATCGTCGAGTGCCTGCAGCGTCTCCGGTCGTAAGCCAAGTGACGCGAACCCGTCGTCCATGGGAATCTCGAGGTCGGACGCGCTCATCATTGCTCAGCTCTCGTAGCGGGGATCTTCCAGACTACGGCGAACCGAGGCTTGCCCGGCGCGAAGCGTTACTTCTTGGCGCCGCCGGAGTCGACACGGGAGCCAGGCCCGGCCGGCTCGTCCGTCGCACCTGACAAGTTTTGCGTTGAAGCTGTCGATTCGACGTAGGTGGATTCGTTGTAGTTGTATCGACCGACAACCCGCCGGTGACGACATGAAGGAGAATCTCAGATGAAGCAATACCTGTTATCAGTGCACGGCAACGACGACATGTATGCCGCAATCCCTCCCGAAACCACGCAGATGATGTATGCCCAGGTCGATGCGTTCAACGCGGAAGTCCAGGCAGCTGGCGCATGGGTGTTCGGAGGCGGTCTGCATTCCGCCAACACAGCCACGGTCGTGTCAGTGAAAGACGGCGAGACGATCACCACAGACGGACCATACATCGAGGCCAACGAGCACATCGGCGGGTTCTGGATCATCGCCGTGCCCGACCTCGACGCTGCGCTGGCCTGGGCGTCGAAGGGTTCGGCAGCGTGCATGAGCCCGGTCGAGGTTCGTCCATTTCAGGACGAATCCGACGCCTGAGTCCCAATGTCCGAGTCTGATGCTTCCCTGTTGGCCCGCATCTTCGGCAAGCAACACCGCCGAGCAGGCTTTTCTCCAGCGCCGTCGCGGCGCCCTGATCTGAACGGACCAAAGCCCCTACCGCGATGCCATTGCCCCTGCCAACGTGAGTGACCAAGGAGACGATCAATGAGGATGTCCGCCCGAGGTGATCGGTGAAAAGGTCGACCACCGGCTCCCCTGGCTGGCGGCGCTGGGTCCCGATGCTGGGGGTGGTCCACACCTACAAGAAGTCGTGGCTCGTCAAGGATCTCGTCGCCGGTACCGTGCTCGTCGCCCTCCTCGCCCCGGCCGGCATGGCGTACGCCCAAGCCTCCGGTCTGCCGCCGATCACCGGTCTGTACGCAACGGTCATCCCGTTGCTCGTCTACGCACTGGTCGGACCGTCGCGGATCCTGGTGATGGGTCCCGATTCGTCGCTCGCCCCGTTGATCGCGGCTGCGGTGATCCCGCTCAGCGACGGTGATCCTGGTCGGGCGATCGTCATCGCCGGCGTTCTGTCGGTGTTCGTCGGGGTGATCGGTGTGATCGCCGGCCTCGCCAGATTCGGTTTCCTCGCCGAACTGCTGTCCGCCCCGGTTCGGTACGGCTACCTCAATGGCATCGCTGTCACGATCCTCGTCAGTCAACTCCCCAAGGCGCTGGGATTCTCCGTCGACTCCTCGCGCCTGCTCGGCACAATCCGCGATCTGGCCAACGGCATCGCCGACGGTGAGACGAATCGCTGGGCGGTGGCCCTCGCAGCGGCGGCGCTGGCGGTGATCATTGGCCTTCGTCGGGTCGTTCCGCGAGTACCGGGAACGCTCGTGGCGGTGATCGGCGGCACCGTGGCGACCGTGGTGTTCGGGCTGGCCGATCATGGCGTGAGCCTCGTCGGTGATCTGCCTTCGGGGTTCCCGAGCCCTCGATTGCCCGACGTCAGTTGGCAGACGATCGGCACGCTCACCGGTGGGGCATTCGGGATTGCCTTCGTCGCCTTCGCCGACACGAGCGTGTTGGCGCGTGTGTACGCCGACAAACGCGGTGAGCGCGTCGACGCCAACCAGGAACTCGTCGCCCTCGGCCTCGTCAATGTGGCGGCCGGCTTGTTCCAGGGCATGCCGGTGAGTGGCAGCCAGTCTCGCACGCCGGTCGCTGAGGCGGCCGGGGCGCGCACGCAACTGACCGGTATCACGGCGGCGGTGGTATTGCTGGCGATCATCCTTGGGGCTCCGGAAACGTTCCGCAACCTTCCCCAACCGGTACTGGCGGCAGTCGTTGTCGCGGCCGCGTTGCGGATCTTCGCGATTCGGCCACTCGTGCGGCTGGCCGCGATCCGGCGCAGCGAGTTCCTGCTGGGCGTGGCTGCATTCCTCGCCGTGGCCGTTCTCGGCGCAATCGTCGGGGTGGTCGTGGCGATCGCGTTGTCGTTGCTGAACTTCATGCGTAAGGCGTGGAAGCCGCACACCGCCGAACTCGTGCGGGTCGACGGACTCAAGGGTTATCACGACGACGAACGTCACCCGGACGGCCGGCGAATCGACGGACTGCTGATCTATCGCTTCGACGCGCCACTGTTCTTTGCCAACGCCCGATATTTCGTCGAGGACGTCCTGACCCGGATCGACAGGTCGCCGACCCCGATCCGCGTGGTGCTCGTTACGGCGGAACCGATCACCGACGTCGACGCAACGGCAGCTGAGGCGATCGCCGAACTGGTGCGCGATCTTGCGCTGCAAGGTGCGGTGCTCCGATTTGCCGAGATGAAGGGACAAGTCAGAGAACGAATCGGGTCATACGGACTGGTCGACTTGATCGGTGCCGACCATTTCGCCCGGACGACCGGCGAAGGTGTCCGAGAATACGTCACCGACGCAGGTGTCGAGTGGACCGACTGGGAGGATCGCACCGCCACGTAGTCGAGTGCCAATCGAGTGCATAGTTGATCGCCTGGGACGACGAACTGTCATGGCTGGCAACGACCGTGCTCGACCTACAAACCTGAGTGGACCAACTCCGCGCCGCCGGAGACCGGTCAGCGTTGCGGGCAGATCAGGAACTTCTGGCCGGTTGCTTGACGGGCATACGTCGTGATCGCTTCAAGGTCGAGTGCTCCCGACAGTGACACCTCGTCCGTGTAGTGGCTTGCGAAGGTCGTCGTGAGCTCGTCGATGACGCGCTGGCGAAGTCGACTCATGCCCTCGACGCCGAGCTTGCCGAGGAATGGCGTCAGCAACCATCCGCCGACTCCCCACGCCATCCCGAAACGGCGGTGGAGCTCTGTCGGACCGCGGTCGAGAACTCCATAGATGTAGACCTGCTTGTGCACGTCACTGCCGTAGCGGCTGTAACTGCTGGCCGTGGCGTTGGCCGCGATTTCCATGCAGTTGAGGATCTCGCCTGCCAGGGTGCCGCCACCGATCGCGTCGAACGCCAGCGTGGCCCCGGTGGCAACGAGGGCGTCCGTCAGATCGTGTTCGAACGTGGGCTCGCTCGTGTCGTACACGTGGACGGCGCCCTGCTGGCGCAGGATCGCGGCCTGTTCCGGGCGGCGGACGATGCAGACCAACGGCACGTCATCGGCAAGGCAGATCCGGTTCAGCATCAGGCCGAGGTTCGAGGCAGCGGCAGTATGGACGAGCGCGGTATGACCCTCCATCCGCATCGTCTCGACCATCCCGAGCGCAGTCAACGGGTTGACGAAACACGACGCTCCCTCAGCCGCCGTGGTCCCTTCGTGGAGCGCCATACACATCATCGCCGGCACGGAGCGGTACTCGCTGTAGGTCGCCCCACCGGCGAAGCCCACGGTGCGGCCAAGCAGAGCCTGCGCGTCAGACGACTCGCCGGCGGCAACGACCACGCCGGCGCCCTCGTTGCCGACCGGCATCGACTCGCCGACCCTCCCGGCGAGCACCGTCATCACCCCCGGCGAAATCGGAGCGGTCACCATGGCACTGTCGCCTGATCCGGTACTCGAAGCCTTCGAGACGTCGGCCATGGCGAGCAGGAGACCGAGATCGGACGGGTTGATGGGAGCCGCCTCGACCCGCACCAACACCTCGTGCGCGGCGGGCGTCGGAGTGTCGACCGTGACGATCGACAGCTGCAGCTCGCCGTCTGAGGTGACGAGCGAACGAATCTGTCGCATCGATGGTGGAAAAATGATCGTCATGGGTGTGCTCCTCGGAGAGGTGTCGGCGACGGCACCTTACGCCGGGTGCGCTCCTTCCCCCTCGAGCGCAACGTCAGTCGAGAGTCGCTGGTGCGACCGACAAGCCCACCGCGACGATGCCGGCGTGCAGCCGCCGGTCCCACACGGCAACGGTGAGATCGGCCGGGACCAGCGCAACCGCGCTCGCAAGATGGACAGCGTCAGCGCCTCGTTGCCGATGCACTGATGCCAGGTCACCTGATTGCTGCTCGACCTCGGCGGTCAGTTCCACTGGACGTATCGACGCCCAGAACAGATCCCATTCGGCCGCCGCCTCCAACGCCTCCGACTCGGTGAGGACATGACTGCGACCAGCTGCTGCGAGCGCGGCACGCACCTCGGGATACGCGAGTCGACTCGAGAGTGCCGCGTCGCAACCATTCCAGAGTTCCGCTGCCAGGTCGGATCCCGGCTCGTCGAGCACCAACTTCACGAGCGCGCTGGAGTCGAAGTACACGAGTGACATTGTCAGCGTCGCTGTTCGCTGACGATGTCAGCCACGGGCCGCTTTGGAGTTGGTCGACGACGCTCACCGGCAACGGGCCGGACGGGCTGAGCGGGGCGACTGATGATTCCTTGTGCTGTCAACCGGTCGAGAACCGGTGTTGAGTTCAGGCCGACGATCCGTGCAACAGGAGTTCCCCGATCGGTGATGACGACCTCGTTTCCATTGCGAACAAGGTCGATCCAATCGCTGAGGTGGGCTCTGAGTTCTGTCACAGCAACGTCCATCCAGTAAGCGTACATTCTGATGACAGTGAAACGTACGTATCGACAACGTAGGTCGCCCTTGCGTTGTTAGCGCTGCGGCGGGCCTGTTGCGCTCGATGAAGGATCGACTCGGACCGACATTCATCCGAGTTCAGAAACGGCAAGCGGTCATACTGGCTGAATGGCCGAGCCGATCACTGCGGATGGGCGGCGGTTGATTGCGGCTCGGGGGGTGCGTGGGTTTGCGGACGGACTGGTGGCGGTTTCGCTGTCGGCCTTCCTGACCCTTGAACTTGGATACAGCGCTGCCCGGACTGGGTTGATTGTCACCGGGATGTTGGTCGGCTCGGCCGGGTTGACGCTGGTCACAGGGCTAGCCGGGTCGCGATTCCGCAGACGTTCGCTGCTACTTGCCGGAACCGTTGTGATGGTCCTCACGGGATTGGTCTACGCTGCGGCGTCGACATTTTGGGTCTTGCTGGCGGTCGGGATCGTCGGCACGATCAATCCGAGCAGTGGAGACGTCAGCGTGTTCCAACCGCTGGAACAATCCCTGTTGCCGATCACGACGTCAGACGTCGGCCGCTCGGCATTGTTCGCTCGCTACACGTTCGTAGGGGCGCTCTTGGCGGCGGTCGGATCGGCGGCCGCAGGGTTGCCGGAGGTGCTCGACATCTCGACCACGGCGGTGTTCTTGGCCTACGCCGTTGCGGGTGTGTTGGTCTCGATCGTGTACTCCACGCTGTCGGCCGACCTGGAGCCTGCCGCCAGCCGACCCCAGCCGCTTGGCCCGTCGAAGACGATGGTGTATCGGCTGGCGGCACTGTTCAGCCTCGACGCGTTCGGCGGCGGTTTCGTCGTGCAATCACTCCTCGCGCTGTGGCTGTTTCGTCGCCACGAGTTCACCGTGGCGAATGCCGGTCTGACGCTCGGAGCGATGGGCGTCCTGGCTGCCGCTTCCGGATTCATCGCGGTGCGGATCGAGAACCGACTCGGTCCGATCAAGACGATGGCGCTCACACACATGCCGGCTCAGGTGTTGCTGATTGCTGCCGCATTGATGCCGAATGGAACCTTGGCTGTCGTCTGCCTACTCGGCCGCAGCCTCCTGTCGAGCATGGATGTTCCTGTCCGCAACGCCTACGTGATGACCGTGGTGACGCCACCAGAACGGGCCGCTGCGGCGAGCGTCACCAACGTGCCGAGAGGCCTTGCCTCCGCCTCGACCCCGTTCCTGGCCGGCTGGATGCTCGATCAAACATCGTTTGGTTGGCCGCTGATTGCAGCCGGTGTCTGCAAGCTGACATACGACGTGCTGCTCCTGATCCTGTTCGATGTCAGGCGCGTCGCCCGCTCGACTTGACGGTTGTTTCAGACGCGCCGACCAGGCCTCTCGCTCATGGGATTGGCGGTAGCCGATCCCATCGGTAGGCATGTTGCATACCGGTATGCTCACCACGGTGCTACCCTGACTGCATGTCGACTCAACTCGCCCTTCGTCTCACTGATGACCTGCTGGCCGATCTCGATTGGCTGGTTACCCGGTGCCAATACTCGAGCCGCACGGAGGCGATGCGGGTCGCCATTGAGACAGCGATCCGGGCCGAGCGCTCACGGGCAATCGACGAGCAGTACCAGACTGCGTACACCACGTACCCTCAAACACTTGACGAGTTGGCCGATCTGACCTTTCAAAGCTCGTCCAATCTCGTTGACGACGCCGAAGACTGGTCATGGCTGTGATCGATCAGGGCGAAATCTGGTTCGCAGAATTTCCCGATGAGAAATCGCGTCCCTATCTCGTACTCACTCGGCAGCGGGCGATCGATCGGTTGGCCGCTGTGATGGTGGCACCGATTACGACAAGGTTGCGCGGCTTGCCGAGTGAAGTCGAGTTGTTCGCCGAGGACGGACTACGCCGCCGCAGCGTGGCCAACTTCGACAATGTGCGAACGATCGACAAACATCACCTCACGCGAAGGGTTGGAGCGCTTGCCCCAGGCAGGTGGCACGAAGTGTGTGCCGCCATGCAATCAGCGATCGACTGCTGAGCCTGTCGATTACGGCTCGAGCACGACCCAGCCGCGGCGTTGGAGTTCGGCGGCGAGCTGTTCGTTGGTGAACGTTCGGATCGCTTGTTCGGCGGCACTGAGCGGCGCAGACTTTGAGGTTGGCTTCGAACCGCCCTGGGCGGTGCTTGACTCGTGACCTTCTTGTTCAAGTTGCTCGATGAAACCCTCGGCCTCGTCGCGGGAGAACTTGCCACCGGCCTGACGTTGCGTGAAACCCATCGGTCCGCGTGCGTCACGGAAGTCGGAATGCCCCGCCTCGTGGAGCAAATCCAACAACCGTTGGACCTGCTTCGCCGTTGCGGGTGATCCCGATTGCTGTCCGAATGCCATCAGGCAGTGTCGCACCGATCAGCCGAAAGCGCGGCGATCATCACGCACGCCGCCGGGCACAACCCGCAGTAACTGATCCGGGTAGTCGTGTCACTCATCATCGCTCCTCGAAAACGGGAGTGACGTACGGGATCGGAACGACGATTGCCGAACGACTGGCTGAAGATCACTTATCCGCCAGACCCCAAATTGTGCCCTGGAGCGTTGACACACGCGTCGTGTTCGGCATGTTGGTCATCGACTCGCTACCGTGCAGGGCGTAGACGACCAGACCAGACCACCACTGCCACTACTGCCTCCACCCGAAGGCGAGCCGATCGCACCGCCGAACGACATGTTGCCGGGTGCTGCGCCGAACGCGCTCGCCCCGAAGCCGATGTGGCCCGAGGCATCGTGGTCTGAAGAGTTCTGGACCGAGCAGGGCTTAACCGACGAGATCACGTCGGAACCGACTGCGCCGGAACCAACTGCGCCGACACCGATCACCCCGACACAGGTTGAGCCGACACCGGTCACCCCGACCAAGGTCACCCAGACGAGGGCCAAGCCGACGAAGGCCAAGCCGACGAAGGTCAAGCCGACGAGGGCCAAGTCGACGAGGGCCAAGTCGACAAAGCGACCTCCGAACGTGAAATCGGCACGGATTGCTTGGTGGCGTCGTCGATTCTTGGTCCTACCTGTATGGGCTTGGCTCCTATTGGGTGCGATCGCGGTGTTCGGTTTACTGCGTGTTCTGACGTCGACCGGTGAGGGGGACGGCTCGTCCGCAGGGTCCGGCACGGAGACCTCGATTCCCCTCCCGACTGTTCCTGCCGAGCCGACTTCGCCACCGGTTGCGGTCGTTGTCGAACCGTCGACGATCCCGGAAGTCGCCCCTCCGAGCACAGCTCAGGACACACCCGTGATCACGACGCTCGCGCCGACTACCACGGTCGCGCCGACTACGACAGTCGCCCCGACTACCACGCTCGCCCCGACTACCACGGTCGCGCCGACAACCACGGTCGCCCCGACCACCACGCTCGCCCCGGCGACGGCCGTCGGCGATCTCACACCCCGAACGACGACGACCGCAAGCGGTGAGGCGATCACGATCTCCCCGCGCCGGGGCGAGTGCCGGTTCGGTCCCGACTGCCTGATTGCGGCGTTCTCGGTTTCGGGCCTCACGCCCGTCGAGGGTTTGCGAACGTTCGTCTGTGAGTTCTCGAGTGGACGCCGCGACACGTTTCGGTTCGATGCCGAGACGGTCGAGCTGGCGTGTTCGACGGCCGACCAACCCGACTCGATCACGATCGAGGTCGACGGCGTTCGATCAGAGACCGTCACCTGGTGAACGGAACCGGCCGGGTCATCGACCTCGCCGAGCTAGCTGCCGAACACCTCGACCGATTCACCGCCGACTGACCGTGGTGGCCCAACAGCCTGGGTCGGATCTCAGGTGACGAGGCGGGGTTTGCGGTACTTGTCGTCGTCCCAGAGTCGGTCGCGTAGGACTCGCTCCAGGGCGTTGACAGCTTGCATCACGTCGGACTCGTTGATGTACAGCGGGGTCAAACCGAAGCGCATTATGTCGGGGGCGCGGAAGTCTCCGATCACACCGTTGTCGGCGAGCGCTTGCATCACAGCGCTGCCGTGTTCGAATCGGAACGAGATCTGCGAGCCGCGCTGAGTGCCATCTCGGGGACTCGCCAGTATGAGCTTGGGGCAGCGCGCCTCGACGTCGCGGATGAAGGCGTCGCCAAGATGGATCGACGTTGCTCGCAGATCGTTCATGTCGACCTCGTCCCACACGTCGAGGGCAGCGTCGAGGGCGGCGAGTTGGATGATCGGTGGGGTGCCGACTCGCATCCGTTCGATTCCGGGGCCCGCGCGATAGTCGAGGTCAAAGGCGAACGGCGCCTCATGCCCGAGCCAACCCGACAGCGCTGGTCGCACCTTGTCGGCGTGTTCTGGAGCGACGTAGATGAACGCCGGCGCACCAGGCCCGCCGTTGAGATACTTGTACGTGCAGCCGACGGCGAAGTCTGCGCCGGCCGCGGTGAGATCAACCGGCAGGGCGCCCGCCGAATGTGCGAGATCCCAGATTGTCAGCGCCCCGGAAGCGTGCGCAGCGGTGGTCAGGCTCCGCATGTCGTGGAGCCGGCCAGTCCGATAGTCGACCTCGGTCAGCAGCAGGACCGCAACACGTTCGTCGATTGCATCTCCGACATCTTCCGGCTCGACGACTCGCAGCTCGTAGCCCTTGTCGAGCGAGCGAAGCAAGCCGTCAGTCATATAGAGATCTGTCGGGAAGTTGCCGCTGTCGCTGAGTACAACCCGTCGATCGGGACGTAACTCCAACGCCGATGCGACTGCTTGATAGACCTTTATCGAGAGCGTGTCGCCGACCACGACCGTGCCCTCCGGGGCGCCGATCAAGCGACCGATCCGATCGCCGACACGTGACGGTTGGGTCATCCACCCGCAAACAGACCATCCACGAATCAACTGCTCACCCCACTCGGCCTCGATCAGGTTGGCGACTCGGGAGGAGGCAGACTTGGGAAGCGGCCCGAGTGAGTTCCCGTCGAGATACACGAGCCCATCGGGAATCGAAAACAACTCCCGAGTAGCCACAAAGTCAGTCGTCACGCTGTGCAGACTAGGGGCGGCGGATGGTGCCGGTATCGCCAGGACTTGGTGCCTCGCCTACCGTCGAGGTGTGGGGCGAATTTCGAGAGGGACTCAGGTACTCGCCCTAACAAGTCTCGGGTTCTTGCTCACGGCGCTCGACTTCACGATTGTCAATGTCGCCTTCCGCGATTTGAAGGAAGACTTTGGGACGTCGGCAGCATCGCTGCTTCCATGGACGCTCTCCGGATACTCGATCGCGTTCGCCGCCGGACTGTTGACGGCCGGCCGGATGGCCGACACATTCGGCCGCAAGCGGGCGTTCCTCGTCGGAACCACGATCTTCATGGTGGCGTCGATCATGTGCGGGCTGGCACAAGGTCCGGCCTGGTTGATTGCTGCCAGAGTCGCTCAGGCCATAGGTGGCGCCTTGATTCTGCCGTCTGCGACCGCGCTCGTGTTGCCCGAGTTCTCGATAGAACGCCGCGCCTGGGTGATGGGAATCATCGGAACGATCGGTGCCGTGGCGGCGGCGACCGGTCCAGCCGTTGGTGGCCTGATCACCACGCATCTCGGATGGCGCTGGGTGTTCTTCGTCAACACGCCGTTTTGCGTTGCCACGCTGATCTTCGGGTCGCGCCTCCTGATCGAGTCACGCGATCCGGAGGCGGCGCGAATGCCGGACTTCGTCGGTGCCGCGTTGGCGATCGGTTCCGTGGCGCTCTTGACGCTGGCGATCGTGCAAGGGGATGAATGGGGGTGGAGTTCGAACGCAGAGATTGTCGTGCTGGTGCTCGCCGTCGTGCTCGGCGTCACGTTCGTGGTTCGCTGTCGTGCGGCTACCAACCCGGTGCTGGACTTAACGCTCCTGAAGCTGCGATACGTCAGTTCCGCCAACGTTGCCGTGCTGTTGTATTCGATGGGGTTCTACGCGCTGTTCTTCACGAACGTCGCATGGCTTCAAGCGGTGTGGGGATACTCGGGCCAGCGTTCCGGGCTTGCCATCGCTGCAGCTCCGGCCGTGACCACCGTGTCGGCGGCGTTGGCGGGCCGACTGGCGAAACGTGTCGGACCAGAACGAATCGCCGTTCCGGCATGCGCTGGACTGGCAGTCTCGACCCTGGTCGCCGGATTGGTGTACCCCGTTGAGTCGAACCTGACAATGTTCGTGGCCTGGCAGTGTTTTCAAGGGCTGTTCTACGGCTTGGCGATTGTGTCATTGAGTAGCTGCGCCAACGCCTTCCTGCCGTCACAACGGTTCGCGATGGGTTCGGCGCTGTATTCGACCGGCCGACAAGTGGGTGCCGCACTCGGTGTGGCGATCGCGACAGCGCTCCAACTCACCTCGAACGAGGTGATTGGGCTGCGCCGTTCCTACGTCTACTGCGGCCTCGCAATTGCCGGTGCCGGCATCACAATCGCCACGACGTATCGGCGTCCGACTGAAGCACAGTTGGCCGATTCGGCGAACTGACTCAGCTGTTGGTCAGCAGCATCCCTCCTCCGAACATCGCCGAAAAAGCTAACTCGGTTGATTCGGCCTGGGAGGAGATGGGGATGCGACAACACCTGCAACTCTCTGTCGACGTGATGTCGATCATGTAGGGCACCTCGGATGCGAGAGTCGTACGCCAACGACTGATGGAGCAGGCATCAAGCCGCGCGACATAGCCGCCGAGCAGCCACCCGCCGTTTGACGCTAAGGCGCGAGCAATACGCGCTCGATGAATCGAGCCTGGGCCTCGATGATCTGGTCGTCGGTCGGTTCGTACTTGGCGCCGAGGCCTTCGTCCGGAAAGTGCTCCAACAGGCCGGCCAGCATCATCACAACGGCTCCACGTCCGAGCGGGTACGCGCGTGGGGGACCGAACGTGGCCGCCACGGCGGTCGTGATCGCGCCAACCACGTCGGCTGCTGGTGCGAGCACTGCTGGCTCGACAGGGAACTGCTCGGTCCATGCCCGTGTGACGCCGCCGTATCGCTTGTGGGCCTCGAGAAATCGTTCCAGCCAGGCGATCAGCGCCGCCCGATCGTGTCCGGCATCGAGCTGCGTGAACTCGAGGAACAGCGGCGTCATTTCACTGGCGGCTTCCTCGGCGAGCGTCGCAATCAGTTCGAGCTTGTTGCTGAAGTATCGGTAGAACGTTCCACGGGCGACCCCCGCTTCGGTCACGATGTGATCGATGTTGGCGGCGTCGTAGCCATGCGCCGCGAAGACCCGTCCGGCGGCGTCGATCAGGTCGCGCACTGTGTTGCCGGCCTTGGCGCTCAGCCCTTCAAGGGGCGTTGATCGTGGAACTGAGTCACGAGCTGACAACGTTGCCAAAGGACCGTGCGCGACGGGGGTTTGCTCGCTGACGTCGTTGTCGTGGCTGATGTCACGTGGGCCATCGGCAAGCACGTCGGTCGGCGTCGACGGGAACAGGTACAACTGCACCGCGGACGCAAGGCTGAGCACGAGTTGTTCGTCAGATGTGGTTGGCCGGTACACGTGGCGGATGTAGTTGAACCGGGTCGTCAGCGCCAGCACGAGCAGCGAGGGTATCTGCGCATCGTTCGAGTCGAGGCCCGCAGCGATGAGCCGTTCTGAGAATCGCTCAGTGTGACTGTCGACGAAGTCGATGATCCGCGGACGCAGTTCAGCTTTCGGTGAGTTGACATTCGCCCATTCGATGAACATCGGCGCGTACCGATCAAAAATCCATGACCACCTTTGCAGCCACGAATGCAGGTTGCTGTAACCGTCGATCGTCGGCCCGAGTTCGCCAAGCGATCGATTGAGCTTGTGGAGAGCCGTCGCTGATGCCACCATCAACTCGATAAAGACGGCTTCTTTGCTTTCGAAGTACTGATAGACGGTCGCCCGAGATGTCTCGGCGAGCGCTGCGATGTCATCGACGGCGGTTCCGTGAAAGCCCTTCTCGACGAAGCATTGCAATGCCGCGTCGATGACCTGCTGACGAGTCAGCGCGCCGCGCGCGCCGATCACGGGGCTACTTGGCCCATAGCTGGTTCGACGGGTAAACGGTGGTTGGTCGGTCACGCGTTGCCCGGTGACGTAATCGTCTTGCCAGCGAGGGTAGCGAACGCGCCACGGGCGATCACGCTCAGCACGCCGGCGTCGGCCACCGGTTGCAGGTGAGCATATTTTTCCAACAACAACTTGCCGCGCAGATAATCGGTGTAGATCATTGCATTTGGATCTTGGCGAAGATGGCGCTGCTCGCGGCGACGATCTGGTCGATGCCCGCCGCCTGATCGTGCCGCATGTCGTGATGGTGGTGCACGATGCCATCGCCCGCATCAAGGCAATCGATTGCTGCTCGGATCGTTCCGCCGATGTTTTGGACCGGTTCACCAGGTCGGTACGGGGTCACAGCAGCCTCGATCACGACGGGGCGGTCGGTGTCCGTTTGCATGGCTCCCTCTCGTCGATCAAGCATATTTCTGACGTTCGTGTCACACTAGTGGTCGGTAGTGTGCGGCTCACGAACCACGGCGTCAGGTTCGTCAACCGGGTGTGGCCCGGCGACACGCTCACGGCGACAGCCACTGTGGAAGCGATTCGCGAGGTCGATGGTCAACCTCGCAGACTTCGCGGTGACCACGGTCAATCAGGACGGCAAACCGGTGGTCACCGGCAGCGCCACCGCACGTATCGACGTGTAACCCGATGGTTGACCGCCTCCGGTTCTCGATCCAGACGCCCAACGCGCCCGTACAAGGCGTGATGGGCAATTCGCCTTGTAAGACATAGGATGAGTCGATGAGTGTCTACGAGTTCCGAGTGTCCGAACGTGGACAGATGGCGCTTCCGGCTGAAGCCCGTCGACGGTGGAATCTTGTCGAGGGCGGTTCGGTCGAGATCGCCGATCTTGGCGAGTCGCTAATTATCATTCCGGCGGGCAGCGGCGGGCTGCGTGCGATGCTCGGCGGGGCTGTCGACGAGGCGGGCGGGTACGCCGCCCTGGCTCGCGGCGTAGCCGAAGTGGAACCCGAGCTCGCTTGAGCGTCGAGGAGATCCTCGTTGATGACCACCTGCTTTTGCGGATTCTGCTCAACGATCAGCCGGCAGCACTGGGAATAGGCGTCGCCCGCATATCGACAACTGGCCTGTGGTATCACAGACTGTGTCGAGCCTTGACGAACTCGACTGTTTCGGGCGTTCTGTCGAGATCGTTGGGCAGCGCTGATCCAACACTCGGCACCAGCGCCACACGCGCCGTGGTCGCACTACCAGACACCATCAATCTAATTTCGATGCGAGAACTTGCGTGGCCGATGGCGCAGCTACTCTCCGGTGGCGTCCGGCTCAATCTGATGTCGCTCGAGGCACTTGCCGCGGCGGAACAACTCGGGGCTGAGATCTGCCTCGCGATCGCCGACGAGAATCCACAACTGATCGCGGCTGCCCAACAACGCGGTATCCCGACGAGGCTGGTTGCCTAGCTGACGCCGGCGGTGCCGGCGTCGCGGTTCTCCTGATGTGAGGTACATGCAAAGCGACGACTCGATGATTTGCCCAGTTCTTGGGTTGCTGAACTTGCACAAAGATACACACGTATGTACGATATGAATATGTCGACGGTTCTGACTCCCAAGGATGTTGAGGCGGAGCTGAGTGACGTCGCCGGCTATCTGAATACTCAGCACGCCCACCTCGTGCGCCTCACCGCTCAGGCGATCACGTCCGGTGAGTGGTTCGGCGTGGGGATTCATACCGCGGTCCAATGGTTGACAATTCAGGTTGGTTTATCGTCCGGTCGCGCCAAGCAGATCGTGGCAATCGCCGAACGGGTCGACCGTTTCCCCTTGCTGATGGAAGCATTCGATCGCGGCGAGCTGGCTGTCGATCAAGTTGTGGTCGCTGCGACTGCACCGGCATGGGCTGACGAGATGGTCACTCGGTTCGCCAAGTGCGCGACGGTGAACCAGTTGCGGCGGATGATTCGTGACGAACACTTCGACGGCGACCCCGACCAGCCACAACCGGAGATCAAACCCGATCGCGATACCTGTTCGTTCGGTTTCGACGATCACTCACGGTTCAACTTTCACGCCGACGTCGACACCGACGACGGGATGATCATTGAAGCGGCGTTGAGCGAGGCTCGCGACAGTCTGTTCGCCGCTGGCAAGACCGACGTGACCTGGGCAGACACGTTTGTCGAGATGGCCCGACGTTCGCTGGCGGGTACGTCAGTGGATCGGCAGGATCGGTTCAAGAGCTACATCCACATTCACACCGATCGCGATCTCTCCCAGTTGACATCGGGAGTGGTGCTGTCCGACGCGATTCGTGACTACCTGACTTGTGACGGAGTGATCCAACCCGTCTGGCTACGCGACAACGTCCCCTTCGGTGTCGGCCGAACGCAACGGATGACCTCCGATCGGACTCGTCGGATCATCGAGCATCGCGATCAGGGCTGCCGTGTTCCCGGTTGCGGTGCCAAGCACGTCGTGATGCATCACATCGTTCACTGGACCGCAGGTGGCTTGACCGAGACGTGGAATCTGATCAGCTTGTGTCCGCACCATCACCGGCTGCATCACAAGGGCTTGCTGAGGATCGACGGCAACGCCGATGTTCCTGGCGGGATGACCTTCGCCGACGCCCACGGAAGTCCGCTCACCGAACATCCGAATCCGGTCCCACCGAAAGGTCCGCCGCCAGACTCGGCAGCGGCATACGAACACCCGACAGGTGAGCGCCTGCAGCCGAGATGGATCGACTGGTCGCACCCCAATGCCCGGAAACGAAGAAGAGAACAAGCGCGACTCCGTCCCCACCACGACCCGAACCTGCGTTAGGTAACTGAAGCTGTCGGCTCAGATGATCTCGATGTCGCATCGAGCGCCGGGGGCGTTGGCGAGCCGAACGTCGGCGGTGAGGAGTGTGCAATCGAGCGCCTCGGCGAGTGCCACCTAGCAAGCGTCGTAGGTCGTCATGTTGTGACGAAGCGCCCACGCTCGACGTAGCATCGCGCTGGCCGGGTAGACGGTTAGCGGTAGTTCGAGCAGGTTCTCGACGGCACGGTTTGCTTGGATTCTTGTCAGGGCGCCGACACCTGTCTGGCGTCTGATTACCGACATGACCTCGATCCTGAGTAGGTCCGGACCGGCGATTATTTCTCCCCGAAGTCGAGTGCGGAACGTGTCGCCGTCGGGTCCGGCGTCGGCAACGAACGGAGCGATGACCGAGGCGTCAGCAACTTCCGGGATCTCGGCGGGTTCTTCGACCGCCGGTGGCGGCACGACCCGATGGGGTCTCGTCTATCGCGACGAGGACGCGAGTGAGCCGGGCCCGAAGGCCCGGCTCACTCGCTAAAACTGTCGCCGCGGGTTGAGAGTCAGGCAGCGATCAGATTACGGACTCGGTGGCGGCCGCTCTCGATGACCTTCACGAGCTGGTCGGGGAGTCGAGCCTCGAGCTTCTCGGTGTACGGCTGGATGCGACCCTGAAACTTGGCGACGCGGACGGTACCGGTCATCTTGGCATCGTTGAGGATTGCCTTGACGCCACCAAAATCTGGGCGCTCGGTGAGGATTGCCTTGATGCCGTCGAGGTTGACGGACGGGAACTGACGGATCTGCTTCTGGACGACGAACGGCATGCCGATCGAGGTCAAGGCAAAGTCACGAGCGAAACTGGCGGCGACGTCGGCCTGTTCGGTGACGGTCTCGACGGCTTCGGCGACGAATGCCTGAGCTGCGGCGACCGGCGTGGTGGCTGCTGCCTGCTTGGCGGCTGCCTGCTTGGCGAAGGGCTTCGTAGCTACCTTCTTGGCGACTGGCTTCGCAGCTGCCTTCTTTGCGGTGGTGTTGGTTGCGACCATGGTGATGACTCCTTGTGAGTGCGACACCGACTCGGTGTCTGGAATCATCCTACGCGGTCTGCTAGCTTTTGCAAGCAGTCGCTTGCAAATGTGACGGATGTCTCGACCTGGTCCACGGATTGCGGGTCTACGGATGGTGGGTCTATGGATCCCGCGTCGCCGCCTCGACCGGCGGAACCAGGTCAGCGTGACGCGGGTCTCGTTGACACCGAGCTGGCGCCGATCCGATCGCCGATCACATCGCCCCTGTTCTAGAGTGACCCGAGGGGGTTCGCACATGGCGCAACCAGTGGAGTCAAACGTTGTCGATGTACCGGTGCTCGTCATCGGTGGGAGTCTGGTCGGACTGGCCACCTCGATGTTTCTCGCCCAACGCGGTGTCGAGGTGTACGGGGTCGAGAAACATCTAGGCACCGCGATCCACCCGCGCGCCGGCTATTTCCAGCTCCGAACGATCGAACTGATGCGCGCCGCCGGGATCGAAGACAGGGTGCGGACGGCTGCGTTGGCGCTCTACGATGCCGACGGCGGTTTGAACGCCGTCGAGACGTTGGCCGGCCGCGAGATCGCCCAGTACATCCCCAACATCAATCAAGGTGTCGAGGACGTCAGCCCGGCTCGGCGGCTGTTCATGCCCCAGCAGGTGTTGGAGCCACTGTTGCTCGAACGGGCGCGGGAGTTCGGTGCACGCTACGAATACGCCACGGAACTCGTGGACCTCTCGCAGGACTCCCACTACGTGTCCGCCACGGTCCGCAACCTCGACGACGGCACCGAGCGTCAGATTCGAGCACAGTACGTCGTCGCCTGCGACGGCAACCGCAGCCCTATTCGTGAACGACTCGGGATCCAAATGATCGGGCATGGGCTGTTGTCGCGCAGCATCACGATCTATTTCCGTGCGGATTGCTCGCAGGCGCTGCGCGGCCGCAACCTCGGCGTGATCTACGTCAACAACCCAAACGTCCGCGGATTCTTCCGTTTGGAGAAGACAGGGCTTGGCGGCTTCCTGGTTGTGTTTACGGTTGGTGACATCGCCGAGCCGGGGGCGCGGTTCGTCGCCGACACGGTCACCGACGAGGTTGCCGTGCAACTTGTCCGCGATGCGGTTGGTGACCCGGATCTCGAGGTCGATGTCCAGGACGTCGACAAGTGGCGCGCGGTCGCCGAGGCGGCGACCACATTCCAAAGTGGTCGAATATTCATCGCCGGCGATGCGGCCCACACGATGCCGCCGACGGGCGGATTCGGTGGCAACACCGGCATTCAAGATGCACACAACCTCGCCTGGAAGGTGGCCCTCGTGACGAAAGGACTTGCCGGACAGTCGCTCGTCGACACATACAACGCCGAGCGGCAGCCCGCTGGCGTGTTGGCGATCGAGCAGGCCTACAACCGATACGTGTTGCGCTCGGATCCTGATCTCGGAACCGAAGGTATGCACGAGGCCGTGCCCGACATGCATGTCGAGTTCAATCGTTATCGTTCATCCGCTGTTGTGCCCGACGATGGTTTCATCGACGACGGGCGGATCGATATCGATCCGCGTCAATCGCATGGCCTGCCAGGCACGCGAGCACCGCATGTACCGTTGAATCGTGGTGTCGAAGCGCTCTCGACGCTCGATCTGTATGTCGGTGACTTCGTGCTGATCACCGGACCGGATGGTGAGTCGTGGTCTCAGGCAGCACAGGCTGCCGGATCAGATGCGGGTCTGCCGGTCATTACCCACACCGTCGACAGCGACGCCGGTGCTGAGTTTTGTGTGACCTACGGGATCGGCCGGTCCGGCGCTTCGCTGGTGCGCCCTGACGGGTATGTCGCCTGGCGAGCCGAACGCTACACATCCGATGCCGCTGGTCGACTCACAGCCGTGCTGCGGCGAGTGCTCGGGCTCGCCGCCTGACGCCAACGACGTAACCACCGCGATCGCCCCGCAGTCGGGGATGATGTAACCCGCCTCGTCAGCCTTGAGATGCCAGTTGATGGGGGTCGTGTACAGCCCGGCGCGTTGTGCTCCCCAGAACACTTCAAGGTAACGGGGGTGGTTCTCGAGCATCACTTCGACATGGTCGCGCGGTTGCGGGCCAGCCGGCCGGAGCGCCCCGGCTCGCCATCTGGCCACGCTAAGCCCTCGGTCGCAAACTTGACGAGTCCGTCAGGTCTCGAATTGGTCACACGTGTGAGCGAACGCCGTTCAGGATCAACTCGGTAAAGCGGCGGATTCGCTCCCGGGTGTCGACCGCTGGGCGCCCGAGCAGCTCGTCGAGATGATCGAGTTTTGGCTGCAGCTCGACGAGTCCTTGCATTGCCGACCAGCACAGATTGGTGGTGTTGTCGAGGTCGACCTTGAGATTCTCTGACGAAATCAGGTCGGCAACGGTGTCGCGTAGGACGCCGTAGGCCCTCAATCCGGCGTCCATCAGGCGCTGATCGGATTGGTCGACGACGTCGACTCGAAACATCACTTGACAATGTGCCGGGTACTGAGCTGCCAGGGCGACGTACGCCTCTCCGATCGCCACCAGCCGTTCGGAGGGGTCGGTCTCTCGTGACGCTGCTTCAGACGTGACGCGACACAGGACTTCGAAACCTTCAGTGGCAAGTGATGTGAGCAAGCCACGGACATCGCCGAAATGGTGGCACGGGGCGGCGTGTGAGACGCCAGCCCGACGGGCGACCTCGCGGAGGCTGAAGTTGCCGAGGCCCTTCTCGGTGATGACTTCCTCCGCTGCACGGCGGAGGGCGTTCGGGAGATCGCCGTGGTGGTACGGGGTGTGCACGTTGTCACAGTACCGGATTTGACGTTGACGTTGACGTTGACTAGATCGTATGTTTACAGTGACAACTTGACATCGGCAAGTTAACAGCCGTCCGTTTGATGAGCCGTCCGTTTGATGAAGGGACCAGATTTCACATGAGCGCACCTACTTTGATAGCGACACCGCTCGGCGTGCACGATGACGTCCATCGTCGGCGCTGGACAATTCTCGCTGTCGTCTGTCTCGCGGTGTTCGTCACCGTGCTGGACGGCACGATCGTCAACGTCGCAATTCCGTCCCTGTCGGTCGAACTCGGCGCCTCGACCCGCCAACTTCAGTGGATCGTCGATGCGTACCTGTTGGTATTCACCGGTCTGCTGCTCGCCGCTGGCGGTCTCGGCGACCGATTCGGGCGCAAGAAATCGTTGATGTTCGGGTTGGCCGCTTTCGGTGTCACGTCCGCGTATGCGGGTTCGGTCGACGGTCCGAACGCCTTGATTGCTGGACGTGCGCTGATGGGCATCGGGGCGGCGCTGATCTTTCCGGCGACGTTGGCGATCCTCACCGGCGTGTTCCGTGATCCGGCCGAGCGAGCCAAGGCGATCGGCGTCTGGAGCGCCTCGAGCGGTATCGCTGTGGCTGCCGGCCCGATCGCAGGCGGCTGGCTGCTCGAACATTTCTGGTGGGGTTCGGTGTTCTACGTCAATGTGCCGGTCGTCCTCGTGGCGCTGATTGCGACGTGGGTGCTCGTCCCGGAGTCACGCGACTCAGATGCACCGCGACTCGACTTCGCAGGGTTCGCCCTGTCGATCCTCGCGATTGGTGCGCTCGTGTACACGATCATCGAGGCACCCGAATGGGGTTGGGCTTCCGGGCGGACGCTCGTCGGTTTTGGATTCGCCGCCACACTGCTCACGATCTTCGTGATCGTCGAGAGTCGGATCGAGCATCCGATGCTCCCGGTTTCGATCTTCGCCGATCTTCGGTTCACTGCGGCCAGTGTGTCGATCACGGCGGCCTTCTTCGCCCTGTTCGGTTTCATCTTCCTGATCACGCAGTACTTCCAGTTGGTGCGCGGCTACTCGCCGTTGGGAGCCGGCGTACGCACGCTTCCGGTGGCGACGGCAATCGCTGTCGCCTCGGTGATTGGCCCGCGAATCGTCGAGCGAGTCGGCACGACCCGCGTCGTGACCACCGGGTTGTTACTGATGTCCGCCGGGTTCGTGTGGGTTTCGCGAAGCGCGGCTGTCGACACGCCGTACATCGTGACTGTCGGTCAGATGATCCTGCTTGGAGCTGGGCTCGGCTTTACCACCGCCCCGGCAACCGAGTCGATCATGGGATCGTTGTCGACCGACAAGGCCGGGATCGGCTCCGCCGTCAACGACACGACTCGCGAGTTGGGCGGGACGCTCGGCGTTGCGATTGTTGGCAGCGTGTTCAGTTCGATCTACATCAACCATCTCGATTCCAGCGAAGGTGTGTTTCGGCAGTTGCCGCCGGAGGCGCAAGCTGTCACACGCGAATCTGTTGGGGCGGCGCGGATCGTCGCCGAACGGCTCGGCACCAATGCGCCGGCGTACCTTGCCGAGGTGAGCGACGCATTCTTGGCGGGTCTCAGCGTTGGGTGCCTGGTTGCTGCGGGCGTGGCAGCGCTGGGTGCGATCGTCGTGTCTCGGTACCTCCCTGCACGCGCCGAAATTTGACGAATTCGTCAGATCGGGGCCACGATGACTCCGACGAGTTCACGTTTTCGCTCAGGATGAAGCATTTCGCGTCGAGGTCCGGACGTCGGATGTCGGAGCATCTGATCGGCGAGTTCAAAGCGCTCGGCACCGGCAGAGTGCTGGGACTGCCCCGGGGACCGGGCTGAACCCGTTGTTCGTCAGCGGTTGATCGATCGCGGGATCTTCAGCTCCTCGGCGTATCCACCAAAAGTGGCCTGACGCTTTTCCTGGAAACTCATCACGCCTTCGGCGAAATCGGCGTGAGCACCCATCTCGGACATCAGTACGAGCGACTGCAGGCGCGACTCTTCTGCGCTGCGTTCCCAGTCGACCATGACCTGTTGCTTGATCAAGGCCATCGATACCGGTGAGCAGTTGGCGGCGAGGTCGCCTGCGTAGGCGAGCGCCGCGGGCAGCAGTTCGTCCGGTTCGTAGACCCGGTTGACAAGCCCAAGCTGGAGCGCCTCGTCGGCCATCACGACCCGCGCCGAGAGCAACAGATCGAGCGCATTCCCGGTGCCGATCAGCCTCGGCAGCATCCACGACAACGAGTTCTCGGCGGGGAGGCCACGCCGCGCGAAGGCGGTCGTGAACTTGGCCGTCGTCGATGCAAACCGCAGGTCGCAACAGGTCATTTGAACGAACCCAATTCCGGCGCATGCCCCATTGACGGCTGCGATCATCGGTTTCGGAATCCATCGGGCGGTCGTCATCGGAAGTCGCCGGGACATTGCCGTGGATGGCGTGCCGCGCTTGGCTGACTGCTCGAGGATCTGCATGTCCATCCCTGGGCAGAACGATCGTCCCGCGCCCGTGACCACGATCACGCGGACCTCCGGGTCGTTACTGGCGTCGATCAAGGCGGTGAAGTACGCCTCCTCCAATTCGAGGCACCAACCGTTGTTCCGATCGGGTCGGTTGAACGTGAGCAGGAGCACACCGTGTTGGTCGAGTTGGCGGAGCAGTACGGGTTTGGACGGTTCAGTTGACGGCATCGTCAACTATGGTGCCACACCAATGCGCGCTGTTGTTTGTCGTGAGTACGTTCCTCCGGAAATACTGATGGTCCAGGAGGTCGCTGACCGTCGGGCGATCGGCAAAGTGCTCATCGCACCGTGAGTTCGGTCCTGTTTCTGTGCACCGGGAACGCCGCCCGCTCTGTGATGGCTGGTGTGGCGTTACGCCAGTTGCGCCCCGACCTTGACGTCGAGACCGCTGGCACGCTCACGGTCGATGGGATGCCGATCAGTTGGCGCACCAGAGCAGCGCTCGACTCGGTCGGACTGCCATGGCCGACGCATCAGAGTTCACAGGCAGGACGCCGGGATCTCGAGACCGCTGATCTCATCGTCGGGCTTGCACCTGAACACATCCAGTGGGTCCGCCGCGAGTACCCGGAGTTGGCTGCGAAGTCGGGCACATTGATCCGACTGACGAAGCAACTCGTCGGCCCACCTGAACCGTTGTCGACCCGAATCGACGCCCTCACGCTGGCGACTGTCGAGCTCGAATCCTGGGAGGAGGTCGTCGACCCCGGTGGAGGCGAGGTCGAGACGTTTGTGGCTTGCGCCCACGAGGCCGTCGGGCTGGTCCGTCATCTGGCGGAGTTGTTGTGAGTCAGCCGCGCAGCACCGAGGTCTGCGCCGGGTCGAGGTACTCGTCTCTGAGCGGACGTCCGTGGCGGTGGCGCGTCCAGCTGACCGACTGTTCGCGGACCCATCGCCGGAGTTCGACCGTCGCGTCGGCGACCGGCTGGACACAATCGACTTCGATGCCGGCGACGTGGCACTCGGCGAGCTGTTCGTCGGTGAGCGAGCCGACAACTCGCACGCGATCGACGGTCGCTGCTGTCGGCGTTTCCAGTCTGACGAGTGACACTCCGGCCACTCTGGCTGCCATCTCGGCGACGGCTACGTCGACGGGAGCAGCACCCGGAGACACGTACAAACCAACCGAAGGAAGCGGGCGATATCGCAGTCGGTTCCATTCGCAGGCGAGACCGGACGGGTCGTGGTCCTGGGTGAAATGCTCCCGCCAGACGACTCGAAACAGCGTCTCGTCGTCGCGGCCGCCCGTCCAGGTCCCGAATCCCTCGACGTAAGCCGGGCCGCCCGCCTTCGGGCCACAGCCAACTGACGAACGCTTCCAGCCGCCGAATGGTTGGCGACGCACGATGGCGCCGGTGATGTGACGGTTTATGTACGCATTCCCCACCTCGACCCGGTCGAGCCACGATTCGATCTCACGCTCGTCGAGCGAGTGGATTCCGCCTGTCAAGCCGTACGCGACAGCGTTCTGCAGTTCGATCGCGTGGTCCAGGTTGTCGGCTCTCATCACTCCGAGCACCGGACCGAAACACTCCGTCAGGTGGAACCACGAACCCATCGTGACGTCGCCACGAACTCCTGGTGACCACAGATGCCGATGTGGGTCGAGGCATCGTGGTTCGACCAGCCAGTGCTCGCCGGGTTCGAGATGTGTGAGGGCTCGCAGCAGCTTCGGCGGCGGCTCACCGATCAGTGGGCCCATCATCGTGGCGACATCGTCGGCCGGTCCGACCCGAATGCTGCGGACTGCGTCGGCGAGCCGCCGCTGGAAGTCCGGGTCGTCGTACAGCGATGCCTCGACGATCGCCAGGCTCGCCGCCGAACATTTCTGTCCAGCGTGGCCGAACGCCGAGCGCACCAGATCCTTGATCGCCGCGTCAATGTCGGCGGCGGCCGTAATCACCAGCGCGTTCTTCCCGCTCGTCTCGCCGATCAATCGGATCGAGGGCTTCCACGAGCGGAAGAGTTGGGCGGTCTCGAGGGCACCCGTGAGCACGACGAGGTCGACGCCGGCATGGGTGACGAGGTGACGGCCGACCTGATCGTCGGGGCAGGCGACGAATTGGAGGACATCGCGTGGCACGCCTGACCGCCAGAGTTGTGTCGCCATTTCGTATGCAACCTGTCGCACCTCGGGTGCCGGTTTCAACAGCACAGCGTTTCCCGCCGCAAGCGCAGCCAAGACACCGCTCGCCGGGATCGCGTAGGGAAAGTTCCATGGAGATGCGACGAGCACCACACCGATTGGCGCGAACGACAGGCCGGAGCGCTGACGCTCCTCGATGGCGTGGGTGCACCAACCGTAGTAGCGAGCGAAGTCGACCGCCTCCGACACCTCTGGATCACCCTCGTTGATCGACTTGCAAGCGGTTTGCGCCATCAGGGCCAGCGTGTTCCCGCGGCTGGCCTCCATCTCAGCCGCCACCTGCCCGAGCACGGTTCGGCGCTCGTCGAAGGTGGTGGACGCCCAGCTCGCCGCTGCAGCACGAGCGGTCGACACCACCGCGTCGATCTCGGCGATTGTGTGGGTTACCGGGATTTCCGGGGTGCCTGGCTGGTCAAGATGGTTACCGATCCAGGCTCGATTGACCTCCCTTGTCCAGTCCGTGTCGGGACAGTTCTCGAACGTCCCGAGCGGTTGCGCCTCGACGACGATCGAGCGGTCCTGCCGTCGTCGGCTCGAGGTCGAGACCGAGCGGCATCCGTCGATCGCCGACTCGAATCGCGCCCGCTGCGCATCCCACTCCGGCGATCCGGGCGTCAGTGCAAACACCGATCGGAGGAAGTTCTCCGGAGCGGTGTTCTCGTCGAGGCGGCGGGCGAGGTAGGCGATGCTTGCCGCAAGGTCGTCGCGTCGCACGACCGGTGTGTACAGAAGCACGTGTCCTGCTTCGTCTCTCACGGCCCGCGCCTGGGCCGGCGCCATCCCCTCGAGCATTTCGAACTCGATCCGTTGGCGTTCTGGCAGGCCGAGTGCCCACGCCACGTCGAACAGGTTGTGGCTGGCGAAGCCGACTCTGACCGCACCTGACCAGCGCCGGTCGAGCGCATGCTCGACGAGTCGCTTGAAGCTGGCGTCCACCTGGGCCTTGGTTTCGTAGGGGGCTTGGGGCCAACCATGCAACTCGGCGTCGACCCGTTCCATCGCCAGGTTGGCGCCTTTCACGATTCTGATTTTGAGCGACCCACCTGCCCGCTCGTGGCGAGCCTGTGCCCATTCACAGAGACGTTGACATGCATCATGGGCATCCGGGATATAGGCCTGGAGCACGACGCCAGCATCGATCGTGGCGAACTCTGGCTCGTCGAGCACACGCTTCAAGGCCGCCAGAGTGAGCGGCAGATCGCGGAACTCCTCCATGTCGAGGCTGACGAATGTCGCCGGTTGCGACCGTTGGCCCGCCCGATAGAGGATCCGCAAGCGATCGCAGATCGCGTTGACCGAGTGATCGAACGCGAGTACGTCGAGGTTGGCGACCACCGCCGAGATCTTCAGCGAGACATAATTCACGTCAGGTCGGTCGATAAAATCCAGCAGTTGGCGAATCCGACCGTCCGCCTCTGCGTCGCTCAGGATCGCCTCACCGAGCACGTTGACGTTCAACCCGAACCCGACGCCTACCCGCTTGGCGACATGAGCAGCAAACGCCGGATCATCGGCGGGCACGACGGCTCCAGCGCTCTCCCGAAAAATTCGCGCCCTGACCAGAGGCATGACCACTCGGGGCACGTAGCTCGACAAGACGGCTCCGGTGCGAAGCAACGCTCGGTCGACGAAACCAAGCGCGGGTGGCGCGCCCAGGTCGGCGACGATCGAACGAAAGCGTGATGCCGCTCGCCTATCGTCAGCGAAGCGCAGCACCTCGTCTGTTAGGACGAATGTCAGTGCTCGCAGGTCAGGGTCCTGGACCAACGCCGCCATTCGCCGTTGCTGCCGTCGTTCACGGCGCGTGGTCGTTGCGGTTGCAACACGCAACAGTTCGGCCGCACGTTCGATTGCCCGTTCGGTCGTCTGCCTGGTCGGCGGGTCGCTCGCCGTCATCATCATCCCGATCTCGGCTGGGTCAGGCGAATGACAGGGCGAAGAGGTTGTCGTACGCGAGACCCCACGGCGGGCGTAGGAAGCCGAGGGCGCGGACGTCCTCGTACCAGTGAGCGAAAGGACTACGCCGGGAGAACGTGCCGCCTCCGATCACCCTCGCCAGCCGACTGAGGGTGGCCTCGGCCAATTCGGCCACGGCCTCCTTGGCGCAGAGCGCAGCGAACAGAGCCGTTGGATCGCCGGCCTCCAACGTCCGCAGCGATCCTTCGTAAGCCTGTACCGCCAGCCAGTGATCGTTGACAGCGCGGGTCCATTCGACCTGCTCGTAGGCGCGTAAATCCGCTGCTCTTGGACGTAAGTGCTGCTTGGCGACCGCAACTGCCTCGTCGAGCACGCCGACGATCACGGCGGTGAACAGCGTGGCCACGAACGCGCCAGCACCGGCGGTGATGTCGGTCAACGGACCGTGCCGAGCCAACCGCACCCCGGGTGCCCGATCGAGGCGCATCGCGTGGCTTTGTGTTGCGGCCATACCTACGCCGTCCCACTCGGCGATCAAGGTCAAGCCGGTTGTGCCGTCCCAGCGCCGGTCAGTCACGTCGAGCGCAAAGATCGTCGGCGCGTCCTCGCCTAACGGGATTGCGGTGGTGATCATCCGATCGGCGATGCCCGAGCCACTTCCGAAATGTTTGTCGCCGGTCACCGCGTACGAGGGTCCGACGATCGTGGCGACGTCGTTGGTCGGCGTCGCCGTTGCCCGGGTGCGACCGATATCACCCCCGCTGCCGGGTTCGGACGTGATCGTGCCCCACTGTTCACCCGCCGCCGCACTGGCAAAGACTGCTCGCCGTTGTGCCTCCCACGCCGGTTGTGTCGGGTCGGGGTTGAGCAGCCAGAACGCCACGACCGACGGATGCATTGCCGACACCAGAGCGACCGCGGGGTCGGCTGCGGCCAGCACACGCACCAGCTCGCAAACCGTCCGCGCCGACGAGGCCGTGTCGTGCCAGAGACCGCCCATGTCCTCCGGCACTACCGCCCGGAGGAAGCCCGCCTCGCGCAATGAATCGAAGTCGACCGGCTCCAGATGTCGGCGTGCTTGACGCTCGCTGCGTTCGAGCCTCCAGGTTTCGGCGATCGACTGGATGTCATCGCTAAGCGAACCGACCGTTGGTGTCATCGATGCCACTGTACGACCTCGCCGTCATGTGCCAAGGGCTCGGCGGGTGATGAACCCGGCGACGGCTCTTGGGTAGGCGAGGCCGTCGGGGCGAAAAAGGTCGTGGCCTGACCCGTCGATCACGTCACCGCCCCGGATGATCACGTCGTACATGTCAGCTGCTTTCCGGGTGGGTCATGCGCTCGGCTTGGCGAGCTCGTCCTCGATTGCGGCGAGGATCGTCGGGTCGTCCGGTGTCATCGTTGGTGCGAAGCGTCGCACCACGCTGCCATCACGCGCGATCAGGAATTTCTCGAAGTTCCAGAGCACGTCGGGATCGTCATTGGCCTCGATACCGAAGCCCCGCAGCCGCTCACGTTGAGCATCGGGGTCGCCCTCGGCGCGTGGCACCGCCGTCGTGAGGTGCTCGTAGAGCGGGTGCTGGTCGTCGCCGGCCACGCTGATCTTGGCGAACATCGGGAAGTCGACCGCATACGTCGTCTTACAGAACTCGGAAATCTCCTCGTTGCTGCCAGGCTCCTGCTCACGAAAGTTGTTGGCCGGAAACCCCAGCACCTGGAAGCCACGCTGGCGATGTTTCGAGTGGAGTGCTTCAAGCGACTCGTACTGCGGTGTCAGCCCGCACTTCGAAGCGACATTGACGGCGAGCAGCACGTCGCCGGCGAATTCGCTGAGCGAGGTGGTGCTGCCGGTGATCGTGGTGAGGGGAATGTTCTGAACGTCAGTCATGACGAAACCCTAACGATAAGCATGCGATTCACGAACCTCGGACCGCTGTCGGTGAAGCAGTGCGGACGAGGATGTGTGGTGCATGTATAACGCATGCCAAACGTGCAGGTTCGAGATGTTCCAGAGGTGGTGCGCGAAGCACTCGTTCGCCGAGCTGAACTTGGAGCGCAGTCACCACAGCAATACCTGTCGGCGCAACTCTCTGCAATCGCCTCGACACCGACGCTTGACGAGATGATCGACCGTATCGAGGACGTTCCAAGGGTCGCCTCTCCCGACACGACTCAGGCGCTGCCATCGAAGCCGAACGTGCTCGTCGTTGACGCATCGGTGATCGCCTCATTCGTGGCGGATGGAGGCCCGGGCGGCGACAAGGTCCGTGCTCGGCTGCGGGGTGAATCAATCGCCGGCCCTGACCTGCTTCGCGTCGAGGTGATGTCGGTCATTCGAGCCAGTCCGATGCCGGGGCCCTCACGGTGACGCAGGCCAACCGGGCGATCGAGGATCTGCTCCACCTGCCGGTCGCGATCTATCCGACGGACGGCTTCTTCGTCGTGCGTGGGCCCCGCGAAACAACGTCACGTCCTACGTGGCGCTCGCAGAGGCGCTCGAGTGCACGCTTCTCACCGCCGACGCTCGGCTCGCCAATGCGCCCGGCACCCATGCGCGATCGAAGTCATCTGAACCCAACCGCGACCGCAATCCAGATGACCTAACTGCGCGGCCCTTTCATGGATCGCGCTTGCGCGATCGTGCCATCATCGCGGGCGCGACGACGGCGAAACCTGCGAAAGCAACGAGCAAACCCAAAACGTCGCCCAACAGCGATGACATGACAAGACCCAGGACAGCCCCGATCAATGCCACCGACCACATATGTGTACGAATCCACGCCTGGGCGCCATCGCGGATCATCGCTGGGAGGGTAGCCCGGGCCTAGGAACTCTGTAACACCCCCTAGTTATAGTAAACGTATGTTTGCTGACGTGTTGGTTGAGGTCGATGGGCTCGACGACGCTGGGTGGTTGGCGGGGTTGAAGCAGATCGAGGGCGAGCAGCGTCAGCTTGATGCCAGGCGGGCGGCGATGCTGGCCGTCGGCGAGCGCCGCAAGGCGTACAGACGCGATGGGCACGCCTCGATGTGGGGCCTGCTGCGAGCGTCGCTGGGTTGGTCGAACGCCGAGTGCCGTGATCGCACACAGCTGGCTCGGCTGATCGAGGCCCACCCCGAGGCTGGTGAATCGTTGTACGAGACGTGGATTCCGGTTGCCAACGCCGAAGCGATCGCACGAGCATTCGCCAACCCACGGTGCGGTGATCGGATCGGCGATGTTCTTGGCACCCTGCTGACCAATGCACAACGAATGGAGTACGACGACTTTCGGCATGTCGTACGTCGTTGGGAGTTGCTCGCCGACACCGATGGGGCACCTCGCGATCGTGAACAGATCCATGAGAACCGCGATGCACACTTCACCGAATGGCAGGGCCAAGGCACACTGCTCGCGCAATGGGGTGACATCGATACGGCAATCAACAAGCAGGTGTTCGAACGCTTCGTCCAGGCCGAATGGGATGCCGACTGGAAATGGACCGTCGACACCTACGGGGAAGCCGAAGCCTGCAAGGCGTTGATGTCGCGGACCGAGGCTCAGCGCCGCGCCGATGCGGCATCGGCGATTCTGCGTCGCGCAGGCTCAGTCGAACGGGGCGGCAAGGCTCCCCGGACGGTCGTCAACCTGCATCTCGACTTCCAGTCGTTCTCCGATCTGATGGCAGTCCAGGGGCTGTTCCCGGAACGCCACGCCGACCCGTTCGAACACGGTGATCTTGTCGCTACGCAGCTGCGCTGTGAGACGGCCGACGGCGAACTGATCGATCCGCACGCGATGCTCCAGGCAGCGCTCGAAGGCTATGTGCGGTTTGTCGTGCTCAACGACGAAGGTGTTCCGATCCGGTGGGGCCGCCAGCGCCGCCTGTTCGAAGGAGCAGCCCGCGAGGCGGTGATGATGCTGTCGAATCGGTGCACCCACCCGGGATGTCGTGTCTCTGCCACGCACAGCGAGGCAGACCACCTCACTCCGTGGTCACAGCTCGGCGAGACCGAACCTGCCAACGGCGGACCACGATGCCGAAAGCACAACCGGTTCCGGAACGTGGGGTACGCGTCGCATCGCGACCGCTACGGCGGCTGGCACACCTACCGACCCGACGGCACTGAAATCCGCTAGTCAATCGGGCCCCTCGACGTCGAATATCTCGGCAAGACCGTTGACCATCCATGCCGAGTCGGCCGGGATCGGTTGGTCGAGCGGTTTGCGGATGCTGAGTGCTTCGAGGAGGTCGACGGCGGCACCGGTGAGCCGGAGGTCGACATCGGTGGCGATGCCGGAACGTACCGCGGCCCGGCCGCCGATCTCGACCACAAACGAGGTGTCGGGTGCTGTGACATCGACGGCGAGGATGCCAGTGTCGACAGCCCCGCGGCTGATTGCGAACGCCGGTGCGAGGGCAGCCGCATAGCGCAGGCAGGCGGCGATCTCGTCGGTCTCCTCGTCGGGCGCGATTCCTAGCGGCAACAGGATGTCGCGCTCGTGCACCCATGAATCCCACAGCGCATGGTGAGCGACTGCACTGACGCTGAGGTGGCCTGGCGGCGCTTCGGCGAGAGCCGACCAGTCGTCGTCGTTGAGCGAGGCCAACAGGCTCACGAGCGTGTCGGTTGAGGCTGTGAACCGGTCAAGCACCTCGCTCGGCGAGACGTCAGGCGATCCGGCGACGAGCTGAGCCGGCGACGCCACCGGGTCGAACCCCGCCAGGAACTGCGTGGGTTGACCCCGCAGGCCGGCGCCGATCGAGAAGGCCCAGAAACTGTTCGTGCTGTCGAGGTGGACGATCACGTCCCGGCTCGACCATCCCTCGCACCGACTGGGATGCGCCCATTGCTCGTCGGTCAACGAGGCAAGCGCAGTAGCCAGTCGGCGGCGTTGACGGATGATTGGTTCGGCAATCTCAGATGGCGAGCCGTCGAGCGTGATGATCGGATCGGCCCCGTATCGCGGCGTCAGCTGCATCGCCCTACCTTGCCATATGGTGATCGCCGCCGCTTGCTCGAGGCTCACCATGCTCGCCAACCGGGTCAGCTCGCTCGGCGCTATCCGGGGACCGAGGTGCATGATTTCGAGATCGTTGAGTGCCGCGTGGCAAACTCCAGAAGCAACTCGACGCTCGGCTCGCCAGCCGTTGAATCGGTTGCGATAACGTGCGCTTTCGTGGCCTCGAAAGAATTGCTGATCGGCCTGCTCGAGAGGGCCGATATTCGAGTCGATGGTGATCGACCGTCAGATATGCGTGTGCTCGACGAGCGCTTCTGGGATCGGATCGTCAGCCAACGCGAACTCGGTTTCGGTGAGTCCTATATGGATGGTTGGTGGGAGTGCGAGGCCCTCGACGACCTGATCACCAAGGTGCAGAGTGCCAACTTGCGCGATCAAGTTCGGATCTCGCCGTCACTGGCGTTTCACGCCGCTCGATCTGTCGTGCTCAACAACCAGACGATCCGTAAAGCCGCCAAGAACGCCGGCTATCACTACAACATCGGCAACGACTTGTACGAGCGAATGTTGGGTGAGCGAATGGTATACAGCTGTGCCTATTGGCGCCGCGACGGAGTCGAGCTCTACACGCTCGATCAGGCCCAGGAGGCCAAGCTGGATCTGATCTGTCGCAAGCTGCAGCTCGAATCCGGTATGCGGCTGCTTGATATCGGTTGCGGGTGGGGCGGGCTTGCCAAGTTCGCGGCTGAGCGATACGGCGCCGTTGTCGTGGGTATTTCCCCGGCTATCGAGCAGGTCAAAGCGGCGACTGAACGATGTGATGGGCTGCCTGTCGAGATCCGCCAACAGGACTATCGAGAGGTTTCCGGCACGTTCGACCGGATCACGTCGATCGGCATGATGGAACACGTCGGACCGAAGAATCTGCTGCGATTCTTCGATGTGTGTGATGCCCACCTTGTCGACAACGGGATCATGTTGCATCACACGATCGGGTCGAACGAGTCGAAGTCACACATCGATCCGTGGTTCGACAAGTACATCTTCCCTGGCGGCAACTTGCCGTCGATCGCACACATCGCCGCGGCGGCCGAGAAGAAATGGGTGATGGAGGACGTGCACAGTTTCGGGCCAGACTACGACCGCACACTGCTCGCGTGGCACGCCAATGTGACCGCGGCATGGCCCGAGTTGCCGGACTACGACGAGCGATTCCGGCGGATGTGGGACTACTACCTGCTCGGTACTGCCGGTTCGTTCAGAGCGCGGAGCATCCAGCTCTGGCAATTCGTCTTCCGTAAGGTCCGCACCTCTCCGACGTACACCTCCCCTCGCTAACCCGTGCGCGGGGGACACCCGTCGCGTCCGGCGCGAAGTGGTCGCGCATCATTTGGCGGGTTGTCGTGCAGCGCCCCACAACGTATTGGCGATCGAACGAATCATGTCGTCGCGCCCAATTGTGTCGGCGTACAACTGCGAGTAGTCCCACCCGCGTTCGAGCGTGCTGAACGCGATCACACCGAGCGTCACTGGATCTTGGGAGGGGTTGCCCGATGTGGCCGACAGCGCCGCACCGAGGTGCTCACACAAACCGAGGTGCCGCTTCATGCCGGAAAACCGAATCTCGTCGTCCTCGTGAGCGGCTTGCGTCCAAGCGAACGAAAAGCTGCCGTGCGTATCGAGGAAGTTGAAGTAGTCGTTGACCCACTGTGTCAGGCCAGTTCGACGTGTTCCGATCTGATCCAGTCGATCAATCATGCTGGAACATTCGGTCGTTGAATGCGCACCTACCGCCAGCAACACCTCGCGCTTCGACGGGAAGTACGTGTAGAACGAAGCCCTTGAAACATCGGCGAGCCTGGCGATCTCGTCGATCGTCGTGCCGGAGTAGCCGCGGGTCAAGAACACATCGCGCGTCGCCTCGATGATTCGGGCAATCGTTCGTTGCGCTCGTAGCCCGAGTGCGCTGGCAGGCTGCCGAATCGACGCCGGTGTCAGGAACGCTGCGTCACCGTTCGTCAGATCGGCGTCGGATCTCGCAAGCTTGGTGTGCATCGACATGACGTTACTGTCAAGTGGTACCGCCCGCGCACCGTTTGATCGTCAATGAGGAAGGCCATCATGGATCACGTCACACTCGAAGTCGAAGACCGAATCGCGATCGTGACCCTCACGCGTCCGCCGGTGAATGCGCTGTTGTTGCAGACGTTCGACGAGCTCAAGCAGGTCTTCGATACGTTGAACTCGTCGCATTCGCGTCAATACCGTCGCTGGCGGAGCGCTGACTTGTCAAGACGCTGCGAACGCCGCCGCTCTTCGTTGCCACGGTACCGATGCGAGGAGGCCAGCGGCGAGCGCGATTCCCGAACCAGCTGTGGTCCAACGTAGTCCGATGGCGTCTGCGATCTGACCCTGGATCAACGACCCAACCGGGAATCCGATGCCGAGGATCATGAAGTTGACCGCCATCACCCGGCCACGCATCGCGTCCGGAGCGGCTTGTTGAGCGATGCTCGAAAATGAGGTGAAGGCGTAGCCATAGCACAGCCCGAGCACCAGCAGCGCCGGTGCGGACGCCCAGATATTGGGCGCCACGGCGTAGGCGACCAGGGCCGGGCCGAGCAGTCCCACGGCTACGAACATCAGGTTCGTGACGCCAAGTCGTTTGGAGACCGCGCCGAGCGTAAACGCTGCCGCGACCGCTCCGAATCCTTGGGCGGTGACCAACACCGAAGTCGTTTTCGCATCACCCTCGAGCACGTTGGTTGCCATCTGCGCCACGAACGCGATGAACGGTGACGCAATCAGGATCGTCAGCAGCATCACGACCAGCATTCGACGCATTGCCGGGTGATTGGTGGCGAACCGGAGTCCGTCGCCGAGCGCACTGAAGACCTTGCGGTGCTCACTGACTCGGCTCGGCACCTTCACCAGCGCGACAGCAACGATTACCGCCAGGAAGCTGATCGCGTTGCACCACAACGCTGTCCCGATACCGCCGATCGAGATCGCCACAGCGGCAAGCCCAGGGCCGACGATCCGCCCGAGGTTCCATTGCGCGTTCGACAACCCAACGCCGGCCACGAGGTGTTCACGCGGGACGAGGTCGGGCAGGATCGATTGAAAGGCCGGGAACGTGAACGCTCCGATGCACCCTGCGACCAAGCTCAGGCCTGCGATGCCCAGCGGAGTCGCTCCGCCGCCGCCGACCCAAACGGCGAGGATGGCGGCGACGATCGCCGCCGCCGCACCGCCGATTACCAGCATCCGTCGACGACTCCAGCGGTCAGCCATTGCCGATCCGATCGGCCCGAGCAGACCGTTCGGCAAGAAGCCGGCCGCACCAACGATCGCTGACCACGACGCCTTTCCGGTGGTGTCGGCGACGTAGTACGTCAATGCCACGGTTTCCATCCAGGTGCCGATGTTCGAGACCAGCGCCCCGATCCACATCAACCGAAAATTGCGTGATCGAAACGGTGCGAGCGACGCCGAAGCCATGCCCGTTCGACCCTACCGCCCGTCAAAGTTGGAACGCCGCAAAAATCAGTGACCTACTTTTCGACGAAGCGGGTCGGGCTGGCTTACTGTCGAACCATGGATCTCCGGATATCAGGCAAGGTCGTGTTCTTCACCGGGGGTAGCAGAGGGATGGGTCGCGATGCGGCCGAGATGCTGGCGGCCGAGGGGGCCCTTAGCGCCTCTCATGTTCGGCCCGAGTTGGTCGAATGGCTGGCATCGCGCCCGCTTCGGCACGATCTCGAAATCGGTGGCAAGCAGCTCGTGATGACCCATGCCAGCCCGCTCCCGCCGCACAATCAGTACGTGGTCCGGGCTCGTCCGAGTTAAAGAGGGTGGCCGCGATCGAAGCCGACTACATCGTGATCGGTCACTCGCACACACAGATCGTGCATCCCATCCCTTCTCGACGTGACTGCGACACTCTGCGGCAGGAACTACGACCGCAGGCGTCCTGATCCCTGCCGCAAAGTAACGGTCAAAATTCTGTGGCAGGAACTACGACCGAACGTGTCGTGATTCCTGCCGCAGAGTTCTGGCGACAGGCTGATGAGGAACAGGGAGAGCAAGCAATGAGCAAAATTTGGGCCAACTGGGGTGATTCACATTTGGTCGAACCCGACGATCTGTTCACAACGAGCCTGCCTCCCGGCTTTGGCGCGGCGGCCAGGTGGCGGGATCATCCTGGTCGGCGCCAACTCGACCAAGTCGGGAGGCGGAATCTCCTCGTACGCCGCGTCGAAGGCAGCACTCAGCGGTTGGGTCGCGCGGCTACACACCTGACACCAGCGTTGTTCGGTTGCGGTCCCTCGCAGGAACTTCACGATCGGATCATGTCGCGCACAGCAGTCGCTCGGGCAGGTACGTCAGCCGATGTCGCTGCGGCTGCCGGCCAGCCAAGTTCTCGAAGTGACGGGTGGTTCGTTGCCACCGACGGCGTGAACGCAATGACCGAAGTCGTTCGTCACAGTTCACCGAGCGGCGCCAGGATTGACGAGCTGGACCAGCTGTTGCAGGTCGGACTCGGTGCCGACGGCGATCACGATGTGATGGGCGCGCAGCACGATGTCAGGTTCCGGGTTGGTGATGAAGGCGCCATCGGCGTCGCGTAAGGCCAGCACGAGCGTGCCCGAATGCTGCCGCAGGTTGGCGTCGCGGAGCGTCTTCCCGTCGAGCGGCGAGTGGGCCGGGATCTCGACCTCCTGCATCCGGAACTCCATGCTCCGCTCGTGCATCACGACGTCGATGAACTCTGCGACATGGGGACGCACGACGAAACTGGCCATTCGGGCCGCCCCTAACTCCTGCGGGTTGACCACACGGTCGGCACCAGCCCGAGTGAGCTTGCCGATGCTCTCATCCTGCCGAGCGCGAGCGACGATGAACAGGTCCGGGTTGAGTGACCGTCCTGACAGAGTGACGAACAGGTTGTCAGCGTCGTCGGCGAGCGCTGCGACCAGCGTTTGAGCGCGTTCGATGCCGGCCGCCCGTAAGGCGGCGTCCTGGGTGGCATCGCCCAAGACCGTGGGCAGCGCGATATCGGCAACTCGCGTCGGGTCGCTATCGACCACGACCACGTGGCGACCCTCCCGCTCGAGGTCGAGAGCCACCGCTCGACCGACGCGGCCCCACCCGCACAGCACGACATGCCCGCGTAGGTCAGCGATCTGCTTGTCCATCCGTCGCCTTCCAACAATTTCTCGAAGTTGTCCCTCGACCACCATCTGGACGGTGAGCGTAAACGTATACAGCACGGTGCCGACGCCGAACCCGATCAACACCATGGTAAAGATCTTCAACCGTGTGTCAAACGTGACGATTTCGCGGAATCCGACGGTGCTGACCGTTGTGACCGTCTGATATGCGGCATCGATCGGCGAGAGCCCAAGCAGCCAGTATCCGCCGGTGCCGCCGACGAACACGAACGCCACCATCGCCGTCGCGACGCGGAGTCGGGTCAGCGTCGTGCTCACGACCCCACGTTAGTGATTTGGTGATCGACGGCGCTGCCCCTCGGTTTACTGAGGCGCGGACAGGGCGGCAATCTCGGATGCGGCGATCTCGCGGCCGATCTTGTTACGTCCGAACCGGAGGTATAGGGCCGGCACGATGAACAGGTTCAGGATCGTGGCGACCAGCAGGCCACCGAGGATCACGATCGCCATCGGATACTCGATTTCCTGCCCTGGCAGATTGCCGGTTAGTACGAGCGGGATCAGGGCGAGGCCGGTGGTGAGCGCAGTCATCAAGATCGGTGCCAGCCGTTCTGCTGCACCACGGATCACGAGTTGGGGGCCAAAGATCTCCCCCTCGTACTGCTCGAGGTGTTGATAGTGGCTCAGCAGCATGATGCCGTTTCTGGCCACGATGCCCAGCACAGTAAAGAACCCGACGAGCGATCCGAGCGAGATGATTCCGCCCTGCATCCAGACCGCGATCGCACCGCCGATCAGCGCCATCGGGAGCGTGACATACGACAAGATCGAGGCTCGTGCATTCTTCAGTGCAACCATCAGCAAGAGGAAGATGCCGGCAGCGGCGACGAACGCCCACTTGCTGAGATTGGCCGAGGCCTCTTTGCGGGCGGTGTAGTCACCCAACAGCTTGTAGCTATAGCCGATCTCGAAGTCGACGTTGTCCAGCTGATCCTCCAATTCGTCGACGATCGAACCGAGGTCACGACCCTCGACCTCGGCATCGACATCGAGTCGCCGCTGGGAGTTTTCACGTTTCACGCTGTTGTACGTCGGCGCCAGCCTGACGTCGGCGATTTCGCCCAGTCTGACGTGTTCGCCGTCGGGGGTGTCGAGCAGCATGTTCTCGACATCGGTGATGCTGTCGCGCTCGCTCGGCGGGGTCCACACGTTCACGTCGAATGCCTGACCGGCGTTGAAGAAGTCGCCGACCTCCTCGCCGGAGATCATCGTCGAGGCGGCCCGGCGAACGTCGCCAGGCTTGAGCCCGTACTGCTGCGCCTTCCCCAAGTCGACCTCGACCTGCATCTGGGTCATCTTGGTAACGAGTTCTACGTGCTCCTCGGCGACACCCTCGATGCCTCCGAGGATCGTGACCAGTTCATCGGCCTTGCCCTGGAGCACCTCGATGTCTTCGCCGTACAGCCGAATCACGATCGGATGCGAGGAACCAGCTAACACTTCCCTGGTGCGTTCCTTGAGGTAGGTCTGCACGTCACGTCTCAGGCCCGGGTAGCGGTCGACGACTTTTTGGATCTCCGCCAACGTTTCGTCGTAGTCGACGGACGGATCGACGCTGATCCAGTTCTCGCCGAAGTCGACGCCGTACACCTCGTCGGCCTGCATCGCCTGACCGATATGTGATCCGAAGTTCCTGACGCCAGGGATCTTGATCAGATCGTCGTAGGCCGCTTGACTGATTCGCACCTCCTCGTCGAGCGACGTCCCCGGCTTGGTCAACCAGTGCATCAGGAAGTCGCGTTCTTTGAAATCTGGGAGCAATTCCTGGCCGAGTCGCGGCACGACGACGAATCCTGCGAGCACGATCGCTCCGGTGCCGATCAGCGCCGGCAGCGGGTTACGCACGATCGGCGTCAGCATCTTGGCGTACGCCCTCATCAGCACCCGGACCAATGGCGAGGTCCCGTGGCGGAGCTTGCCGATCGACAGGAGGATCAGGCTGAGCGCCGGTGTCACGACGAGGGCGATCGACATCGACACGATCACGGCGAGGGCGTACGAGAACGCCAACGGCCGGAAGAACGACCCGGTCAGGCCGGTGAGGAAGAACACAGGCAGCAGCGCCAACGCCTCGATCAACGAGGCGTATACAACCGCACCACGGACCTCCAACGACCCTTCGAGGATGATCGACGCCGTCGATTGTGAGCTGCCGAGCTCACGCGCTTCGCGTAATCGCCGGACAATGTTCTCGATGTCGACGATCGCGTCGTCCACCACGGCACCGAGGGCAATGATCAGCCCGGCGAGAATCATGGTATTGATCGTGGTGTCGCGCCAAGCAAGCACCATCATCGCCGCCATCAGCGACAGCGGGATGGTGATCACGCTGATCAGCGCGCTGCGCCAGTCGAACAGGAACAGCAACAGCACGACGAGCACGAGCAGCGAGCCGATCAGCAACGATCTCGTGAGGTTGTCGATCGACGTTTGTACGTAGGTCGCCGGCCGGAAGATCGTCGTGTCGATCTCGACGCCGGGCAGCCCGGGACGCATCTCGTCGATCGCGTCCTCGACGCCCTTTGTGACGTCGAGCGTGTTGCCCCACGGCAGTTTCTCGACGATCAGCATCAACCCCGGTCCGCCGTTGATGACGGCGTCACCGAACATCGGTTGCGGCCCCTCCTCGACGATCGCCACGTCGGAGAGCAGGAGCGGTCCATCCGGTCGGTTCTCGACGACGACCTCACCAAGATCCTCAGGCTTGACGATCGGCAACACGTGCTCGACCTGTAGACGTTGGTTCGGCGTTTCAATGAATCCACCGGTACCGATCACATGTCCGGGCTCGTAGCGCAAGATTCCCGCCGCAAGCGCGTTGGAAGTGACCTCCATCACCTTGTCGAGGGTGACGTCGTGTTCCACGAGCTTGGCAGGCTGCACCTGGACCTGCATCATCCGGATTCGCTCGCCATAAATGGTGACGTTGGCGACCCCTGGAACCCTCAGCAACCGTGCTCTGATCTTCCAGTACGACAGCATCGACATGTCGATAACTGATAGCTCGTCCGACGAAATGCCAACCTTCATCGCCCGACTGGTAGCTGACAGAGGCTGCAGCATGACCGGCGGAGCTGCCCACGTCGGCAACGTTGCCGAGATCGTAGCTAACCGTTCCTGCACGTTCTGGCGTGCCGACATCAGGTCGGTGCCGCGATCAAAAATCAATTCGATCGACGAGAGCTGCACGACCGACTTGGAACGCATTTGGTCGAGCCCGGGAACACCGGCCAGGACTTGCTCGAGAGGCACGGTGATGAGCGACTCGACCTCAGTCGCAGAGAGCCCGAATGACATCGTCTGCACCTCGACGCGTGGTGGAGCAAACTCGGGGAACACGTCGACAGGCATTCGTTGCAGCTGACCAAACCCGAACACCATCATGGAGGCGCTGAGCGCCACGACCACGTAGCGGAAGCGCAGACTATTGGCGACGACCCACCGCATCATCATCTCGATCGCCTATTTCCCGATGCCGGTTTCAGCCCCGAACAGCTCGGCAACCCCGACAACGGCGACCGAAGTACCAATCTTCGGGCCACCGGTCAGAAACGCGCTGTCACCCTCGATACGGTCGATTTCGACCTGTTCCCTGACGAACACATTGTCGCCTTTGACCACGAAAGCCCAGGCAAGACCGTCGGCGTCGTAGATCACGGCGCCGTACGGCATCACCATTTCGGAACCAGCTCCAGCTGTGATCTCGCTCGTCTCGAGCGAGATCCGTTCGGCGGCGTCCTGGGTGAGTGTGACCTGCTGGACCGTGCTTCCCGGGATCGAGACGATCACGGCAGGCTCGATCTTCTCGGAGGTCGTGGAATCGGCCCCGCACGAAGCGAGCAGGCCCGCCACCGCGGCGATACAGGTGGTGAGTGCGGTCATGCGGTTGTTACGCATGGATTCCTCCAGTGGTGGCCGGGTCGGATTGAAGTTCGACGAAGAGTTGGTTGGCACGAACATCCGGTGCAAACCGGAGGTAGAGCGTGGGAATGATCCACAGACCGACCACCATGCTGCTGACGAGTCCGCCAACGAGCACGAAAGCCATCGGCGAGACGATTTCGCCGCCCGCCGAGTTGTGCAGCAAGGCAATCGGGATCAGGGCGGCGATGCCGACAATCGTGGACATCACGATCGAACCGGCACGCTCGGCGGCAACCTCCAACACGATCGACGCAGGTTCGATATCGGGTTGATCGAGTTCACGCCGTTGGCTCGTCAGGACGATCGCCAGCACATTGCGGACACCCAGCCCGATCGCAGCAACGAGGCCGACGATTTGGCCGATTGTGAGATCTCCACCGTCGATCAGCGCCACGATCACGCCACCGGCGGCGGACGCGAGCACGGTGAGGAACATCAGACTGGCAAGAGTCCAGCTGCTCACGGCCGCTTGCAGGATCAACAGGATCATGACAGCAGCCACGATCACCGTGACCCACACGCGATTGACCGCGTCGCGGTGGGCCTCGTAGTCGCCGATCAACTCGGCGTGAACCGCCAGCGGGAACTTGATCTCGGCGATCGCCCGATCGACGGCGGCCGAGACGCTGTCGGCGTTGCGACCGTTGACCGATGCCACGATGTCGATGACACGGGCCGAGGCGTCGCGCTCGATGACCGTCGGAGTCGGAGCAACAGACACGGAGGCAACATCGCCAAGTCTGACCAGACCACCATCGGGCGAGCTGATCATCAGGTCCTCGACGGTCGTGATGCTCTCACGGAGTTCGGGCGTTCCGAGCACGACTACCTCGAACACCCGCTGGTCTTCGAACAGGTTGCCGACCTCGATGCCCTGAAGCAGCGTCGCAGCCGCCCGACGAACGTCACCGGGGAGAACGCCGGCCTGCTGAGCGGTTTCGAGATCAACCTTGATCCGAATGCTCGGCTCGTTCGGGGCAATCACGACGTGCGCGTCGTCGACCCCTTGGATGTCGGCGATCGCAGCTCTGACCTCGTCGGCCTTGGAGATCAGGACCGCACGATCCTCGCCAAAGATCCGCACATCGATCGGCGCCAGACCGGGCTCGATGACGTCGGTCAGTCGCTGGTCGGTGTAGGTCATCAGTTCGGCGCGTACACCTGGGTAACTGTTGATCACGCGAGTGATACCGTTGATCGAGCGCTCGTAATCGGCATCGTCGTCGACTCGAACCCAAATCTCGCCCGAGCTGACATTGACCACTTGGTCGGAAGTGACAGCCCGACCAAAGTGAGTCCCGACCTGTCGGACGCCTTCGACCGTCATCAGCTCGGCGTTGATCGTGGTGCCGATCCGCTCCATCTCGTCGAGCGATGTGCCAGGCGCCGCCTCGACTTGAACGAGCAGGTCGGTCTCCTTGAATTCGGGGACGGTGTCGGTATCGAGCTGACTGAGGCCGACGCCGCCGACACCCAATAACAGAACGCAGCCGGCGATCGCCAGCACTGGCTGACCAAGCCGACGCGCTGCGACTCTGGCATACGTGCGACCAACGATCCGGGCCGCCCATGGCTCGGTCGGGACAGCCGCGGAACGGCCAAAGATCAGGATGCTCATCGCTGGCACCAGGATGATCGCGACTGCCGAGGAGGCCACGATCGCCAGCAGGTACGACATTGCGATAACCGGGAAGAACGACTCCCCGGCAAGGCCGTCGACCAGCAGCAGCGGAACGGCGGCGACAATCGTGATCGCCAACGCATACAGCGCCGGGTGCCGCTGATCGAACACACCCTCGCGGATCAGGACAGTCGGCGTCGAAGACTCGCCGTTGTTGTGCGCAACGCCCTGTAGGCGTCGGGCCACGGAAGCCGTGACCGAGATCGCATCGTCGACCACCAACACGAGGGCCAGCACGAGGCCGGCGAGCACCATCGAGTTGATCGTCGCGTGGCGCACGTAGAGGACCATCACGGCGACCGAGCCGGAGATCGCGACTGAGATGCCGGCGATGACGGCGCTGCGCCATTGCATGAACAATGCGAACAGCAGCAATGCACCGACGATGGCACCGATCGCGAGCGCTACCCGGAGCGCGTCGATCGAGCGTTCGATGTAAAGCGACGGTTGATAGATCTCGGTGTCGAGGGTCACTTCGGTGAGGCCGGGAGTGAGCAGTTCGAGGGCCTCCTCGACGTTCTCGGCGACTTCGACTGTGCTCTGCCCGGGGTACTTCTCGATCACCAGGAGCATGCCGGGCTGATCGGCGAAGACCGCGTCGCCGATCAGCGGCTGATGGTCCTCGACCACATTTGCAACGTCGCCGAGGGTCAGGCCGGTGGTCCCGGCACCCTCGACGGCGACTGCAGCGAGTTGTTCGGCGTTGACAATCGGTGATTCGTGTTGGACCGTCAGACGCTGATTCGGGGTTTCGATGAAGCCACCGGCGCCAGGCGTTGAAGCCTCGATGTACGTCAGCGGCGAGACCCAGAGCGCGTTACCCGTGGTCTCGATGATTTGATCAAGCCGAACCCCGTGCTCGGCCAGCCTGACCGGATCGACCTGTACTTGGAGCTGACGTTCCCGCTGTCCGAAGATTGCCACATTCGAGACGCCGTCGACACCGAGTAGGTTCGGGCGCAGCGTCCAGCGCGCCAGCACACCCAGTTGGATCGGGGTCAGCGTGTCGGAAGAAATTCCGACCATCATCACTCGGCTGGTCGACGAAACAGGTTGCAGCATCTGCGGCGGCTTGGAGACGTTTGGTAGGGCGGCGGCCCCGGTGAGGCGCTCCTGGACGACCTGTCGAGCCCTCAGAATCGGTGTGCCCGGCTCGAAGATCATCTCGATCGACGACAGACCAGGAACCGAACGAGACCGGATTGATTCCATCCAGGCCACGCCATTCAGCAGATCCTGCTCCAACGGGACGGTGATCAACTGCTCGACCTCGGAGGCTGACAAGCCGAGCGCCTCGGTCTGTACCTCGACGGTCGTCGGCGTGAACTCCGGCAGTACGTCTGTTTTCATCTTCGGGAACTGCCAGATCCCCAGCAGCAAAATCAACAAGGAAAATCCGACGACAGATCGCCGATCCCGAAGGCCAAACCCAATCAACCAGCGCATACTGTTGTCCCGTCCCCTAGCGGTTCCCGTCCCGCCACGGGTTAGGAGCCGTCCAACCTTCTACAGTTTCAGCTTTTATACGTTCAGCGAACAAACCCTGACGATCGAACGCTAAACGTGAATCTCACCGGTCTTGTTCTCAAGCATTCGTCAAGTGGTGTGAACAAACTTATAATCTGCTGGCGGCAGGTTGTCAACTGGAAATCGCGAGTGTTTTCGTGATCGTCGGCGCATCAACCCCAACGGGGTTGTTCGTCGGGGTTGATGCCGAGGCTCAGTTTGCCAACCAGTTCGTGCGTGAGCAGCGTGTTGCCTGGGTGGATTCGCCCGGTGGTAGTCGTCACCACTCAAGTCTGTTACCGGGTGGTTCGATATATGTGTGGTGGATCTGTTCCCTAACACCCTTTCGTTCCGTGTCGTCACCACGTTGGATGTTGACTCGGAGTCGCAAATTCCGGCCGGGTTCACCGGGCGCGTCCGTAAGTCGGCGAACGGCGTCCTGGAGTATGTCGCCTGGTTCAACAAAGGTGTGATGGAGAATCCGGCACCGCGCACACCGGCATTCATCCGTTATCGGGCGACCGGGCTTCCGAAACAGGAATGCCATTACCGGCTCGGCAAGCTGCATGACCCTGAACCCGGACAGCCCGCCGTGCGCGGGTACTTCGCCGATGGAACACCGCGCTACGTCGAACACTTCCGATACGGACGCCGCCACGATGCGCGCGAGTCTCCAGCGATTCTACGAAGAAGGCTCGACGGCACCGTTCGCAGCGTCGTGCACTACCACGATGGCGAACGAGTCTGACCGGGCGAGTCTCGGTTCGTTTGGCGATACTGGGGGCGTGAGAAGTCGAGCGACGATCATCGCCGTGTTTGCACTCGTTGCCGGTATTGCAGCCAGCGAGTTGGTCTCGGCCGCGCTTGGCGCGACTCGGATTGACGGGCCGGCGACGGTCGGGGTTGTCGCGGAACGATCGTCACCCCAGCCGCCAGGGAATCCGGGGGGCGGGGCGTTACCGGCTGAGGCGTATCCGATCGACACGTCTCGGCCCGATCGGGTGATCGGCTACGGAACACCGGAAAGCTGTACCTCGCAGGCCGTCGTGAACGCCGTCGCGCTCGGCGGGATCATCACCTTCGACTGCGGACCGATCCCAGTGGCGATCGTGATGACCGAAACCGCCAAGGTGGTCAATACCTCCCCGGTCGTTGTACTCGACGGGGGCGGGAAGGTGACACTCAGCGGCGCCGGGCAGCGGCGCATCCTGTACATGAACACGTGTGACCAGGCGCAGATATGGACGACCTCGCATTGCCAGAACCAAGATCATCCCCAGCTCACGATTCAGGGTTTGCATTTCACTGACGGCAACAGCAGCGGCGATCTGCGCGAAGGGGGCGGTGGGGGAGCGGTGTTCGTCCGCGGTGGTCGGGTGAAGGTGATCGACAGCACGTTCACCGCCAACCGGTGTGACTCGACCGGACCCGATGTGGGAGGTGGGGCACTGCGCGTGCTCAGCCAATACAACGGCCTACCGGTGATCGTGGCGACGAGCACGTTCGGCGGCACGCCAGCGCACGCCAACAGCTGCTCGAACGGCGGGGCGATCTCAAGTATCGGTGTGTCGTGGCAGATCTACAACAGCGTCCTGACCAACAACACCGCAATTGGGCGCGGTGCCAACCCTGCTCGTTCGGGAACCCCTGGCGGAGGTAACGGAGGGGCGATCTGCCTCGATGGAAACCGGTTCACGCTCGACCTGGTGGGCAGCATCGTCAGCGATAACATCGCCAACGAGGGCGGTGGCGCGATCTTCTTCGTCTCCAACAACCGGACGGGCGAACTCCGGATCGCCAGCTCGACGTTGGAACGCAACCCGAGCCTCGGGTTCGAGACTGCCGGCTACCCGGGAATCTTTTTCTTGGGCCTCGGTGCACCGCAGGTCACGAGCTCGACAATTGGTTGATGGTTGTGAGCCGAAAGTCTGAAAGTCTAGTAACATATATGTCCAGGTAGATCAATATTTATGGACAAGAAAGATCGGAAATCTAGTGACCGTAAGTGAAAATCCATTTCGCCCTGGATCCGGCGAGGAGCCGCCCTACTTTGCCGGTCGTCACGTCATCTTCCATGACGTTTTGCTCGGTTTGCAACGCGGCCCTGGTGGGCTTGAGTATCACCGGCTGATCGTGGGTGGCGAAGGGACGGGCAAGAGCGTCCTGCTACGTCGTATCGCAGCCCACGCCCGAGACGAATGGCGGTGGACGACAGTCAGCTGGCAGGGCGGGACCGGTGGGTCATTCAAACAGCTGCTGATCGACGAGAAACCGCGCATCGAAGCCGCACTGGTAGCCAAGACGCGTCGCGTTCCGAAGCCAATTGTGCCAGACCCAACCCCTGTTAGCCGAGCGATCCATCCCAATGACCTGCTCGGGCAGACAGTGATCTCGCGGCTTCGTCAACTCGGGACACTGGCTCTTGAACACGGTCGCACACTGCTGTTCGTGGTCGACGATCTGCATGCCCTCGGCCCCTCTGATATCGCACTGCTGAGCGGGTCGCTGCATACGCTTGCCAACACCGAACAGCTTCCGATCGGCTTGGTCGCCGCCGGGCTCTCCAACACGAGGTCGGTGATCGGAGCGATCCCTGGTACGTCGTTTCTAGAGCAGAGGGAACCGTTGCGGATTGGCAACCTCGACGCAGAGTCCACGATCGAGGCGCTGCAGCGACCAATCGAATCCGCCGGTCGCACGATTGCGCGGTCAGCGCTCGATCACCTCGTGTCAGTCACCGAGGGCTACCCGCATGCCGTCCAGCTAGCAGGCAAGTACACATGGGAAGCGGCCACGACCGGACATGAGATCACGCTCGGTCATGCTCGCAGTGGAGCCAAGCAGACAGTCGCCGACATGGCGAAGTACGTGTACGAGCCGCGTTGGAGCGAGCTGGTGATTGCAGAGCGCCGGTATCTGCGAGTTGCCGCCCGATTGGTCGACGCCAATGGCGAGATCAGTACCGGCGACATCGCCGGGCAACTCGGACTCAAGCATTCCCAACTGTCGCCCGTAAGAGCCGACCTGATCGACCGTCGCCTAATTTTGCGTCCGACGCGCTACGGACAAGTCGTCTTCGACACCCCCGGCTTTGCCCGCTGGATCACCGAAGACAGCGGCGAAGGATCCTGATCATCACCGAAGCGCGTCGTCCATCACCGCCGCCACCAGATCCATGACGGTTCATATCGTTACCTCCGAACGTCGACGACGCTGCGCCCAGTGGCAGCGCCAGCGAGGATTCCATCGAGTGCCGCTTCGAGTTCGCCAAGGGCGAGGTCATGGCCGACGTCATGGCCGATCTCGGCCAGACCGGTCGGCTTCAAGTCGCTGGCGATCCGGCTCCACACGGCGCGCCGTCGTTCGATCGGCGTCAACACCGAGTCGATGCCGAGCAGCGAGACGCCACGGAGGATGAACGGCAAGACCGTGGTCGGGAGACCTGCACCACCGGTCAACCCGCTCGCCGCCACCGCGCCGCCGTAGTGGATCTTCTTGAGTACGTTGGCCAGCGGCACGCCACCAACGCAGTCGACCGCACCGGCCCAGGCGGTCGACTCCAGCGGGCGCTTGCCTTCCTCGGCAAGTTCTGCTCGATCGATCAGTGATGACGCGCCGAGCGATCGCAGGAAGTCGCCAGCTTCGGGTTTGCCGGTGCTGGCCACGACCTCGTAGCCCAGCGCGGCGAGCATGCCGACAGCGGTGCTCCCGACGCCGCCGGTCGCGCCGGTCACGAGAACTGGGCCGGACGCTGGCGTGACACCGGCGTCTTGGAGGGCGATCACCGAAAGCGCCGCGGTGTATCCGGCGGTACCGACGATCATCGCTTCGCGAGTCGTGAGACCGGCAGGCAAGGCCACCAACCAATCGGCCGGGACGCGGGCATACTCGGCAAAACCACCATGGCGAGCGACGCCGAGGTCGTAACCGTGGGCGATCACCTCGGTGCCGGCAGGCATCCCGGGCGCATCCTCGACGAGCACCCCTGCGAGATCGATGCCCGGCACGATCGGCGAGATGCGCGACACCTTGCCAAGTGGTGTGGACGCCAGGCCGTCTTTGTAATTGACGCTCGACCAGTGCACCTCGACGAGCACACCATCTGCTGGGAGATCGTCGACTGACATCGTGGTGACGCCCCGATTCACCGTGTCCCCCGAGTTATCGGCCTGAAACGCACGAAACGATGTACCGGTCATAAAACCGGACACTACAAACGCTGTGAGATCAGCGACTAACTGCGTCAACTCACCATCTCAATCGATCGTGCCGGGAGCAACAATCCAAAGCGTTGGCTGTCCGGTCACGGACGAGATGTAGTCGTAGTCGCGGTCGTAGTGCACCACGGTCAGCTTTGCGATTTCGGCCTGGGCGGCAATCAGAAGGTCTGCCAGCTTGCGGCCCTTCAGCGATGCCACCGCGAGCAGTCGTTGAACCTCGTCCGCTCGTTCGAATATCCCCGCCCCAAATGGCTCCCTTGCGAAGCCGTCCAGAACCTCCGCGAGCAGATCCCATTGCACTTCGTTGGAAGCCGAGAATCGATACTTCAGGCCTGATATCGGCGAGTACCGAACGTCTTCCAATTCTCGCAGCCGCTCAGCGACTTGTGGGTGGCGGAGCCTGGTGAGAACTGATGTGTCAACCAGGTACACGTGTACCGATTCCCCACATTTCGTGTCGGTCATCGTCGAAGTCCGGGAGTTGAGCAGCAAGTTCGAGTGCTCGCTCCAAGCGACGCCGACTTTCCGCTCGCTCCGTCACATCGGCGAGCGTCTCACGAATAAAAGCGGACACCGTCATGCCGCGCTCGGCAGCCAGCCGCTCCAATCGCTGATCGGCATCAGCCTCCAATCGAACCGAGCGTGTGACAGTTTTGGCTGACAATGTCATACAGAATATCACAAACGTATGACAAACGGCTCCTCGTCACATGTCCTTGGAGAACTGGAAGGCGATCGAACCGAGTGAGCCGTAGTCGGCGTGGAACGTGTCGCCGGGTTGGACCCACACGGGGCGCGTGAACGAACCGGCGAGGATCACCTGGCCGGCAGTCAGAATGACGCCGTGGCCGGCCAGCCGGTTGGCGAGCCAGGCAACCCCGTTGGCGGGATGATTGAGCACTGCCGCGGCAACACCGGATTCCTCGATCACGCCGTTCTTGTACAGCAATGCCGACACCCAGCGAAGATCGACATCGTGGGGGCGCACGACACGCCCGCCCGTGATGATCCCTGCGTCGGCGGCGTTGTCGGAGATCGTGTCGACGATCGTTCGGGTCGAGCCCGTATCGGGGTCGACCATCTGGATCCGGGCGTCGAGGATCTCGATCGCCGGCGTGACGTATTCCGTAGCGCGTAGCACGTCGTAGATCGTGCAATCAGGGCCGGACAGATCCTCGCCGAGCACGAACGCCAACTCGACCTCGAGGCGGGGAGCGATGAATCGTTCTCGCGGCACAACCGACCCGTCGGCGTAGAACATGTCGTCGTAGATCACGCCATAGTCGGGTTCCGTGATCCCGACCGACTGTTGCATCGCCCGTGAGGTGAGTCCGATCTTGCGGCCCTTGACAACCCGCCCGTCAGCCTCGGCCAACGTCACGCCGGCTCGCTGAATTGCGTACGCGTCTTCGATCGTCAGTTCAGGGTGCAGTTGCGAGATCTGCTTGGTCGGCGTCTTGGTTTGCGCCGCGGTTCGAATCCGTTCGGCAATCTCGATTGCCATCTCGTCGCTGATCATGGCTTGATCCTTTCGCATTCGGCAGCACTCCACCGAATGATGCTCCAAGCGTGAAATTAATTGCGAAATCATGTGTACTCCATCAGCAACGTATGTACGCTAGGTATATGTGTTCGGTAGACCACGAACGAGACGAGAGCGAGCTGTCGATCGACGATTTCGTCGATGTATGGGCGGCACACGAACGCGCCTCAGCACGCCTCGCTTTGGCGGTCGGACGGTTCGATCAGAGCTACGAGTACGCCGCCGATGGTGCCGTCACGATCGCCGCATGGTTACGTCACCGCTGCCGCATGTCAGACCGCGACGCCGCCGCCCTCGTCGCACGCGGCCGATTCCTGCGTGATCATCAACCCGTCGCCGAAGCCGCCCTGAACTCCCGGTTGTCGGCCGGTCAGGTTCAGGCGTTGTCGACCAACGTCACGCGCACCGTCGCATCGGTGTTCGACGCCCAGGCTGCTGAGCTGGTTGAGATCATCGCCCCACTCGACGTACGCGCCAGCGAACAAGCCTGCCGCCAATGGCGACGCAACGCCGAAGCAATCACCGAACAACCAGAACCTGCTGTTCCTGAACGCCAACTGATCTCACAACGCGCCTCCGACGGATCCTTGGTCGGCAGATTCGTGTTCGACGACGCCCTCGCCGCCGAATTCGAACACGCCATCGGCACCGCAC